>NZ_JAIETD010000050.1 GCF_019745455.1 Methylobacterium sp.
TCGGCAACCCACACCGAAATCCGGATTGATGATAGCACGTCTGATGCTACTTTCAACACTCAAATCCGGAAAGCCGGATAACAACCGCCGCGGCCCGGCGCAGCTTGTCGGCGACACGGCCGAGGGCCAGGGCGCGGTCGAGCTGGCGCGCGGCCTCGCGGTTGCGCTCCGGACCGGGGCCGGGGCAGCGGGCGAAGGCTTCGCGCAGGGCGTCGCGGTCATGGAGTTCGGCCATCACACGCGCGGCGACGTCGGGATGCTGGGACAGATGGGCCTCGACCTCGAGGCGGCGCATGATGGCGAGCTCGCCGTCGACATACGCCGTCAGCTCGTCATCCGTGATCGGGTCGGTGGTGGGAGTGTTCGTCATGGTGGGCTCGCTTCCGATCGGGGTGATGGTGGCGCCGGGCTTGGAAAGCCCGCGATGCCCGTCTCGCCCCGCTGTGTCGTCAGATCCGTTTTTCCGCCGCCGGGCTCATTTCTCTCCGGCCGCCCACTTATTCGCGCGGCCATCCTCGTCGGAAGGCGGCATGACCAGACGCAATCGCGGCGTATCGGGGCGCGAGGACTTCGGCGCAGGGGGAGGCTCCTGCGCAGCCTCGCCGCGCGCCTCGAAGGCCCGGAGTGCCGCCCTGCCGCGGCCGAGCCGCGACATCAGGGTGCCGATGGGAATGTCCAGCACCGTGGCGGCGTCGGCATAGGCCATCCCCTCGATCGTCACGAGGTGGAGCGCAGCGCGCTGCTCCTCCGGCAGGGTCATGAAGGCCCTGCGTATCTGGTTCAGGCGGACATGCCCCTCTTGTGCGGGCGGGGCGAGCTCCTCGCTGATCTGAACCAGTACGTCGGCGTGGCGGGCCTCGACGCGCTTGCGGCGCTGCTCGTCGATGAAGACGTTGTGCAGCACCGTCATCATCCAAGTGCGCAGGTTGGTTCCCGGGCGCAGGCCCGGTCGCGCTTCGAGGGCCCGCACCAGGGCGTCGTGGACGAGGTCGTCGGCGTGCAGGGTGTCGCGGGTCAGCGCCCTGGCGTAGCGCCGGAGGGGCACCAGCAGGTCGACGAGATCCGGAGATCGCTGAGGAGCGTCGGAGGTCATGAAATAAAGACGCGCGGGAGCCCCGGTCTAATCCCGAAGCAACCATATTGAGAAGCGGCCCTATTGATAGGTCGCTGCCATGTCGAGGCTGCAGCGGCGGCCGATATCGTCGTAGCATTCGGCGAGCCAGCCCTGCGCCGCTGCCCGCCCGAGGTCGCGCAGGCGCTCGAACACCCGCCAGCGAGCATCGAGGCGCGAGGAGGCCTGATACTCGTCGAGAGCTCCCCGCCCGTCGATCCGGTGAACGAGAAGCCGCCGGTAATCGCCTTGGCCGAGCACGCCCTCGTCGATCAGCCCTTCCACGAAGTCGATCGCCCGCAACTCACGCAGCAGGTTGCCGTTGAAGGTGATCTCGTTGAGCCTATCCTGAATCTCCTGCGGCGTGCGCGGCGTCTCGCGTCGCTCGACGGGGTTGATCTGGATCAGCACGATGTCCCGCGTCTCGGCGCCGCGATAGAGCGGATAGAGCGGCGGGTTGCCGAGATAGCCACCGTCCCAATGCGGTACCCCGTCGATCTCGACGGCCTGGAACACCGTCGGCAGGCAGGCCGAGGCCATGAGGTGGTCGACCGTGAGAGCCTCGCGCGGGAAGACCGCGAGCTTGCCCGACCAGACATTGGTCGCCGAGACGAAGATGTTGGCCGTGCCAGCCTCCCGCAGCCGTGCGAAATCCACTTGCCCGGCCAGGGCCTTGCGCAGTGGATTGATGTTGAGCGGGTTGAGGAGGTACGGGCTCGGTCTGAACGCGCGGGCCCAGAACTCCGCCACGGGGTTGTTCTTCCACAGGCCGAGGAGCCCGTTCAGGGCACTGCGCTGGGTCGGCCAGAAATCGCCGTCGAGGCTGACCTCGCGCCAGAACCGCTCGAGGGCGTCCCGCGCTCCGTCGGCGCCGCCCGCGATCCAGCCGTCGGTCATCACCACCGCGTTCATGGCGCCGGCGCTCGCGCCGCTCATCGCCTCGAAGCCGAGGCGCCCATCCTCGATCAGCGCGTCGAGGACGCCCCAGGTGAAGGCGCCGTGGGCGCCGCCACCCTGGAGCGCCAGGGAGACCATCTTCTCGGTCCGCGGACCCTTCAGCCCGATCGCCGCGGAAGCGGGCGGATCCGTGACCGGGAGGGCGTCGACCAGATCCATCGGGGCATCGGCGCCAAGAGATTGGTGCTCCGTCAGGGAAATCTCGCCCATCGCAGGCTCCTGTTCTTGCTGCAATGCAACATGGGACTTTGTGCGCAGCGATAACATCCGCTCGCCTTTCGCGTTCCGCAACCCTGCCCTGCAGTCACCACGCAAAAACGGATGTCGAACGGGAAACCTCGACAAGGCGCTCCGGATGCGACATGGGTCTTCTCGCGGGACAAGAACCGGCCGCCGCGGTCGGTCGCGGGGAATCTCAAGCCGTGCTCAGCCCTGGCATGCTCCGGTTCTCGGCGCGGCCATGACTTGACGCACCGCCGCGATCATCTCAGCTAACCGTCGGAGCGCGATCGGTCGCCGCCTCATGCACGAGGCTGATCGGCCGCCGGTCTCCCGATCGACGGGGCCTTCTTCGGAGCGGATGGTCCCGGCCCCAAGGTCCAACGTCACGCCTCCGAGAGATTCGCCATGGACGCTTCGGCCGCCAACCCTGCCCCCACCGGCTCGATCGCCGTCGGGACGGGACCGGAAATCGCCGGCCCAGCGCCGCGGCACCGCACAACCGGCGTCGTCGTCGGCTCGGGCGAGGGCGCCGTGACGGTCGGCGGCGGCGCGCCCATCGTGGTCCAGTCGATGACCAATACCGACACCGCCGACATCGATGGCACGGTGGCGCAGGTCGCCCAACTCGCCCGCGCCGGCTCGGAGCTCGTGCGCATCACCGTCGACCGCGACGAGGCCGCCGCCGCGGTGCCGAAGATCCGCGAGCGCCTCGACCGCATCGGCATCCACGTGCCGTTGGTCGGCGACTTCCACTACATCGGCCACAAGCTCCTCTCCGATCATCCGGCCTGCGCCGAGGCGCTCGACAAGTACCGGATCAATCCGGGCAATGTCGGCTTCAAGGAGAAGAAGGACGTCCAGTTCTCGACGATCATCGAGCAGGCGATCCGCTACGGGAAGACCGTGCGCATCGGCGCGAACTGGGGCTCCCTCGACGAGGCGCTCCTCACGCACCTGATGGACGAGAACGCCAGGTCCCCCAGGCCCATCGATGCCCGCGCGGTCATGCGCGAGGCGATGGTACAATCGGCCCTGACCTCGGCCGACCGCGCCGTGGAGCTCGGGCTGTCGAAGGACAAGATCATCCTCTCGGCCAAGGTCTCGGCGGTGCAGGACCTCATCGCCGTCTACCGCGAGGTGGCGCGCCGCTCCGACTACGCGATCCATCTCGGCCTCACCGAGGCGGGCATGGGCTCGAAGGGCCTCGTCGCCGCCTCGGCCGCCATCGGCGTGCTGCTGCAGGAAGGCATCGGCGACACGATCCGCTACTCGCTCACCCCGGAGCCCGGCGGTGACCGCACGGTGGAGGTGAAGGCGGCGCAGGAGCTCCTGCAGACGATGGGGTTCCGCACCTTCGTGCCCCTCGTCGCGGCCTGCCCGGGCTGTGGGCGGACGACCTCGACGACCTTCCAGGAGCTCGCCCGCGATATCCAGAACTGGATCGTCGCCTCGATGCCGGAATGGAAGAAGGCCTATCCGGGTGTCGAAGGCCTCAACGTCGCCGTGATGGGCTGCATCGTCAACGGCCCCGGCGAATCGAAGCATGCCGATATCGGCATATCGCTCCCCGGGACCGGCGAGACACCCACCGCGCCGGTCTTCATCGACGGCAAGAAGGCCATGACCCTGCGCGGGCCGACTCTCGCCAAGGATTTCGAGACGGTCGTGACCGACTATATCGAGCGCCGGTTCGGCTCGGGGACACGGACCGCGGCCGAATAGGACCTCCCGTGCATCGATCCGCGACCTTGCCGTTCCGGCGCCGCGGGGCACATGGTCACGTCATCGCATGATCGACCCCGCCAGCCGACGTGGTAGCGGCCGGCCCGGGGTCGTTCGTACGAGACGTGGACCTGCGCCGCATCCGCCTCTCGCGGGCCCAAGCCTGGATTTCAGCACATGACGCAACCCGCCTCCCCGAGCGCAGCGGCCGCTCCCCCTGATCCGGCGGGCCGTGTCCCCGCCGATCCGGCGGAGACGCAGCGCGAGCACGCGCCGACGCCGTTCTGGACTCTCGTCGTCGGCTCGGTCGGCGTCGTCTACGGCGATATCGGCACGAGCCCGCTCTATGCCTTCCGCGAGGCCCTCGGGCCTGCCCGCGCCGACGGGATCCTGCTCACCGAGGAGGTGCTCGGCACGACCTCGCTGATCCTGTGGGCGCTGCTCATCATCGTGACGATCAAGTACGTCGTGATCCTGCTGCGCATGGACAACAACGGCGAGGGTGGCATCCTCTCGTTGATGGCGCTCGCCCGCAAGGCGCTCGGCGGCTCGCGCATCGTCTTCATCCTTGGCCTGCTCGGGGCCTCGCTCTTCTACGGCGACGCCATCATCACACCGGCGATCTCGGTGCTCTCGGCGGTCGAGGGGATCAAGCTCGTCACACCCGTCTTCGAGCCCTACGTCCTGCCGATCACGGTGGCGATCATCGTCGCCCTCTTCCTCGTGCAGAGCCGGGGCACCAGCAAGGTCGCGGCTTTCTTCGGTCCGGTCATGGTGGTCTGGTTCCTGGCCCTGGGCCTTGCCGCCCTACCTCACATCCTCGACAATCCGGGCGTGTTCGCCGCCTTCAACCCCTGGTATGCGCTGCACTATCTTCTCGGCCACGGTACCGGCGCCCTGGTCGCACTAGGCGCGGTGTTCCTGGCGGTGACGGGCGCGGAAGCCCTGTTCGCGGATCTGGGCCATTTCGGGCGCCGCCCGATCCAGGTGGCCTGGCTCGGTCTCGTCGCGCCCTGCCTGACCTTGAATTACCTCGGCCAGACCGCCCTTGTCCTCGCCAAGCCCGAGACGACGGATCCGTTCTATCAGCTCGTCCCCGAATGGGGCCTGATCCCGATGGTGATCCTGGCGACCCTCGCCACGGTCACGGCGAGCCAGGCGGTGATCACCGGCGCCTTCTCGCTGTCGCGCCAGGCGATCCAGCTCGGTCTGCTGCCCCGGCTCGAGATCCGCCACACCTCGGAATCCCATTCTGGCCAGATCTTCCTTCCGCAGGTGAACCTCCTCCTGATGCTCGGCGTCGTGATCCTGGCGGTGCTGTTTCGATCCTCCTCGGCGCTCGCCTCCGCCTACGGCATCGCGGTCACGGGGACGATGCTGCTCACCGCGAGCATGGCCTATGTCGTGCTCTGGAAGGCCTGGAAGCTGTCGCCGATCGCGGCGGCCGCGGCGATCATGCCATTCATCATCGTCGAGTTCCTGTTCCTGCTCTCGAACCTGCTCAAGGTGTTCGAGGGCGGCTACGTGCCCCTCGTCCTCGCGGGAGGGCTCATCGTCCTGATGTGGACCTGGGTGCGCGGCGTCTCGATCCTGCTCAACAAGACCCGCAAGACAGACGTGCCGCTCGTCGAGCTCGTCGCCATGCTGGAGAAGAGCCCGCCACACCACGTCCGCGGTACCGCGATCTTCCTCACCAGCGACCCCGAGATCGCTCCGGCCGCGCTCCTGCACAACCTCAAGCACAACAAGGTGCTGCACGAGAAGAACGTCATCCTCACGGTGCAGACCGTGGACACCCCCCGGTCCGCCGAGGCCGACCGCGTCCGGATCGAATCGATCGGGCCGCATTTCTCGAAGATCGTGATGAAGTTCGGCTACATGGAGACGCCGAACATCCCGCGCGCGCTGACGCAGCTGCGCAAGCAGGGCTTCAAGTTCGACATCATGTCGACCTCGTTCTTCCTGTCACGCCGGTCGATCCGCCCGGCCGCCCAGTCCGGGATGCCGCTCTGGCAGGATCGGATCTTCATCACCCTGGCCAAGAACGCCAACGACGCCACCGACTTCTTCCAGATCCCCACCGGGCGGGTGGTCGAAGTGGGGACACAGGTGACGGTTTGAGGTTCGGCCACGACCCTCCCGCGCTGAGGAGGGAGGGTGCCTGGCGGATGCGAGGCGGGAACGGAAACCGCGATCTTTCTTGAAGGGACGTGTGCTGCCCGCTGCGCGGGCCACTCTCCTCCCGCGGACAGGAGAGAGTGCTCAAGGCCGGCCCTCACGCGGCCAAGGACATCGATTCCTTCTTCATCAGCTCGCGGTAGAACCCGTCGAGATGAGTGAGCTTGTCCGGCGAGCCGTCCTGGATGATGCGGCCGCCTTCGAGCACGACGATCCGGTCGAAGTCCTTCAGGGTCGAGAGCCGGTGCGCGATGGCAATGACGGTGCGACCCTTCATCAGATTGGCGAGGGCGTGGCGGATCGCCTCCTCGGATTCCGCGTCGAGGGCCGAAGTCGCCTCGTCGAGGAGCAGGATCGGCGAGTCCTTCAGGATCGCCCGCGCGATGGCGATGCGCTGGCGCTGGCCGCCCGAGAGCTTCACGCCGCGATCGCCGACGATGGTGTCGAATCCCTCGGGGAGCGCCTGGATGAAGTCCGTGCAATGGGCGGCTTCCGCTGCCTTCCACACATCCTCGTCGGTGGCGTCGGGTCGGCCGTAGCGGATGTTCTCGCGCAGGGTCCGGTGGAACATCGACACGTCCTGCGGCACGACGGTGATCGCCTCGCGGAGTGAGTCCTGCGTCACCCGGTTGATGTCCTGGCCGTTGATGAGGATGCGGCCGCCCTGGACCTCATAGAAGCGCTGCAGCAGCGAGAAGATCGTCGACTTGCCGCCGCCCGACTTGCCGACGAGGCCGATGCGCTCGCCCGGCTCGATGGCGAGGTCGAAATCGGTGAACACGGCGCGCCCGTCCGGATACGCGAAGGCGACGTGGTCGAAGGTGAGGGCGGCGCCCGTGGTGCCGGCGAGCGGCATGGCCTCGGGGTGGTCGCGCAGGTCGTGCGGCTGCAGCAGCGTGTGCAGGGCCTCCGACAGGCGGGCGGTGTGCTGGGTCGCGTCGACGAGGGCTACGGCGAGGTCGCGGGTGGCGGCGAGGATGCGGATGCCGAGGGTGCAGACGAGGACGACCTCGCCGTTCGTCGCCTGACCGGCCTCCCACAGGGTGATCGCCCAGTAGAGCAGTCCGAGCACCGCGAAGACCGTGAGGACGGCGTGAACGATGCGCAGCTTCTCGAGGTAGAGCAGCGACGAGCGGCGCGAGCGCATCTCGACGCCGATGGTCCCGTCGAAACGTTTGTACTCGCGCTTGAACGCCGAGAAGGCGCGGACCAGCGGCATGTTGCCGACGAGGTCGACCATCTCGCCGTCGACGCTCGCGGCCTTGGCGGCGAAGTCGTGATGGAGCGGCTTCCCGGCCGCCGCCATCTTGAACATCAGGAGGACGACGGCACCGAAGATCCCGGCGAGCACCAGGGCCATGGTGAGGCTGACGGTACCGATGTAGAGGATCGAGCCGAAGGCCGCGACGCAGGGCGGCATCACGTTGAACACGAACATGTTCTCGACCGTGAAGATCGCGTTCGAGGTCGCCGTGATGCGCGAGGCCAGGGTACCGGGCTGGCGGTCGGCGAAGAACGAGGGCGAGTGCCCGGTCATGTGCCGGAACAAGTCGCGGCGGATGTCGCCGGTGACGCCGACGAAGGTGAACGAACCGACGAGGCTCGCCACGCGCCAGAGCAGGTTGTCGGCGGCGATGAAGGCGATGAGGATCGCGAGCGCCCCCCAGATCATCCCGGCTCCGGGACCCTTGCTCAGGGCATCGACGACGCCCTTGAGAGCGTAATCGGTGCTCACGGAAAACCCGACGGCGCCGAGGACGGCGCACAGGATCACCACATGGGGCAGGGCGCGGCGCCTGAGATAGCGCCCGACGAAAGCGAAAGGCCTGTTGGCATAGACGCAGAGGTCTTCCATCGCGGTGACCATCCCGGGTTCTGGCAAGCGGACCTCGACGAAGGCCGGCGGCTCGTCCGCGGGTTGCATGCCCAGCATGTCCCCCGAGTCGCAACGCGAACCGACGTGAAGTGTTTCAGCCCGCCGTCAAGCTAATCGCTTTATATTCCGCGAACCTGAACGGCAGTTGAGCGGCAAGCGAATTCGGTGCCGTTATCCCGCCCTGTCGCGGTGTTTCCTCAGGTCGGCTCGCGCCGGGTCTCCGGCATGATCAGGGCGAGGAGCGCGAAACCCGCAAAGCCGACGATGGCGAGACCGAGGAAGGCGCTCTGGCTGCCGAGCTTGTCCGCCATGATCCCGGCGAGCGACGTCGAGAGGGCGGCGCCGATGCCCATGGCGGTGCCGACCGCCCCGAGGGCGGTGTTGAACCGGCCGGTGTGGCGTGTGGCGTCCGAGACCACCAGGGGCACCATGACGCCGAACACCGCCGCCGAGATCCCGTCGAAGACCTGGATCGCCACCAGCAGTTCGGGGCTCGTCGTGTAGGCGAACAGGAGGCCGCGGATCGGCAGGGCGGCGAAGCCGATCAGGAGGAGCGGGCGCCGTCCCCAGCGTTCGGCGGCGCGACCGATGGCAGGCCCGGTCAGCGCCAGCACCACCTGGGGCACCACGATGCAGGCCGCGATGAGAGCTGTGGCGGTCTCGCTTGCCCGCATGGTCAGCATCGATCCCACGAGCGGCAGCATGGCCGCGTTGGCGAGGAAGAACAGGCTCATGCAGGCGGCAAAACAGATCAGAGTCCGGTTGGTGAGGAGCGCGCGCAGGCTGGTCCTGGTCTCATCGGGCTGACGCTCGGGCTGGCGCCGCGCCGCGGTCTCGGCCGGCCGGGTCGGCGGGCGAACGAAGGAGAGCGCCACAAGCGTGGGAAGCATCAGGGCAGCGGTGAAGTAGAAAACCGCATCGTTCGAGATGTAGTAGCCGCAGGCACCCATCACGGCTGCGGCGACGGCATTGCCGAGCGCCGAGAAGCTGGCGTTTCGCCCCAGTCGCTCGCCCGCACGCGCATGGCCGACGAGACCGATGCTGATGGCGGCGATGGCGGGGGTGAGGATGCAGCTGGCCGCCGAATGCACGGCCATGGCAAGAAGGACGATGATGAAGCTCGGCCACGCCGCCAGCGCGAAGGCACTTCCAGCGATCGCCACCACGGAGAGGCCGGCGGCGAAGCGGCGGGAGCGAACGGCATCGACGAAGGCGCCGCCAGGAACCTGGCCGAGAAGGCTGACCAGGCTGCCCACCGTCAGGGCAAAGCCGATATCCGACTGGGTCCACTTGGCCTGGGTGAAATAGACCGCCAGAAACGGTCCGAACCCGGTCTGGAGGTTGGCGACGAAGAAGGTGAAGCCGTCGAGGCCCCGGCTGCTCGCGCGCTCGATCGCGGTCATGTCGGGGAGGGTCTCCGCTGCCGTGTCGGCCGGCGCCGCGCGCCGGGGGAGGGGACGCGGGCGAAGATCGGGCCGCGGCAGATCCCGCGGCGCGACCGCGCGACGGTAAGTCGAGCGCGGCGCCGTCATCGATCGGGCGCCTTCTCCGGTGGCTTGTCGGCGGGCGCCGGAACAGTGACGGGCGCAGGAGCAGCAGGAACCGCAGGTGGGGCGAGCTTCGTGGCGGGCGCCTGAGGAGGCGGAGCCGCCGCGGGCTGCTGGGCGGTCTGGTCCGGCTCAGCGGGCGCGCTCGGGCTCGCCGGACCGAGAACCACGATCGGATCGCCCGGCTTGTACTCGGGGGACACTCGAACCTGGTTGCGGGTAAGCTGCAGCACCGGACGTCCGGGCTTACCCTCGAGGTTGAAGCGCAATGCCCGCCAATCCACGGCGATCTTGCGCGAGCCGACGCCGAGGAAACCGCCGAAATCGATGATGGCGGCGCGCGGCCGTCCATCCTTGTCGAGGACGATGTCGATGATCCGACCCATATCCTCGCCAGCGGCATTGCGCACGCCCTTGCCGAGGATGCCTTCGTAATCCTGGGTGTCGAGAACGGTCGCGGGCGTCCCGGCCGGCGTGGCGGGCGTTCCGGCCGGCGTCGTCGAGGGAGACGCGGCAGGAGGCGAAGGCTGCGCCGCCGCCGCCGGAACCTCTCCGGGCGTCTGGGCCTGGGCGGCGGTCCCCGTCGTCTGCGGTTCGTCGGCGGCGATGGCGGTGGCAGCCCACGCGGTGATCGTCGCTGCGGCGATCGTCCGGACAGTTCTGAACACGGATGGTCCTCGATCAGGCGTCGCGACGGCCCTCCGCACAACAGCGACCGGACCGGCGTGTTCCCGCTTGGCTGCGGGCCGGGGTCATTGCGCGAGGACCTGGGCGAAGTTGTGAATGACGTGTCTTGCGCCGGCCTTTTGTCCGGACCGCACATGCGTTCCTGCCCGGGCCAAGCTCCGGCCGCAAGATCTAGGCCGCCAGATCCAGGCCGCAACATCCAGGCCGCCAGATCCAGGCCGCAACATCCAGGCCGCGCGCAATCCAGGCCGCGCGCAGGCCCTCCGACCGGGCAGGCGTCCGGAGAGGGGCGTCGGGGTGGGGGCGGGGTCGGCGCGCACGGCCGTCATGTCTGCCGCGGCCGGATCGACCTCCTGTCGCGGCGTGTCCGTTACCGAAGGCGATCATACTCGTAGAGGCGGGCGGCTTTGACGAGCCCGTCTGGTTTTCGCCCAAACCCCGTCGTAGAGAGCACAACCTGTATTCCGTTTCGATCCGATGGTGAGGATCGGTTTCGCGTATCGTTGGGGTTCGTGCCGATGTCGAAAGCGTTGAAGACCTCCCGTGCCCTGCTGTTGGCAGCCCTCACTGGAGGCCTCGCGGGCGGTTGCCAGGCGCTCAATGGCGGTGGCGGCGTGATGCCGGTGAGCGAGGTCGGTCCACCGCCCTCGATGCGCACCGCCATGCCCGACCGCGCCGGCAAGGCGGCGGAGGTCGATCCCGACGGCGTGCCGCTTCAGACACGTCCGACCCGGCAGATCGCTTTGCCGAAGACCGTCGCAGGTGCCTCGGACCGGACGGCCGCCCAGGAACGCCGCATCAGGCGCGACGAGATCGACTCGCCCGAGGAAGCGCGGACGAGCTCTGGCGGCCTTGCGCCTCAGCTCGGCGCCAGCGGCGGCATGGGACTCGGCGGCAAGTTCTGACGTTCCGGACGGTCTGAGGATCAGGCGGTGGGAGCCTTGCGCCCGCCGTAGTAATCGTCGAGCCGGCCGCCATAGGCCGGATCTCCGAACGGGTCGTCACCCGGCGAATGGGTCGGCGCGCCCGAGAGCGTGTCCTCGTCGAGGTCGACGACGTAGCCGCCGAGCTCGACGCTGTAGCGGAGTGAGCGCCAGGGCAGCGGATGGCGGCTCTCGCCCATGCCCAGGAAGCCACCGAAGGCGAGGACCGCATAGGCGACCTGGCCGGAGACCTTGTCGACCATGAAGTTCTGCACAGTCCCGAGATGGCGCCCGTCCGGATTGTAGACCGCCGTGCCTTCGACCTTGTCGGAGGCGATCAGACGGGCCGTTTCGTCGTTCGGCACGCCTTCCGCGGCTGGATCGAGTTCGAGCGATCCGGGCGCGCGGAGGGTGCGTTCCTGATCCGAGGGAGGATTCGGGCGAGGTGAATTCGGCAGGTCGGTCGGCATGCGCTCTCCTCGAAGGCCATCGCTTCGGCGAGGAGACGTGCGGGCCGGCATGGCGGTTCCGGTCTGCCTGAGGGCGCCTTTCGCCCCGCGATCTGTGGATGGCGGTGCGAGAGCCGATTATTTTCCCTTGGAACGCCGGAATGACCGCTTAGTTGTTGCAGCTATGCGCCTCGAGGCCTTACGGCCATGGAGAGACTGGCGCTCAAAGCCACATCCGGAGGGAAGCCATGGCGACGAAGACTGCACCGAAGGCCGAGAAGCCGGCCGCTGCGCCTAAGGCGAAGAAGGCCGCCGAACCCAAGGCGAAGGCCGCTGGCGCGAAGCCCAACGCCCTGCAGCAGCCGCTCAAGCCCACCGCCGAGCTCGCCGCCATCGTCGGCACCGCGGCGCTGCCGCGCGGCGAGGTCGTCAGCAAGGTCTGGGAATACATCAAGAAGCACAACCTCCAGAACCCCGAGAACAAGCGTGAGATCCTCGCCGACGACAAGCTCAAGAAAGTCTTCGGCAAGGACAAGTGCACCATGTTCGAGATGAACAAGCACCTCGCCGCCCACCTCAAGTCGGCCTGAGGCCGATCGCCCGGTCCCGTCGAGGGACCGGGCGCTCTTATCCCAACTCCTACGTTAGGCGATGTTGCGCAGCACGCCGCCATCGACCCTGAGGGCCGCGCCGCTGGTGGCACTCGCCGCCGGACTGCAGATGTAGGCCACCATGCTGGCGACCTCGTCCACGGTGGCGAGCCGCCCGATGAGCGAGGTCGGCCGGTGCTCGGCGACGAATTGTCGGCCCATGGCGTCGAGATCGGGGTCTTCGGTCCCCGCCGCCATCTGCTTCATGAAATCGGCGACGCCTTCCGATAGGGTCGGACCGGGCAGAACGCTGTTGACGGTAACCCCTGAGCCCGAGACGGTCTCGGCAAGGCCCCGTGCGACAGCGAGCTGAGCGGTCTTCGTCATGCCGTAATGGACCATCTCCACCGGGATGTTGATGGCGGATTCGCTGGCGATGAAGACGACACGTCCCCAGCCCTTTTCGACCATGCCCGGCGTGTAGGCGCGCGACAACCGCACGCCGCTCATCACGTTGGTGTCGAAGAAGCGCTGCCAATCCTCGTCCGGGATGTCGAAGAACGGCTTGGGCTCGAAGATCCCGGCATTGTTGACGAGAATGTCGACCGTCGGCAGCCCCGCCACCACGGCCTCGGCGCTCGCGCAGGCCGCGACGTCACCCGGGGCGGCTAAGATCGCGCCGGAGCCTGTCTCTTCCTTCAGGCGCGCCACTGCCTCGGCGCAGCGCTGCGTGGTCCGTCCGTTGACCGCCACGGTGGCGCAGAGCTGTGCGAGCGCCTTGGCGATGGCGTAGCCGATGCCGCCGGTGGAGCCAGTGACGAGGGCGGTACGCCCTGTAAGATCGAGGTTCATGGGGTTCATCCTTGGCTGATCGCCGTGCGGGATCGTGCGGGAGGACGTGATGTCGGAGGACGGCGATTCAACCGCCGGGCTGTCGCCTGAGCACGCTCGCGGCCGCTCCCGCTGCGGCGAGTGCGCAGGCGCACCAGATCGCGGTCGTGATCGCCGGGCCATGGCCGGCGGCGCCGCTTCCGCCGGATTCGTGGGCGAGCCCGAAAATCACCGCGACCAGGGCGGCGCCGAGGGACTGGCCGGTGAGGCGCGCCGTCGATTGCATGCCGCTCGCACCTCCGCTGCGATGGCGCGGCGCGCTCGTGATGATCACCTTGTTGTTGGGCGATTGGAACAGGCCGAACCCGATGCCGCACAGGGTCAGGCGCCAGCCGATCTCGAAGGCGGAGGGGTTCGCCGGGAGCAGGGCGACGCTGGCGAGGCCGATGGCGAGGAGGGCGAGTCCGACGCCGCCGAGCAGCCCGGGCGCGTAGCGGTCGGCGAGCCTACCCGAGATCGGCGCCGCGATCGCGATGGCGATCGGCCAGGGCGTCATCAGGAACCCGGTCTGGGTCTCGGAGAGCCGCATGACGTCCTGGAAGTAGAAGGGCAGGGCGACGTAGGCCATCATCTGCGCGGCGAAGGAGGCGATCGACGTCGCCATCGACAGCGCGAAGGCGGGGATGCGCAGGAGATCGACGGGAAGCAGCGGCGCCGGCAGGGAGAGCTGCGTCCTCACGAAGACCGCGCCGACGACGAGGCCGGCGGCAATCTCCGCCACGGCGATCCAGCGGCCCTCGGCTTGCCCGATTCCGTCGATGCCGATGATGAGCAGGCCGAAGGTCACCGCGTTGAGAAGCGCGCTGACGACGTCGAAGCGCGCGCCGCTCCTCGGGGTGAACGGCAAGGTCCGCAGCGCCACCGCGAAGGCGACGAGGCCGACCGGAACGTTGACGAGGAAGAGCCAGGGCCAGGTCGCTACCGAGAGGATCGCCGCAGCCACGGTGGGGCCGGCCGCAGAGGCCATCGCGACGATGAGCGCCACGGTGCCCACCCCGCGTCCGATGAGCTTGCTCGGATAGATGAAGCGGACGAGCGCGATGTTCACGCTCATGATCCCTGCCGCGCCGATCCCCTGGGCGATCCGTGCCGCGACGAGCCAGCCGAGGGTCGGCGAGAGGGCGCAGGCGAGCGACGCGGCGGTGAACAAGGCGAGGCCGAACAGGTAGACCCGGCGGTAGCCGAGGATGTCGCCCAGCGACGCGAAGGGGAGGAGCGAAGCCGTCACGGCGATCTGGAAGCTGTTGACCACGAAGATCGCCGAGGCCGGGCTGACGCCGAGATCCTTGGCCATCACCGGCAGGGCGACGTTGACGATGGCGCCGTCGAGCACCGCCATGGTCATGGCGAGGCCGATCGCGAGCAGCGCCAGCATCCGCTCTCGAACGGGCAGGCCATCGGCAACTTTGCCGTCCGAACCCGCGCTGTTCGCGTTCTTGCCGGCTTCGTGCTCCTCGGCCACTTGCGTCATCGCCCCGCCCGTGGCCGAACCACGATCAATTCGCGGTGCCCTATCTCATTGCCGGGCCGTCCTCTTCAAGGCTGGCCCCTTCGGAGTCTCACGATGCTGTTCCGTCCGTGCAGCCTTGCCCTGCGCCTGCCTGCCCTCGGCCTCGCCCTCGCTCTGGCCGCTATGCCCTCGGTCTCGGAAGCGCAGGAGGCGCCGCTCGGCATCGGCATCGAGGGTTTCGCCTATCCCTACCTCGTGCGGTTTCTGGAGGTGAGCCGGGACGGCGAGCGCCAGCGCCTCGCCTATATGGACGTGGTGCCGACCGGCACCGCCAACGGCCGCACCGTGCTGCTGCTGCACGGCCGCAACTTCCCGTCGAGCTACTGGCAACCGGTCATCGCCGCGCTGACCGGCGCCGGCTATCGGGTCGTTGCCGCCGACCAGCTCGGCTTCGGCAAGTCGTCGAAGCCGGTCGGGCCCTTCAGCTTCGACGTCATGGCGGCCGACACCGTCGCGCTCCTCGATGTCCTGGGCCTCGCCCGCGTTGATGTCGTCGCCCACTCGATGGGCGGCATGCTGGCGGTCCGCCTCGCCCGCAACGCCCCGAGCCGGATCAACAGCCTCGTCCTCGAGGCCCCGATCGGGCTCGAGGATTACCGCTTCTTCGTGCCCCCGGTCTCGAACGAGACGCTCCTGCGGATCGAGACCGACGTGACGGCGGACGTCTACCGCCGGCAACTCATGACCAATTACGCCCTTTCCCTGCCGCCCTCCGCGATCGAGCCCTTCGTGCAGATCCGCGAGCGGGTGAAGGGGTCTGGCGAGTATCCGCGCTGGGTCCAGTCCTTCGTGAATTCCTACCAGATCATCTGGGGCCAGCCGGTGGTCCACGAGATCCCGCTCGTGACCCATCCGACCCTGTTCGTGATGGGCGAGAACGACCGCAACGCGCCGGGCAGGCCGTTCGCGCCGGCGGAACTGAGGTCCAAGATGGGCGAGAACGCCGCCCACGCCCGCGCGCTCGCCGCCAGGATGCCGGACGGGCGCGCCGAGGTGCTCCCCGGCATTGGCCATCTCGTCCACATGGAGGCGACCGACACCTTCAACGGGTTGACGCTGGATTTCCTGAACGGGCATTGAGCGCCCGTTTCGTCAACGAGGAGCGGCTCGCTTCCGCGAGAGCGGATAAAGCCCCCATAGCCGGTAAGAATTCCGTGTTGCCGCCCCCGATCGCCTGATTCGCTGATGTCCGGAACGGCGCCTCATGCGATACGTTGATCGCCATCCACGGGCTTGCGGGGCTTGGGGCGGGCGGATCGGGAGTAGCATGGGCACGGATACCTCGGCGACCGGGAGCGTGGCTGAGAGCCTGGTGGGAGATGCCTTCCAGGATTTCGCGAACGACGTGCCGCTCATGATGTGGCGTTCCGACGCCAACGGTCTTGCCATCCACCACAATGAGAGCTGGGTGCGATTCACCGGACGCCGGCCTGAGGAAGAGGCCGGCGAGGGCTGGCGCCGCGGCCTCCACCCGGACGACATCGAGCGCCACGCTGCCCTGGTGGCCGACGCCTTCGGGGCACGCCAGCCCTACACCGCCGAGTTTCGCCTGCGCCGCCACGACGGGGCTTACCGCTGGCTCCTGGATACCGCGAGACCGATCGATCGCGGGGGTGTGTTCTCGGGGTATCTCGGCACCTGTTTCGACATCACCGACCGCAAACATGCAGAGGAGCACGCCGCCGCCGCCCTCGCCGAGAAGGAGGCGCTGCTGGCGGAGGTCTACCACCGCGTCCGCAACAACTTGCAGGTGATGGTCAGCCTGATCGGGCTCTATGGCCGCGCAGCACCTGCTCCCTGTCGGGGCAGCTTCGAAGCCTTGGGCCAGCGAGTCCGTGCGATCGCCCTGGTCCAGCAGCACCTCCATGAGGCGCCCCACATCGCTTCGATCGATCTGCGCGATTATCTTCACCGGCTCGCCTCAGGCCTCGGACAATTGCGCCGGGCGGGCCGAATCAGCGTCGTCGTCGAGGGATACGGCACCACCCTCGTCGAGCCCCGCACCGCCAATGCCTTGGGCATGATCGTCGCCGAAGTCGTCGCCGAATGCCTCGACACGACGGCCGATTCCGTCTCCTGCACCATCTCGATTCGCATCGACGCCAAGGCGGGGGCACCGGTGGGCCTCTCCATCGTCACCGGAACCGGCCAGGAGGCCGTCCCGGCTCCGGCCGGTGCCGTCCCGAACCTCGGCCCTCGGCTCATCGCCGCTTACGCGGCCCAGGCCGAGATCGCCGTACGCGGCAGCGCCAGCCCGAACGAACCCCTGGAATTGCAATTGCCCGAGGTCTTGACCCGGATCGTTGCCGGCTGACGTGGGCCACGCTTCGCCTTCGTGGCGAAGCCGACCTATATCCAGGGCGCCGCACTCAAGTTCGTGCCCTCGTCGTCGAAACCCGGTTTGCCGTCGCCATGCTTCCCCCGATCGAGACCATCGTCGAGAATTTCACTTTCATAGAGGATTGGGAGGAGCGGTACCGCTACGTGATCGAACTCGGCCGTGCCCTGCCGCCTGGGGACGAGTCCCTGCACAGCGAGGTCAACAAGGTCCATGGCTGCGCCAGTCAGGTCTGGCTCGATCTCGGCCTCGACAGCTCAAGCCCGGAACCCCGCCTGAGCGTTCGCGGCGATAGCGACGCTCATATCGTGCGCGGCCTCGTCGCCCTCATGGTCGCCCTTTTCGATGGCAAGACTCCGAAGGAGGCTGCCGCCACCGACGCCTTCGCCCTCTACAGCGAACTCGGGCTTGCGGAGCACCTGACGCCGCAGCGTTCCAACGGCGTGCGCGCGATGGCGGACCGCATCCGCCGGGATGTGGTCCAACTCGCGGCGGCATAGCGACGTTCATCCCCGCCAGATCCGCATGCGGGCGCGGTCGGGACCGGTCGCTTCCCGCTCCAAGCCGTAATGCTCGGCGAGGCGTGCGAGGGCGATCTTCGCCACCACCTTGGCCGAGCGCGCCGGCCAGCGCCTTTCCGCCTCGATCCTCTCCAAACCCTTGAGGAAGCCGCAGAGGTCGATCAGCAGTCCCGACAGGTCGCTGCCGACGGCCTCGAGGGCGGCGCGGACCCGCTGGCGTCCAGCGAGCATGGTATCGGAGGCCCCCGAAGGATCGCGCGGGCCGCCGCCATCGACCTTGATGCCGCTCCAATCGGCTCCCAGTCGCGGCATCAGCGACGCCGTGGTGAGGTCGCGCCGCAGCCTTTCGCCGACCTCGAAGCAGGCCGCATCGATAAGGGGCCGGCCATCGCGGTCGCGCCGCCGCGCCATCCAGGCGAGGGGGCTCTCCGATGCATCGCGCAAGGGGCCGTTCCGGCGATCGGCATCGCCGACGATATCGAGATGCTGGGCGAGATGCGGGGGGGCATCCCCAGCCGACTCGCGCCGCAGCCGTGCCAGGCCGGCTTGGCTGATCGTCAACCGACCACGGCGCCCATGATCGCGCTCGGCAAGATCCCTGTTCACGAGCGCATCACCTGCGTTCCGCGGGAGCCGCCCCGACCCCAGCGACACGCCGTTCCCGCCGCCGCGGACCAGGATTCCGTCCTCGGTGAGCGGGTCGTCGATCGCGTATGCGCCTTCGCGGCCGAGTGCCGACAGCAGCCGTGCCGCATCGCGGTCGAGGTCGCTATCTTCTCCGCCTCGGCCGATGACGGATCTGGAGTTGGGCTTGCAGGTGACGTTCATGATATGTTCCGCTACGCAGAAGCACGGCGCCGACTGCCGTTCAACCAACGATAAAGGAAAAATATCCTATAGCAAGTCTTGACAGCCCAAAAAACCGAACGCGTAACGACGCGGCGCACGGGCGGTCCGCAGAACCCGCCCATGCACACGCGAATGACGCCTCAAGCGGCTTCGTCGTAATTGCCGTTGCGGGTCTGGCCGAGACCGATCGCCTTGGCGAGGTCGGAACGGGCCTTGGCGTAGTTCGGAGCCACCATCGGATAGTCGGGCGGAAGGCCCCATTTCGCACGATACTGCTCGGGACTCATGTCGTACTTGGCACGCAGGTGCCGCTTGAGCGACTTGAACACCCGTCCATCCTCGAGGCAGACGATGTGGTCGGGCGTGACCGACTTCTTGATCGGCACGGCGGGCTGCTGCGGCTCCGTGGAGACCGTCTCGACCGCTCCGCCGGCGACCTGGAGCAGCGAGGTATGAATCCGGTTGATGAGGTTAGGCAGTTCACCCGGGGGAACCGGATTGTTGCTCACATAGGCTGAGACGATGTCGACCGTCAGTCCCACGTAATCGGTCGAGGTATCGATATCTTGCATGATCGGAACAGTTCCTTTGACGCAACGCGGAGAGCGGCTCCGGCACAGCTATTAGGTGTGAAACCAAGTGCCGATCCACCTGCAAGAGGGCTCGGCCTGCTGGTCGCGAGCAGACACCACGGCAACGCCTGGTAGCGGGTAAGTCATTGACTGTCGGCGGCAATTCTAGCCGCCGTCCGCACCCTTTATGATATTCACCCTATCCTAGCAAGACAGCCGAATGCAGGTCGGATACGCAGCGACGACTTGGGAAGCCGAGATGTCGAGCGAACGTGATTTTTCCTTCACTGCGAACGGAATGCGTCCCGGCCACGTTACTCTGTAACTGTTCTAAATCTCTCGCGATGGCCGGGATCTGGTGGGCTCTAGTCGACTCTTGTATTTTTCCTGAGGCGGCCCCTGCGGCGATGCTGCGGCCTTGCCCGCATCGTGTTCGCGCGGCACATGCCGGTGAGGCCGGCGCAAGGCGCTTTCCTCTACTATCCTCGTAAGCCTTTCGACCCGCAGTTCTGTCGACCTGCAAGGATCTGTCAGATGGCCTCCCACCGCATCTCCATCCCTGTCCCCCAGGCGGCGCCCGTCGCTGATCGCCGGCCGCATCGCTACGAGGTCCACGGCGTCGAGGTCGTCGACGACTATGCCTGGCTGAAGGCCGGGAACTGGCGCGCCGTCCTGAAGGACCCCGCGGCCCTGCCGGCGGACATCCACGATTACCTGAGCGCGGAGAACGCCTTCACGCAGGCCGCCCTCGATCCGGTAGAGCCATTGCGCAAGACCCTCGTGGCCGAGATGCGGGGGCGCATCCGCGAGGACGATAGCGGCGTCCCGGCCCCCGACGGGCCGCATGCCTATTACACCCGCCACCGCGAGGGCGGTCAGCATCCCCTGGTCTGCCGCCGCCCCCGCACCGTCTTGGTGCCGCCGGGGCAGGAGGCCGATGGCGGGCCGGAGCCGGGCGAGACCATCCTCATCGACGGCGACAAGGAGGGGGCGGGACTGGCCTTCTTCGAACTCTCCACCGCCGCCCATTCGGACGACCACTCGCGCCTCGCCTGGAGCGCCGACACCAAGGGCTCGGAGCTCTACGTCGTCCGGGTGCGGGACCTCTCCACGGGCGAGGATCTTCCGGACCGGGTCGAGGCGACCTCCGGCGAGGTGGTCTGGGCCGCGGACGGCGGGGCCTTCTACTACACGGCGGTGGACGACAATCATCGCCCGGCCCGCGTCATGCGCCACCGCCTCGGCACGCCCCAGGACGACGACGTCGTGATCTACGAGGAGCGCGATTCCGGCTTCTTCGTCCATATCGACGAGACCCAGTCCGGCACCTACCTCACCGTCACGGCGAGCGATCACGAGACCTCGGAGGTCCACCTTCTCGATCGGCACGCCGCCAACCCGGTGCTGACCGTGGTGCAGCCGCGGGTGCCGCTCCTGATCTATTCGGTGGAGCATTGGGGCTCCTACCTCTTCCTCCTCACCAACGCCGACGGCGCCGAGGACTTCAAGATCGCGAGCTGCCCGATCGCCAGTCCGGGCCGCGAGAACTGGGCCGACGTGATCCCGCACCGCCCGGGCATCATGATCCGCCACCAGCACCTCATAGCCGGCCACCTCGTGCGGCTGGAGATCGAGAATGCGCGCCCGCGCATCATCGTGCGCGACTTCTCGGGTACCGAGCACGCCGTCGCCTTCGCCGAGGAGGCCTATTCCCTCGGGCTGCAGCCGGGCCACGAGTTCGAGACTGCGGTGATCCGCTTCACCTACTCGTCGATGACCACGCCGGCCGAAACCTACGACTACGATTGCGTCACCCGTGCCCGGCAGCTGCGCAAGCGCCAGACGGTGCCAAGCGGGCACAAGCCCGAGGACTACGTCACCCGCCGGCTCTTCGCCACGGCGCCGGACGGCGAAACAGTGCCGATCTCGCTGCTGCACAAGCGCGGCCTGCACCTCGACGGCAGCGCCCCGCTCCTCCTCTACGGCTACGGCTCCTACGGAACGCTGATGCCCGCCGCCTTCCGCACCAACCTGCTCAGCCTCGTCGACCGCGGCTTCGTCTACGCCATCGCGCATATCCGCGGCGGCACCGAGAAGGGCTGGCGCTGGTACATGGACGGAAAGCGCGAGAAGAAGCCGAACACCTTCTCGGACTTCGTCGCCTGCGGCCGCGCCCTGATCGAGGCGGGCTACACCGCTGAGGGCCGGATCGTCGCCCATGGCGGCTCGGCCGGCGGCATGCTGATGGGGGCGGTGGCCAACCTCGCGCCCGAGCTTTTCGCCGGCATCGTCGCCGACGTGCCCTTCGTCGACGTCCTCAACACCATGCTCGACGGCGACCTGCCGCTGACCCCGCCCGAATGGCCCGAATGGGGCAACCCGCGCGAGAGCGAGACTGCGTTCCGCACGATCCTCGGCTACTCGCCCTACGAGAACGTCGCGGCCAAGGAGTACCCGGCAATCCTGGCGCTCGGCGGCCTCACCGACCCCCGCGTCACCTATTGGGAGCCGGCCAAATGGGTCGCACGGCTCCGGGCGACGATGACGGGCGGCGGCCCGGTCTTCCTGCGGATCAACATGGAAGCCGGCCATGGCGGCGCCGCCGGCCGCTTCGACCGCCTGGAGGAGGTCGGCCTGATCTACGCATTCGCGCTTTTGGCGGTGGGGAAGGCGTAAGCTCCCTTCGTCAGGGGCCGAGCCGGATGGATCAGGGTTCGGCCGTTAGTGGCGGCGCTTCCTGAGGGGCCTGTTTCCGAGCTTCGGCGGCCCTGTCTTGGGCGGCCTTTTCCATTGCCGAGCGTTCCGCTGCCACCTTCTCCTGCGTTGCCTTCTCGGCCGCGATCCGCTCTGCCGCAGCCTTGATCGCCTCGGCCCTGGCCCGTTCCATTTCGATCCGTGCTCGGCGGCGCAGACGTTCGCTCTGATCCGCCTCGAACAGTTCAATGCTCTCGAGTTCGCGCTGAAGCACGAAGGCAGCGAGTCCGCTGGTCAGCGGGCCGGGATCGACGATGCGCTCGGGCGCGGTCAGGCTGCCGGCGTAGCCGAACTGGACGTTCGGTTTGCCCGCATTCCAGCCGCGCGGGATCGTCGTGCCCGTGAGGGTGCCGCGGGCATCGAGCCGTCCATTACGCAGATCGAGGGCGAGGCTCCCGACCCAGCGGCCGCCATCGAGGTCGACGGCAAGCGGCGTCGCCCGCAACATGCCCCCGACGAGGGTGATGGGCGCCGTCACCGGCCCCTTGGCGGCGAAGGGGCCGGCGCTCATGGCTTCCGACACCATCGTCCTCAGGCGTCCATCGCGCAGCGGGTCGTCGTCTTCGAGCGCACGGCTCAGGGCGCGCCCGAGGCCGGCGGGATCGCCCCCCGGCAGGCTCAGTCCGGACAGCGTGAGGCTGCCGTTGCCGCCGAGGTTGTTCGCGAGGCCGACGAGGCTCTCGCCCGATGCGCCGAAGCGCAAGCCGGCCGAGACCTTGGCGGCGATCGGCCCGCTTCCCGCGAGGGCGACGAGGTCGGCATCGTCGATGCGGCCCTCGCCCGAGATCGAGGCGGCTCCGCCTTGACGCGCGATGCTCGCGGCACCGGTCAACCGGCCTCCGGCCAGGAGGCCGGAGATGCCATCGAGGTCCAACGTCCCGTCGACGAAGCGCAGGTTGAGCGCGGCTCCCGAGGCGACGAAGCCGCGGCCAAGATCGAGGGTGTCTGCGCGCAAGGCGATGGCGATCGGCGGACGCTCGGGTGCCGGGGCAAAGCGTGCGCTCGACAAGGAGACGTCGGCGCTCGGCACGGCACGCGGATCGGGCGGAATCACCAGCATCGCCGCGAGCCAGGGCAATGACAACCGCCGCAGGCCGATGCTGCCGCCGAGATCTCCCTCCGGCGCCCGCAGGAGCTCCGCAGTGACCGGATTGCCGGCGATGCGCCCGCTCAGCCCGAACCGCGCCTCGTCGCCTGCCCGCGACAGGACGAGCGTCAGTTCAGCGGGAAGCGGTCCCTGCAACGAGGACGACTTGCCGAAGGCGAGGTCGAGTACGGGCACGAGGTCGGCGCTGGTGAGGGCGATCTCGCCGGCATCCGGCGGGTTGAGACCGGGTTCGACCAGGATCGGCTTTCGCGTCGCCAGCCCCAAGCCCGCGACGGTCCCATCCAGCGTCACGCTGAGCGGACCGGCCCCTGATCCCCGCCGTCCTGCGAGGGACAGGCGCGCAGGCTGGCGGACGGGCCCGGCACGTCCGATCCAGCGGCTGGCCTCGGCCGTCGCGAGGGTTGCGTCGAGGCTGTCGATCCGTCCGGCGCGACTCAACACGGCGAGGTCGAGGTCGCCGCCCGCCGTCGTACCCTTGGCGGTTGCCTTCAAGGTATCAGCCGCCCCTGCCTCGCGTTCCAGAGCCAGGTCGAGGTCGAGGGCGCCGCGACGCAGGAAATCCGGCAGGAGCCGCGCCTCCGCCACCCAGGCCCGGTCGAGGAGAGCGAGAAGGGGTGCGGCCACGGGCGCCGAGACTCGACCGGCGATCCGGCCCGAGCCGTCGGGCGCGATCCGGCCCGAGAGCCGCGCGTTCGCTCCGGCAAGGTCGCTCACCTCCAGCGTGTCGATGGCAAGCGCCGGTCCGTCGGACTGGATGCTGGCCGCGATGGTGCCGCCTCGTCCCGCGGACCTGCGTTCGCCGAGAGCCCCGTAGCGGACATCCGTCGCCCGGAAAGTCAGGCCGAGATCGTGTCCCTGCAGGCCCGACAGAGAGTGAGCGAAGGACGGGAGCGTGGCGATGTCGAGGCCATGGCCGGCGATCTGCGCGTCGAAGCGCCCGCGCTCTCCCGCCTCGCCACGCATATAGCGGGCGTTGCCCGTGAGGCGCGCCTCGCCCAGCGCCAGGCGCAGGTTGCGCAGCGACAGGGTCGGGAACGCCGCCGACACGTCCGCACTGCCCTGGACCGGCCGCCCGTCCATCACCGTCACCGCCGGTCCGTCGAGGCCGAACTTTCTCAGGTAGCGGCCGAAGCCCTCGGAAGAAGGCGCGTCGATCGACAGGTTTCCCGTGAAACGAAGACTCGGCTGGGTTTCGACAGATCCTGACGCAGAGAGTGAGGCTTCGCCCGGCGCCTTCGCGCGGAACCGCCGGAGCAGGAGGCCACCGCCCCGGTCGAGGGTGATGCCCAGCGCGAGGTCCGACCAGTCGTCGAGCCCGAGTGCAACGCTCTCGACGGCGACGTCGAGATCCATCAGCATCGGCAGCCCGCTCGTCGCCGCAGGCAGGCCTCGACCGATCAGGGCCTGTCCCTCGGTCGAGAGCAGGAAGGCATCGAGGTCGAGGCGCCGGGCTTCCAGGGAGAGGGCGCCGCGACCCTCGCGCAGGTCGAGACGACCACTGCCGCTCAGCCGCAGGGCCTTGCCGCCGGGATCGATCTCTACACTGACCGTCTCGAAGCTCGCGGCCGGGCCGCGTCCCTTGAAGGCGCCAGACAGCGAGAATGGCAGGTAGGGACCGGCCGCCTGTGCCGGCGGCCCGACGACAACCCGCATCGTCCCTTCCGTCTCCGGCACGACGGCACGCATGGGACCGGCGGCCGTCGTCGGGACAGGCACGAGGCCCATTCGCGCTTCCAGCTCGAAGCGCGGCCGGCTGTCGCCGCCGGCCGAGGCCTTGATGCCGATCCGGCCGTCGGCTCCGGCCTCGCTGGTGGAGAAACGGAAGGGCAGACCGGACTGGGTCCCGGTCACTCGCCAGGGACCTGCGAGTCGCGGCGCGTCAAGGCGGATGTCCTCGGCCCGGATCTGGTCGGTACGTCCGGTCGCGGCGACGGTGGTGACGACGAGTTGCTGGATCGCCACGTCATCGACGACGAGGTTCGGGCCGCCCTCGCCGGTCCTTGCCGCCGGCAGCATGATCGCATCGCCCTCGCTGACCGGAAGCCGGATCTCGGCCCGGCCCATCCGCGTCTCGGTGAAACGGAACTCGCCGCCGAGGAGTGGCGTCAGCCCGATCTCCGCCTTCACGAAGGCGAGATCGAGGGCTGGTTTGCCGACGTCGGCCGTCTCGCCGAGATGCAGTCTGTCGAGGCGCAGCCGAGGCGAGGGCAGAAGGCGAACGGCGATGCGGCCCTCGCTCCGAGCGGGAAGGCCGAGGGAGCGCGCGATGCCGCGGTCCACGAGACCCCGATAGTCGCTCCACGGAAAGAATGGCGGAATCGCCAGTGCGGCGACGAGGATCACGATGACGGCGCCCGCGACCGCGGTCAGGATGTCACGCACCAGCTCTGTTCCCGTGTCGCCCGTCCTGTCTTTCAGGACGGCGCCATGCACAGGGCGTGCGATCGCGGTGCAGGCGCGTCTCCGGCCCGCCCAGTCGCTCCCCCGTGCCGCGCGAATAGCACATGGCCAGGATCAAGACAGGGCGGAAGGCGGCACAACCCTGCGGGACATGACGCCTGAACGATGCGACCTGTCAGCGCCGGGGCGGGACGATGGCGGGCGGTCCGGCCGGCGGTCGAGCCATCTCGTTGCGCTGCATCTGTATCTCGGTCTGGCCGCTCCGGAGCTGCTGTCTCTGTTCGATGCCCCGGATCTGGCTCTGCGTGTCCATCCGCTCGTTGAGATTGTTGAGGCGGTCGGGATTGCCGGAGAGCTGTGAGAGGGCGGGACTCGCGGCGATGATGGCCGCCGTGAAGAGGAGGGTGAAGCGCATCGTGGTCTCGCGATCTGGCACGGTGAACTGGTGTGTGATTCGACGACTCCGAAGACGAGAGGCCAGTTCCGTCATCGCGGCCGAAGGTCACTTGTCCAAGCCTCGTTCACCCTCGACGCCGTTCGCGTTTTGGTCCAGTGATGCGGCCATGAAACAGCCATCCGGCGCGGCGGCCGCGCCCGTTCCGAGCCACCCCGCGACATCCATAGCCGCCCGCGCCATGGCCTCCCTGAGGCCGCAGGGCGCCGAATATCTCGACGGCCTCAACCCGGAGCAGCGACGCGCCGTCGAGGCCACGGAGGGGCCTGTGCTGGTGCTCGCCGGTGCCGGCACCGGCAAGACTCGCGTGCTCACGACCCGGATCGCCCATCTCATCGCGACCGGCAAGGCGCGGCCCTTCGACATCCTGTCGGTGACCTTCACCAACAAGGCTGCCCGCGAGATGAAGCTGCGCATCGGCGCGCTGATCGGGCCGGCGGGCGAGGGCATGCCGTGGCTTGGTACCTTCCACGCCATCGGCACCAAGATCCTGCGTCGGCACGCCGAGATGGTGGGATTGCGCTCTGATTTCACCATCCTCGGCATGGACGACCAGCTCCGCCTGATGAAGCAGGTCATCGTCGACCAGAACATCGACGAGAAACGCTGGCCGGCCCGCGCCCTGTCCTCGGCCATCGACGGCTGGAAGAACCGAGGGCTCATGCCCGAGCAGGTACCGCCAGGCGAGGCCGGCGCCTTCGCCTTCGGCAAGGGCGGCACGCTCTACATCGCCTACCAAGCGCGCCTCGCGACCCTCAACGCGGTGGATTTCGGCGACCTCCTGCTTCTCTGTCTCAAGCTCTGGCGCGAGAACCCGGACGTGCTGGAAAACTATCAGCAGCGCTTCCGCTACATCCTCGTCGACGAGTATCAGGACACCAACGTCGCGCAGTACCTGTGGCTGAGGCTGCTCGCGCAGGGCCACCGCAACGTCGCCTGCGTCGGCGACGACGACCAGTCGATCTATGGCTGGCGCGGCGCCGAGGTCGACAACATCCTTCGCTTCGAGCACGACTTTCCCGGTGCCGTCGTCGTCAGGCTCGAGCGCAATTATCGCTCGACCGGCCATATCCTCGCCGCGGCCTCGGGGTTGATCGCCAAGAACGAGGGCCGGCTCGGCAAGACCCTTCACACCGAGGACGTGCCCGGCGAGAAGGTCACCGTGTCGGGCGCCTGGGATTCCGAGGAGGAGGCGCGCCAGCTCGGCGAGTCGATCGAGAGCCTGCAGGTCAAGGGTCATCCCCTGTCGGAGATCGCCGTGCTGGTGCGGATCTCGGCGCAGATGCGCGAGATCGAGGACCGCTTCGTCCAGCTCGGTCTGCCCTACCGCGTCATCGGCGGCCCGCGCTTCTATGAGCGCGCCGAGATCCGCGATGCGCTCGCCTACCTGCGCGTCACCGCCAACCCGGCCGACGACCTCGCCTTCGAGCGCATCTTCAATACGCCAAAGCGCGGCCTCGGCGACGCGACCCTGCAGGTGCTCCACGCCCATGCCCGCGCCCGAAAGGTGCCGCTCCTGCTCGCCGCCCGCGGGCTGATCGAGACCGACGACCTGAAGCCCAAGGCCCGCTCGACCCTGCGCGCCCTCGTGGAGAGCTTCACACGGTGGGCGCGGCTCGTGGAGAACCAGCCGCAATCGGAGGTGGCCCAGGTCATCCTGGAGGAATCCGGCTATACCGAGATGTGGAAGAAGGAGCGCTCGGCCGACGCTGCCGGGCGCCTCGAAAACCTCAAGGAGTTCGTGCGCTCCATGGAGGAGTTCCCGGATCTCGCAGCCTTCCTCGAACACGTCTCCTTGGTCATGGAGGCGAGCGAGCAGGAGGGAGCCGAGCGCGTCAGCCTGATGACGCTCCACGCTGCCAAGGGGCTCGAGTTCGACACGGTGTTTCTCCCCGGCTGGGAGGACGGCCTGTTTCCCAACCAGAGGGCGCTCGACGAGAGCGGCCGGGCCGGGCTCGAGGAGGAGCGCCGCCTCGCCCATGTCGGCCTGACGCGGGCAAGAAAGCGCGCCAAGCTCTCCTTCGCCGTCAACCGGCGCATCCACGGGCTGTGGTCATCCACGGTGCCGAGCCGCTTCATCGACGAGTTGCCCGAGGATGCCGTCGATGTCGTCGACGCGCCCGCGCATTTTGCCGCAGGTGCGTCCCGCTTCGATCGTAATCCGACTCCATTCGGCTCGTCCTACGGCACGCCGGGCTGGCAGCGGGCGCAGGAGAATACCGCTCGGAACGGCACCGGACGTCAGGAGTTCGGCCGCGGTACGGCTTCGCGTGGCGGGCCCCGTCAGATCGAGGGCGAGCTCGTCGCCAAATCCACCGGCGCCCCCTCCGCCTTCACCATCGGAATGCGGGTCTTCCACATGAAGTTCGGGCCCGGCGACGTCGCCGGAGTCGACGGGAACAAGCTCACGGTTGACTTCGACAAGGCCGGTCGGAAGATGGTTCTCGACAGCTTCATCCAGCCGGGGTGAGGCGTCCCTCTGGGTCTCCCGGGGGGGCTTTCCTTCGCTGCGGTTCATGGGCGTGGCGGAGCGGACAGGATCACGATGGATCTGCACCCATCCAGGGTTTTGCATTCCTCTCGATCTTACGGCTTCTTTAATGAAATCCTGTCGTCATTTGCATGTCGCGTGCAGCGCGGCATGGTGTGTGCACGCCCCTCTTCGTCTCGCCGCGGGAGGATCGTGAGAACAGCCCAATATCCACAGCCGTCTCATCGGTGGATGGAACTCGCAAGCTGCGATGAGTTTGGTCTGTGAGTGGGGATGACGATCGAGGGTGAGGGCGTAGCGTAGCGAAAGCGTTGGCAAGTCCAGATTGGCAAGTCCAGTTGGAGTGTTGTTCGATGAAAAGACGGCGCACACGACTTGAATTGGTTGACGAGCATCCTGCCCGACTACTGCACCGAACGCGCTTCGAGGAAGAGCGAAACTTAAGTCCGATCCAGCCACTGACAGACCGGCAAGCGCAGTACCTCGACGCCCTCGCCTCGAACTCACAAGTCATCGTCCTAGGGCCCGCCGGCACGGGCAAGACCTACATCGCCGGAACCCGCGCCGCGGACCAGCTCCGCCAGAGGCGGATATCCAAGGTCATCATCACTCGCCCGAACGTCCCTTCGGGCCGCTCCCTCGGGTTCTTCCCCGGCTCGCTGGAAGAGAAGATCGCGCCCTGGGTCGCCCCCCTCACCGAGACCATGAAGGAGCGGATGGGGGCCGCCGCCTTCGAGATCGCCTGCAAGACCGGCGACATCGAGGTCGTCCCCTTCGAGGTGATGCGCGGGCGCACCTTCAAGAACTGCCTCGTGATCCTCGACGAGGCCCAGAACACCACGACCGCCGAGATCAAGATGTTCCTGACCCGCATCGGCGACGATTGCCAGGTCATCATCAACGGCGACGTCAGCCAGACCGATCTGCGCGAGACCTCCGGCCTGCGTACCATCATCCACCTCGTGAAAAGCCGGATGATGCCGATCCCGATCGTCGAGTTCACCCTCGACGATATCGTCCGCTCCGGAATTTGTGCGGACTGGGTGAGGGCTTTCGAGGAAACGAAACTCTGACTTGAGTGTTGTTGGCGGCGGGTTCGAGCGGAGCCCGCCGCACGCCCCGGCGCGCGACAATCTTCTCCCGAGCGAATTCGGGACAGGACATTCCGGGTGCCGCACTCGGGACACAGAGAACAGGATGCTTCTCATGAGGAAACTGACGTTTGCCGTCGCCATGCTCGCCTCCATCGGCGGCGCAAGCCTCGTCACCTCCGCCTCGGCGGCCCCCGGCATCCCCATGGGCGTCACCGCGCCCGAGTCCGTCACCACCGTCCAGATGATGCGCATGGAGCGCCGCATGATGGAGCGTCGCATGATGAAGCGCCGCATGATGGAGCGCCGGATGATGCGCCGCCGGATGATGCGCCGCATGTGATCCTGACGGATCGGAATTCGGGCGGGCTCTTCGGGGCCCGCCTTTTTTCATGGAAGTTCGCCTGGGGTGCGGCAAAGCGGGTTGCCTCGTCGAGAAAGCGCAACGCGAATTCATCGATCCTCGGATCGAGGATGTCTGTCGCGGGCTAGGCTTGTCAGGACTGAATGGCGGAGGGAGCGGGATTCGAACCCGCGATACCGTTTCCGGTATACACACTTTCCAGGCGTGCGCCTTCAACCACTCGGCCACCCCTCCAGACCCGATGCATCTCGCTGCGGCCGCTGGGAAGCGGAGCCTGCTTTCGCGCGTCGGGTGGGGTGCTGTACAGGTCGCATCGGCGACGTGCAAGGCGCTCCGGGCCACGCTCGCTCGCTCATCACGGTCCCGTTCTCAGATTTGCCGCTTTCGGCGCGCATCGCCTCACGCCTTGCCGCGCCGCACCCAACCCGGCTGGAGACCGCCCGACGGTGATCCGCTTCGAGAACGTGACCAAGACCTACCGGACCGACGGGCACCGCCGCACGATCCTGGAGAAAGTCTCGTTCAGCCTGAAGCCCGGGATCAGCTACGGCATCCTCGGGATCAACGGGGCCGGCAAGTCCACCACCATGCGGCTGATCTCCGGGACGGAGGATCCCTCGCGGGGACGGATCCACCGCAACCTGCGGGTCTCCTGGCCCCTCGGTTTCGGAGGCGGGTTCCACCCGGCGATGACCGGCCGCGACAACGTCATCTTCGTGGCGCGGATCTACGGCGAGGATCCCAGGAAGGTGCTCGAATTCGTCGAGGACTTCTCCGAACTCGGCAGCTACCTCGACGTTCCGATCAGAACCTACTCCTCCGGCATGAGTTCGCGCCTCGCCTTCGGGATGAGCATGGCGATCCCGTTCGATTGCTATCTCATCGACGAAGTCACGGCCGTCGGCGACGCACGGTTCCAGCGCCGATGCTCGGACGCCTTCGCGGCGAGACGGGAGAACGCCGACGTCATCATGGTCTCGCACGACATGGAGACGCTGCGCACCTGGTGCAGACAGGGCATCGTGCTCATCAACGGCCGCGCCATCGTCTACGAGGACATCAACGACGCGATCGAAGTCTACCGCCGCATGAACGCGTGACCTTGCGCGTCGCCGGCCACGGTTTTGCCGCGCCCGGCCGCTAGGATCATCGGCGAATTCGGCAGGAAGGCCCCGGAATGCGGTCAACCGGAACGGGACATCGGGGGTCATGACGGTCACTATCCGCAATCCGCAGGGCCAGCCGCTCAGCACGGCGGACCGCTCGAACGCTGTGGCGGAGGCGCTGAAGCAGACCGCCCGCGTGTCGCGCTTCATCGACCGGAAGAAGGGGCTCAGAGCCTACCAGACCCACGCCAAGCGCGACGTGGTGATCCCGATCCTGTTCGTGGTCGTGTTCCTGATCCCGGCGGCGCTCGGGACCCTCTATTACGGCCTCCTGGCCTCGGACCAGTTCGTCACCGAGGCGCGCTTCGCCCTGCGCCCGGCCCTCGGCGCCGTCGACAAGGCCAATCCCGACCAGGTCGGCACCAATTCCGGCAGCACCACCGGGATGATGGTGATCCAGGACAGCCTCGTCGTCGCCAACTACCTCGAGAGCCGCCCGATGATCGAGGCGATCGAGGCGTCGTTGCCCCTGCGCAAGATGTTCTCGCGCGACGACATCGACTATTTCTCGCGGTTCAACCCCGAGAAGCCGATCGAGAAGTTCGTCAAGTACTGGAACAAGCGCGTCGCGGTCCACATCGAGACCAATTCCGGCATCATCTCGCTCTTCGTCACGGCGTTCGATCCGGCCGAATCCCTGGCCCTGACACAGGCGATCCTGCACGAGAGCGAGCGCATGGTGAACGCCCTCAGCATGAGGGCGCGCGAGGACGCGGTCGCCGAGAGCACCCGCGAGCTCAAGCTCGCCGAGGAGCGGATGACGAAGATCCGCACCGCCGTCGCGAGCCTGCGCAACCGGGAGGGCGTGCTCGATGCCCAAAAGTCCAACGAGGCCAACCTCAAGGTGATCGGCGAATTGCGCACGGCGCGGGTCAACCTCGCCGTTCAGCTCGCCCTCGGACAACGCGACCTCGGGCCGGAATCCCGGCGCATCCAGGACATCAAGTCCCAGATCAAGGACCTCGACGACAACATCGGCCGGATCGAGCGGCAGGCCGCGAGCCAGGATCCCGAGCAGCGCCGGGTGCTGGCCGGTGCCCTCACGGAGTTCGAGGCCTTGGATAACGACCGCAAGGATGCGGAGAAATACTACGCCAAGGTCCTGGCGGCTTATGAACGCGCGCGGATCATCGCCGCGCGCCAGGTGGAGTTCTTCACTCCCATTGTCCAGCCGGTTCTTGCCCAGTCGTCCCAGCAGCCCCGCCGCCTCCTGATGATCAGCCTGATCGTCGCCGGGGCCGGGATCGCCTTTGCCCTCTCGGTCTTCGCCCGCAAGCAGATGGCCTGAGCAGCGGACGGCTTGAAACGCCCGCCGGTCAGTCCGGCAGGCGCAGATCGCCGAGGTCGCGCAGCCGCGGCCAGCGTGCCTCGGCCTCCCCAATGACGGAGGGTGTCCGCCGGGCGAGGTCGCGAGTCTCCGCGGTCCGAAACAGGTAGAGGCGCTCCGTCCCCTCGAAGATCACGCGGGCGTAGACCAGGGGGTCCGCGTCGACGATGCGGCCTTGCACGACGCCGAGGGGATCATGTCCGGCGAGCCGCGGCGCGTAGGTCGCCGGGTCGTCGCGGAACACCAGGAGGTTGGCACGGCTGGCAAAACGCCAGGCTCGCCTCTGCCACGACAGTTCGAAGGCGGCCTGTCCCGGGAGCGGACCGGCGGCCGCGTCGAGGAAGTAGCTGACGGCGTCGTAGCCGCGCAGGCCGAGGGTATCGGCAAGGACAGGCGGCGGCGTTGCCGCTCCGGCACGGCGGGGCGACAAGCCCGAAGCGGCCGGGACGAGACTACCGAGGAAGGCGAGGCAATGACGCCGCGTTAACCACATCTTGCGGTGTTCCGGCCATGGATGAACAATAAGGCGAGGGATCGGATCGCCGGTCGATGCGGTTTTCCGTGCCGTCGATCCTGGACCAGACCCCGTCAAAAGACCCTTTACGTCGCTTCATGGCGGCGTCCACCGCGCGGATGACGAGACAGATGTCGAAGACACGGACATCCCCAACCGGGCTTCCGGACGGACCTTTGCCGCAGCGCCGCAGAATGCTGGCGCTGATGGCCGCGACCATTCTCTCCGCGTCAGGCGTCGCCGGCGCGGCCCTTGCCAGGCCCGTCGATCCCGAAGGGGATCCCGGATCGTTCCGGCCCGAGGAAATTCTCGACTCCGGCCATCGATTCTTCGGCTCGATCTCGCGCGGCCTCGGCAAGGCAGTGGAGGAGGCGACCCGACGCTGGGGAGAGCCCAATGGCTACATCCTCGGTCAGGAGGCGTCCGGCGCCATCGTCGGTGGCGTCCGCTACGGCGAAGGCACGCTCTACACCCGCAATGCCGGCCAGCGCCGGATCTACTGGCAGGGGCCGAGCATCGGCTTCGATCTCGGCGGCGACGGCGATCGGACGATGATGCTGATCTACAACCTGCCCGCGGTGGCCAAGCTCTATCGCCGCTTCGGAGGCGTCGACGGATCGGCCTACGTCGTCGGCGGGATCGGCATGAGCGCAGTGACCTCGAACGGCATCGTGGTCGTTCCGATCCGTACGGGCGTCGGCGCCCGCCTCGGCATCAATGTCGGGTACCTGAAGTTCACCAGCCGGCCGACCTGGAATCCGTTTTGACCGGAGTGCCGCATCTTTGCCCCTTGACCGAGGGATCGTTCGCCCATCCACCGGGCTTGAGCGATGATGGCGATGGGACCGCGTGCGGGATGGCAACAGGTGGGACGAGCACTGCCGCGTGATTGAAACCGTCATGATCTTCGCGCTCGGCTTCCTGCTGGCGAGCCTGTGCGCACTGCTCTTCCTGCCCGCGGTGAACGCCCGTGCGGCCCGGCTCGCGCGTCGCCGGATGGCGGCTTTGTTCCCCCTCACCACTGTCGAGATCGCGGCGGAGAAGGACTATCTTCGCGCCCAGTTCGCGGTGGAGCGTCGGAGGCTGGAGCGGCGCCTGCAGGCCGTCGCCGCCGAGAAGCATGCCGATATGGCGGCGATCGGCGTGCGCACCCTCGAAGCAGCCGCTCTGTCGCGTGCGATCGAGGAGCGCGAGACGACCCTGAGGGCCAAAGAGAGCGAGATCGCCGAGATCAGTGGACAGCGAGACAGGACGACCCTGGACCTCGAAGCAACCCGGTCCGACTTCGCCCTCGGCGTCGCTACCCTGGAGGTTCTGGAGGAGGCCCACCGCGACCTCCTCGACGATCTCCTGCGTACCCGCCGCAGGACGGCTCTCGTTTCGGATCAGGACGTCCGGTCGGCTGACATCGATCTGCAGGCGCAGGTCGAAGCCCTGGCCGCGGAGCGCGATGCCCTCCGTGCCAGCCTGAGCGAAGCGCGGGAGGCCCTGGCCCAGGGAGGCGCGGAGGTCGTGAACGACAACGCCGCCTTGCGCGCCAGCATCACGGCCCTGGCCGACGCCCTGCTCCGGGGCGAACGGCTGCCCTCGGTGGCCGCTTTCCCGTTACCCTCCTCCGGCCAGACGGCCTCCAAGCCGGCTCTGGCGGCGGGTCAACCATGAAGTCTGCGTTGGCCCATGTGAATCGATCCCCACCTCGTTCGTTGCCGACGCCTCGGAAGGCGTCGTAGAAGGCCTCCACTTCACGCGATGACCATCCCGATGCCTTGTTTCCACCATGCGAGCGCATCATCGGGTCGTTCATTCCCTCTATCTTCGAGACGGACTCGACCTTTCATGTCCCTGAAGCTGACATCGCTCGCCGTGATCCTTGCCGCCGGATTCGTGCTGCCTGCCGCGCAAGCGATGGCGCAAGGAGCCCCGCAGACCAAGCGCGGCAACGAAACCCTCAAGAAATACTGCACCGGTGACTACCTCACCTATTGCGGCAACCTCTCGCCGGACGATCCGGCGGTCGACAAATGCTTCCAGGCCAACTGGACGAAGCTTACCGAGAATTGCCGCAGGGCGATCGACGCCTATGAGAAGACACAGGGCAAGAAGGGCTGAGCCGGCTGCCCCGCAGCTTGGGCGAAGCTCCGCCGTCTCGCTCGCCTCGGCGCGCGCCAACGGCTAAGGTGGCGCCGTTCAGTGCCGGACCCCTGTCGATGTCGCCTCGTTCCCGTTCCCTGCCGATCCTCGTCGCCCTCGGCCTCGTCGCCCTGGCCGCATCGGCCTGCGGCCGGCGCGGATCGCTCGAACCGCCGCCGGATGGAGCCATCGCCCCGCGGCCGACCTCGTCGCGTGCCTTGCCGGCTGGACCTCTGTCGAGCGCGGTCGAAGACGGCGACGAGCTCAGTCCCTCCGCGGTGACGCAAAGCGGGACCGGGGCGCCGCTCACCACAACCAGGGGGGCCAAGCGCGGCTACGTCATCCCCAAGGATCCCTTCGTCCTCGACCCGCTGCTCTAGCGGCCTCCTCTCTTCTCCCGCCCGCCGCGTCACACGCGGCCGGAGCCCTGAGCCAAGCGCGACGCGTCCGATGCACCATTTCCATTATCGCGACGGTCGTCTGAAGGCCGAGGATGTCGATCTCGGCGAACTCGCCGAGCGCGTCGGCACGCCGTTCTACTGCTACTCCACCGCTACTCTGGAGCGGCATTACCAGGTCTTCGCCGAGGCCTTCTCCGGCGACGACGCCCTCGTGTGCTTTGCCGTGAAGGCGAACTCCAATCAGGCGGTGCTGGCGACGCTCGGCCGGCTCGGCGCCGGCATGGACATCGTGTCGGAGGGCGAACTGCGTCGGGCGCTTGCTGCGGGGATCGACCCGCAGCGGATCGTGTTCTCGGGCGTCGGCAAGACGCCGGAGGAGATGCGCGCCGGCCTCGATGCCGGCATCTTCTGCTTCAACGTCGAGAGCGAGCCCGAACTCGAGACCCTGTCGCAGGTCGCCTCGAGCCTCGGCGCCAACGCCCACATCTCGGTCCGGGTCAATCCGGACGTCGATGCGGGCACGCATGCCAAGATCTCCACCGGCAAGTCCGAGAACAAGTTCGGCATCCCGCTCGCCCGCGCGCGGGACGTCTACGCCAAGGCCGCCTCCCTGCCCGGCCTCGCGATCGTGGGCGTCGACATGCATATCGGCAGTCAGATCACCGATCTTCGCCCCTTCGACCGAGCCGCGAAGCTCCTCGCCGGCCTCGCCCGCGACCTCATGGCCGAGGGGCACCGTCTCCGCCACATCGATTTCGGCGGCGGCCTCGGCATTCCCTATCGCGACGACACCGCCCCGCCGCCCGACCCCGCCGCCTTCGCGGCGATGCTGCGCCCGCATTTCCAGCCGCTGGGCTTGCGCCCGGTCTTCGAGATCGGCCGCATGATCTCGGGCAATGCCGGGATCCTCGTCACCCGCGTCATCGCGATGAAGCGCATGGAGGCGCGCACCTTCGTCATCGTCGACGCGGCGATGAACGACCTCATCCGGCCGACCCTCTACGAGGCGTTCCACGGCCTGCGCCCGGTGATCGAGCCCGGCCCCGACACGCGCCGGATCGTGGCCGACATGGTCGGCCCGGTCTGCGAGACCGGCGACTATTTCGCCCTCGAACGCGAGATGCCGGATCTCGAAGCCGGCGACCTCGTCGCGGTGATGAGCGCGGGTGCCTACGGCGCCGCCATGTCGGGGACCTACAACACCCGCCGGCTCGTGCCCGAGGTGCTGGTCAGGGGTAAGGTCGCCGCGATCGTTCGCCCGCGCCAGACCTACGAGGACCTGATCGGTCTCGACCGCCTGCCGGGGTGGCTCTCCGCCTGAGCGGATTTGACCCGATGGTCGGGTCCGGCCACCATGCTAGTCTCGCGGCGCTTTATGGATGGCCGAGGAGACATGACGCTGCCGAACGCTCAGCCTCAGCAGGACGCCGTGCGCGACCGCCTCGATCGGCTCGTTGCCCGCGCCAAGGCGGCCTCGCTGTGGGAGCGGACATGGCCCGTGCTCTGGCGCGGCCTCGCCGTTCTCCTCGCCTTCCTGGCCGTGTCATGGCTTGGCCTCTGGCTCGATCTTGGCCCCCTTGGCCGGATGATCGGCCTTGCCCTGTTCGCGGCAGCCTTCGTTGCAGGCCTCGTTCCGCTGGCAAAGATCGGCCGGCCGACCCGGCGCGAGGCCCTCGCGCGGATCGACCGAGATGCCGCCTCGGGCGGCGGCGCCCTCGCGCATAGCCCGGCCTCCTCCATCGACGACACGCTTGCGGTCGGCACCGGCGATCCCGCGACACAAGCCCTGTGGGCGCTCCATCGCAAGCGTGCCGCCGCCGCCGTGGCGAAGCTGAGTGTCGCCGTGCCGCGTCCGGCAATGCCGCGACGGGACCCCTTCGCCCTGCGCGCTGCCCTGCTGGTGACGGTCGCGGCGAGCCTGTTCGTCGCCGGATCGGAATGGCGCCAGCGCGTCGGCGCCGCCTTCGACTGGCGTGCTCCGGCGGTGGCCGGCCCGAATTTCAGGGTCGACGGCTGGATCGACCCGCCCCTCTACACGCGGATGCCGCCCCTGGTCGTCGCCCTCGGCGGCCCGGAGCAGCGCCTGCGGGCGCCGGTGAATTCGACCCTGATCGTCCGCATCGCAGGTCTCGGCGAGGCCAGGCTGAGTCCCCGTTCCGGCCTCGAAGCCCTGCCCGGCAAGGATGCGAGGCCGGATCTGCGCGAGGACCGCTTCAAGCTCACCGGCGGCCTCGCCGACCTCACCGTGGAGACCACCGGCGGCGGCTCCCAGAGGCTCGTGATCGAGACCATACCGGACGAGCCGCCGGTCATCCGCAGCGTCGGCACGCCGGAGGTCAACGGCCGCGGCACCTTCAACCTGAGCTACCGCGCCAAGGACGATTACGGCATCGCCTCGGCCGAGGGCGTGGTCGAGCCGCTGAAGCCCGGCCGCTCGCTGGTGCCGCCGCCGCGCATCCCGCTCGCCCTGCCGGGCGACGCCACCGGGGAGGCCGACGCCAAGACCCTCGTCGACCTCACCGACAATCCGTGGTCGGGCGCGCGGGTGCGCTTCACCCTCGTCGTCAAGGACGAGGCCGAGCAGGAGGCGCGCAGCCAGTCCGTCGAGATGACCCTGCCGGCCCGGCCGTTCCAGAAGCCCCTGGCGCGGTCGCTCGCGGAGGAGCGCCGCCGCCTCGTCACGGCACCGGACGAAAGCCGCCGCCGCGTTCAGACGGCCCTCGACGCCCTCCTGATCGCGCCGAGCCAGTTCACGCCCGAGCCCGGCATCTTCCTCGGCCTGCGCACGGCCTCGCGCCGGCTGAAGGCGGCCCGGACCGACGAAGCCCTCACCGAGGTCGCCGATCTCCTCTGGGAGATGGCCCTCAAGATCGAGGACGGCGACCTCTCCGATGCCGAGAAGTCCCTGCGCGCCGCACAGGACCGGCTCAAGGAGGCGATCGAGCGGGGCGCTCCCGACGAGGAGGTGAAGAAGCTCACCGAGGACCTCAAGCAGGCCCTCGACAAGTTCATGAAGGAGATGGCCCAGCGCCAGGGCAAGGAGCCCGGCAAGCAGGGCGAGCGCAGCCAGCAGGACAAGAACGCCAAGAGCGTCACGCCTGACGACCTCAACAAGATGATCGAGGATATGGCGGAGGCGATGAAGCGCGGCGACACCGCCGAGGCCCAGCGCCTGCTCGAACAGCTCCGCGGCATCCTCGAGAACCTTCAGAGCGCCGAGCAGGGCGGCAAGTCCGATCCCCGCAACCGCGAGATGAACAAGCAGGCGCAGGAGCTCGACGAGATGGCCCGCGAGCAGCAGGGCCTGCGCGACGAGACCTTCAAGGACGGCCAGTCCAAGCGCGGCCAGCAGCGTCCCCGCAACGGACAGCAGGGTCAGCAGCAGCCCGGCGGCCAAGGTCAACAAGGCCAGGGTCAGCAGGGCCAAGGTCAGGCCGAACAGGGGCAGCAGGGTCAAGGTCAGGGCCAGAAGGGCCAGAAGGGCCAGGGCGGCACCGGCCAGCGCCAGCAGGCCCTGCGCGAGCGGCTCGAGGATCTCCAGCGCCGGATGAAAGAGCTCGGCATGCAGGGGGAGGAGGGCCTCTCCGAAGCCGAGGAGGCCATGCGTGAGGCCGAAGGGGCGCTGGGCCAGGGCCGCGAGGGCGACGCTGTCGATGCGCAGGGACGCGCTCTCGACGGGTTGAAGCGCGGCGCCGAGGGCATGCAGCAGCAGATGCAGGAGATGGCAGAGGGTGAAGGCGAGGGCGAGGGCCAGCAGGAGGGCGGCAAATCGCCGAGCCAGCAGGGCCAAGCCGGATCGCGCGACGACGATCCCCTCGGACGCCCGACGAAGGGACGCGACCTCTCGGGCGGCAATGTCCGCGTGCCCACCGCCGACGAATCGGGTGTCCAGCGCACCCGGCGAATCCTGGAGGAACTGCGGCGCAAGCTCGGCGACCCGAGCCGGTCGCGCGAGGAGCTCGATTACTTCGAGCGCCTGCTGCGCCGGAACTGAGGATCGCCGGCACGGCCTCCTGCGCTAACCTGCCCTGGGCGACGGCGAGCCATCGCTCACCTATGTGAAGCGATGGGCCGCGTTGCCCGTCAAGCCGAGACGATTGCCCGATGTCCTCCAACACCCTCGTCCTCGTCGCCTGTATCGCCGTGGCGGTCGTTCTCCTGCTCGGCCTCGCCAACATGCTGCGCGGCGGCAGCAGCAACGTCTCCCAGAAGCTGATGCGTCTGCGCGTCGTCCTGCAGTTCTTCGCCATCGTTCTGATCATGGGCGTGCTGTGGTGGCGCTCGACCTGAGCGCGACATCTGTTTCCGGACTGTTGCGGAGGTGCCGCACCGGGGATCTATCCGGCCGTTCGCGGATGAATACAGCCCCCGGGCCCTCAACCGAAGAAGCGCTGCCGTGATAGCGTCCGCCGTCACGAACCGGACAGCGACGCGATGCACCTCACCACCAGAAGCCTCGTCACGGGTCTCCTCGCCCTGACGATCGGCGGCAGCGCCACCTCCGTCGGCGCGGCGGATCTCGGCTCGCGCAGGGCGCCGCAGCCGGTCTACGTGCCCCCCGTCCAGCCGATGAGCATCGTCTCCGAGGTCCGCATCGGCGGCTCGGTCCAGGATCCGGGCAGCGCCGAAGGCAAAACTCCCGGCTTCAGCACTGCGAACGTCAATGGCGAGATCCTGTTCGCCAAGCCGCTGATCAGCCAGGATCCGTTCTGGCAGGCCCTCATCCCACGGGCGACGGTGGGTGGCAGCTACAACACCGGCGGTCGGACCAGCTACGCCTATATCGGCGCCACCTGGACGATCGACCTCTTCCCCGAATTCTTCAACCGCCGGGTCTTCCTCGACGGCTTCTTCGGCGGTGCCGCGCATAACGGCTATACCGGACCGAAGGCGGCCGCTCCCCTGGGCTTCAACGCACTCGGCTGCAATCCGCTCTTCCGCGAGGCCGCGTCTCTCGGATTCCGCATCGACGAGCATTGGAGCATCATGGCGACGATCGAGCACATGTCCAATGCCGGCCTTTGCGCCAACAATCGCGGCCTGACGAATTACGGCGGCAAGATCGGCTACACGTTCTAGACGCCACGCCCGGACATTACGCTTTGGTCACCCTCAACCGCATCTACACCCGCACCGGCGACAAGGGCTCGACGGCGCTCGCCAACGGGGAACGACGCTCCAAAGCCGACCTGCGGGTCGAGACCTACGGCACCGTCGACGAGACCAATTCCTGCATCGGCCTCGTGCGGCTTCATGCGGAGCCTGCCCTCGACGCCATGCTCGGCCGCATCCAGAACGACCTGTTCGATCTCGGCGCCGACCTCGCGACGCCGGAGGGCGACGAGAAGCCGGCCTACGAGCCGCTGCGCATCGTCGCCGCCCAGGTGACCCGCATCGAAGCCGAGATCGATATCCTCAACGCTGAGCTGTCGCCGCTGAAATCCTTCGTCCTGCCGGGCGGCTCGCCGGCGGCGGCGGCCCTCCACCTCGCCCGCACGGTCTGCCGCCGTGCCGAACGCCTGGCCGTGGCGCTCGCCGCGATCGAGGGCGAGCGGGTCTCCCCGGAAGCCCTGCAATACCTCAACCGCCTCTCGGACTTCCTCTTCGTCGCGAGCCGCACGGCCAATGCCAACGGCGCGAACGACGTGCTCTGGGTGCCGGGCAAGAACCGGTAGGCGGCCAGCCGAGGCGGGATGCTGCCTGGCGCGTCCGCCAGATGCCGCGCCATGATGCGGCCGAGGCCGGTGGCGGCTTCCGATCCCCGCACTTCGACCCCACGGCGCAGCACCACCGCGCGTTGACAAGCGCGAAATCACATCGTTACGGTCCGCCGCCTCGTCGGCTGGCGCGTTCGTCGCCGGGAGCCGTTTTACAGGCGAATTTCGCGGATCGAGCGGCCATAAGCCGCCAAGTTCTGCCCCTCGCGGAGGATTGTGACCGCCATGAAGGTTCTGGTGCCCGTCAAGCGGGTCGTCGACTACAACGTCAAGATCCGCGTCAAGGCCGATGGTTCGGGCGTCGACCTCGCCAACGTGAAGATGTCGATGAACCCCTTCGACGAGATCGCCGTCGAGGAGGCGATCCGGCTCAAGGAGAAGGGCAAGGTCACCGAAATCGTCGCCGTCTCGATCGGGCCGCAGCAGGCGCAGGAGACCTTGCGCACGGCCCTCGCCATGGGCGCCGACCGGGCGATCCTGGTGAAGACCGACGTCAACGCCGAACCGCTCGGCGTCGCCAAGATCCTCAAGGCGATCGTCGAGAAGGAAGGTCCGGAGCTCGTCATCCTCGGCAAGCAGGCCATCGACGACGATTCCAACCAGACCGGGCAGATGCTCGGCGCGCTCCTCGGCTGGCCTCAGGGCACCTTCGCCTTCAAGGTCGAGTTCGGCGAGGGAAGCGTCGACGTGACGCGCGAGGTCGATGGCGGCCTGCAGACGGTGAGCCTCAAGCTGCCGGCTATCGTCACCACCGACCTGCGCCTCAACGAGCCGCGCTACGCGAGCTTGCCCAACATCATGAAGGCCAAGAAGAAGCCGCTCGAGGAGCTGACCCCCGAGGCCCTGGGCGTCGACGTCACGCCGCGGATCAAGGTGCTCAAGACCGTCGAGCCCGCTGGCCGCAAGGCGGGCGTCAAGGTCGAATCCGCCGCAGCCCTCGTCGAGAAGCTGAAGGTCGAGGCCGGGGTGATCTGATCGCCCCGCTCCCAGACGCGTCTCCAAGCCCGTACGGGCATCCCTTGTCCGAGGTTCAAACAGCACATGGCCATCCTCCTCCTCATTGAGCACGAGAACGGCGCCGTCCGCGATGCCAGCCTGAAGGCCGTGACCGCTGCGCGGGACATCGGCGGCCCGATCCACGCCCTCCTGCTCGGTAGCGGCGCGAAGAGCGCGGCGGAAGCGGCAGCCAAGCTCGACGGCATCGAGACCGTCCTCGTCTCGGAGGACGCGACCTACGATCATCTCCTCGCCGAGCCGACGGGCGCGCTGATCGCCTCGATCGCCGGACCCTACGACGTGATCCTGGCTGCGGCCTCCACCACCGGCAAGAACGTGCTGCCGCGTGTCGCCGCCCTCCTCGACGTCGCCCAGCTCTCCGACATCATCAAGGTCGTCTCCCCGAATACCTTCGAGCGGCCGATCTATGCCGGCAACGCGATCCAGACCGTCGAGGCACCGGCCGGCAAGGCGGTGATCACGGTCCGCACAGCCGCCTTCAAGGCGGTCGCCGAGGGCGGCAGCGCCGCGCCGATCCAGGCCGTCGAGGCCGCAGCTCCACAGGCGGGCGGTTCGACCTTCAAGGGCGAGGAGATCGCCAAATCCGACCGGCCGGAACTGGCCGCGGCGCGCATCATCGTCTCCGGCGGCCGTTCGCTCGGCTCGGCCGACAAGTTCAAGGAACTGATCGAGCCGCTCGCCGACACGCTCGGCGCTGCGGTGGGCGCTTCCCGCGCTGCAGTCGATGCCGGCTACGCGCCGAACGACTGGCAGGTCGGGCAGACCGGCAAGGTCGTGGCACCCGACCTCTACGTGGCCGTCGGCATCTCGGGCGCGATCCAGCACCTCGCCGGCATGAAGGATTCGAAGGTCATCGTCGCCATCAACAAGGACGAGGACGCGCCGATCTTCCAGGTCGCCGATTACGGCCTCGTCGGCGACCTGTTCCAGGTGGTGCCCGACTTCCAGGCCGCCATCGCCAAGGCCAAAGGCTGAGGCTGTCGGAACGGGTCGCAGTCGTCGCGGTCCGACGGCTGCGACTGCACTGCACCTGCGCGTAAAAATGAGCTAAGAAATCGATGCAACGCGGTGGTGGATGCGGCAAGCGTCGCCGCCGCGGAAGCGTTTGCGTCAGCCGGCCACGCCGGCAGCGCCTCGGGGGTGCGGGTCAGCGATGGGCATCGATATCAGGACAGTCGGGATCATCGGTGCAGGGCAGATGGGCAGCGGTATCGCTCACGTCTGCGCGATGGCAGGGCTGGACGTCATCATCAACGACCGCGAGAATTCGCGGCTCGAGAGCGGGCTTGCCACGATCGACGGCAATCTCGCGCGTCAAGTCTCAAAGGGGACGATCTCCGAAGAGCAGCGCCGCGGCGCGATCGGCCGGATCAAGCCGGTGCGGGATTTCGATGGGCTCGCGCCGAGCGATCTCGTCATCGAGGCCGCGACCGAAGACGAGGCGACGAAGCGCAAGATCTTCAGCAGCCTCTGCGGCTCGCTGAAGCCCGACGCCCTTATCGCCACCAACACCTCGTCGATCTCTATCACGCGTCTCGCGGCCTCGACCGACCGGCCCGAGCGCTTCATCGGCATCCATTTCATGAACCCGGTACCGGTGATGCAGCTCGTCGAGCTGATCCGCGGCATCGCCACCGAAGACCCGACCTACGAATCGGCCAAGGCTTTCATCGCCAAGCTCGGCAAGACCTCGACGATGTCCGAGGATTTTCCGGCGTTCATCGTCAACCGCATCCTGCTGCCGATGATCAACGAGGCAATCTACACGCTCTACGAGGGCGTGGGCTCTGTGGAGGCGATCGATACGGCCATGAAGCTCGGGGCCAACCATCCGATGGGGCCACTCCAGCTTGCCGATTTCATCGGCCTGGATACCTGCCTGTCGGTGATGCAAGTCCTCTACGAGGGCTTGGCGGATTCGAAGTATCGCCCTTGTCCTCTCCTCGTGAAATATGTCGAGGCCGGCTGGCTAGGCCGCAAGTCGAAGCGCGGCTTCTACGATTACCGCGGCGAGACGCCCGTCCCGACCCGCTGACGCGGGGTGGAACGGGCTATCGGTTCATTTCGGGTTGGCGCCGCCGTTAGCATTCGGCTGGGCGGGACTCGGATAGGCCGGATTCGAGCCGGGCACGTTGCTGCTGTTCGACGATGCCGGACTATTGGTGCTGCCGGTGACAGAGCCCGTCACTTCCTGCCGGGACGCGTCCTGGCTCTTCGAGGAGTAGTCCTTGGGCGAATTCGCGCCCTGCCATGTCATGAGGCTGGCGATGGCGACTGCCAGGAGCGCGAGGCTCCCGAGCAGGACGTAGAGGACAGGCTTGCCGCGCTTGCCCTGACGGGCACTCTGCTCCGGTACCCGCTCCTGTCCGTTGATATTCCGGTTCTCTTGCATCTGCGACCTCGCCTGCGAGGCCCGCTCGGGCCTCGTGTTTCCGAAGCGACGCCCAGGCGTCGCGATGGGCGGAAACGCGGGGGTCCGAACGAGGGTTCCTGATGCGGCGGAGCGGCCTTCCCGGTCTCAGCGCCCGGTGACCAGCAGGATCTTGCCGAGATGGGCGCTCGTTTCCATGAGTTCGTGCGCTTTCCGAGCTTCCTCTAGCGGGAAGGTGGCGTGGATGACCGGCCGGATTCGGCCGTCCTCCAGGAGCGGCCAGACCTCGCGGGCGAGCCCCTGCGCGATGGCGGTCTTGTCGGCCTTGGGTCGGGCGCGCAGGGTCGAGCCGGTGATGGTGAGGCGCTTGAGCATGATCGGCGTCAGGTTGAGGTTCTCGACCCGGTAGCCCTGCATGAAGGCGATCTGGACGAGGCGTCCTTCCACCGCCAGCGACGCGATGTTCTTGGCGAGATAGGCCGCGCCGACCATGTCGAGGATGACGTCGACGCCCTTGCCGTCGGTCAGGCGCTTCACGTCCTCGGCGAAATCGACCTCGCGATAGTTGATGGCGGCGTCCGCCCCGAGCTCGCGGCAGAACGCGCATTTCTCGTCGGAGCCCGCCGTGGCGAAGACCCGGGCGCCCTGGTGCTTGGCGATCTGGATCGCCGTCGAACCGATGCCGCTCGACCCGCCATGGACGAGGAAGCTCTCGCCCTCCTTGAGGCGCCCGCGCTCGATGACGTTGCTGTAGACAGTGAAGTAGGTCTCCGGCAGGCCTGCCGCCTCGACGAGGGAGAGAGGCTTTGGCTTGGGGAGGCAATGCCCGGCTTCCGCAAGGGCAAATTCCGCGTATCCGCCACTGATCACGAGGGCGCAGACCTCGTCGCCGATAGCGAGTTCGTCGGCTCCCTCGCCCAGGGCCACGATGCGGCCGGCGATCTCGAGACCCGGCACCTCGGTGGCTCCCTTCGGCGGGGGATAGTTGCCGCTGCGCTGCATGATGTCGGGCCGGTTCACCCCCGCCGCGACGACATCGATCAGGACCTGACCGGGGCCGGGCCTCGGCACCGGCACGGTCTCCACGGCGATCACTTCGGGGCCGCCGGCCTCTGCGAAGCGGATCTGGCGCATGGTCTCGGGGAGGGTGGAAAGCATCTCAGGTCTCCATGAGGCGAGCGCCGTCTTCGCGGGCCGAGAGGGTGTTGGCAAGGGATGCCGAAAGGATCACCGCGTCCCGTACATCCGATCCCCCGCATCCCCCAATCCTGGCACGATGTAGCCGTGGTCGTTGAGGTGACTGTCGATGGAGGCGGTCCAGACCGGCACGTCGGGATGGGACGCCTGCAGCCGGGCAATGCCCTCCGGCGCGGCCAGGAGGCAGACGAAGCGGAGATCCTGAGCACCGCGGGCCTTGAGGAGGTCGATGGCGGCGACCGCCGAGTTGGCGGTGGCCAGCATCGGATCGAGGACGAGGACGGTGCGGTCGGCGAGGTCGGAGGGTGCCTTGAAGTAGTACTCCACGGCCTGCAGCGTCTCGGGGTCGCGGTAGAGCCCGACATGGGCGACGCGGGCGGAAGGAACCAGCGACAGCATCCCGTCGAGGAAGCCGACGCCGGCCCTCAAGATCGGGGCGAGGACGAGCTTCTTGCCGGCGATCTGCGGTGCCTCCATCGCCTGGATCGGCGTCTCGATGGCGACCGTTTCGAGCGGCAGGTCGCGGGTCACCTCGTAGGCGAGCAGCATGCCGATCTCGTTGAGGATCTGGCGAAAGCCTTTGGTCGAGCGCGCCTTGTCGCGGAGCAGGGTCAGCTTGTGCTGGACCAACGGGTGCCCGACCACCGTGACTGCCGCCGTCGCATCCGCCTGCATAGCCCGCTCCCTCATCGGCCCTCGCGCCGGGACGCCCTCCCTATACCAGCCGCATCGCCGCGGCGACGCACGAAAAAGGGCTCCACGCCTCTCGGCGGGAGCCCCGGTCTCGTCGTGGGTCAGGCGATCAGGCGTCGCGGGTGCTCGAACCGGTCTCTGCGCGGCGCTTGGCCATGAAGGCGTCGAACTGCTCGCGATCCTTGGCCCGCTTCAGCTCCTCGACGAAGGCCGCGAAGGCACGGCCCTCTTCCTCGAGCGCCCGGCGCTGGGCGACGAGACGCTCGATCTCGGCGCGGCGATAGGCGTCGAAGGCGAAGTTGCCGCTGCCGCCGACATTGGCGGCCTCGAAGGCGGCGGCGAAGCGCGAGCGCCCGCCGGAACCGGCCGCGGACGTGGTCCGGCTCACGAGGTCGCGCAGCTCGCCGAAAGCCGGATAGCCCGCGAATTTCCAGGCGACGTAGCCGAGGGCCAGCGGCCACCAGTAGATGAAGGCGACGACGATGGCGCCGATCTCGAAGGACCGACGCGGAAACGGACCGTTGCGGCAAGCTTTGCCGGTGGCCCAGGGAGAGGTCGAGGAAAAGCTCACGGCTCACGCTCCAATGTAAATGTGAACCACATTCACTTGCGGACGCGTCCCACGCTTTTCAAGGGAGGAGGGAGCGGGGTTCGAAAGAGATCAGGCGGGCCTTAATCCGCCCGCGCCGTGGACGAGGGCGAGCACGCCGGCACGCAGGAGCTCGTACTTGTCGGGAACGCCCGCACCCTTCGGAAGCTGGCCCGATGCCGCGAGAGTGGCGAGGCCATGCGACAAGGCCCAGACTTCGAGGGCGATGAAGCGGGGATCGATGCCGCCGAAGCCATCGGGGAAGGTCGTATTGAGCGATTCGACGAGGAGGTCGAACGGGCTCGGCCGGGCGGCTGCCTCGGCCTCCGTGGCCGCGGCTCCGAGACCCAGACGGCGGCTCTCGAAGATCGCCGCGTAGTAGCCGGGTTCTTCCTCGGCGAAGGCGAGGTAGGCCTCACCCATCCGGGTGAAGCGTTCGAGCGGCGTGCCGCGACCTCCCAGGGCCTTGGCGAGACGTTCGGCGAGATCGATGAAGCCACGGCCGGCAACCTCCTCAAGAAGGGCCTCACGGCCGCGGAAGTGCCGATAGAGCGCGGCCGGCGTGACGCCTACCAGCTTCGCGGCATCGACGAGGGTAAAGCCGCCGACGCCGCGCTCGGCGATGAAGCGGCGCGCCGCCTCGATCAGGGCTTCCTTGAGATTGCCGTGGTGGTAGCTGCGCCGGTCGCCCGGTTCGTCGCGCCAGGGTCGCAAGGGATCGGTCCTCCTCCTCGGCGTTGCGGAAACGCCTCGTCTTCGCCGCCCCCTCGGTGAGGTTGGCCTCCCGCGTTTCGGGGTTCCCTAGCACGAATACCCGCGCTGGTAGCCCCGCGCCGCCTTGGAAAGAAGGAATAAGGAATCCAGATGTTCGGTCCTGCCGAGTCTCATATGTCAAATAAAACGAGGCGATCACAGTTTGGTGTCCGGCGGAAACGCTTCACTAACTGATTATGGCCCAAGGTCAGATCCGCACCGACCGTCGTGCGCGTTTTTGACTGAGTGCCTCTCATGGACGACTTGCTGCGTGAGTTTCTCACCGAGAGTGCCGAGCACCTCGACACGGTGGATACCGAACTCGTCCGGTTCGAGCAGGATCCGAACAACAAGACGATCCTGAGCAACATCTTCCGGCTCGTGCACACCATCAAGGGCACCTGCGGGTTCCTCGGCCTGCCGCGCCTCGAAGCGCTGGCGCATGCCGCCGAGACTTTGATGGGCCAGTTCCGCGATGGAATGCCGGTCACCGGCGCCGCGGTCAGCCTCATCCTGGTCACCCTCGACCGCCTCAAGTCGATCCTCGGCGACCTCGAGAAGACGGGCTCCGAGCCGACCGGAAGCGACGACGACCTCATCGGCGCGTTGGAGCAGATGGCTTCGGGCCCGATTGGCCAGGCGGCGGCTGCCGCGCCTCCGGCTGCCGAGTACGTCCTGCCTCCGCCGGTCCAGCGCGAGCTGAAGCCCGGCGAGGTGACGCTTGAGGATCTGGAGCGCGCCTTCCTCGAAGCCGAAGGCCCCGAGGATATGGCGATGGCGCCCGCGGCGGCCGATGAGCCGGCGCCCGAGCCAGAGCCCGCGCCTGTGGCCGTGATGCCGGCGCCCGCACCGAAGGCCGAGGCGCCCGCCTCCGGCGGCGATGGTGAGGGCGGTGTCTCCAAGGTGCAGACGATCCGCGTGAACGTCGACACCCTCGAACACCTGATGACCATGGTCTCCGAGCTGGTGCTGACCCGCAACCAGCTCCTCGAGATCGCGCGTCGCCACGACGATTCGACCTACAAGGTTCCGCTGCAGCGGCTCAGCCACGTCACCGCCGAGCTGCAGGAAGGCGTCATGAAGACGCGCATGCAGCCGATCGGCAACGCCTGGCAGAAGCTGCCGCGCGTGGTCCGCGACCTCTCCTCCGAACTCGGCAAGCAGATCGAGCTCGTGATGAACGGCGCCGAGACCGAGCTCGACCGCCAGGTCCTCGAGGTCATCAAGGATCCGCTCACCCACATGGTGCGCAACTCGGCCGATCACGGCATCGAGTCGGCCGCCGACCGCAAAGCCTCCGGCAAGCCGCTGAAGGGCACGATCCGCCTCTCCGCCTATCACGAGGGCGGCACCATCACGATCGAGATCGCCGATGACGGCAAGGGGCTCGATCTCGCCGCCATCCGCAAGAAGGCCGTGGAGCGCAACGTCGCGAGCCAGGCCGAGATCGACCGGATGACCGACGCCCAGGTGGCGAAGTTCATCTTCCATCCTGGCTTCTCCACCGCGAAGGCCGTGACGTCGGTCTCCGGCCGCGGCGTCGGCATGGACGTCGTGAAGACCAATATCGACGTCATCGGCGGCGTCATCGACATCAACACGCAGCTCGGCCGCGGCACCACCTTCACCATCAAGATCCCGCTCACCCTGGCGATCATCGCGGCCCTCATCGTGAAGGCCGGCGAGCAGCGCTTCGCGGTGCCGCAGGTGGCGGTGCTCGAACTCGTCCGCGTCGACAAGGCCACCGCCCAGACCGTCGAGCGCATCAACGGATCGCCGGTTCTGCGCCTGCGCGAGCGGCTCCTGCCGATCGTCACCCTCACCGGCGTGCTCGGCCAGGAGCAGCCCACGGACACCATCGATTCCGGCTTCGTGGTCGTGGCCCAGGTGGGCCGCCAGCGGTTCGGCATCCTCGTCGACGAGGTCTTCCATACGGAAGAGATCGTCGTGAAGCCGATGTCCTCGAAATTGCGCCACCTGCCGCTCTTTGCCGGCAACACGATTCTCGGCGACGGCGCCGTCGTCCTCATCGTCGATCCCAACGGCATCGCCCAGCAGGTCAGCCAGGGCTCGCAGTCGGGCGGCGTCCCGATGGAGGCTGAAGTCGAGGAGGTCGTCGCCACCGATCCGAAGGCGACGCTCCTGGTGTTCCGCGGCGGCGCCGGAAGCTTTAAGGCGGTGCCACTCTCCCTCGTCACCCGCCTCGAAGAGATCGAGGCTTCGAAGATCGAGTGGGTCGGAGGTCGCCCGCTCATCCAGTACCGCGGTCGCCTGATGCCGCTGGTGCCGGCCGACGCCTCGATCGAGATCCGCTCCGAGGGCAGCCAGGCGCTGGTGGTGTTCTCGGACGGCGAGCGTGCCATGGGCCTCGTCGTCGACGAGATCGTCGACATCGTCGAGGAGCGCCTCGACGTCGAGATCTCGGCGGAGCGGTCCGACCTCATCGGCTCGGCAGTGCTGCGCGGACGCGCCACCGAGATCATCAACATCGCCCACTTCCTGCCTCTGGCCTACGACGATTGGACCCGCGGTGCCGGAAAGGTCCAGAAGCCGACCTCCACGCTGCTGCTGGTCGACGACTCGGCCTTCTTCCGCGACATGCTGAGCCCGGTGCTCAAGGCCGCCGGCTACATCGTGCTCACCGCGGGAAGTGCCGAGGAGGCCCTGACCATGATGATCACCAACAGCCGCATCGACCTGGTGGTCAGCGATCTCGAAATGCCCGGCCGCAGCGGCTTCGATCTCGTCGCGGCCATGCGCAAGGCGGAAGGCCGCGTCGCGGCCCTACCGGTGGTTGGTCTGACCGGCACGATCGGCCCTGAGGCCATCGAGCGGGCGCGCGGCCTCGGCATCGCCGACCTCGTGGCGAAGTTCGATCGCAGCGGCCTGATCCAGGCCCTGTCTGAGATCGAGGCCGCCCCCCTCGCCAACGCCGCCTGAAATCCGGCATCCCGAGTTCGGAGTTGAGTTCCATGATGCAGGCCGCCAACACCAACAAGCCGGAGACGGACGCCGGTGCCACCAACGACTTCGTCACCGTCTTCGTCGGCGAGACGATGTTCGGTCTGGCCATCGACCGGGTCCACGACGTCTTCATCCCCGCCGGCGTGACGCCGGTGCCGCTGGCCCCGCCCGAGATCGTCGGCCTGCTCAACCTGCGAGGCCGCGTCGTCACGGCCCTGTGCCTGCGACGCCGCCTCGGCCTGCCGGCCCGGGTCGGCGACGGCAAGCAGATGGCGATCGGCCTCGAACAGGGCGGCGAGACCTTCGCCCTCGTGGTCGATGGCGTCGGCGAGGTACTCAAGCTCGGCGCGAGCACGCACGAGCCGGTGCCGATAAACCTCGACGCGCGCTGGCGCGACCTGGCGCTCGGCGTCCACCGCCTCGACGGCCGCCTGCTCGTGATTCTCGATGTCGACTCGCTGCTGGCTTTCGGCGCTCCGCGCCACGTCGCCGGCGCCGCCTGACCGCCTCAGCGAGGATGCATCCGATGAAAACCTGTCTCATCGTCGACGACTCGGCCGTCATCCGGAAGGTGGCGCGCCGTATCCTGGAGAGCTTGAACTTCAGGGTCTCCGAAGCCGAGGACGGCGCCAAGGCGCTCGGCCTCTGCGCCGAGGCGATGCCGGACGTCATCCTCCTCGACTGGAACATGCCGGAGATGGACGGCTACGATTTCCTGAAGGCTCTTCGCCAGAGCCCGTCGGGCGATATCCCGAAGGTCCTGTTCTGCACCACCGAGAACGACGTGGGCGCCATCGCCCGGGCGCTCCATGCGGGCGCCGACGAGTACATCATGAAGCCGTTCGACCGCGACATCGTCACGGCCAAGCTCGACCAGGTCGGCTTCACCCAGCAGGCCGACGCCGCCTGAAGCGGCGTCCGCCGGCTCAGGTGCCGGAGCAGGGCCGCCGCTTTCATCCGTACCGCGTAAGTTAGGCGTATCGTCTCATGCTGGCTGCCATCGCACCGTCGCCCGCCTCCCCGCATGGACACACGGCCGCCGCAGGGCACCGCATTCGTGTCCTGATCGCAGACGACTCGGCCGTCGTCCGCGGGCTGGTGGCGCGCTGGCTCGGCGAGGCCGGCTACGAAGTGGTCGCCACCGCCGCCAACGGCCGTATCGCCGTCGAGGCGATGGGGCGCCACGACCCCGACGTCGTCCTCCTCGACATCGACATGCCCGAGCTCGACGGCACCCAGGCGCTGCCGCTGCTGCTGGCCAAGAGCCCGGGCCTCCAGGTCGTCATGATGTCGACCCTGACGACCCGCAACGCCGACATCTCGCTTCGCTGCCTGGCGCTCGGCGCCGTCGACTACATCGCCAAGCCCGAGAGCAATCGCGGCGTCACCACCTCCGACGTGTTCCGCACCGACCTGATCGAGCGCGTCCGCGTCTTCGGCAGCACCCGTGCCCGGCGCCGCCCGGCGCAGGCCCCCGGGACCCATCCCGTCGGCGGTCTGGCGGCCGCGCCGCCACCACCACCGCGACCCGCCGCCCCGGTGATTCTGCGCCCGAAGGCGCGCACCGCCACGCCGCCGCGCGTCCTCCTCGTCGGCGCTTCCACCGGCGGTCCGAAGGCGGTCGGCGAGGTGCTCGAGAAGATCGGCGCCGCGACCCTGCGCCAGTTCCCGGTCCTCATCGTCCAGCACATGCCGCCGGTCTTCACCGCCGTCTTCGCCGAGCATCTCGGAGCCCGCACCGGGCTTCCCTCCGCCGAGGGGAAGGCCGACGAGCGGCTGCAGCCCGGCCGCATCTACGTGGCGCCCGGCGGCCGTCACATGGGCCTTGCCGGAAGCCGGGGCGACATCACGATCCGACTCGACGACGGCCCCGTCGTCAATTTCTGCCGGCCGGCCGTGGATGTGCTCTTTCGCGACGCCGCCGCGATCTACGGCGCGGCTGCCCTCGCGGTGGTGCTCACCGGCATGGGCTCGGACGGGACCGGTGGCGCGAGGGCGCTCACCGAGGCCGGTGCCGCGGTGCTGGCGCAGGACGAGGCCACGAGCACGGTCTGGGGCATGCCCGGCAGCATCGCCAAGGCAGGCCTCGCCCAGGCCGTCCTGCCGCTCGGCGAAATCGGCGGCGCATTGCGCAACCTTCTGATGGGACAGGGCGCATGACCGACGTCGACTTCGATTTCCTGCGCGCCTATCTGAAGACGCGCTCCGGCCTCGCCCTCACGGCCGAGAAGCGCTACCTCATCGAGAGCCGGCTCAGCCCGATCTGCCGCCGGTTCAACCTCGCCGGCCTGCCGCAGCTCGTCTCGGCCCTCAGGGGCGGTCGCGATCTCGTCATGGAGAAGGCGGTGGTCGAGGCGATGACCACCAACGAGACCTTCTTCTTCCGCGATCGCACGCCCTTCGACCTGTTCAAGGACGTGCTCCTTCCGGAAGCGATCGCGCGGCGTGCCGCCCAGCGCAAGCTCAGGATCTGGTGCGCGGCGGCCTCCACAGGCCAGGAGCCCTATTCCCTGGCGATGCTGCTGCAGGAGGCGGCGCCCAAGCTCGCCGGCTGGAACATCGACCTCGTCGCCACCGACCTCTCCACGGAGGTACTGGAGAAGGCCAAGGCCGGGCTCTACAGCCATTTCGAGGTCCAGCGCGGCCTGCCCGTGCAGCTCCTCGTCAAGAATTTCGAGCAGATCGGCGAGCAATGGCGGATCTCCCAGACCCTGCGGAGCATGGTGGATTTCCGCCCCCTCAACCTGCTGCATCCGTTCGAGACCCTCGGCACCTTCGACATCATCTATTGCCGCAACGTGCTGATCTATTTCGACGCCCCGACCAAGGGCGACGTGCTTGGACGGCTCAGCGCCAGCCTCTCGCCGGACGGTGCCCTCCTGCTCGGAGCCGCCGAGACGGTGATCGGCCTGACCGACAAGCTCGCACCGAGCGCCCAGCACCGCGGGCTCTACAACCAGGCTGCGGCCACAGCGCGCAATACCATGGGCGCCTCCGCACCGGCGCCCTTGCGGCGCGTCGTCGGGCTCTGACGCCTCAGCCGGCGCCGTCGAGGACGGCGCCGCGATAGGTCTCGATCACCTCGCAGAAGGGCAGGCCTCGGCCGGTGCTGAGCAGGGCCCTGATCGAGAAGAGCTGCGTGTCCGGGCGAATCCTTGCGTCCTGGTCCGTCCAGAGGATGTCGAGGGCGAGGTTTCGCCGCTGCGGTTCGAGCGGGTGAACGATGCGGCCGAACGGCGTGGTGCTCGAATCGAGCAGACGGTTCATCGCAGGATCGAGGCGACCGGGAACGTACCAGTTCTCGGCCTCCGAAAGGACCAGGCCGTCGCAGGCGAGCCTGACGCGGCGGTAGCGCACGATCTCGTCCTCGGCCAGGGCCAGCCGCTCGCGTTGCTCGATCGTCGGGGGCTTGTGCGCCGTCGCCACCGGGTGGGCGAGGAGGCGTGGTTCGGCCACGATACGGCGCTCGCGGCACCAATCTTCGAGGATGGCGGTGGCGCTCGGGCCGCTCAGTAGCCGATCCGCCAGGACGCCAATCAGCGAAGCGTGTGAGGTGTGCGGATGACCCTCGGTCACGCCGCGTGTCTCGGACGTCCGTCAAACATTCTGATGGTGAGGGAGGGACAGTCGCGAGGGTGAATGGTGGAGCCTAACGGGATCGAACCGATGACCTCTTCCATGCCATGGAAGCGCTCTCCCAGCTGAGCTAAGGCCCCACATTCAACGACCGGAACAGGCGCGATGCGTCGTCCCGGCAGCAAGTCCGTCGGTTCGTCGCGGACGGCGACCGGCGGAGGCGGTTCTATATTCGGGCGCCTTGCTCGACTCAAGCCCCCCGATACCGATCGGGGCAAGTTTTTTGAGCCGGCCACCCGATCGAGCCGATTTTTCAGGTCTCCTCGTCGTTCTCGATGTCGCCGTCAATCAGGTCGGCAACGTCGTCGTCGCCGGTATCTTCCTCTTCGAGGAAGGTGTCGTCGGCATCCGCCGTATCGCCGTCATCGGCATCGTCCGCCACCGGATCGGCGTCGTCCTCCGCCGCCTCGACTTCATCGAGCGAAACGATCTCGGGACCGTTCTTGTCGGCGTTGACATCCTCGTCGTCGTCGGCCGGAACCGCGGCTGATCGGGCGGCGAGGGCGGGCGCAACGACGCGGCTCGTGGCGGCGGCCTGGTAGATCGTCCCGCATTTCGGGCAGGTCGCCGGGTCGCGATCGAGGTCGTAGAACTTCGCGCCGCAGCTCATGCATTGACGCTTCATGCCGAGTTCCGGTCTGGCCACGGGCGAAAACCTCTAAGAAGTGCTGGTCGGGGGAGGGGGTCCGTTAGTCGGGCGGAGGTGTCCTGTCAAATACCTGTGCGCTCCGCCCGTCGCGAGCTTTTGTGCCATTCGGCCGAAGGCGGCTCCTCGCGCTCCGGATGACGCCGCCTCATGTGCATGATAACGGGCGCTGCAGCCTCCGGTCTGCCTCGTCCCGGCGAGTGCCGGCCGGCCCGACCAGAACTGAAAAAGCAGCTTTCCGTGTCGCATGATTCCGCACCACAGCCCCTGACGGCTTCGTCCGGCGCCCCTTTGCGCGGCGCCCTGCGCCCGCCTGGCGACAAGTCGATCTCGCATCGGGCGATGATCCTCGGCCTGCTCTCGATCGGCGAGACGCGGGTGGAGGGCCTCCTCGAAGGCGACGACGTCCTGCGCACGGCCGAGGCCTGCCGAGCCCTCGGCGCGGGCATCGACCGCCTCGGTGAGGGGCGCTGGGTCGTGCGCGGCGTCGGCATCGGCGGGTTGGGCGATCCCGCCTCGGTGCTGGATTTCGGCAATGCGGGCACGGGCTCACGGCTGATGATGGGCGTCGTCGGCGGCCAGCCCGTCACCGCCACCTTCGACGGCGACGCCTCCCTGCGAAAGCGCCCGATGCGGCGCATCCTCGATCCTCTGGTGCGAATGGGCTGCGAAGTCGTGTCGGAGGAGGAGGGCGGGCGCGTGCCCCTGACCCTGCGGGGCCCACGCGAGGCGATTCCGATCACCTACGAGACGCCGGTGGCCTCGGCGCAGATCAAGTCGGCGGTGCTCTTTGCCGGACTCAACGCGCCGGGCATCACCACCGTGATCGAGGCGGCGGCCACCCGCGACCATACCGAGCGGATGCTGCGCTTGTTCGGGGCGGAGGTGGCTGTGACGAAGACGGGCGAAGGCGGCCATGGCCGCACGGTCGCGCTCACCGGCCAGCCGATTCTGCGCGGCACCGACGTGGTCGTACCGGCCGATCCGTCCTCCGCGGCGTTCCCGCTGGTGGCGGCGCTGATCGTGCCGGGTTCCGAGGTGACCATCGAGGGCGTCATGATGAACCCGTTGCGCATCGGGCTCATCACCACCCTGATCGAGATGGGCGCGGATATCGAGCGTCTGCGCGAGCGCGAGGAGGGCGGCGAGACCGTGGCAGACCTTCGCGTGCGGGCGAGCCGCCTCAGGGGCGTCGAGGTGCCGCCGGAGCGCGCGCCCTCGATGATCGACGAGTATCCCGTCCTTGCGGTGGCCGCTGCCTTTGCGGAGGGCACCACCCGCATGATCGGCCTGCACGAGCTCAGGGTGAAGGAATCCGACCGCCTCGCCGCCGTCGCCGACGGCCTTCGCGCCAACGGCGTCGCCCATCTCGTCGAGGGCGACGACCTCGTCGTCCACGGCAACGGCAGCCCGCCGCCCGGCGGCGGCACGGTGGCGACCCATCTCGACCACCGCATCGCCATGGCCTTCCTGGTGATGGGCCTCGCCACCGAGCGGCCCGTCACCGTCGATGACGGCGCGATGATCGCCACGAGCTTCCCGAGCTTCCTGCCGACGATGCAGGGGCTGGGCGGCGCGATCGCAGGGTGAGCGGCATGCCGATGGTCATCGCGATCGACGGACCTGCCGCCTCCGGCAAGGGCACCCTCGCCAAGCGGCTCGCTGCCCATTACGGGCTGCCGCACCTCGACACGGGCCTGCTCTACCGCGCCGTCGCCCTGACGGTGCTCGATGCCGGCTACGACCTGGACGACCGAAACGCTGCCGCCCGAGCCGCCTCGACGCTCATCGCGGATCGTTTGGCCGACCCGCGCCTGCGTCAGCGGGCGATGGGCGATGCGGCCTCGCGAATCTCCTCGGTGCCGGCCGTGCGCGCCGCGCTCCTCGCCTGGCAGCAGCGCTTCGCCAGCGGCGAGGCCGGCGCCGTCCTCGACGGTCGCGACATCGGCACCGTCGTCTGCCCGGACGCCCGCGTGAAACTGTTCATCACCGCCGCCCCCGAGGAGCGGGCGCGACGCCGCCACCTCGAACTCATGAGGCGCGGCGAGACGAGCTCCCTCTCGGCGATCCTGGAAGACATCGTCGCCCGCGATGCCCGCGACGCCTCGCGCAGCACCGCCCCGCTCAAGGCGGCCGCCGACGCCGTGGTGCTCGACACCACCGAACTCGACCCCGACGAGGCCTTCGAGGCCGCCCGCGCCGTGGTGGACCGGATGCGCTCGCACTGAGCGGGTGGAACTGGTCCTACTTCGCCACCACCTCCACGGTCCCGAACCCGGTGCGGCCGAAGCGGTCGGGACGGTACATGTCCTCGATCGTCGCAGCGGGATGCACGTAGGTGCCCGGCGAGATCACCCGCACGGTGTAGGCCGCGCCGAAGAAGGCGGATTGCTCCGGGGTGCGGTCGAAGGCGGCGACGAAGCGGTCGTCGCGGAACTCGGTATGGCTCGGCGCCACCTCGCTTTTGGCGAAGGCGAGGCCCGTGAGGGCATCGGCGTCGAGGAGCTTGGGATTGTCGATCTCCAGCCCCGCCGGCAGGCGGTCCACCAGGAGGAGCCGCCCTGCGCTGGCCTTGGCCTCGGTCACCTTCAGCACCACCACGAGGCGATCGTTCTGGCGCAGGCCCTGGGCGAGGTCGACCGCGGTGCCGTCGAGCCGGTGATAGGTCCGGGAGATGGCGTAGCCGCGCGACTCCGCGGGCTCCGGGCTGATCGGGTTGCCGGTGACGCTGATCGCGGTCTGGACGGTGCTGCGCCCGTCATTGGTGATCGTCACCGGCTTCGTATCGAGGGCGGGCGCCCTGTAGAGCCGGGTCAGAGCACCGGATTGGGCAACGTCGTCGACCCGGAAGCTCAGGGCCTCCGCATCCTTGGCGAGTCCCTGCGCGGCGAGCACCATCCAGGCGTTCTCCTGCGTGCTGGTCGGCCGGCCGGAGGCCCGCTCCTGGGTGATGACGGCGCCCACGGGCTGCAATGTCTGGGCGGTCAGCCCGGCCTCTGCCGCGAGGGTGAGCAGGCCGGCCCCGTCGCGCAGGCGCGAGCCGTAATCCGCCCGATAGACCCCGGTCTCGCCCGTCGCTTTCAGGGCAGAGACCGCCGAATCGAACGCTTTGACCGCCCGCCCGCGATCGCCCAGCAGCGCCAGCGCCGCTGCGATCTGGCCTCGCCCCAACGGCGTCGAGAAGTCGGAAAGCTTGGTGTCGGCGAGGTAGCGCAGATCCCCCATCACCGGCCGGCCGTTTCGGGCCAGAACATAGGCGGCGTAGGCGATGTCCATGCCGCCGTCCTTGACCTCGGTGGTGTTGGCAACGGCGTTGCGCAGGCGGTCGAGGGCGCTGGTGAAGGCGACCTGCGGCACCGAGAAGCCTCGCTCTCGGGCCCGCGTCAGGAAGTCGGTGACATAGGCGTTGAGCCAGGTGTCGCTCGACCAGTCGGTGCCCCACAGGCCGAAATCGCCCGCCGAGTTCTGGCGCGCCAGCACCCGGTCGATCGCCTCGCGCACCCGCTCGTCGGCCTTGTCGTCGAGACCGAGCCTGTCCATCGCCGCGAGGCGATTGACGTAGAGGAGCGGCATCGCCCGGCTCACCGTCTGTTCCGAGCAGCCATAGGGATAGTGGTCGAGCGCCTGGAGCAGGGCCGGAACGTCGAGGGCGGCCAGCGACGAGGCGGTGACCGAGATCGCGCCGGTGCCGGGCAGGATATCGGCGAGCAGCGCGCTCGAGACCTGCAGGCTGGCGCCGGGTTCGAGGGGCCGCACGGTGCGGCGCACCAGGGATCCGGTGCCGGGCCCGATGGCGAGCGCGAAGCTCTGCCCGACACTGCCGGAAATGCCGGGGCCGGTCAGCGTCACGTCGAGGCGGGTGAGGCCCGGCCCGGCGGCGGTGATCGGGATCGTCAGCGAGCCCTTGGCGCCGGCCTCGAGCCGCACCGTGCTGTGCGCGGCCTGCGCCGAGACCAAGGCGGGGCCGGTGAGATCGAGGTCGACCGTGTAGTCGCCGGCCGCGCCCTCGACATTGTCGATCGCCACGAAGAAGCGCGAGCGGTCGCCGACATTGAGGAAGCGCGGCAGGGTGCCGGTGAGGACGACGGGATCGCGGATGATCACGTCGGCCTGGGCGGCGCCGACCTTGGCCCTGCTCCAGGCGGTCACCATTACCCGGCCGGTGCCGTTGAAGGCGGGCAGCGGGAAGGTGACGCTGGCGCGCCCGTCCGGCCCGACGCTGACGGGGCCGGAATAGAGAGCGAGGGGGGCCTGGGTCGGCGGCGCGTCGGCGAGTTCGTTGCCGCTGCCGTCACCGCCCGAGCGGATCGCCCCGAGCGTGCCCTGCATCCCATCGATCAGGTATCCGTAGAGGTCGCGAATCTCCGGCCCCAGGGCCTTCTGGCCGAAGAAATAGGAGACGGGATTGGGCGATTCGTAGCGGGTCAGGTTGAGGATGCCGACATCGACGAGGGCCACGGTCACGCGCGCCTCCTCGCCCGGCTCCAGACCGGCGAGGCGGATCGGCAGGTTCAGGTTCTCGCGCGGCCGCGTCTTCTCGGGCGCCTCGACCGCGACCTCAAGCTGGCGCTTGGTCCGGTCGACCGAGAACCACGCGACCCCCAGCGCCCGGCCCGGCAGGCGCTTGGCTGCCTGGTCGAGGGGACGGTAGGCGGTGGCGACGAGATAGGCGCCGGCGCCCCACTCGGCCTTGACCGGGATGGTGGCCTCTGTGCCGCCTTCAGAGACTGGAATGTCGAGGAGTGCGTGGACCTTGTCGCTCACCACCGCGAGCGTCGCGGTGCCCTTGAACTTCGGCTGCAGCTTCACCCGCAGGCTCTCGCCGGCGGAATAGGCGGCCTTGTCGAGGCGCAGGTCGAGGAGGTCGGGCACGTCCGCGGTCTCGCCGCCGCTCCAGCCGACGGTGAAGCTCACGCTCGCGGCGGCACTGGGCTTGCCCGGCGCCTGAACGTCGAGGCGGTAGGTGCCGTAGCTCACGGTCTGGGCGATGCGGGCCGGGGCATCGGCTTTCAGGTCGATGCGGCCGTCGGCGATGCGCCGGGTCGCGGTCACCGGCTCGTAGGCCCAGCGGCCGCTCTCGCGGTACCACTGGTAGCTCTTCTCGACCTTCGAGAGCGTCCAGGTCGTGCCGGGTTGCGCAAGGCGCGTGCCGTCGGGCGAGGCCATCACCACGTCGAACCCGGCACTGCCGCCCTCGGCCAAATCGCCCGAGAAGGTCTTGCGGATCGCCAGCACCGGCCCTTCTGGCAGGATCGGCAGGGTGAGGCTCCGGCTGAGCGCCCGCCCGCCCGGCTCCCCGACCTGCAGGGTGATCTTGGCCTCCACCGGCCGCGGGGCGGCGAGGACCGGGATCGGCACGTCGAGGGTGGCGGCACCCTTGGAATCGGTCGTGGCGCGGGCCTCGATCTCGGCAGAGGTCGCCTCGACGCTCTCGTCGTCGAGGCCGATCGAGAAGCCCTCCAGCCCCTTGATGCCGCTACCCGAGGCCGCCTGGACGAGCACCGTGCCCGAGACCTCGAGCCCGGCGCCCGGCGCGCCGTAGAGGTAGCGCGAGGCGACCGTAATCCGCGCCGACTGGCCCCTGGTCAGGGTCGGAGCGGCGCTCGACAGGCTCACCTCCAGGCGCTCGGGGACGTAATCCTCGACGAGGAAGCTCGCCTCGCCGACCGGAGGCGCCTTGGGGTCGGTATAGGCCAGCACCCGCCAGGTGCCTTTGGCGGCGCCCGACAGCAGGGCGACCGGGAGGCTACGCCCGCCCACGCCCTGGTCCGCCACCTGGACCCGGCGGTATTCGACGCCGTCGGGGCGCTTGACCACGAGGGTCAACGGGATGTTCGGCAGCGCGACCCCTTGCGCGTCGCGCAGGAGCGCGGTGAGGTTCACGGTCTCGCCGGAGCGATAGACCCCGCGCTCGGGAAACAGATAGGCCTCGACCGCGCCCGGCGCCGGGCGGCCCTTCACGCCGCGATCGGTGAGGTCGAAGGCGGATTGGTTGAGGTCGAGGAAGCCGTAATCGCCGCCCAGCTCGGCGACGACGAGGCCCGGCGCGATGCCGCCCTCGCCGCGGGCAAGCCCCGGATCGAAGGCGACATGGCCCTGCGAATCGGTCTTCGCCGTCGCCAGGATCTCGTTGTTGCGCGCCACCAGCCGGATCTCGGCGCCCTTGACCGCCGCCGCGCTCGCCAGCGAGCGGGCGAAGACGTGGACGCCGTCGCGGCCCTTGAACACGGTGAGGCCGAGGTCGGAGACGACGAACCATTGCGTCGCCTGCGCCTCGTATCCCCCCTCCTCGTCCTGGGCCGGGGCGACGCCGCTGGCCTGGGCCAGCATGATGTAGAGGCCGGGTTCGAGGGTGCCGACCGCCTGCAGCACCGGGAAGGCGGTGATCGCCTCCTGGTTCAGATCGGCCTTGGCGGTGTCGAGCACGCCCTTCCAGACGCTGCGGCCCTTCTGGTCGGCGATGGTCTTGGCCGTGGCGCCGTTGAGCTGGCCGAGGAACTCCTCCGAGCGCAGGGAGGGGAGCAGGCTGCGGTCGCCGATGCGCAGCACCTCGACATTCACCTTCGCGGCGTTGACCGAGACGATCGGCACGCCCGCCTGGCCGGTGCGCGGCAGGACGTAGTTGCGGCCGGTGAAGCGGACCTGGGGCGAGCGGTCCCGAACGTAGACCTCGTAATCGGCGGCTTTCAGCAGGGTCTCGCCGACGGTCGAGGGCAGGCCCTGGCGCAGGACGAAGGCATAGCGCTCCCCGTGGCGCAGACCGTCGACGCAGAGCTGCTGGCCGCTCGCCGTCACGGCGGCGTTGGCGCTGCCCGAGACGGCCACGAAGGGCGCGAAATCGGTCTTGGAAGCCAGGCTCTCGGAGAACTGGAAGCAGACGCGCGGGGCGGCGGCATCCGAATCGACCTTGTAGTCGAGGATGCGGAAGCCGTGCTCGGCCCGCACCGATTCGTAGGCTTCGCGCACCGACGGCTCGTCGGCGAGCGCCAGGCTGGCGCGGTAGGCCTCCAGCGACGGGCGCCAATCGGAGGTGGCGGCATAGACCTCGGCGAGCTGAGCGAGCGACTGCGCTTCGAGGTCGGCGGAGGGCGCGCGCTGATAGGCGAGATAGGCGGACGACCTGGCATTGCCGCGCAGGACGCTGCGGGCGTTGTAGTCGCGGTTGTTCTCGTCCTGTGCCACCGCGATCGCGGCGCGGGAATAGGCGATCCAGGCGAGTGGGTCGCCCGGCGCGCCGGTGACGGCGGAGACCAGGAGCTTGAGGGCCTCGGCGGGCTTCTCAGCTTCGATCAGCGCCTCGCCTTCCTCCAGTGCCTGCGCGGCGGGCTTGGCCGCCCCCGGTGTCTTGGCAGACGCCTGGAGGCTGGCTTCCAGGCGCACGGCTTCGCTGGCGAGGGTTTCGCGAACGAAAGTCTTCTGCGGAATGGCCGGCTTGGCAGCGATCCTCGCTGCGGGCGTTGCGGGCGCCTGCGCCATGGCCGGGCCGGAGAGGCCGATCATCAGAGCCGCGAGGAAGGCGGCACGCCGCCGGAGCCCAGCCGATCCCGCCATCGTTCAACTCCGCCGTAGGGCGCCGATCCCCCTCCGGTGCCGGCGCGGACCCTAGCAGGTCGTGGGCCGGCCGCAACGGATCTTGCGCTCCTGAGGACTACCTGCCACCCGATGCCCTGGTCAGGGTATGTCGGCGGGAATCCACGCCTTTACGGTCGGCCGAGACAGCAGACGCTGACGGTAAGCGGCGAGCGCCGGAGTCGAGGGCCGAAGAATGGGCGTCAGAAGCCAGCGTTGGAGCGACAGCCCGAGCACGACATCGGCCAAGGTGAAGCACTCGCCGAGGACGTAGCTGCCGCCTTCCGCCATGTGGCTCTCCAGCACGAGCATCAGCGCATTCCACCGCTCCGTGCTCCGGGCGATGGCAACATGGTCGTCCTTGTAAACCGGGTTTTGGCGTACCAGCCCCAAAAAAGCGGCTTGGCAGGCGCCGTTGAGGTCGGCGGCTTGCCAATCCATCCATTTCTCGACGTTCGCGCGAGCGAACGGCGTATCGGGCAGAAGATCCGTCCGCTCTGATTTTGCCGCCAGATACCTGCAGATCGTGTTGCTTTCCCACAGAGTTCCATCCTCGCAGATGAGAACGGGCACGAGACCATTTGGATTGAAGGCCTGGAACTCCGGGCTTCGCGTGTCCTTCGACAAGGCCCATTCGTTCTCGTGAACGAAGCTCACGCCCGTTTCTGCCGCGGTCCAGAGAACCTTGCGGACGTTGATGGAGGTCGAACGGCCAAGGACGCGCATCATCAGTCTGCTCTAGCATGATGAGCCCTCCTCAAATCGCCATGACGAGGAAAGCTGCCGGATTTTCTCCCCCGGAACGGGTGAAATGGCGAGGGGGATGCCGAAGCCTTGCGAGTGTCGCCGCGGCACGGTGGTCGACGTTGATGAGTACGCTCTGGAAATCGAGCTCGCGCTCTGCCAAACCTCGGCTGCACCACCGGAGAACCGAGCCATGGCGCGTCGCGATCGATTCGGGTGGTCCGCAACGGCGGCCGCCATCCTGATGGCGACGGGAACGCAGGCTCAGGCCCCGGTCCCCCAGAGGCCGCTCGCCCCCCCGAAGCCCGCCACAGCTCCCGATACGGTCTTCGACGCGGCGAAGGCTGCCTACGAGTCCCTGCCCGAGCCCGATCGCAAGGCGTTGCAGGACGCGCTCGTCTGGACCGGCGACTACAACAGCGTGATCACCGGCACCTATGGCAGGCGCACCCACGACGCGCTGATGGCCTATGCCGCCAGGGCCGGCGCGAAGGAGACGGGATTTCCCGCTCCCGCGACCCGTGCGGCCCTGCTCACGGCCGGGGAGGCTGCGCGCAAGGCGGCGAAGTTCACGGTGCAACGCGATCCCGCCAGCGGCGTCACCCTCGGCGTGCCCGAGCGCATGCTCCCCAAGCGATCGAGCATTCCGGGCGGCACCAGGTGGCAGAGCGCCGACGGCGGCATCACCCTCGACGCCAAGTCCTTCTCGCAGGGCGAGACCGACCTCGATGCGACCTTCGCCCGGCTGACCGCCCCGAGCCCCGATCGCAAGGTGACCTACAAGATCAAGCGGCCCGACTTCCTCGTGGTCACGGCCGAGACGGCGCAGGGCAAGTCCTACATCCGCTACGCCTCCGGCGCCGACGGGATTCGCGGCTTCACCATCGGCTACGGAAAGCAGGGAGCAGCGGACATCGACCGCTTCGTCATCGCCATCGCCAACAGCTTCGCCCCGTTCGAGACGGCGGCGCCCGGGCCTGCCCCTTCGGCTACTCCACCGGCTGTGGCATCACCGAAGGTGCCCCTGCCCAAGGTGGCCCTGCCCAAGGTGGCCCCAAGCAGGCCGGCCCCGGCGGCGACGGGCCTCTCCGTCGGACCCGGACGCGTGCTGACGAGCGCTGCCGCCCTTGCCGGCTGCGCGACTCCGACGATCGCGGGTAAGCCGTCGCGTGTGATCGCGAGCGATCCCGCCCGTGGCTTGGCTCTCCTCGAAGGATCAGGGCTTCCTGCGAAGGGCAGTGACATCAGGGGCGTGCCCTTGGCCCGCGAGGCCGTCGATGGCAGCGCCGCGGTGATCCTCGGCGCCGAGGCGGCAGGGTCGGTCGTCGTCGCGCCGGGAGAGATGGCCGGGGAGGGGGTCTTCGCGCCGCTCCAGCCGGGAAGCGGAGGGGCGCCGGTCTTCGATCGGTCGGGCCGCCTCGCCGGACTGGTCTCTACCTTTCCGACGGCACCCCGTCTGATCGCTGGCGTGATGCCGCCGACGCGCTACGTCCTCGTCTCTTCACAGCGGGTCGCGGCGTTTCTCGCCGAGAACGGGGTCGCCCCGAGCCCGGCGCCCGCGGATGCCGGGCCGGGCTCGGTCGGCTCCGTCACGGCCCGCCTCGGCGGGCTTGTGGTCGGCATCACCTGCGGCGGCTGACGCGCGTCAGAGGCGGCCGGTGACCAGGAGCACGATCAGAATGATGATGAGGATGCCGCCCAGGCCGAAGCTCTGGCCGCGATAGGCGCCGCCGCCGAGGAAGTTGCCGCCGCCGAGCACCGCCAGGATGAGGATGATGAGGAGAATCGTGGTCAAGGTCATGGGGGTACTCCGAAACGGCCGAGCTTGAGCGCCCGAGCTTGACCAGTGCAACGTCCCCCGGTTGATTCCGTTCAACGGTTTTTCAAGGACTTGTGAACGGACCTCGACGCTTCTCAGGCCCGCCAGTCCGGCAGGGACTCGCCCTTCTCCGTCAGCCAGCCCGGCACCGGAAGGCCGCGCTCCTGCAGGAAGGCCGGGTTGAACAGCTTCGAGGCGTAGCGCGCCGCGCCGTCGCAGAGGATGGTCACGACGGTATGGCCCGGCCCGAGCTGGCGCCCCAGGCGGATCGCCCCGGCGACGTTGATGCCGGACGAGCCGCCGAGACTCAGGCCCTCCTCGCGCATCAGGCCGAAGACGATTTCCAGCGCCTCGGTATCGGGGATGCGGAAGGAATGATCCGGCCGGAAGCCCTCGAGGTTCTTCGTCACCCGGCCCTGGCCGATGCCTTCCGTGATCGACGAGCCCTCGGCCTTGAGCGTCCCGGTCTCGTAATAGGCATGGAGCGCCGAGCCTTCGGGATCCGACAGGGCGATCTTCACGCCGGGCTTCAAGGCCCTCAGAGCCTGCGCGGTGCCCGCCAGGGTGCCGCCTGTGCCGGCGGCGCAGACGAAGCCGTCGACCTGTCCCTGCGTCGCCTCGAAGACCTCCGGTCCCGTCGTCTCGACATGGGCCTGTCGGTTGGCGAGGTTGTCGAACTGGTCGGCGAAGAAGGCGCCCGCGGGTTCGGTGGCGGCGAGCTTCTCCGCCAGCCGTCGCGCCACGTGGACGTAGTTGTCGGGATTGGCGAAGGGCACCGCCGGCACCTCGACGAGGCGAGCCCCGGCGAGCCGCAGCGTCTCCTTCTTCTCGGCCGACTGGGTTTCGGGGATGACGATGACGGTGCGATAGCCGCGCACGGAGGCGACGAGGGCGAGGCCGATGCCGGTATTGCCGGCGGTGCCCTCGACGATGGTGCCGCCCGGCCGGATCAGCCCACGCGCCTCTGCGTCCCGGACGATCGAGAGGGCGGCGCGGTCCTTCACCGAGAGGCCGGGATTCAGGAACTCGGCCTTTCCCAGAATGGTGCAGCCGGTCTCTTCCGATGCGCGGTGCAGCCTGATCAACGGCGTCCCGCCGATGGCGGAGAGGACGTCGGTGTGGAGGGATGCGTTCATGGGTCGGGTCTCAGGTCGGCTGGCGCGGGTAGATGATGATCGACAGATAGGTGATCGGCCATGACACCAATGTCTCCGGGCCGTGGACGCCGCCGGAATCGAACAGCAGGGCGTCCCCCGGCGCCAGGGGGTAGGAGCGGTCGGCGTGGCGGTACACCACCTCGCCGCTCAGCATGTACAGGAACTCGATGCCGGCATGGCGAAAGCCCGTATAGGGCTCGGCATCGGGCTGCAGGGTGATGAGGTAGGGCTCCACCACCACGTCGCCGCCGAGGGCCGCGCCGAGCAACGCGTAGAGGTGCCCGACCTTGGTGCCGCGCCGCTCGATCATCACGCCCTGGCCGGCGCGAACATGCGAGCAGTCGCGCTTCTCCTCGAAGGCGGCAAAGAGCGCCGTGATCGGCACGTTGAGCGCCCCCGCGATGGCGTTCACCGTCGAGAGCGAGGGCGAGATCTGGCCGTTCTCGATCTTCGAGATCATCCCGAGCGAGACGCCCGCGGCAGCCGCGAGATCGGAGACCGACAGGTCGCGCTCGCGCCTAAGGCTCCGGATTTGGTGGCCGAGCGCACGCTCCAGGGTGCGCGGCGTCTCGGGCGGCGCGCTGGAGCCCGTCGTCAGGTCGGTGGCGGAACGATCCGAAAAGGCCATGGCGGCGACCCTAATCCGTGCGGCGGCGGCGGGCCATGGTGCCGTCAGGAATTTCCCTGGGCGGCGTCTTCTGACTCGTCCATCAGCGGGTGCAGGTCCCGCACCATCCCCTTCAGCCGCGCATCGAGGACGTGGGTGTAGATCTGCGTCGTGGCGATGTCGGCGTGTCCCAGGAGCTCCTGCACGATGCGCAGATCCGCGCCGTTCTGGAGGAGGTGGCTCGCGAAGGCGTGGCGCAGCACGTGCGGGCTGACCTTGTCCGCGCGTAGGCCCGCGGCGGCGGCGGCCAGCTTGAGGTCGCGGGCGAAGGCCTGCCTCGTCAGGTAGCCGCTGGCGCTGTCGGAGGGGAACAGCCAGGATCGTTCCCCCGTCTGCCCGTCGCCGGGCAGCCCGGCGAGGTGGAGAATCATCGCCTCGCGCGCCATGTCGGTGAGCGGCACCAGCCGCTCGCGCCCGCCCTTGCCGCGCACCATCAGGAAGCGCTCTCGCGTCGTCGCGGCGCTGCGCGGCAGGGCGATGAGCTCGGAGACGCGCAGACCCGTGGCGTAGAGAAGTTCGAGAAGGCAATGCATGCGGATCGCCCGTCTCCGGGCGCTGCCTTCTTCGACTGATGCCGCCTCGCGGGCGAGGCCGAGCAGCCGGTCGACCTCGGCGACGGTGAGCACCTTGGGCAGGGTTCGCCCCCGGCGCGGGCCGGCGAGCGCGACGGTCGGGTCGCCGGTGGCAAATCCCTCGGCGTAGAGGAAGCGGTGGAAGCCGCGGATGCAGGAGAGACGCCGCGCCGCCGACGAAGCCTTGAGGCCGCGCGTCTCGAGACCGGCGAGATAGGCGCGCACCTGCGCCGGCTCCGCCTCGGCCGGGTCGATCCCGTCATCGGCCAGCACGGCGACGTAATCGTCGAGATCCCGGCGATAGGCGGCGAGGGTGTTGGCGGCGGCGCCGCGCTCGGCCGCCAGCATCTCCAGGAAGGCCTCCGCCGGCCGCTCCGCGGGTTCCGTCACCTCGGCGGCGGCTGCAGCTTGGAGGCCGGGATCGTCACGCTCATCTCGCGCGGGGTCGGCACCACGAAGGTGGCGAGCGCGACCATGCCGGCGAAGACGAGGCCGCCGAGGATCGCGAGGGTGGCGAGGAAGCGGAACAGGGTCGGCACGTCGGGCGAACCTCGATCGGGCGGGTGGGCATATCGCGCTGCGGTGTCAGGGGTTTCTCCTACGGAGGAGCGGAAGGCAAGGACTTCTCGGCCACAGCCGGCGGGGGATACGTTTCGCTGAGGTTGCAGAACCACCGCTTCGCCCACATGCGGAAACACGGTAAGGATGGGACAAAGTGGGCGCCGGCATCGACCGAGCCGCCCGACACGATAAAAAGAGCCGAGCCGACGCCGCGCCGATGCGAAACCTCACCTGATGAGCGAGCCAGAGCCAGAGAGCGACCCGATCGAGCTGCGTCTGCGCCGTGCGCTGGGCACCCGCTCGATCGTGCTCGTCGGCCTCATGGGCGCGGGCAAGAGCACCGTCGGTCGCCGTCTCGCGGGCCGACTCGGCTTGATGTTCAAGGACGCCGATACCGAGATCGAGGCTGCGGCCCATCTCAGCATCCCCGACATCTTTTCCATCTACGGCGAGCCGAGCTTTCGAGAGGGCGAGGAGCGGGTGATCGCCCGGCTGATGCGCGAAGGCCCGCTGGTCCTCGCCACCGGCGGCGGCGCCTTCATGCGCGAGGCCACCCGCGCTCGCATCGCGGAAGCCGGGGTCTCGGTCTGGCTGAAGGCGGATCTGGACGTGCTGATGCGCCGGGTACGCAAGCGCGGCGGCCGGCCGCTCCTGCAGACCGAAGATCCGGACGAGACGATGCGCGAGTTGATGGCTCTGAGGCACCCCGTCTATGCACTCGCCGATGTGGTGGCGCTCTCGCGCGACGTCTCCCATGACCGCGTCGTGCAGGACGTGATGGAGGCCCTCGACGCTCATCTCAACGGTCCCTCGAACCAAGGCGTCGCCGCACAGTGAAGTCCCTCAGCGTTCATGTCCCCCTCGATGGCGGCCGCGACTACGACATCCGCATCGGCCGCGGCCTCCTGGATCTCGCAGGTGCCGAGGTCGCGGCTTTGGGCGGCAAGGCGGCGGCGATCGTCACCGACGAGAATGTGGCCGGCCTCTACGGCGACCGCCTTCGGGCGTCCCTGGAAGCTGCGGGCCTGCGCACGGGGCTCGTCGTGGTGGCTCCCGGGGAAGCCTCGAAGAGCTATGCCACCTATGCGCAGGTCTGCGATGGGCTCCTCGCTCACAGAATCGAGCGCAACGACATCGTGGTGGCGCTCGGCGGCGGAGTCGTCGGCGATCTCGCTGGTTTCGCCGCCGCCACCCTGCGGCGAGGCGTTCGCTTCGCGCAGGCGCCAACGACCCTGCTGGCCCAGGTCGATTCCTCCGTGGGCGGCAAGACCGGGATCAACTCCCCCCACGGCAAGAACCTGATCGGCGCCTTCCACCAGCCGCGCCTCGTCGTCGCCGACACCGCCACCCTCGACACCTTGTCGGAGCGCGAGATGCGGGCGGGCTACGCCGAGGTGGCGAAGTACGGCCTCATCAGCGATGCCGGCTTCTTCGAATGGTGCGAGGCGAACTGGGCCGGCATCTTCGCGGGCGGGCCGGAGCGGGACGAGGCGGTGGCGATCTGCTGCCGGGCCAAGGCCGGCGTGGTGGTGCGCGACGAGCGCGAGGACGGCGAGCGGGCCCTCCTCAATCTCGGCCATACCTTCGCCCACGCCCTTGAACGGCTGACGGCCTACGAGTCCGCGCGTCTCGTCCATGGCGAGGCGGTGGCGATCGGGCTCGCGCTCGCCTTCCGGTTCTCGGCCCGGCTCGGCCTCTGCCCCGGCCAGGAGGCGGGCCGCGTTGCCAACCACCTGGCGCTGGCCGGCCTGCCGACCCGGCTTCAGGCGGTGCCGGGCGGAAGCGGCGATGCCGACGCGATCCTGGAGGCCATGGCTCAGGACAAGAAGGTGCGCGACGGGGCGCTCACCTTCATCCTCGCCCGCGGCATCGGCCAGAGCTTCATCGCGCCCGGCATCGACCGGGCCGAGGTGAAGGCGTTTCTGGAGGCCGAGTTCACGGAGAGCTGACCGGTTCAGGCGGCGTCGACCAGCGCGTACCCGTTGCCGCGGCGCTCGATCCGTCCGCGTGCCGCCACATGCATGCCGGCCACCACCAGGCCATCGGCAGCGGCCTGATCGAGGATCCGGCGGCGTGTCGCCCGCGCCTGGGCCTGATCGAGATCCCAGATCACGCTCCATTCGGGGTGCGGCATCTGCAGGATGCGCGAATGGACGATGTCGCCCCAGACCAGCAGGCGGTCGTTCCCGTCGGTGACGAGCACGCCCGAATGGCCCGGCGTGTGGCCGGGCAGGGGCATGAAGGCGATTCCCGGCGCCAGATCCGCCGCCCCCGACACCGCGCGGACACGGCCGCGATAGGCCGCGAGTACCGCCTGAGCCGCATCGAAGAACGGACCCATCTCCGCTGGGGCCCGCGAGCGGGCGGCATCGTCGGACCAATAGGCGATCTCGGCTTCCTGTACGAGGATCTCGGCCTGCGGGAACCGTGCAACGCCCTTCGGGTCGAGGAGGCCGCCAGCATGATCAATATGCAGATGCGTCAGCCAGACCGCCTCGATGGCGCCCGGCTCGATGCCCGAGGCGCCGAGGGCTGCTGGCACCTTGCCGAAATCCGGCCCGAACAGTCCGCCGCAGCCGGCATCGATCAGCCAGGCGCGCCCGGCTCGCCTGACCAGGAAGGCGTTGACCGGTTCGGGCGTCGGGCCGGCGGGCGGCAGGCCTGCGGCGCCGAGGAGGGCCCGCCCCTCGTCGCTGTCGGCGCCGGGGATCATCTTCGGCTCCAACGGAAACGACCCGTCGCGAAGCGCCTCGATCGTGGTGCCGCCGACCCGGATCGCGGCATCGGCCCAGGCAGTCCTGACGAGCGGGAATGCGGCGGCGGCACCGAGGAGGCCGCGTCGGGAGAGGGGAAAGGCCATCGTGGAATCGGTCCTGGTCCGGGATCGGGCCGTAACCTCAGCTGAGCCCATCACGATGTCCAGCTGCCCGGCGCCGCCGAGAGGCTTGATACGGCTTACGACCGATCAGGTCGGTGTGGCGCAGTCCCTCCCCTTTGTGGGGAGAGGGTCGGGGTGAGGATAGGTCCGCTGGCCTGCGCAGCAGGGGCACCCAGCGACCCCACCTGCTGCCCCCTCCGCACGAGGAAGAGGAAAGGCCGGCGGCTCACGACGTGATCAAGCGGAGAGAGCGTCAGGTGGGCCGAGGACGTGAGATCCCAAGCGAAAGACCCTCACGGCTTGGCGACGATACTGCTCTCACACCCTGTCACCGGGAAGGGTGGACGAGCGCAGGCATCCGCGCCGGTCCCTGATCAGGCCGCCCGGATGGTCTGAAGGAACTTGTGGACCTCGTTCCTGAGCTGCTCGGACTGGCGCGACAGCTCCGTGGCGGAGGATAGGACTTGGCTCGCGGCCGCACCCGTCTCCTCGGCCGCGCCGGCGACGCCGGAGATGTTGGCCGTGACCTGGCCGGTACCCATCGCTGCCTGGGTGACGTTGCGGACGATCTCCTGGGTCGCAGCGCCCTGCTCCTCCACCGCAGCGGCGATGCTCGTCGTCACGCTGCTGATCTCGCGGATGCGCTCGCTGATGCCCGAGATCGCCGCGACCGCCTGGCCGGTCGAGCCCTGGATGCGGCCGATCTGAGCCGAGATCTCATCCGTCGCCTTGGCTGTCTGGCTCGCCAGCTCCTTCACTTCGGTGGCGACGACCGCGAAGCCTCGGCCCGCCTCGCCGGCACGCGCCGCCTCGATGGTGGCGTTGAGCGCGAGGAGGTTGGTCTGACCGGCGATGTTCGAGATCAGGGCGACGACGTTGCCGATCTGGGCGGCTGCCTCGCTGAGGTCGTTGACAAGGGTCGCCGTCTCGGCGGCTTCGTCGACGGCACGCCTGGCGAGGTCTGCCGAGCCGCCGACCTGCCGCCCGATCTCGCTGACCGAACCGCCGAGCTCCTCGGCCGCGGCCGAGACCATCGTGACGTTGGTGCTCGCTTCTTCGGCAGCCGCCGCGACTGTCGAGGATTGGGCTGCGGTCTCGGCGGCGTTAGCCGTCATGGTCCGCGCCGTCGCCTGGAGTTGCGTGGCCGAGGAGGCCACGGCTTGGAGGATTCCGCCGACCGCCCCCTCAAAGGTGTCTGCCATGGCGAGCTGGCCATTCCGCCGCTCGATCGAGGCGACGTGATCCGCGCTCTGCTTGGCGGCGGCTTCGTTCGCCGCCTGTTCGGCGACCTTGTCCTTGATCGCCTCCACAGCGCGGCCGACCGCACCGATCTCGTCTCCGCGCTTCGAGGCGGCGATCTCCGCGGCGAAGTCTCCCTGCGCCATGCGCTGCAGGACGTGGACGAGATCTGCCAACGGTCGGGTTATTCCGGCGACGGATATCAGGAAAGCCGCCGCGATCGAAAGCAGCAAGCCGCCGCCGGCCAACGTGAAGACGGTGGCCCGCGTGGCGTTGGTCTCGTCCGTCAGCCCGTCCGATCCCTTGAGGGCCGCCGCCTGCATCTCGTCGGCCATCAGGGTGACCTCATCGGCGAGGGGATTGAGGATGGGGTCGACCTTGTCGTGAAGGATGACCAGTGCCTCGTCATTGCGGTTCAGGCGCGCTAGGCGGCGCACTTCCGTCACGTTCTCGAAAAGGGAATCGGTCTTGGCGATCAGTCCGTCTATCCGGGCCGTGAAAGCCGGGACATACCCGCGGATGTCCGTCAGAACCTTCCGCGTCATCTCGGGGATCGGACCGAAGGCGTCGTCAGCGGCCTTCATCTGGCCCTCCTCGGTCTCGGCGATCGTCCTCATGACCCTGTACATGGCCGCGTTCAGCAGTCGGTTGACGCGTCTCATCTCCGACACCGCCCGGGCCTCCCTGTCGATGAACGCCGAGTAGGCGGAATCGATCGCGGTCATGTGGCTGGTCGCGTACCAAACCGTGCCGGCGACGATAACGCCGATCAATCCGAGGACGGAAAGGATCTTGGTGAGGATCTTGGTGTTGGACAGCATTGCGGACCTACCCATCTATGCGCTGTCGTGACATCACCATTTCTCGGTTAAGGAACGATTGATTTGCACACAAGATCGCGAATTTCTTGATTGAATTCGGAGGACGGGCGCAAATGGCAACGGCCGTCATCTGTGAGACTTACCAAAAGCTCCCGAAGACATGATGGTGTATGCAGGATCGGCCTTATAGCTCTGTGGCGTGTATTGAGGGCTGTGACCCAGCACGATACGAAGGCTGCCCGCTCGACCGTCCATTCCCCGACATGGCTTCTATGGACACCCATACAGACCTCTGGCTCGCGGCGAGCATCGTCGTCATGTCGCTCCTGCTCTCGGCGTTCTTCGCGGGAGCGGAAACGGCCTACACTGCAGCCTCTCGGGCGCGGATGCTCTCGCTGGAGACCGCCGGCGACGTCAGCGCCGGGCGCGTCAACCGCATCCTGTCCCACCGCGAACGCTTCATCGGAGCGATGCTGATCGGCTACAACATCGTGGCGATCGGGGCCTCGGCCTTCACCACGAGCGTCCTCATCACCCTCTTCGGCAAGAGTGGCGTTCTCTACGCCACCGTCCTCATGTCGGTGCTCGTCATCGTCTTCGCCGAGCTGCTGCCGAAGACCCTGGCAATCAACAAACCGGACCGCTTCGCCCTGCTTTTGTCGCGGCCGGTCGCCATCGCCGTCGCGCTGCTGGGACCATTGGCCCTCGCCATCGAGCATACGGTCAGGCTGCTGCTGCGCCCTTTCGGGATCACCATCGACGCGCGGCGATCGATCCTCTCTCCGACCGAGGAGATCCGCGGGCAAGTGGCGCTGCTCCACCGCGAGGGTGGGGTCGCCAAGGCCGAGCGCGACATGCTCGGCGGCCTCCTCGACCTGCATCAGCTCTCCGTCTCGGAGATCATGGTCCACCGCACCAAGATGCGCACCATCAACGCCGAACTGCCCTCTGAGGAAATCGTGCGCGAGGTCCTGGCCTCGCCCTACACGCGAATGCCGCTCTGGCGCGGCACCTCCGAGAACATCGTCGGCGTGCTCCACGCCAAGGACCTCCTCAGGGCCCTCGACGCAGCGGGAGGCAATGCGGCCGGTCTCGACGTCGAGACGCTCGCGCTGGAGACCTGGTTCGTCCCCGACACGACGAGCCTTCGCGACCAGCTCAAGGCGTTCCTCGCCAAGAAGACCCACTTCGCCCTGGTGGTCGACGAGTACGGCGAGGTGATGGGCCTGGTCACCCTCGAGGACATCCTTGAGGAGATCGTCGGCGACATCGCAGACGAGCACGATGTCACCGTGTCTGGTGTCAGGCCCCAGGGGGACGGATCGGTGAATGCCGATGGCAGCGTCCCGATCCGCGACCTCAACCGGGCGATGGACTGGGATTTGCCCGACGAGGAGGCGACGATCATTGCCGGCCTCGTCATCCACGAGGCCCGGGCCATCCCCGATACCGGCACAGCCTTCAACTTCCATGGCTTCCGGTTCCAGGTCCTTCGAAAGGCCAGGAACCGGATCACGTCCCTGCGGATCACGCCGCTCGCGCAGACACCGGCGAAGAAGCCGGAGAAGTAATGCGAGAGACCGAACAAGCCGGATGTTTCACGGGAAACATCCGGCTCGGCGATCACGCATAACGGCGCGTCCGCATCTGGGCGTCGAGGCTCCACGGACCGGGTCCGGCCGCGGCGAGGTAGAGGAAGGTGAAGCAATAGAGGACGGCGAGTTCGCCGCCGTTGAGGATCGGATAGAAACCCCTCGAGGCGTGAGCGAGGAAATAGGCCACCGCCATCTGGCCCGACAGGATGAAGGCCACCGGCCGGGTGAACAGCCCGAGCACGATCAACACGCCGCCGACGAGTTCGAACATGCCGGCGACGCCCGACAGCGACAGCAGCTCCGGAGCCGCCCGTCCGCTCGGCGGGAAGCCGAGGATCTTCTGAGTGCCGTGCTGAAGGAACATCAGCCCCGTCATGATGCGCAGGACGCTGAGGAGGCGCGGCGCCCAGGCCGTCGAGATCGCGTCGAAATTCATACCGGTGGTGTCTCCGTCGAAAGCCGCCGATGACGGCACGACCGCATCCAGCATGAAACGGAGGGTTGCGTCGATCCAGGCCGCCGTGCGGCAGGGCACATTCCGGCAGCCGCTCCCCAGGTGTTCCCGGGGAGCCGCCGGCGCGACCTATGGCGGACCTACGGCTCCTTGAAGCCGTAATCCGGCACGCCGTCCTCGTTGCCGTAATACTTGTACGGCAGGAACTTGCCCGACATCGTCAGCTTCACGCGGTCGCCCTTGTTGTTGGCCTCGCGGGCCATGTCCATGTTGAAGTCGATCGCCGACATGATGCCGTCGCCGAAATCCTCCTGGATCAGCTCCTTGAAGGTGGTGCCGTAGACCATGACGAGCTCGTAGAAGCGGTAGATCAACGGATCGGTGGGCGGCATCTGCGGGATCGAGCCGCGATAGGGTGCCTCGTTGATCATCCGCTCCTCGGCCGCTGTGAGGCCGAACAGCTCGGCCGCCTTCTTGGCCTGGGCTTTGGGCAGCTTCATCTGGCCCATGCAGGCCGCGGTGATCAGGATCGGCGAGATCCCGCCGATCTCTTCGGTGATGTATTTCCAGGTCCAGCCCTTCTCGCGCTTGATGTCGAGGAGCTTCTCGGTGAGGTCTTCGCGCTTCATGGTGGTTCTCCAGGGTTTGTCATCCGGGGCGCCGTAGGCGAGCCCGGGATCCAGAGCCGCCGACGGCGGCAGGTGAAGGCGGGGGAAGGTCTCGTTCTTACCCGCTGCGATGATGGATTCCGGGCTGCGCTCCGCGGCTCCGGAATGGCGACGGTGTTCTTCGTCTCGGCTGAGGGGAGCGCGTTCAGCCCACGGTCGCCGCTGCGGCGTCGGCCTCGGTCAGGGTCAGCCGCACCACGGGCGGGCGCCGCTGGTCGTAGCCTTCGGGTGGCGCGTCCCGCAGGGTCTTTGAACGGCTGACCAGGAAGTCGATGAGATGGTTGCGCAGGACGTAGTAGCCGGGCTGACGGTGAAGCTCGGTCCGCGAGCGGTCCTTGGGCAGCGGATTCTCGACGATCTCGGCGACCTTGGCCTGCGGGCCGTTGGTCATCAGCACGATCTTGTCGGCGAGATAGATCGACTCGTCGACGTCGTGCGTGATCATGAAGACGGTCTGGCCGGTCTCGGTGCAGATGCGCCGGACCTCGTCCTGCAGGGTCCCGCGGGTCAGCGCGTCGAGGGCTGAGAACGGCTCGTCCATCAGGAGCATCTTCGGCTCTATCGCGAGGGCGCGGGCGATGCCGACGCGCTGCTTCATGCCGCCCGAGAGTTCCGCCGGGCGCTTGTTTTCGGAGCCGGCAAGGCCGACGGTGGCGATGGCGCGTCTCGCGCGCTCATCGATCTCGGCCTTCGCCGCGCCGCGCCAGCGGGAGGACACGGCGTAGGCGACGTTTCCGAGCACGGTCCGCCACGGCAGCAGGGCATGGCCCTGAAAGATCACGGCGCGGTCGAGGCTCGGCCCCTCGATCGCCTTGCCATCGGCGATGACGACGCCCTCGCTCGGTGCCTCGAGGCCGGCCAGGATGTTGAGCACCGTCGTCTTGCCGCAGCCGGAATGCCCGATCATGCAGACGAACTCGCCCTTGCGCATCGGCAGCCACAGGTTCTCGAACACCGTGGTCTGCTTGCCGCCGGGCGAGGGGTAGCGCCGGGCGATGCCCTCGATCGAGAGGAACTTGTCGGAGGGCATGCGGCTGGTCTCCGGGAACTCGGCAGGGCGGGCGGCGCGGATCTCGGCGAGAGGGGTGAGCGCGTTCATGGCCTCACTCCGGGAACGTCACGAGGCGCTGGGCTCGCGCCAGAATCTGGTCGAGAACCATGCCGACGAGGCCGATGAGCAGGATCGAGGTGATCACGTTGGTGATCGAGAGGTTGTTCCACTCGTTCCAGACGAAGTAGCCGATGCCGGTACCGCCCACGAGCATCTCGGCCGCCACGATGACCAGCCAGGCGATGCCGATGGAGATGCGCATGCCGGTGAGGATGGTGGGCGCCGCCGCCGGCAGGATCACCGTGAAAGCGCGGCGCAGCGGTCCGACCTCCAGGGTCCGAGCCACGTTGAGCCATTCCTTCCGCGTGGCCGAGACGCCGAAGGCGGTGTTGATCAACATCGGCCAGAGCGAGCAGATGAAGATCACGAAGATCGCCGAGAGCCCCGAATCCTTGATCGTGAACAAGGCAAGCGGCATCCAGGCCAGCGGCGAGACCGGCTTGAGGAGCTGGATGTAGGGGTCGAGCGCCTTGCTCATCAGCGGCGACATCCCGATCAGGAACCCGAGCGGAACCGCCACCATCACGGCAAGGCCGTAGCCGAGAGCGACGCGGCCGATCGAGTACAGGATCTGGATGCCGATGCCTTTGTCGTTCGGACCACGGTCGTAGAACGGATCCTTGAGGTGTCCCCAGATCGTCGAGGCGACGTCGACCGGCCCCGGCATCGCCGATTTGCCCGTCGTCGCCGAGGCGCCCATGAGCGCGGCGTATTCCGGATCCATCGCCTGGGTCTTAGTCAGGCCGCTGACTGCGATGTGCCAAGCCAGCAGGAAGAGGACCATGATCGCCAGGGAGACGATGATCGCACGAAGGTTCAGGGAATGGCTTGGCATCGGTGACGATCGCTCCACGACGCAACTCCGACCCTCCCCATCATCCAGAAGCGCCTGCTTGGGCGGGCTTGGAAGGAGGGTTCCAGAGGTCGCTCTGGGTTCCGGAGGCCTCATTCGAGGCCTCCGCTGCACTGGGCAACTCGGGATGAGGTGCGTAGATGGGAGATCCGATTCTCCCTCAGATCGCCCGCTTGATCGCGAAGGAGTCGAGGTACTCTTTCGGCTTGGCCGGGTCGAAGGCCTTGCCCATCACCGAGAATGTCTTGGTGGTGGAGGTCGGCGGCGTCATCCCGTCCTGCTCCATGCGCTTGACCGCGTCGGTGGCGAGGAACACCCGCTTGGCGACGCCATCGTAGTCGACATCGCCCTTGATCTGACCCCAGCGCTTCATCTGGGTCATGATCCAGACGGCGAAGGACTGCCAGGGGAACGGGTCGAAATCGACGCGGTCCGGCACCTTGCGGACGTTGCCGAGGCCGTCGGCGAACGTGCCGGTGAGGACCTGCTCCACCACCGTCACCGGCTGGTTGAGGTAGTTCGCCGGGGCGATCGCTGCTGCGATTTCCTTGCGGTTCTCCGCCTTCGAGGCATAGGACGTCGCCTCGATGATGGCACGCAGGAGCGCCGCGTAGGTGTTCGGCGTCTGGGTCACGAAATCCTGCGAGGCCGCGAAGGCGCAGCAAGGGTGCCGGTCCCAGATCTCCTTCGAGAGGATGTGGATGAAGCCGACGCCGTCATAGACCGCGCGCTGGTTGACTGGGTCGGGCGCCAGGAAGCCGTCGATGTTGTCGGCGCGCAGGTTCGCGACCATGTCGGGCGGCGGCACGCTTCGGATCTGCACGTCGGCATCGGGGTCGATCCCGGCTTCCGCGAGGTAGTAGCGCAGCAGGTAATTGTGCATCGAATAATCGAAGGGCACGGCGAGCTTGAAGCCCTTCCAGTCCTTCGGGTCGCGCCGGTCCTTGTGCTTCATGGCCAGCGTGATCGCCTGGCCGTTGACGTTCTCCACCGCCGGCATCGTGTAGGGGGTGGGCGTCGAGCCGAGACCGAGCGAGATCGCGATCGGCATCGGCGCCAGCATGTGGGCGGCGTCGTATTCCTTGTTCAGGGTCTTGTCGCGGATCACCGCCCAGCCGGCGGTCTTCACGACTTCGACGTCGAGACCCTGCTTGGCGTAGAAGCCCATCGGCGAGGCCATGATGATCGGCGTCGCGCAGGTGATCGGGATGAAGCCGATCTTGAGGGCCTTCTTCTCCGGCGCGCCGGCTTGGGCCAGAGCCTCGGCGGCGAATTTGACCGGGAAGAACTGGCTCACCGCGGCAAGCGCAGTCGCGGCCCCAACGCTTTTCAGGAAGGCGCGACGCTGGGCGTCCTGAGGGAAGAGTGCGCGCATGACCGCGCCCTCGACCACGCGCTCGATCTGGGCATCGCCAGTGGGAGCCGCATCGTGCTCGGCCTGGCTGCCATGCTCCCCGCACGAGCAGCCGCCGCGCTTGAGCGTCAGCTTGGAATTGAACGGATCGTCGAATAGCGCCATCGCAGATGCCTTCCCCCGTGACGGAGCGAGCTTGGCAAACGGCGTGCCAGCACCTGGTGCCGGATGTTTTTCCAGGAGGAGAAAGGATTTAGCGGAAAGATGCACGATTACGGTTTTTCGTAGTCTACGATTTGTCGTCGTTCGTGATACGAGATTTCGTAGGGTGGACATCCGCCTGATGCGCCGCTGCCTCGGATCGGGAGATCATGATTCCTGAGCCTGCCCCACACTCATTCGTGAGCTCAGAAATCCCCGCTTGCATGGGGGAAGAGGCACTCGGTCGCGCCTTCGAGGGCGCGCCGGAGGCGATGCTGGTGCTCGATCCTGGCTCGGACACGATCTGCAACGCCAACCCGAGCGCTTTACGGCTCCTCGGCTACGACCACGAAACGCTGCTGGGCATGCGCGTCACCGCGCTCCATCCAGATCAGGTTCCGACGCTGATCGTTTTCACGCAGGCGGTTCAGGCGCGCGGCCGCGATTGGACCCACGCGCTGACGCCACGCCATGCCGACGGCCATGCGCTCAACGTTGAGTATAGCGGCGCGCTCCTGCCGGGCGACCCGACGAAGATCCTCGTCAGCCTGTTCGATCTCGACGAGCGCCGCCGCCGCCTCGTCGATACCGAGGCCGACGCCCACATGCGTGCGGGCCTCACCGAGTGGCAGCGCATGGAGCGGATCTTTCGCGACATCGAGCGCGAGAACCAGCTCATCCTGCGTGCCGCCGGCGAGGGCATCTACGGCGTCAACGCCGACGGGATCACCACCTTCATCAACCCGGCCGCCGAGCGGATGCTCGGCTGGCAAGCCTCCGACCTCGTGGGGCGCGACATGCATTCCACCGTCCACCACAGCCACCCGGATGGATGCCACTACCCGCACCATGATTGCCCGATCTACGCGGCGTTCCGTGACGGCGCCGTCCACCAGGTCGACACGGAGGTGTTCTGGCGGCGCGACGGCACACCCTTCTACGTCGCCTACACCTCGACGCCGATCCGCGACCGCGGGCGGCTGCTTGGCGCCGTGATCGTCTTTCGCGACATCAGCCAGCGCCGCGAGGCCGACGAGCGCCTGCGCAACGCCCTCGCCGAGGTCGATTCCCTGCGCCAGCGCCTGGAGCTGGAAAATGCCTATCTGCGCGAGGAGATCAGGGAAGGCGGCCATCACCAGGGCATCATTGGCCGTTCCCCCGCGATCGAGGCGTGCCTGCGCCAGATCGACCTCGTCGCCGGTACCGACGCCACCGTTCTCGTGAGCGGCGAATCCGGCACCGGAAAGGAGCTCGTTGCCCGGGCGATCCACGAGGCGAGCCGACGGCGCGACCGGCCTCTGATTCGGGTGAACTGCGCGGCGATCCCGCGCGAGTTGTTCGAGAGCGAGTTCTTCGGCCATGCCAAGGGCGCCTTCACCGGCGCAGTGCGCGACCGCGTCGGACGCTTCGAACTCGCGGATGGCGGCACGCTGTTCCTCGACGAGGTCGGCGAGATTCCCCTCGATCTCCAGGGCAAGCTCCTGCGGGTGCTGCAGGAGCGTCAGTTCGAACGCATCGGCGAGGAGCGCACCCGCACCGTCGACGTTCGTCTCGTCGCCGCCACGAACCGTGACCTCAAGGCCGAGGTGAAGCGAGGGCGATTTCGCGAGGATCTCTACTTCCGCCTCAACGTCTTCCCGATCGGGGTCGTGCCCCTGCGCGAGCGACGCGAGGACATCCCTCTCATTGCTCAGCACTTCCTGCGCGGTGTCGTCAGGCGCCTGAACATCCCCGATCTGAGGCTCACCGAGGGCGATGTCCGGCGCCTGTCACGCTACGATTGGCCCGGTAACGTGCGCGAACTCGAGAACATCATCGAGCGGGCCGCGATCCTCGGCGTGCGGGGGCGCCTGCGTTTCGACCTGCCCGAGCCCGACGAAGCCGCACCGCCCCGGCCTCCCATGATGGTCGAACGCTCGGGCGTCGCGCCGAGCACCGAGTCCGAACGGCGCGCCCGCGACCGGGCCGACATCGTCGCCGCCCTCGGCTTGAGCCAGGGGCGGATCTTCGGGGCGGGCGGTGCAGCCGCGATCCTCGGAGTGAAGCCGACCACCCTCGCATCTCGGATCAAGGCCCTGGGCATCTCCCGCCGCTAGGCGACCCCCTCAGCGCAGTGCAACCCTGTTCGCAGTCTCACCGTCGGCTCCGCGGTCTCGACACTCAATTCGCCAATTTACAGACGGGTCATGCGCAGGCTGAATGGCAGATCGCCGAATCCGTAAAATTCTAGCAGAAGAGGAAGTCCTGCTCGAAGGTCTCCTCATCTACACAGGTTCGCTCCTGAGCGAGAACCTGATGATCGAGCGTCGCGCCATTCCACGGATCAAACTGGTCTTGCCGGCCTTGTGCTGGAGCCAGTACAGGCCCGACTTCTACGCCGTGACGGAAGATCTGAACGGCTTCGGCATTCGCTTCAAGGCCTCGCTGGTGCCGAGCGTCGGCGAAAAGCTGACCTGCAGCATCCGTCACGCCGGCTCCCTGGAGACGACAGTGGTCCGCGTCGGGAAGCAGCGCTTCGCCGTGCGTGTCCTGCGGGCGGAATACCCTTTGAAGCTCGTGGCACAGAATCTCGTCAGCCTTGCGCAGGAACAGAACCCCAGCATGCTGGCTCAGCGCACGGCCTCGCGCCTCGTGCCCAACAACCGCGACGTCGTCGTCACCACGCCCTTGGGCGAGATGATCCCGGGCCGGATCCTGAATATATCGACGTCCGGTGCCGCCGTGTCGCTCGATGCGCCGATCCAAGTCGGCACGCTGGTCATGATCGGAAGCACCCAGGCGAGGGTCGCCCGGTCGTTCGAAGATGGGATCGGGGCGGCTTTCCTCTCGCCGCTGGCACAGAGCGAGGTCGGTCCGGATGTGGTCCTGTGACGAGGCGCCTTGCAGAGCGACCTTAGGTTAATCGCTGGTGCGGCTGACTTCCATCTTCATTCACCTTCCGTCAACGGTGAGGGACTACCGTCGCGACCGGACTCGCAGGACATCTGATGCAGATTTCCGACACGACCGGTATTGATGATCTCAAGGCATCTCGCGAACCGGGGTCGCGCTTTGCTGCGGCGACCGCCTGTCCCGGCTTGCTGCGCAAGATCGTCCGCAACCTGATCGAGTCGTGGCCGGACGAGGTCTACGACCGGCGGCTCGTCGAGGTGTCGCGCATCGGGCGTCGGACCTTCTTCGTTTGCGATCCCGCGCTGATACGCAGCCTGCTCGTCGACCAGAGCGGCAGCATCGCGCGCGAGGACTTCATGATCGCCGCGCTCTCGCCCCTGCTCGGGCGCGGCATTCTCACATCCGACGGCGCGCGCTGGAAGGCGCAGCGCCGCACGGCTGCCCCGATCTTCCGGCCCGACGCCATCGCGGCATTCGTGCCCGCCATGCACAACGCGGTGGAGCGGACGGCGGTGCGCTGGTCGTCCCGAGGAGAAGGACCGGTCGACGTCCTCGACGAGATGATGCGCACAACCTTCGACATCATCGGCGCGACGACACTGCCGGACGAGCCCAGCCTCGATGTCGCCGAGTTCGGGCGCTCGCTCTCGACTTATCTCGACAGCGTCGGCTGGAAGATCCTGATGTCGATGCTCAAGGCTCCGCGCTGGGTGCCGCATCCGGGGTCGATCCGCGCGGCCCGCGCCGCACGCCGGCTTCGCGGATCGATCGCCGGCATCGTTGCCGGGCGCCGCGCCGAGGGCCGGTTCGGACGTGACCTCCTCGGCCTGATGATGCAGGCGAGCGACCCGGAAGGAGGACCTCACTCCGGCTCGACCGGCATGTCCGACGAGGCCTTGGCGGACAACCTCCTGACCTTCGTGGCCGCCGGCCACGAGACCACGGCTCTCGCCATGGCCTGGACCTTTCGCCTGCTGGCCGAGCATCCCCGGGTCGAGATGCGCCTGCGTGCCGAGATCGCCGCCGCCGGGGCCCGGCCGGCCCCCGACGACCTGCCCTACGCCCGTCAGGTCGTGATGGAAGCCATGCGGCTCTATCCGCCTGCTCCCGTCATGGTCCGACAGGCCATCTCGGATGTCCGGCTAGGCGCGATCACCATTCCCGCTGGCTCCTCGCTGCACGTGCCGATCTATGCGATCCATCGCCATCGGGCGCTGTGGGCCTCGCCCGAGACCTTCGATCCCGATCGCTTCGCCCCCGGGATCCAGCGCGACCGATACAGCTATTTGCCCTTCGGGGCCGGGCCTCAGGTCTGCGTCGGGATGGGCTTCGCCATGGCCGAATGCATCGTCATCCTGGCGGGTCTGCTGCCGCGGTTCCGCTTCGAGACCCTGTCGCCCTCGCGGCCGGAAGCGCGCTTCAAGGTCACCCTCCGCCCCCATGGCGGCATGCCGTTGAAGCTGAGCCCGCGCGGCGCGGTCGTCCGATGATCGGTGCGACACCTCCCGCACCTGTGCCGGGCGGAGGTTCTATCGCGGTCCCGCGCGGCGGACCCTCTCACGCCGCCGCTCTCGAAGGTACGATCCCCGCCGGGTACGTCGCCGAGGTGATGGCCGGGCAACTGGCGGCGACTCTCGATCTGGCGGCTCATCTCGCCATCACCCACATCTCGGTCGCCATCGCCGTCATGGCGTTCTTCTGGGACAGCGGTTCCCACGCCTATCTGGCCGTTCTGTTCCTGATGGTCTCGGTTCCGGTGACGCTACTGACGCTCGGCGTCTGGATCAGCCGCCACCGGCCGGGCTGGGTTCCCTCCGTCGCATTCCAGACCCGGTCGGTGGCCGCGGCGACCCTCGCCCTTGGGTTGGCCTGGAGCACGATGCCGCTCCTGATGTATCCGCCGGGGGACCAGGACCATCGCATGCTCGTGGTTGCGATTTCTGCAGGACTGATCGCGAGCTCGTTCACGCTGAACGGCATCCCGAACATCGCGATCCTGTTTTGCGTACCGGTCGTTGTCGGCAGCTTCGCGGGTCTGAGCCTTGGCGGGGGCGATGTCTCCCTGACCTTGTCCATACTCCTCGTGATCTACGCCTGCTTCGTGCTCTTGAACGTCCGCCAGATGACCCGGATCTCAACCGAGCGCATCACCGATCGCCTGCGCGTCAGCGACCAGAGCGAGACCATCGCGTTGCTGCTTCACGACTTCGAGGCGAATACCAGCGACTGGCTATGGGAAACCGATGCCGCCGGGCGTCTCCAGCATGTTTCCGATCGTATGGCCGAGGTGTCCGGCATCCCGGTCGGCGAGCTCTACAACGCCCCCTTCGATCGGCTGCTTCAGCCGACAGGACCGCTCGGCGAGAGCGTCCTGGCTCTGGCCGGATACATGCACGATCGGATCGCATTCCGCGACCATGTGGTTGAGACCGCGGATTCGGACGGGCGGCGATGGTGGCGGCTCAGCGGAAAGCCGACTTATGGGCACGACGGGAGTTTCGCGGGGTTCCGGGGCGTCGGGTCCGACATCACCGAGACTCGTCGCTCGGAAGACAAGATCGCGTACTTGGCGAGCTACGACGCCCTGACTTCCCTCGCCAACCGGACACTCTTCAATCTGCAGGCTACGGTCGAGTGCCAGAGAGCGTCGCAGTTCGACGAAACCTGCGCCCTTCTTTATCTCGACCTCGACGGGTTCAAGATCGTCAACGATACCTACGGTCACGGCTTCGGCGATCGGCTTCTTCAGAACGTCGCACGGCGGTTGCGCGTCGCGGTCGACAACGGCTCGCTCATCGGACGCCTCGGCGGCGACGAGTTCGCGATCCTGTCCCCGAAGACCGACGAAGCGGGAGCCAGAGCGCTCGCGGAGACGCTGATCGAGGCCTTGAGTGCGCCCTATGCCATCGAGGGCATTCAGGTCGAGATCGGGGCGAGCGTCGGCATCGGGATGGCGCCTCGTGACGCGATCGACCCCGAAAGCCTGATGGGCAAGGCGGATCTGGCTCTCTACGACGCCAAGGCTGCCGGCAAGGGGCGGTTCTCCGTGTTCGATCCTGGTCTCGAGCAGACCATGCGGACACGCCGCGAGCTCGAATTGGATCTCAAGGCCGCGCTGGCGAATGGCGACCTCCAACTTCATTATCAGCCGGTCGTGAACCTTGCCCATGGCGAGGTTCTCGCCTTCGAAGCACTTCTTCGCTGGCAAAGTCCGGCCCGCGGCAACGTCTCGCCAGCCGATTTCGTGCCGGTGGCGGAATCCTGTGGCCTCATCTCCGTCATCGGACGCTGGGTGCTTCGCCAGGCTTGCTCCGAAGCCGCACGATGGTCCGACTCGATCCGGATCGCCGTCAACATCTCGCCCTCGCATTTCCGCAACTCGGACCTGCTGCAGGACGTGACGGACGCGTTGAACGCGAGCGGCCTCCCGCCTAACCGGCTCGAACTCGAGATCACCGAATCGATCTTCTTCGAGATGAACGCCGCTATCTCGGCGAACCTTCGCGACCTGCGCGCCCTCGGGGTTCGCATCGCCCTCGACGATTTCGGGACCGGCTACTCGTCGCTGAGCTACCTGATCCGTTTCCCCGTCGACAAGATCAAGATCGACCGCTCGTTCATCAAGGACATGAGCACGCGCCACGAATGCCTCGCGATCATCGAGGCCATCCTCGCCCTCGCTCGCAAGCTGTCGATCACCGTGACAGCCGAAGGCGTTGAGAGCGTGGACCAAGCGCGGATGCTCCGGGCCCGGCAATGCGACGACATTCAGGGCTTCCTATTCAGCTCGGCCCGTCCGTCGAGCGAGGTGGAAGGGCTGGTCGAGACGCTACCGCAGCGCTTCCGCGGGATCTTTGCCACAGCCGCAGCCGCAGCCTGACGGCGGCTTTCAATTCGACAGCAAGCGGCGGGATGCGCCCCACGTGGATCGGCAGCATGAGATGGGCATCAGGCGAGCCGCGTGGGACTGTATCGCCGTAGGATGCCCGACGCGATGACAGCCAGCCCGATCACGGACGCCGATGACGCCATGCGCTGGACGGCGCTGACGACTCGCGATCCTACCGCCGACGGGCGTTTCGTCTATTCGGTGCGGAGCACGGGCGTCTATTGCCGGCCGAGCTGCGGTGCGAGGCGTCCGCGGCCCGAGAACGTGGCGTTCCACGGCACCTGCGAGGACGCGGAGGCGGCAGGGTTCCGTCCCTGCCGACGCTGCCGGCCCAACGAGGCCAGCCTCGCCGAGCGGCAGACGGCGGCCGTGACGGCTGCCTGCCGGCGGATCGAGTCAGCCGAGACGATACCTGATCTCGCCAAACTTGCGCGAGGAGCTGGCATGAGCCCGTTCCATTTCCACAGGGTCTTCAAGCGCGTGGCCGGAATCACCCCTGCGGCCTACGCCACCGCTTGCCGCGCCAATCGCATCGCCGCGGCACTTCCGGAAGCCGCGACGGTGACCGAGGCATTCTACGAAGCCGGCTACAATGCGGCCAGCCGCTTCTACGCCGAGGCTCCAGCCCGGCTTGGGATGAGCCCGTCGCGGTACCGCGACGGCGCAAGCGGCGTTCGGATCCGGTTCGCGGCCGGCGCCTGTCGTCTGGGTACCATCCTGGTGGCCGCGACCGACGCGGGGCTCTGCGCGATCCTCCTCGGGGACGACCCCGACCTTCTTCTACGGGACCTGGAGAGCCGTTTCCCGAAAGCCGACCTCGTCGGCGGCGACAAGGGTTTCGAGACCCTGGTGGCGCAGGTGGTGGGCCTCGTCGAGGCTCCGGCGACGGCCATCGACCTGCCCCTCGACATCGGGGGCACCGCTTTCCAGCAACGGGTCTGGGAGGCCTTGCGGCGGATTCCCGCCGGGTCGACAGCCACCTATGCGCAGATCGCCGCCGCCATCGGCCAGCCCGGCGCCGTCCGCGCCGTCGGCATGGCCTGCGGCGCCAACGCCCTCGCGGTGGCGATCCCATGCCACCGGGTCGTGCGGTCGGACGGCTCACTCTCGGGATACCGTTGGGGGATCGAGCGCAAGCGCGAACTCCTCGCCCGGGAGGTAGAGGCGGTTACGCCGTCGCGTCGAGGGCCGCCCGCGTGAGGGCGTCGGCGCCGATGTCATCGCTGCCCGTCATCCCGAGTTCCATGATGAGTCGGCTCCGTGCCCTGCTGACCCGGCTCTTGACCGTCCCGACCGCGACCCCGCTGATGGCGGCGGCCTCCTCGTAGGTGAAGTTCTGGGCGCCGACGAGCACGAGGGCCTCGCGCTGGCTCAAGGGGAGGGCGTCCAGTGCCACCCGGAATTCCCGCAGCTCCAGGCGGGCCTCCTGATCCGGCAGGCTGGTGAGCCGGCCTGCATGGATGCCGTCGGCATCCTCGACTTCACGCTTGCGTTTGCGCTGTTCGGAATAGAACAGGTTGCGCAGGATCGTGAACAGCCACGCGGTCAGGTTGGTGCCGCGCTGAAAGCTGTCGGCCTTGGTCCATGCCCTGACGAGGGTGTCCTGCACGAGGTCGTCGCTGCGGTCGAGATCATAGGTCAGGGTGTAGGCGAAGGCCCGGAGGGCGGGGATCGCGCCGATCAGGAGGTCACGCATCTCGTCGTCGGCGCCCGGCCGAGGGGAGAGTGTCATCATTGCGAGGTCTCCCCCCGTGCGCTCAGGTCGGCGAGGAGCGTCTCGAACCGCTCGGGAAGCGGCTCGGTCAGGATCTCCGAGTACAGCATCCGGAGGTTTCGCCCGATCCGCCGCCGCGCCTCCTCCGGCATCGGCTTCGCTGCCGCCGGGACGGGCGTCTCGTCCACGGGGACGAGTGACAGCTTTGGCCGGACCTTTGTCATGGCAATCCCATTTCCGCCGGTCGGTGGCGCTGCCTGTCAGCGAGACGGGGTCAGCACCGGAAGAAGCGACCGGTCTGTGGGGGACTGCGCTAAGGAACCCGCATTTAATGCGTTCTGAAGAGTGCATTCATAATATTTTCAGCCGCCAATCCATGTTTCCGAACCATTTCATATTGCAAAGCTTGCTGTGGATCCAAGAAGTTAGCTTGAGCATCAGCTTGGCTATGCGGCGAAAGAACGGCGGATCTACTACTTGCGCCGTGCAGAAAACGTGACGGACGCGGCCGTGCATACACGGCATCCAGCTTGCTTGCCGTACTCGCACGGCGGCGCTCGGGCGTGCCGGGACGACCTTCAGCCCTCTGCACGGAGACCAACGACGTGATGGATGCCATTGGGATGCGCCTGGTCCACGGCTCCCCCTCGATAAGCCGTGCCGCAGGCACTCGCCGAGGGCGACGTAGACTCGGAGTCCTCCTTGTCTCGACAATCCTGGCCCAGACGGGGCAGCCGGCTCTGGCCGAGAGCGTCCTGCGCATCGCGATGACCGCCGCCGACATCCCGACGACGACCGGGATGCCGAATAACGGCTTCGAGGGAATGCGCTTCCTCGGTTATCCGGTCTTCGAGAGTCTCGTGCTGTGGGACCTCACGCGCACCGATGCTCCGGCGGGCCTCAAGCCCGGGCTCGCGGAAAGATGGGAACAGTCGGCGCAGGACAAGCGGACCTGGGTGTTCCACCTGCGCCGCGGCGTCACGTTCCACGACGGCACGCCGTTCGATGCCGACGCGGTGATCTGGAACCTCGACCGCTACTTCAAGGCCGATAGCCCGCATTACGAGCTCCAGGCCGCCGGCATCACCCGCGCCCGCGCCTCGCTGCTCGAGAGCTACGCGAGGATCGACGACCACACGGTGTCGGTCACCTCCTCGGTGGTCGCCTCCTACTTCCCGTTCATGACCGCCTACATCCTGTTCACCTCCCCCGCTTCCTACGAGAAGGCAGGACGCGACTGGGGCAAGGTGGCGATGCTGCCCGCCGCCGGGACCGGGCCGTTCCGGATCGAGCGCGTCGCGCCGCGCGAATCGGTGGTCCTCGCCCGGCACGACGGCTACTGGGACGCGGACCGGAGGGCGAAGGTAGACAAGGTCCGCCTCTCGCCCATTCCCGAGGCCAATGCCCGGATCGCGGCCCTGCGCGCCGGTCAGGTCGACTGGATCGAGGCGCCGGCGCCCGACGGCATCGCCTCGCTGAAACAGGCGGGTTTCACGATCACCACCGGCTCCTACCCGCATGTCTGGCCGTGGTTCTACAATATCGGCGCGGCGCAAAGCCCCCTCAAGGACGTGCGGGTGCGCCAGGCCCTCAATTACTGCATCGACCGCGACGGCATGACCGCGTTCCTCGCCGGCACCGCCGAACCGGCCGTGGGCTGGCTGAAGGCGAGCGATCCGAATTTCGGTAAGCCCGCCCATCGTTACGGCTACGATCCGGCGAAGGGCAAGGCGCTCCTGGCTGAAGCCGGCTACACCGCGAAGGCGCCGCTCTCCTTCAAGGTGATGATCTCGACCTCGGGCTCGGGCCAGATGCAGCCTCTGCCGATGAACGAGTTCCTGCAGGAGAACCTCAAACAGGCCTGCGGCGTCGACATCGCCTTCATCGTCTCGGAATGGCAGGTGCTGTTCTCGTCCCTTCGCTCGGCCCCCGACGCACCCTCGCTTCAGAACGCCATGGCGCTCAATGTCAGCTCGCCCTCTTCCGACCCTTCCGTGATGGCGCGCTACTTCTCCTCCGCCAACATTCCGCCCAAGGGCTTCAACTTCGAGCATTGGAAGGACGACGCCTTCGACGCGGCCCTCAAGACCCTGTCGGAATCCGCCGACCCGGCCGAGATCGCCGCCGCCACCCGCGCCGCCCACGAGCGCCTCGTGGACAACCCGCCCTGGCTCTTCGTCGTCCACGATCTCAATCCGCGGGCGATGTCGCCAAAGGTCAAAGGCTTCGTCTCGCCCCAATCCTGGTTCGTCGACCTCACCCGCGTCAGCCTGCAGTAATCGGAACACCCTCATGAGCGACGACTTCCCGGCCGGGACAGACCCCGCCCTGCTGCCCGCCCACGTCCTCGCCGCGCGCATCGCCGCCCGGCGATTATCGCCGGTCGAGGTCGTCGAGGCGCTGCTCGCGCGCATCGCCAGGCTCGACCAGCGGCTCCACGCCTTCGTCGAGGTCTATGGCGCGGATGCCCGCCTCGCGGCGGAGGGCGCCGACCGGGCGATCCGCTCCGGACACGCCCTCGGGCCGCTCCACGGCGTGCCGGTGGCGCTGAAGGACCTCGTCGATGTCGAGGGGCGCATCACCAGCGGCGGCTCCCTTGCCCATCGCGATCGGCGCTCGAGGACGACGGCGACGATCGTGCGCCGTATGGTGGCGCAGGGCATGATCGTTCTGGGCAAGACCCATACGGTGGAGTTCGCCTTTGGCGGCTGGGGCACCAACGCTCATCTCGGAACGCCGTGGAACCCGTGGGATCTGACCGAGGCGCGCACGCCGGGCGGATCGAGCAGCGGTTCCGGCGTCGCCGTGGCGGCCCGGATGGCGCCCTGGGCGATCGGCACCGATACTGGCGGCTCGGTCCGGATGCCGGCCTCCTTCTGCGGGCTGACCGGCCTCAAGGTCACCACCGGGCGCATCAGCACGGCCGGCATCATGCCGCTCAGCGCCAGCCTCGATACGCCCGGACCGATGGGTCGCAGCGTCGTCGACGTCGCCTGGCTCTATTCCGTCCTCCAGGGCCCGGATCCGCTCGACCCCAACACCCGCGGGATCCCGACCGCCGACCCCATGCCGGATCTGGAGCGCGGCGCCCGCGGGCTCAGGCTGGCGCGCATGCCGGAGGCGGAGCGGGCGGGTGTCTCAACCGAGATGCTGGAGGCCTACGACCGCTCCCTCGACACCCTCGCCGACCTCGGCGCCGAGATCGTGGAGGTGGCGCTGCCGCTGCGCTTCGCCGACCTGATGACAGCCTCGACGCTGCACATGGCAGAGGCCTATCACGTCAACGGCCATCTCGCGGAGGATCCCGAGGCTCCGCTCGATCCGGCCGTGCGCAAGCGCATCCTTGCCGGGGCAGGCATCTCGGCCTTGGATTATCTGCGGGCGCGCGATGCCCAGGGCCGGATGAAGCGCGAGATGGCCGCGGCGATGGCGGGCATCGACGCCCTCCTGACCCCGACGACGGAGCACGCGGCGGTCCCCCTCGACACCCTCGACCAGGACCGCCTGCCCTCGCGTTTCACCCGCTTCGGCAACCTGCTCGAACTTTGCGCGCTGGCCCTCCCCAACGGCTTCACGCCCGCGGGGCTGCCGCTCTCGCTCCAGATCGTCTGCAAGCCCTACGACGAGGCGATGGCCCTGCGGATAGGCCAGGCCTACCAGCGCGCGACCGAGTGGCATTGTCGGGTGCCGGCGGGGTTGTGATCCGAGGGCGGCCCAAGCCCGATCGTCCGTAGAAGCGGTCCGTCAGAACTTGCCCAGCATCGGGAAATCCACGCTGAGCGTCGATTCCGCCGCGAGCGGCGCCTCGCGCTTGCGCGGCTTGCGGTTGATGACCTGCTTCAGCTTCGCCTTCAGCACGGACATGTCGAAGGGCTTGAGGATGAAGGCGTCGGCGCCGGCCTGGTGAGCCAGATTGATGTCCTCGAACTCGAACGATGCCTCGGTCAGGATGAAGGGCGTGTTCACCAGCGTGTCGTCGGCCCGAATCTCGCGCAGGAGCGAGAGGCCGTCCATCGGCTCCATGTCGAGATCGGCGATGACGAGGGCGTATTTGCGCTGGCGAAGGCGCTCGAGTGCCTCGAAGCCGTCGGTGACCCCCTCGACATCGGGGAAGCCGAGACGATTCATGAGGAGGATGACCAGGCGAAGAAGCTTCTCCTGGTCGTCGACGATGAGGATAGGGGGCGTCTCGCTCATGTTCTGGGACTCGAATGGCGTCGTGGTCTCATGCTCGATCTTCGAGCATCAGGAACTGGCACCGGTCACGATTCATACGAAGAGGTGATCGATGCCCTGCTTGGACATCGACTCCGTCTGCAGGGCGACGGCGAGCGAGTGGATGGCCGGCGCCCTCGGCGTGCCGCGCTGGAACATCGGCAGAAGGTTGGATTTCTGAAACAGTGCCTCGTTGGCGGTATTGCGCACGGCCGTCGCGAAGGAGTTGACGAACTCCCGCTTCGCGATCTCGCGCCACTCCACGATCTGCACGTCCCGGTGCCGGCTGTCGGCGCTGATGCGCCCGAAGGTGTCGTTCACCGACATCCGCTCGCCCTCGATGATCTGGGCTGCGAAGTTCTGGTCGACGACCAGGAAGCTCGTGATCACCGAGAATTCGTTCTTCTTCTGGGCTTGACGCGTGATTTCGCCGAGCTGCCGAGCACGGGTCGGCGCGTCGGCGGCGAGGTTGAGCCGCGAGAAGTAGATGAGATGGACGAGCGTCGTCCGTTTGTTCTTCATGACACCATGAGTCCAGGTTCGCCCGCATGAACCATAAGGCCGACGACCATAACGGGGCGTAAACGACGCCCCAACGATCGGCCTCCCGGCAAAACCTGCCGGGAGGCCGAGACAACAGGACGGTTTCTGCCGGGCCCGACCATTTGAGGCGTAACGATATCAACGACTTAAGTCAGGCACGCGGCTTGCGCCGCCCTTGTCCGGAAACAGCCCGGTCGACGTCGCACGTCGCCGAAGGGTTCGGGACAAGAGGGATCAGGCCATGGATGTCTTCACCGCTCTGCAGACGGCCGTCTCGGGTCTGAAGGCGCAATCCTTCTCCCTCGACAACATCTCCGGCAACATCGCGAACTCGCAGACGACCGGGTACAAGCGAATCGACACCAGCTTCGTCGATCTCATCGCCGAGCAGCAGACGCCGAGCCGTCAGGTCGCCGGTTCGGTCGGCGCGTATTCGCGCCTGACCACGACGATCCAGGGCAGTTTCGATGCCACCGACATCGGCACCAACATGGCGCTGAACGGCGACGGCTTCTTCGTGGTCCAGACCAAGTCCAGCGACGCCGCCGGCCAACCGACCTTCCAGACCGGAGATAAATATACCCGCCGCGGCGATTTCGCACCGGACAAGGACGGCTACCTCGTCAATGGAGGCGGCTCCTATCTCAAGGGGACGACCATCAATCCAGCCACCGGGCAAGTCTCGTCCGAAGGTCCCGTCAGGGTCTCCACCTCGCTGCTCGCCGCGAAGCCGACGACCTCGATCACCTATTCGGCGAATCTACCCAAGACGCCGGCCACGACGAACGTTTCGGCCGACCTTCCAGGCTCGGAACTGCTTCCCACAGCCGGCTTTGCCAACAACCCGCCTGGCGCAAACCCAATTGGCCCAGCCGCGGTGATGCCGAACGAAGAATCCCTGCTCCTCGACAACAGCATTCTCGGTCCGTCCTTGACCCTGTACTCAGCGAGCGGCGGCCCGGTGAGCCTCGCGACCCGCTGGGCCAAGGTCGACAACGCGACCACTGGTGCCGGCGACGTGTGGAACCTGTTCTACCTCGCTAACAGCACCGCTACATCGATGACGACTCCGCCCGTGCCCAAATGGATCAACGCCGGAACCGACTTTACCTTCAACGCCAGCGGCCAACTTACATCGCCCGCTGCCACCTCGACCCCCATCCCTGACGTCACCATTGATGGCGCAAATTTGGGTCCTATCTCCCTGAACTACGGCGCCGGCGGCTTGACCCAGTACAACACCGCCGATGGGCGCGTGACGACGAATACGCAGCAGCAGGACGGCTATGCCTCGGGCTCTCTGCTGAGCACCCAGGTCGGCGACGACGGCACCATTTCGGGCACCTACAGCAACGGCAGCACCCTCGCCCTCGCCCGTATCAACGTCGTCCAGTTCGCCAATTCCGACGGCCTGAAATCGGATTCCTACGGCAATTACGAGCAGACCCTCGGTTCCGGGCCCGCACTCCTCGGACTCAAGGGGACGACCATCATCGGCGGCAACGTCGAGCGGTCGAATACCGACATTGCCGGCGAATTCTCTAAGATGATCGTAACCCAGCAGGCGTACTCAGCAAACACCAAAGTCATGTCCACGGCGCAGGATATGATGAGCGCCCTGATCAACATCATCCGGTGAGGTAGGTCCGAGACGCGCGAACGAGGGATTGAGGAGAGCCGACAATGGCATCGAATGCCCTGAACACCGCCACCGCCGGCCTGCGGGTCACGCAGGCCGCGATCGGCGTCGTCTCGCAGAACATCGCGAATGTCGGAACCTCGGGCTACGTCAAGCGCACCCTCTCGACGGTGAGCACGGGCGTCGGCAATTCCAGCGTCGCGACGGGCATGATCAACCGCAACCTCGACGAGGCGGCGCAGACGCAGTTGCGGTTGGAGACGTCGGGAGCCTCCTATACCGGGCTCATCGCGAACGTTCGCGGCCAGCTCGACAAGCTCTACGGCAACCCGGGCAGCCCCACTGCCTTGGACGGCGTCGTCAACAGCTTCGCGCAATCGCTTCAGGGACTGGCTGCCGACCCGACCTCCCCGCCGGCCCGCTCCACCGTCGTCGACAGCGCCTCGAACCTCGCCTCGAAGATCGGTACCATCGCGCAAGGGGTGCAATCCCTGCGCGGGATGACCGAGAAACAGATCGCGATCGACGTCCGCGACGCCAACGCCATCCTGTCCTCGATCGCCACCCTCAACACCAAGATCAGCGCCACCTTCGACGATGCCGCCAAGGCCGACCTCCTCGACCAGCGCGACCAGAAGGTCACGGCCCTGTCGAGCTACCTCGACGTCAAGTCCATACCGCAGCGCGACGGCACCGCGACGATCGTGAGCGGCTCCGGGCTGACCCTGGTCGAGCGAGGCGGCGCAACGACCCTGAAGTTCGACGAGCGGCCCTCGCTCGCGGCGGACGCGGTCTATTCGAAGGTTCCGTCGGAACGAGGCGTCGGCACCATCACGGCAACCCAGCCGGGCGGGGCCACGATCGACCTCATCGGGACGAATGCGATCCGTTCGGGCTCCCTCGCGGCCGGCATCGAGCTGCGCGACACCATCCTCGTGCAGGCCCAGACCCAGCTCGACGACCTTGCCGCAGGACTGGCCCGCACGTTCTCCGACAAGACCGTCGTCGGCACGCAAACCACGAGCGGTGGTTTTGAACTCGACCCCTCAGGGATGCAGGTCGGGAACGCCATCACCATTCCCGTAAATGTGGGCGGGAAGGACATTTTCGTTACCCTCGTCGCCTCTAATCAAGATAGCGCTCCAGTCGATCCGTCCCTGACGACAGATTCGTCTATTTATACGCAAACTTTCAAGATTTCCGGCGATCCGCCGACTTATGATGTTAATGACGTTCAAGACGCTCTCGATAAAGTCTCGCTCCGGTTTTCCGGGAACGGCCAATTGCCTTTGCCGACCCTCACGGCATCGGGTGGCGGAGCCCAGTTGACGATCACGGGCACATCCGGCGCAACCGTCACCGGCGCCAGCGCCAGTGTGACCGTGCCGACGCCTGACAATCAGACCCTGACCGGCCAGCCGCAATTCGCCCTGTTCGTCGATGGCCCCTCGAACAAACTCTTTACCGGCTCCCTCGACGGGCCAGCGCAGCTCACCGGTTTCGCCCAGCGGATCAAGATCAATCCGACCGTGGCCAAGGACACTTCCAGCCTAGTCAAGATTAGCCCCGGCACCCTCAACGGCGACACGACCCGACCCGAATTCCTCTACGACGCCCTCACGGCGACCGACCGTGCGTTCTCGGCGGCGAGCGGGATCGGCGGCGTAAAGGCGCGGTTCAGCGACAGCGTACAGGGATTTGCCCAGCGCATCGTCGATGCCCAGGGGGCGGCTGCGGCCAATGCCCAGGATCTCGACGAGGGCCAGGGGATCGCCTTGTCAGCAGCTCGGAGCCGCTACGCGTCGGAAGCCGGCGTCAAGATCGACGACGAGATGTCGAACCTGATCCAGCTCCAGACGGCCTACAGCGCCAACGCGCGGGTGCTCACCGCCGCCCGCGACATGCTCGACACCCTGATGCGGATCTAAGCCCATGGCCATCAAGCCCTTCACCGCCGGGACCTACGTCTCAGACCGCAATGCGGCCAACATCGCCTCGATGAAGTCGAGGCTCGATACGCTCTCGACCCAGCTCGCTACGCAGCGGACCGCGGACAGCTATGGCGGTCTCGGCGCGGGGCGGACCACGAGCCTGAGCGCCCACGCCACGCTTTCCTCCCTCGACGGCTACGATGCCGCCATCAACGGCGCGAGCGTACGCGTCAATCTCGCCAGCGCCAGCATCACCCAGGTCGTCACCCTCGGCGACGAGGTCCGCTCGGCTCTGGCCTCGGCCGGCACCTTCGGCAGCGGCGGGGCGGTCGACAACTCCATCAAGATCGCCAGGAGCAATCTCGACTCCGCCCTCGACGCCCTGAACCAGCAAGCAGCCGGGCGCTACCTGTTCGGCGGCCGCGAGACCGACAAGCCCCCGGTGGCCAGCAGCGACGTGATTTTGAACGGTGACCCTAGCCTCGGCCTCGACGGCCTCAAGGCCGTGATAGCGGAACGCAAGACCGCGGATGGGACGCTAAGAAGCAAGGATGCAAACTTAAATGACGTCATCGGCGGGTTGACCGTCGAGCAAGCGACCGCGGGAACGTTCTCGTTGTCCGAGGGGACGAACGAAGCCAATCGCGCCAATTTCGGATTCATCCTCCAAAAGGTCGTGAGTTCTAATCAGTCGGCAATCTCCGTGACCCCGACGGCCGCAGTGGCACCCACGGTGACGCCTGTCTTCGAAACCGCCCCCATAGATGGCGACATCGTTCGCGTTACCATTAACCAGGACGATGGCAGCCAAAAGCTCGTGGATTATAAGACGAGCAGTAAGTCGCCTCTCGGCCCAAACGAGTTCGCGTCGGGAGCCGGAGCCGCGGCCAGTTTGACGACGGTGCTGAGTAAAGATTGGAAAGGCAAGACGGTGGCGGCGGCCCAGAGCGGAACCCCTCCGGGAATCTCCCTCGCCTTCGCCGGCGGGACAGCGGCAAGCGACTCTATCGCGGTCTCCGCCGCGACTCCCCCGGCAGCTGGCGATACCGTTACGGTGACCCTCGGCCTGCGCGACGGCACCTCCACGACGATCACTCTGACCGCCAAGGCATCGGACCCTCTGGGCGTCAACGAGTTCCGGATCAACACAGATCCGGCTCTCACGGCGGCACAGCAAAGCCAAGAGACCGCCAAGTCCCTTCAAAGCAAGCTCGCGGCTGCCCTCGACAAGAGCGCCACGACGACGCTCGCCGCGTCGTCCTCCGTGCTGGCGTCACAGGATTTCTTCGCGGGCTCGAAGCAGGCAGCCTTCGCGCCGCGCCGTTGGGACGAGGACAATGGCGGCTTCGTCTCCCAGCCGGCCGATCCCGACAATTCCGAGCTCAAGAAAACCGTGATCTGGTACACCGGCGACGACACGGCGGCCGATCCGCGCACGACCGCGACGGTCCAGGTCGATGCCAACCGCAAGGTCGGGATCGGCGCGCAGGCGAACGAGGCTCCGATCCAGAAGGTGCTCGCCGGCATCGCGGCTTTGGCCGCCGAGAGCTTCAGCGATCCCACGAACGGCACCGTCGAGAACGCCCGCTACCAGGAACTCACCGAGCGCACGCGCACGGTTCTGACCTCAAGTCGCGCCGCGGACAGCATCGAGAGCATCGCGAGCGATCTCAGCCTCGCGGCCAAGAACATGGCCGATGCCAAGACGCAGAACAGCGATACGCGGGCCGTGCTGGAGAATACCCTCGACGGGATCGACACGGTCGACACCAACGCCGTGACGGTGGCACTCCTGTCGCTCCAGACGCAGCTCCAGGCGAGCTACCAGGTCACCTCGACGCTCTCGAAGCTGTCGCTGGTCAACTACATGAACTGATGGCAGAGCCCTCCTTCGGGAAGAGGGGCGCACATGGTCATCCGGTCCGTCATCTGGCTCGCGCTGCTGACCGCACCGGTCGCCGCCGCCGAGAAGCCTGTCCCGTGGGACCCGACGTCGGGGCTCCGCCCTTGCCCGCGCCACGGCGGCGGCTTCGTGAAGGCTCCGGGGAGCGAGACCTGCATCCGGCTCTCGGGCCGGCTCTCGACGGATCTCATCGCCCGCGATCGTCGCGAGCGCATGGCGCCGATCGTGGCGCCCACCGGTCGGATCGCGATCGATACCCGCACCGAGACCGAATACGGCCCGGTGCGGACTTTCGTGCGTGTCGGCGGCGGTCGCTGAGAGGCTGCAGGCCTACAGGCTACGCGACAGGATCAGCGGCTGGCTGCCAGCCGCTCCCGGCCGCCCGTAGGGCGAGGGCGCGGTCGAGGGCATGCCGTAGACCGTCGGGACGCGCGCCCGGCTCATGTCGTCGGCGAGGGTCTTCACCAGGTTCTCGGCGACCGAGCGGGCGGTGGCGAGGACCATCTGGTTCGTCTCGACGATGCCGGCGAAGCGCTTGTGCGCGGCCTTGAGGCTCTCGATCGCGTCCGGCGCGAAGCGGGCGAGGGCAATCGCGTTAGCCTTGGCGGTCTCCAGGCCCTGCAGATAGGCGCCCATCAGGCTCGCCTTGCGCTCGCTGTCCTTCAGCCCCTCGCGCAGGCGCCCCTGGCGTACGAAGCCGCTCTCGGCGTCGAGCACGGCCTCCAGTGCCGTCATCGTCGCCAGCACCTGCGCCACGAGGGCGGCGGCGCCGGTCCGGTCGGTGATGCGGAGGGTCTTGCTGTCGCTATGCTGCACGGCTGGCCTCCTGCATCCGCATCATCTCGCGGTAGACCTGGTCGCCGATGCCGACGCCGCCGCTCTTCACGATCTGGCCGGCATATTCCTTGGTGAGCATCGAGCGGTAGACGCCGCCGCCGGTGCCGTTCTCGCCCAAGGGTCCGTCGGTCCCTTGCGAGGCGGTGAGCTTGTCGAGGCTGTTCTCGAGGAACATCGTCTCGAACTCGGTGGCGGTCTTGCGGGCTTTGACCGCCTTCGGGTCGGCTGCCTCGGCGAGGCTCTTGGTATCGGCGAGACTCTTGGTCCTGCCGTTGCCGCTGAGGCCGGCGGCGATGTCGCCGACGATGGATTTCCCGACGCCGATGGCGGCGGAGACCGCGAAAGGAGCGAGCATCATGGCGGTTACCTCGATGTGAGAGGGAAGGAGAGGGACGGCATCGGCTCACATCACCTCGATATCGGCCTGGAGCGCGCCGGCGGCCTTGATGGCCTGGAGGATCGAGATGAGGTCGCGCGGGCCGACGCCGAGGGCGTTGAGCCCATCGACGAGCTCGCGGAGGGTCACGCCTTCCTTGACCAGCGCCAGCTTGTTGCCGTCGCCTGTATCGACCCTGACGCCGGTACGCGGAACCACCACGGTCTGGCCCTGGCTGAGCGGGGCGGGCTGGCTCACCTGCGGCTGCTCGGTGATGGTGACGGTGAGGTTGCCCTGCGCGATCGCGACGGTGGAGACGCGCACGTCGCGTCCCATCACGATGATGCCGGAGCGCTCGTCCACCACCACCCGGGCGGTCTGGTCGGGCTCGACCTTCAGCTGTTCGATCTCGGTGACGAGGCGGATCATGTTGCCGTTGTAGCGGGCCGGGATCTGCAGGGTGACCGTTGCCGGATCGGTGGGCTCGGCGGTGTCGGCGCCCATGAAGTCGTTGATCGCGGCGGCGATCCGCTTCGAGGTGGTGAAGTCGGGATTGCGCAGGGAAAGGCGCAGAGAGCGCATGTCGTTCATCTTGAACGCCATCTCGCGCTCGATCATCGCCCCGTTGGGCACTCGCCCGTTGGTGGGCACGCCGCGGGTGATCTTGGCGGCATCGCCCTCGGCCGAGAATCCGGCGATGGCCACCGAGCCCTGCGCCAGAGCGTAGACCTCGCCGTCGGCGCCCAGCAGCGGCGTCACCAGCAGCGTACCGCCCTGGAGCGACTTGGCGTCGCCAAGGGAGGACACGGTGATGTCGATGCGGTTCCCTTGGGTGCCGAAGGGAGGCAGGCTCGCGGTCACCATCACGGCGGCGAGATTCTGAGTGCGCATGGTGGCGCCGCGGGTGTTGACGCCGAGGCGCTCCAGCATCGCCTGCAGCGATTGCCTGGTGAAGGGGATGTTGTTGAGGGTGTCGCCGGTGCCGTTGAGACCGACGACGATGCCGTAGCCGACCAGCTGATTCTGGCGCACGCCCTCGATCGAGGCGAGGTCCTTCACCCGAGACAGGGCGGACGCGCCGCCCATGAATCCCATGAGGAGGGCTGCCATCATCGCCGGCACGGCGAAGAATCGGCGGAGGGGGGATCGATCGGGGCGGATCGCGAGGGACATGGAGCCTGATGGGCGAGAGCGGATCGCCTTTCGATCAGCCAGGATCATGCCAGATGGCCGCGTTCAGCAAGTTACTGAAATAGAATGATTTTTAATGAGAGGCGGCGCTGCTGGCCCGATAGATGACCCCGCCGTTCCTGCCGACCCGGCAGAAGCTGCCGGGTCGTTTACGTCCGATTAACCATGTCGGCCCGATGGTACTGGCGGAGGGGCGAGCGCCCCACAGGATCGGCGGTTCCCATGCGTGTCGACACCCGTTTCGTCGCCCAGGCCGCGGGCCCCGCCGCGAGCGGGCGCCGGCCGGAGGCCGCCACCGCCTTCGCCCTCGAACACCATTCCGCAGCGGCGGCCGCGGCCGGAAGCCCCGCGGCGGCCTCACTCGCAGGCCTCGACGCGATCCTCACCCTTCAAGGGCAGTCTGAGACGCCGAAGGAGCGCCGCCGCCGATCGGCCCAGCGCGGACACGAGCTCCTCGACGGCCTCGACAGGTTGAAAGCCTCCCTCCTGTCGGGAAAGGTCTCGACCCGAGATCTGCAGGCCATCGCCGGCCGCCTCTCGGATCGTGCCGGCCTGAGCGGCGATCCTCGGCTCGACGGCCTCGTCGCCGATATCGAGCTTCGCGCCGCGGTGGAACTGGCGAAGCTGCAGGTGGGGCAGGGGGGCGGACGAGCGTAGGCTCTTGCGGCTGGCCTGACCTTTCCGCTGACTGAGGCGCGGTCGTCATAGAGGCTTTGACCCTCCTACGTCCGGCCCAGGCCGTTCGTTGGCCGATGCAGGCGTTGACGCCCGGCCCCTGATCTTCGACAAGGCCCGCGATGCGAACCGGCGGCCGACCGTCGCGCCTGCGTTCCGGCCCCGATGCTCTTCAACTCGTTTCCCTTTCTCCTCGCCTTCCTGCCGGCCGCGCTGATCCTGCACGGGCTCGCCGCCCGTTTCCGGCCGGACTGGCGGCTTCCCGTCCTCCTCGCCCTATCCTTCGTGTTCTACGGCTGGTGGGACGTGCGCTTCGTGCCCCTGCTCGCCGGATCGATCGGGCTGAACTGGTTCGTGGCGTTGCTCTTCCTGAGGAGCGGCGCGGGCTGGCTGATCCCCCTCGCCATCGGCCTCAACCTCGCCGTCCTGGCCCTGTTCAAGTACCTGAATTTCTTTGCCGATCTCGCCAACCTCGTGCCCGGGCTCACCCTGCCGCACGCCGATCTCGTTCTGCCGCTCGGGATCTCGTTCTTTACCTTCCACCATGTCATGTACCTGGTGGATCTGCGTGCCGGCCGGGCACCGCCCTACGACCTCCTGCGCTACGCCCTCTACATCGCGTTCTTCCCGCAGGTGCTGGCCGGCCCGCTCGTGCGCTGGCGCGAGATCATGCACCAGTTCGACGAGGCGCCTTATGCCCGCCCCGATGCGGCCGAGCGCTTCGGGCGCGGCATCCTCCTCCTCTGCGTCGGCCTGTCGAAGAAGGTGTTTCTCGGCGATCCCCTCGGGGCTCTCGTCAACCCGGTGTTCCAGGCCGCCGCCGCGGGGCAGGTCGTCACCATGGCGGAGGCCTGGCAGGCGGCTTTCGGCTTCACTTTCCAGATCTACTTCGACTTCTCGGGCTACACCGACATGGCGCTCGGCATCGCCCTGATGCTCGGAATCGTGCTGCCCCAGAACTTCGACGTGCCGTATCGCGCGGCCTCGCTGCAGGATTTCTGGCGGCGCTGGCACATGACGCTGTCGCGGTTCCTCCGGGACTACCTCTACATCCCGCTCGGCGGCAACCGGCATGGCCTCGCCCTGCAGTTCGGCGCCCTCTTCGCCACCATGACTCTCGGCGGCCTCTGGCACGGGGCGGGCCTGACCTTCGTCGCATGGGGCGCCGCCCATGGCGCCGGGCTCGGAGCCGGCCTTCTCTGGCGCCGGGCCGGGCTGCCGATGCCGGCGATCCTCGGCTGGGCGCTCACCTTCGTGTTCGTCGTCCTGACCTGGGTGCTGTTCCGCGCCACCAGCTTCGAGGCCGCGATCGCGATCTACAAGGGCCTGTTCGGCCTCGCCCCCACCGGGGGAGGATTGCGCTGGCGGACCCTTGCGCTCGCGGCCGCCGCCGCGATGCTGGGGCCGAGCGCCTGGGTCGCGGTCCAGCGGGTCCAGCCCTCCCGCCTCGCAGCGATCCTGTGCGGCCTCCTGTTCGTCGTCCTCCTCCTCAAGATCGGGGACGATGCGAACTACGACTTCATCTACTTCCAGTTCTGACCGATGGGGCAGGGCTGGCGCGCATTCTCGATCTCATTCGGCGCCGCCGCGGCGGCGATCCTCGCCGGCTACGTTGCCCTCGCCTACCTCGTCGATCCCTACGATACCGGGCGCTCGCCCATTGGCTGGAAAACGGGCGTGCGGCCGCAGGGGCCGCGTACGGCGGTGGCGAGCCGGGGGCGCGACCCGGCCTTCGACGGCGCGATCATCGGCAACTCGCACATTCAGCTCGTCTCGCCCGAGCGCCTCGCCGAGAAGGCCCGCATCCCGTTCGTGCAGCTCTCGGTGCCCGCGACGAGCCCGGCCGAGCACTTCGCGATCCTTGGCTGGTACCTGCGTCATCACGCCGATCCCAAGGCGATCGTCATCGCCCCGGACGAGTACTGGTGCACCGACGATCCCGCCCTGCCGAACCCGAAATCCTTTCCGTTCTGGCTCCTGGCGGACTCGACGCCGGCCTACCTGCGCGGGCTGATGCGGTTCTCGGCCGCGCAGGAGGTGGTCAACCGCCTCGGCCGGGCCTCACGCCGCAACCCCTCCCGCGCGCGGCCGGATGGCTGGTCGGATTACGAGCCCACCTATCTCGGCCTTGCGGCGAACGATCCGCGGGGCGCGGCGCAGCAGGCAGCCCAGCGAGACACGCCCGCGCCGGACGGACCCGATCCGGGCCGTGGCGGCCCCCGGTTTCCCGCCGCCGACCGGTTCGCCGACATCGCCGCGCGCCTGCCCGCGACCACCGCCCTCGTCGTGGTGTTTCCGCCGATCTCGCCTGCTACCCTGCCGCGGCCCGGCACCGTGCGGGAGGCAGCCGAGACTGCCTGCAAGGACGCTGTCGCGGCGGCGGCCCGTCGGCATCCCCGCACCGCCGTCCTCGATTGGCGGACCCGCCGGCCGGACCTCGCCGATCCCAGCCTTTTCTTCGACCAGGGGCATTACCGCCGGCCCGTCGCCGACTCGCTCGCCGATGGGATTGCCGCTGCGCTGGAGACCCTTCGGTGATCCTGGCCTGCTGGACGATGAAATCCGGGCGTACACTTTCGTACGGATCTCGACAATTGTAGAGCCAGCACCCGGCGACCATCAGTCGTTGCGTGTTTACCGCAGCTTGACGCGTTCCGCGCGACCCTTGGTCCCGAACAGCCAGGGTGCGTTGTGGTCAAGGCGAGGCTCGACTATAGGCTCGCCAAACATCGCCGCAGACCGGCCGCGACCGTAGGGCGAAGGGTGTCAGGATGGCCAAGGTCACGATCGAGGACGGATACGTACCCACTGACAGCGAGCCGTTCATGAACGAGCGGCAGCGCGAGTACTTCCGCCGCAAGCTCCTCGGCTGGAAAAGCGACATCATGCGCGAGGCGCAGGACACGCTGGTCGCGCTTCAGAGCGAGAACGAGAACCATCCCGACATCGCCGACCGTGCCTCGTCCGAGACCGATCGGGCGATCGAACTCCGGGCCCGCGACCGCCAGCGCAAGCTCACCGGCAAGATCGACGCCGCCCTCGCGCGGATCGAGGACGGCACCTACGGCTATTGCGAAGAGACCGGCGAGCCGATCTCGCTCAAACGCCTCGACGCAAGGCCGATCGCCACACTGTCCCTCGAGGCGCAGGAGCGACACGAGCGCCGCGAGCGGGTCTATCGCGACGATTGAGCCTACCCGCCTCTCGCAAGGGCGAAGTCAAGCAATTTCCTCAACGGGTCCAGCGCGATCATTGATCTTTCGCGCAGGTCTCGCGCGATCACTTGCCAAGACAACCCTCGAGCGCGAGCTTGGCCAAAGGAACCTTGCCGGTCCGCCAAGTCTTCCTGATGGAAACTCTCCATCAAGGAAACAAGCATGGACAACGAAGTTCTGATTCTCGTCCTGGCGCTGGCGACGCTCGGCATCGTCATCGGCGTGGCCCTCTGGAGCCGTGCCAGGGTCGCCGCCGCCAAGAACGATCCGCAGCGCTCCGCCTTCACCGAGCATCACGGCGGCGCGCCCCGGCCGAACCGGCCCGGCACCGAGCACTAAGCGGCTCGCGAAGATCGGCACCGGACGGCAAGTGAGTCCGGTGCCTCCCATCGCCGATGGTCCACCGGAACTCGGCCGTAACGAACGTTCCCGCGTCGTCCTTCGCCCTAGAACGGCAGAAGAACGTCGACGAGCTGCTGGCCGTAGCGCGGCTGTTGCACATCGGTGATCTGGCCGCGCCCGCCATAGGCGATGCGGGCCTGGGCGATCTTGGTCGATTCGATGGTGTTGTCCGACTCGATGTCCTCGGGACGGACGACACCCGCCACGATGAGTTCCCGGACCTCGAAGTTGATCCGGATTTCCTGCTTGCCCTCGACCACGAGGTTTCCGTTCGGAAGGATCTGGGTGACGATGGCGGCGACGCTCGTGGTCACCGTCTCGTTGCGCTGAACCGAGCCGGTGCCTTCGCTCGACGTGTCCGAGGTCCCCTTGATCAGCGACGCCGGATCGACGCCAGCGGCCAGGATCGCCTTGTTGGTCTCCAACCCGAAAGCATTCGGGAGCCCGAGATTCTCCGCATTGGTGCGCGAGCGCTTGGTTTCGTTGTTGAGATTGGCCCTGTCCGTGACGTTGACCTTGACGGTCACGAGATCGCCGATTCGGGCGGCGCGCTGATCCTTGAAGAAGGCACGCGAGCCGGTGCGCCAGAGCGAATTCGGCGCGTAGGAGACCGGCTGGATGTCGGGCATCGGCAGCCGCACCGGCTTGTATCCGGGCTGGGCGGTCGGGTCCTCGATCGCCGAGAGGGCAGGCGTCGCACCGATCTGCGAGAGGCGATCGACGGTATTGCAAGCACCGAGACCGAGGCAGACGACCAGGGTCGCGGCGAGACGGTGCGGGAGGGAAGCGTTCATCGGGATACCGAATGCTGTCGTGATGAGGCGGCTCAGCGGGCGAGCGCGGCGGATTCGAGGGTCGCCTGGCGCGCCGGTGCCGCCGGGCCGACGGAAACCCGTCCGGGGCCGATCACGGTACCGGTGATCACCTTCTTGGAGATCGGATTGGTCACGCTGACGATCGCGCCGACACGGCCGCTCTCATTGGCGATGCCACGCAGAGACAGATTGAGGCCGGGAGAATCGAAGACCATGGTCACGGCCTCCCCGCGGCTCACGAGATCCGGCGGCGCGACGTCGCCCGAACGCAGGACCGATCCGGCGCTCAAGGTGCGCTGCGCGACCTGCCCGACGAGAGAAGCGCTGTTCGACTGGGCGTCCGCCGGGCTCGCCTCGCGCAGGCGCCGCTCGGTCGTCAGGTCGGCGGCCACGAGGGCCTCGCCGCGGTTGAGGGCACGGCCGAGGACCACGACCTCGCGGATCTCGACGACTTGTCCGGTCACGCGCAGCGAAGCCTGACGATCGCCCAGCGTGACGAGGGCGGCGACCCGCTTCGATCTCGCGTCGTAGGTGACATCGACGGCATTCGCCGGCCCATCGAGGTCGACCGGAGCGAGTAGCGTCGGGGACTCGTCGTCGAGCCGCAGGGCGAGGTTGCGCCCGTCGAGACCGTAGCTCGCCTCGAGCGTGCGCTTGACCGCGGCCTCGATCTCGGCCGCACCGACCCGGCGTGCGGCGCGCATGATCGCCACCTGGGAACGTCCGCCCGTTTCGACGTCGCCGAGGCCGAGGCGCGCAACGGCCTCGACGATGCGACGGGCCTGGATCGTGCCGGACGCGCCGAGGGCGGGCGAGCGAAACAGAGCCTGGCGCGCCACGTCGGCAGCGGCCCCTTCGATGAGATCGCCGAGGGTGAGCACATCGCCACGGGCGGTGACGTCGCCGCGGAGCCGAAGCCGCGTCGGCTCGGCGAGCACCGGCAGGGTCAGGATGCCGAGGACGGCGAGGGCCAGCAGGGTGCGGATGATGGCACCGGCGCTCAGCGGAGCGACGCGGGGCCGAGCGACGTGGTGGACCGGCTTGAGCACGTACATGGGAGAGGCCCTCAGGCGATCGATCAGCTGCGGAACATCTGCGAGGTGGTGGAGAGCATCTGGTCGGCGGCGGTGACGACCTTCGAGTTCATCTCGTAGGCGCGCTGCGCCGCGATCAGCGACGAGATCTCGGTGACGGCGTTGACGTTCGCCTCTTCGAGGTAGCTCTGCTGCAGATTGCCAAAGCCCTCGGAGCCAGGATTGGCCGTGATGGCCGGGCCGGAGGCCGCACTCTCGATGAAGAGGTTGTCGCCGATCGACTCGAGGCCGACCTTGTTGACGAAGCGCGAGAGCTGGAACTGGCCGAGCGCCTGCGGCGCGGTCTGACCCGGCACGGTTGCCTGAACGGCGCCCTGAGCGCTGATCGTCACGCTGGTGGCATTGTTCGGCACCGTGATGCCGGGATCGACGAGGTAGCCGTCGCGGGTGACGAGCTGGCCCTGCGCCGAAAGGTCGAACGAGCCATCGCGGCTGTAGGCGGTGCGTCCGTCCGGCATGGTGACCCGGAAGTAACCCTCGCCGCGGATGGCGACGTCGTATTCCTTCTCGGTGCTCGACAGGGTGCCCTGCGACATCACACGGGCGGTCGAGGTGGTCTTCACGCCCGAGCCGATCGCGAGACCGGCGGGGAGCTGGGTGTTCTGGTCCGAGGTCGAGGAGCCGGCGCGGCGCAGGTTCTGGTAGAGCAGGTCCTGGAAATGCGGCTGCTGGCGCTTGTAGCCGGTGGTGCGCAGGTTCGCGATGTTGTTGGAGATGACCTGGACGTTGAGTTCCTGGGCCGCCATGCCGGTGGCGGCAGCGTAGAGGGCGCGCATGCTGGCGGTTCCTTATGCGACGTCGGCGAGGCGGCGGATCGCCGTGCCGCGCAGGTCGTCGAGGCGCGAGATGATGCTCGAGACCATCGTGTAGGTGCGGTTCACGTCCATCAGCCTGGTCATCTCGACGACCGACTTGACGTTCGACCGTTCGAGAGCGCCGGATTCGACGCGGCCCGCGAGGCCTGCGGGCTGCGGCGCGGCATCCGAGGCGTAGAGGTTGGCACCCTCGTTCCGGAGGGCCTGCGGGTTCGCGAAGGTGACGAGGCGGACGCGGCCGCGAACGCCGAGATTGGTGGAGACCGTCCCGTCCGGACCGATCGAGAGGCCGGTCTCCTGCGGGCCGATCTGGATCGGGCCGCCATCCCCCTGCACCGGGTAGCCGTCGCTCGTGACGATCGTGCCCTGCGCGTTAATCTCGAAGGCGCCGTTGCGAGTGAATCTGTCGCCGCCCGGGGTCTGAACCACGAGGAAGGACTCGCCGCGCACCGCGACGTGAAGCGGGTTGCCGGTCTGCTCGATCGGGCCCTGGCCGAGGTCGAGGGCGGTACCCTGGTCGATGACGTAGGACAGGCGCCGGTCCGGCCGCTGGAACGAATCCGCGCTCGCCACCGGCATCAGATATTCCTGGAAGCGGCTGTTGCGGCTCTTGAAGCCGGTGGTGGAGACGTTCGCCATGTTGTTGGCGATCACCTCGAGTTCGCGCTGAAGCGCGACCTGCGAGGAGACTCCGACGAAAAGGGCGTTTTGCATCGCTCGGCCAAGCCTCTGCGCATCCGTGACGAGGGTATGGTCAGCATGGCCCGTGCCAGACGACGAAACTCGATAATAGTAAACCGAACCAATAGCTTGCGTCTGTTCGTCGATGCGCGCGGCCGCCTCTCTTCGATGCCGGCGGCAACTCCGACCCGGCAGCTTTTGCCGCCTTAACGGCACGTTAACCGTCTTTGGCGGATATCTCGGGTCAGGGCTCGATCCGGGCGATCCTGCCCGCACCGGGCCGCACGACATCGTCCATGCCGCTCGTCATCGCCGGGGACGCATTCAGATGGCCAAGAAGCCCAAGAAGGCCCCCGAGGCCGAAGGCGAGGAAGGTGAAGCCCCCGCGGGCTCGAAGAAGAAGCTCATCATGATCGCGGTGGCGGGGCTGCTGCTGGCCGGCGGCGGTGGCGGCTACTTCCTGATGAAGAAGAAGCCTGCGGGCGACGGTCACGGAGACCCGGCCGCGATGGTGAAGATGCCGGTGGTCTTCCTCGACGTGCGAGAGATGCTGGTCAACCTCAGCGCCGAGCCCGGCCAGGACAAATCCAAATACGCCAAGCTCAAGATCGCCCTCGAACTCAAGGACGCGAAGGTCGAGAGCGAGGTCAAGCCGCTGATGCCGCGCATCGAAGACACCTTCCAGGTCTACCTGCGAGAGCTGCGCGCCAGCGATCTCGCCGGCTCGATCGGGATCTATCGCCTGCGCGAGGAGCTGCTTCGCCGCGTCAACGTGGCGATCCATCCTGCCCGCGCCGAGGCGGTCCTGTTCAAGGAAGTCATCGTCCAGTGAGCCTAAGCGCCGGTCGCCTTGCTCGTCCCCAAAGATCGCCGGACCGCTCTTTTCCATCCCGCTGACCTGACGCCCGCAGAGACCTTCGAGACATCATGGCCGGACCCGGAGACGAGATCGAGGAGGACGACTGGGCGGCCGCTCTGATCGAGCAGGGCGACAATGCCGGCGGCGATTCTCTCGCCGACGAATGGGGCGCGGCCCTCGCCGAGCAGGGCACCACCAATACCTCCGGAGACGTCGCCGCCGAATGGGCGACGATGATCGAGGACGGGGAGACCGACAACCTCCCCGAGCTCGCCGGCAACGATCGCATCCTGAACCAGGACGAGATCGACGGCGTACTCGGCTTCTCCCTGCGCGAGCTTTCCGCTTCGGGTGCGGGCGGCGTGCGCGCCATCGTCGATTCGGGCGTCGTCCAGTACGAACGCCTCCCGATGCTCGAAATCGTCTTCGACCGGATGATCCGGTTGTTGTCGACGAGCCTGCGCAACTTCTTCCAGGACAACGTCGAGGTCACTCTCGACAACATCACCTCGGTGCGCTTCGGCGACTACCTGAACTCGATCCCGCTCCCGACGCTCCTCGGGGTGTTCCGCGCCGACGCGTGGGAGAATTCCGGCCTTGTGACGGTGGAATCGAACCTCGCCTACTCGACGATGGACCTGCTTCTCGGCGGCAAGCGCGGCGGATCCTCGACGCGCCTCGACGGCCGCCCCTTCACGACGATCGAGATGCAGCTGGTGCGCCGTCTCGTCGAGATCATCCTCAGCGACCTCGAACTCTCGTTCCAGCCGCTCTCGCCTGTGCGGTTCGGCATCGACCGGATCGAGACCAACCCGCGCTTCGCCACCATCACCCGGCCAGCCAACGCCGCGATCCTGATCAGCCTCAAGCTCGACATGGACGGGCGCGGCGGCGGCCTCCAGATCCTGTTCCCCTACGCGACGATCGAGCCGATCCGTGAACTGCTCATGCAGAGCTTCATGGGCGAGAAGCTCGGCCGCGACCATGTCTGGGAAAGCCACCTCGCCACCGAGATCTGGCAGGCGGACGCCAAGATGGACGCGGTGCTTCACGAGATGATGCTGCCCTTGAAGAAGGTGCTGTCGCTGAAGGTCGGCGACACCATCATGTTCGACACGAAGCCCACCGACCTCATCACCGTGCGCTGCGGCGACTGGGCCCTTACACAAGGGCGAATCGGGCGGATCGACGACAACATCGCCGTGCAGGTGACGCGCCCCTTGCGGCGCTCGCGCACGACCCTTCAGGCCTTCGAGGCCTCCATGAACAACCGCAACGACGGGTAAGCGCTGCCATGGGTCTCCTCGCATGAGCCTCCTCGTCACCCTCGTCGCGGACGTCCTCGTCGCGGTCCTGCTCGTCGCCACCATCGTCTCATCGGTGCGCCTGAGCCGGCGCATCGCGAAGCTGAAGGCCGACGAGACCGCCCTGCGCCAAACCATCGGCGACCTCGTCACGGCGAGCGCCACCGCCGAGCGGGCGATCATCGGCCTGCGCGCGACCCTCGACGAATGCGATCGGACGCTGGCCGAGCGACTCGGCACCGCCGAGCGCTACACCGCCGACCTGTCCTCGCATGTGGAAGCGGGCCGGGCCGTGATCTCGCAGATCTCGGCCATCGTCTCGAACGCCCATCCGGGCCGCCCGGTCGAGGCCGCGCCTGCGCCCGCGAGGGTCGAGCATGAGCCGGCGACGAATACCCGAGCGCGGGCCCCCAAGACGATGACTCCGGTCCTTCCTCCGGCGCCCACCAACCAGCCACCGTCGAGCCCGAACGGTGAGCGCATCGGCGTCGCCGCCGCGGCTGCCCTCGCCATGTCCGAGCGCGCCCTCGGCCGCCTGCGCAGCCGCGCCGCATGAAACGGCCGCTCAGCCTCGCCGCCCTTCGCCAGCCGCGGCCCTACAGGCTGCGGCTGGTGGATGCCGTGACGCTGGCGGCCATCGGCCTCCTCGTGCTCAAGCTCTCCGCCATCGCCCTGGAGGATATCGGACCAGGTCCGGCTCCGCCCGGAACGCCGCTCCCGGATTTCGCGCGGGTGCTCGCGAAGGCCCGCACCGGCTACGAGCCCCTCGATCCCACGACCACAGGCTCGGTCACGCCGAAAGAGGCCCCGGCCACTCCGGAGGCGAAAGCTGAACCTACTCCCAAGTCGCCCGCGCCACCCGAGACGATCCCGGCGAGCGAGCGGGCACTCCTCGAACGGCTGAGCGCCCGGCGCGATGCGCTCAAGCAGCGCAGCGACGACCTCGACCTGCGCGAGCAACTGCTCGGTACCGCCGAGCGCAAGCTCGAGGACGGCGTGAACGACCTCCGGCGCGGAGAGGACAAAGGCGAGGGCGGGGTCGCCCAGCGGGCCGAAGCCGAGCGCGCGGCATTGAAGAACATCGTGACGATGTACGAGACCATGAAGCCCAAAGATGCCGCGCGCGTCTTCGATCGCCTCAACCTCGACGTCCTGGTCCCCATCGTGGTCGCCATGAACCCACGCAAGATGGCCGAGGTCCTGGCCCTGATGCAGTCGGAGCCTGCCGAGAAACTCACTGTCGCGCTCGCGTCTCGGGCCCGCGGCGAACGGCCGCCCGCAATCCAGGCACCCGTGGCCGGGCTGCCCTCGACGGAACTCCAGGCGATCGAGCCCTCCGGCCGGCCGGCAACCCCACGTTGACGGCCGAGGCCCGCGCGTGTCCGCATTGCAACACCTGCACCGCCAATGCTGCTCGATACCGGCTAAGCAATTCGCCTTTGCCCAAGGGTCTTGCGGCTTAGTTTAGAACGGCGCTTAGGTATCGCCACCATGACATGAGGTCATGAGCGGACGGGGGCGTCGGCGTGTCGGTCTATCACCTGCGGATCCGCTCGCCAGAGGCGACGATCTGGTCAGATGGCGATGGTTTGGAGACCACCGATCTCGCCGTGGCCGTGACGATCGCCGACCGGCTTGCTTTGGCTTGCCGGCGCTGCTCCGAGGTCTGCAAGGACGCGACTGCCAATTGGTGCGTCGACATCATCAGCGAGTGCGGCGACATCTTCTACACGGCGCGCGTCGCCTGGACTTCGTCTCTCTCACTCAACCGCGTCCTACAGTAAGCTATCGCCGGTTGCGGGACCGGAGCGCGGTTGCAGAGTCGTGCCCGTCCGGCTACGCGGCTCTCTCGTCGTCATAGAACGCCGGGATTTCATGACTGCCCCGTCACGCATCGTCGCACGCGTCGCAACCTCCCTCGTTCTGGGCGTCCTCCTCGCCGCGCCCGGTGCCGCGCAGGAGGCGATTGATCCGCCTGCGGCAGAAGCTCCGAAGCCACGGCCGCGCAAGCCGCCGCCCAAACCCGCGGCCACGCCCAAACCCGTTCCCGAGACGGCGGCGCCGGCGCGTGCGCCCTGGCCCGAGGGCGCCAACGCACTGAGCGAAAGCTACTCCGACTGGACCATGACCTGCAGCCGGCAAGCACAGGGCGACGGTTCCGGCCAGGATGCCGCGGCAGCGAAGCCCTCGTGCCTCCTGACCCAGGCGCAGGGCAACGCCCGCACCGGCAAGCGCGAATTCACGATCGAGCTCCGAACCCCCGTCGACGGGCGGGCCGAAGGGTTGATCCTGATGCCGTTCGGCTTCCTGATCGAGCAAGGCGTCAGCTTCAAGCTCGACGATACCGTCCTCGGCAAGGGTGCGCCCTATGTCAGCTGTACGCTCGAGGGTTGCCTCGTGCCGATCAGCTTGCCGACCCTCGCCACGGACGCCATGAAGACGGCCAAGGCCTTGAGCGTCATCGGCATGCGGCAGGATGCGAAGGAGCCGACCACGATCACCGTACCCCTCGGCGGGTTCGCCCCGGCCTTCGCCAGGGCTATAGCCTTCGGCGGGTGAGCGGGCCGGTTCGGGTGGAATACCAGCCAGGAGGACAGGCCATCACAAAGCTTCCGATCCCGACCATCGCCCTTCTCCTGGCTCTCTCAGGGGCCGCCTTCGCCCAGCCGGCCGGCGAGCTGCCGCCCGAGGCGAGGGCCGAGCGGCAGAAGAACAACGCCGCCAAGCTCGCCGGCCTCGCAGGCTTCGTCGACCTGTCGTGTCCCGAGATGAAGCCGGACCGCGAGCGTCTGAAGGCGGTTGTGACCCGACTCGGGATCGACCCTGCCGACCTCGACGAGGGCGACCTCCTCATGCGGACCAAGACCTATATCGAGATCTACCAGAAGGATGTCCCGACCAATTGCGCCCGCGCCGCGGAGAATTTCGGCGAGGCCGGCAAGACGCTACCGGGGCTGATCGGCCGGCGCTGATCCCCTCCATGCGACCCCATTAAGCGCCCGTTAGCCTCGATCGGGGAGAGTGCCTCCTCAGTGTGGCGTAAGGCGGCGATTCTCCAAGATTGGAGGAGCGCCGCCGTCGGGTTTGGCGTTCAGCGATGGGTCTCGGTGCCGGAATCGCGACAGGATGGGGGGGGCTTCGCGCCATCATCCTCCTGGCGGTTCTCGCCGCCCTGTTTCCCGGCGGCCAGTTCTTTGGCGGCGAGGCTCAAGCCGCCAAGCTCCTCACCGTCAAGGGCATGCAGGGCGGCGGCTACGGCCGAATCGTGCTGACCTTCGACGGGCAGGTGGCGGTGAAGGCGACCATCTCGGGTTCGGTGATGGTGGTGCGTTACGGCGAAGCGAGCCCGTCCGGTCCCGAGCGGCTCGCCCTCGAGATGCCGGACTACGTGTCCGCCGTGCGCCGCGATCCCGACGGAACGGGCATGCGCATCGCCCTGCAGCGCCCCTATCGTCTCAATACCCAGACAGCAGGCGAGCAGGTCTTCATCGATCTTCTCGCAGAGACTTGGACTGGTCTCCCGCCGCCGCTGCCCCCCGAGACGGTGGCCGAGTTGTTCCGGCGCACCAAGGCCGCGGAGGCGGCCCTTCGCGCCGCCGCGCCGCCGCCGGAGCCCCGGCGGCTCGTCCTGGAGATCTCCCATCTGCCGACGGTCACGCGCCTGAGCCTGCGCCTGCCGCCGGAAGCGGTGCCGCGGTTCGAAGAGGGAAGCGAGGAGACCCGCCTCGTCGTGTCCGGAGCCTGGCGCATCGACGACCTCGGCACCCGCGGCCGCATCAAACCCGCCATCGAGAGCCTCACCGTCGAGGCCGATCCCACCGGCGCCAGCCTGCGCGTCGTTCCCGCCGCCGGATGGCTCGTGCGGACGATCCGTGACGAGGAAGGTGCGACGCTCGACCTCGTAAGGCCTCCGCCTCCGGCCAAACCGGGGGCGGAGGCCAAGACGGCCCCGGCCGCGAAGGACCAGATGGCACGGCCGCAGGAGGCCTCGGCGCCTCGGCAAAGGGAGGAAATGAAGCCTTCCGAGCCGGCGCCGGCTCGCGAGACGCCGGCCGTCACCATCGTCCGTCCCGAGGGACCGGGCATCCCCTTCCCGTTCAAGGTCCAGCCGCCGGCTGCGTTATTCGAGCGGGCCGGCATCGCAACGCTCGTCTTCGAGACGGCCGAGCCCGTGAGCCTGCCGCAGTCGGCCACGGGCTTTGCCCCCCTGGGCCCGCCTTCTCGCACCGGCGGCATCGCGGTCCTCCGCTTCACGGTCCCGCAGGGCCGCCTGTTCGACCTGATCCCTACCGGAAGTCCTGAGGCGCCCACCGGCTGGGAACTCGTGGCCGGAGAGAACCTCGCCGCCAGCGAGAGCCTGATGGTGACGCGCAGGCCCGAGGCAAGCGGCCGGCTCAGTCTCGCGATCAACCTGCCGCGCCCGGGAAGCGCCACCTGGCTCGACGTCGACGGAGAGCGCATCGCCGTGGTCACCGGCCGCGGCCCGCAGCCGGCCAGCATCCCCAAGCGCCAGGTCTTCGTCGATCTCGAGTTGCTGCAGAGCCGCCAGGGCATCGCCGTCCTTGCCCAGGCCGACGACCTTCTGGTGCGCCCCGACATCGACGGCGTCTCGATCAATCGCGAGGCCGGCATCGCCCTCTCGGGCGTGGCACGATCCGCCGAGCCTGCCGTCGTGGCGATCAGCGACCTGGCCGTCGATCGTGCACCCTGGGAGGCGGCGCAGCGGGGCTCCGTGCGCGAGTTGCTCGCCGACCAGCTCCAGGCCGCTGCGGCCGCCCTTCGGCCTGCCCGAGGGCCGCTGCGCCTCGTCCTCGCCAGAAGCATGCTCGCGAACCGGCTCGAACCCGAGGCCCTCGGCGTGCTTGCCGCGGCGAGCGCCGAGGATCCGGTCCTCGCCAGTCAGCGTGACGTCGCGGTGCTCACGGGCATCGGCCTCGCACGGATGGGGCGGAACGCGGAGGCGAGGCGCAGCCTGACCTCCGAAGCCTTGCGGCGTGACCCGGAGGCACGGCTCTGGGCCGGCTACGTCGACACCAGGTCGGAGCGTTGGCCGGAGGCGGACGCCGCCTTCCGTGCCGCTGCCGCAGTGCTCGACCGCTATCCCGACGACCTTCAGGCCCTGCTCCGGACCAGCGCTGCCGAGGCCGCCATCGAGACCGGCGACTGGGAGACGGCCTCGCGCCAGATCACCACCGCCACCGCCCGCGCCAACGAGCGTCCGATCCAGGACAGGCTCGCCCTCCTGCGGGCCCGCGTCGACGAGGTCACCGGCCGGACTGCTGCAGCCTTCACCGCCTACGAACGCCTCGCCGACGCCCTCGACCGTCCGATCGCCGCCGAGGCGACCCTCCGCGCGGCGATCCTCGGTCAGGTGCTGGGCAAGCTCACCATCGCCGAGGCCACCGAGCGGCTGGAGACGCTCCTCCTCACCTGGCACGGCGGCGAGACACAGTTCCGCACCATCGCGGCCCTGAGTCAGCTCTACGCCCAGGCCAGGCAATGGCGTCAGGCCCTCCTGGCCGCGCGACGGGCCAACGGCATCGCACCGGATTCCCTGGTGACCCGAACGCTGCACGACGCGGCCCAGTCGCTGTTCGACGACCTGTTCCTCGGTGACAAGGCGGCCAGCCTCTCCGGTGTCGAGGCCGTGGCGCTGTATTTCGACTTCAAGGAGTTCGCGCCCATCGGCCGGCGCGGCGACGAGATCGTGCGCCGCCTCGCGGACCGCTTGGTCCAGCTCGATCTCCTCGATTCCGCCGGTGAGCTGCTGCAGCATCAGATCGACCATCGCTTGGCGGGACCGGCCCGGGCCGGCGTTGCGGCGCGCCTCGCGGCGATCCGGATCATGGACGAGAAGCCTCTCCTCGCCCTCCAGGTGATCGACGCCACCTACGTGCCGGAACTTCCCGATGAGCTGCGCCGAGCCCGCGCGATGCTGCGCGCGCGATCCCTGTCCGACCTGTCGCGCACGGATCTCGCCCTCGAGACCATCGAGGGCGAGATCGGAGCCGACGCCCTGCGCCTGCGCGCCGACATTCTCTGGAGCGGCCGGCGCTGGCGCGATGCCGGGGAGGCGCACGAGGCCATGGTCGGCGAGGCTTGGCGCTCGCGTGCGCCCCTTGACGACGCGGCCCGCGCCGACGTGATCCGCGCCGCTATCGCTTACGGCCTCGCTGGCGAGACCCTCGCTGTCGAGCGCCTGCGCGCCAAGTTCGCCGGTCCCATGGCCGAGAGCGTCGATGCCCGCACCTTCGCGCTGCTGGTGCAGCCCAATGCCGTGCGCAGCGCAGGCTTCCGTGAGGTCGCCCAGAAGGCGACCAACGCCGAGACGCTCCAGGCCTTCCTCAAGGAGTACCGCAAGCGCTACCCCGACAGCGCGGTGCCGGCGCGCGGCACGCGCGAAGGCGAGCCCGGAGCGAGCGCCGCGGCGCAGGGGGAAACGCCCGCTCAGCCACCGGGCTGAGATGCCGGCTAGGTGCCGTAGCTCTGCACCAGCGAGCCAGCCACCAGGGTCCAGCCGTCGACCAGCACGAAGAAGATCAGCTTGAACGGCAACGCGACGGTGGCGGGCGGCACCATCATCATGCCCACCGCCATCAGGATCGAGGCGACGACAAGGTCGATCACGAGGAACGGGATGAACAGCAGGAACCCGATCTCGAAGGCGCGGCGCAGCTCCGAGATCATGAAGGCCGGCGTCAGCACTTCGAGCCCGAGCGCCTCGGGGCCGGACGGGGTCGGGATCTTGCCAAGGTCGAGGAAGAGCTTGAGGTCCTTCTCGCGGACGTTCTTGAGCATGAACGTCTTGAACGGAGCCGAGGCCCGCTCGAAGGCGACGCCTTGCGTGATCTGACCCGCGAGCAGAGGCTCGATCCCGTTGCGGTAGGCCTCCTTGCCCACCGGCGCCATGACGAAGGCGGTGAGGAACAGGGCGAGGCTGACGATCACGGTATTGGGCGGAGCGGTCTGCGTGCCGAGGGCCGACCGGAGGATCGACAGGACGACGACGATCCGGGTGAATGAGGTTGCCATCACGAGCACGGAGGGCGCGAGCGCCAGGACCGTGATGAGCGCAACGAGCTGCAAAGCCCGCTCCGTGACGCCCCCGGCGCCGAGATCCACAGAGACGCTCTGCGCACCTGCCGGAACCGTGGCGAGCCCAAGAACCAGAATCGCGCCGAGAACGTGCCCTGCCCAGCGGCGAGGCAAGGGGCCGGTCTCGCGCTCGAACGAAGGCGGGGTAGGGAAACGATCGCGGGTCATCGCTCCGGCAACCTGCGTCGGCCCCGCCCTCGGCGCAAGCGCCGAGGGCCTCCCTGACCGTCTAACTCCGAAGGCGTGCTTTTCCCGGCACTCCGTTCGCCTAATGACGGCAGGGTCCACGTCCAGGAATGTTCAATTCTTGCGGTCGAGCGGGCGCTCCAGCGGCCGGCCGAGCAACCTTGCGAACTCGGCCTCGATCTCCTCGACCGAGAATGGATTGCTGGTTGCCGGGCTCGCAGGTTTGGCGGGTTCCGGCTGCGGGGGCGCAGGCGGCTCCGGCTTGGCCTGTGCGGCAGGGGTAGCGGGCTCCTCGAAAAGGCCATCCCCCTCCGTCGCCGGCTCCTTAGCCACCGGCTCTTCCGTCACGGGCTCGGCGACGCTCGCCATCGCCGCCGCGATCGGATCCGTCGTGGCTTCGGCATCCGACCTGGTTTCGGGTTGCGACGTCAGCTCGGGATTCGATGTGGGCTCGGGATCCTGGTGATCCGTCGCCTCCACGATTGGGGCAGGCTCCGGCTCGGCCGGGATCGCGGCAGATGGGGCCGGTTCCGTCACGACCTCCGTGGTGGAGGTTTCGGCAAAGCTCGCGGAGAAGGGCACTGGTGCGGTCGTCGCTTCCGAGGCAGGGCGCCGCAACGCTTCCTCGAGCTGGCGTGCCATATCCGAGAGGAGCGCGGCGTCGACCTTGGCGGCCGGCTGGGGCTCCGGCGCTGCCGCCACACTCGATGGGGCGGCGGGAGGCGTCAGGGCTGCGGCGAAGGCTGCTTCGAAATCGGGCTGCTCGACGGCCACGGGCCGTGTGGATGCGGGAGCCGGCGCCGTCGGGGCAGGCGGCGTCGAGATCGAGGGCGCGATGACCGGAGGAAGGGAAACCGATGGAGAGGTTTCCGGTGCTTCCGGGATCACCGGGATCGGCGTCTCCTGCGCGCGGCCGCGCTCCGAAGCCACGTCGGGTTTCGGGTTCACCAGGGGAGGCGGCGTCCGGCGGAGGATGCGCGCCGGAATGGACGCGTTTTCCTTGCGTGGGGACGGCGGCTCAGCGGAGGGTTGCGGCGAAGATGCCGCGTCGCGGTCCGGACGGAGAACGGGGGGGGAGAGGAAGAACGGCGCAGGCGGTTTCGGCTCCACTGATGGCGGCTCGACGGATTCCGGCTCGGCCAGGCTCGGCTCGCTAACGGGCCGACGCTCGGCCTTCAGGTCCGGCACGATCGACGTGCGCAGAGCCGGTGCCGGCTCTCTCGGCGGGAAGATCGGCTCGGGCGGAGGCGCAAGTGCCGGTTCGGCAAACGTAGGCGCCGGTTCGTCCTCCTCGTCCCGTCCGGTCCCGTCATTCGCGAGTCTCAGGTGATTGCCGCGGCTGATGTTGCGCTCGATCACCACGTCGTTCGGGCCGCCGACGAGCAACAAATGCTCGACGTTGTCCCGCCGAAGCAGGATCAACTGGCGCTGGCGGTCGAGTTCGTAGACGTCGACGATGCCGAGCCGAGGCTGGCGCCCGCGCGAGCCGGTCTTCGCGGCATCCGACAGGCCGCCCCTGGTAAAGCGGCGGACCAACAGGACGATGGCCGCGAGCACGGCGAAGATCACCACAAAGATGATGGCGAACTGTGTGAGGAACGACCCGTCCGAACCGAAGAACGCTGACAACACCAGTCACTTTCGCTGGGAGGGCTTGGCAGCCCGACGCAACACCGCCAATCCAGTATCACGATCGCTCGGGGGCCGGGCAATAACGTTAAGACTTCGTTAACAGGGAAGTGCGGCGATCCGGTATCCAAGTTGAATCTCGGTCGCTTAACCGCCCGTTAACCATGAGGGCGGCAGATTTTGCCCATCGCGTCGAACCCGGACCAGGGTGCGCGGAAGGCTCATCGCCGTGTCCGTCACAGACCTCCCCATCCTCGGCATGCTTCGGACCCGGATGCAGTGGCATCAGACCCGGCAGAAGCTCCTCGCCGAGAACGTCGCCAATGCCGACCTGCCGGGGTTCAAGCCGCGCGACCTCGCCGCCCCGGATCTCGGCCGGCGCGGCGGCGGCCTCGCGCAGCCGGAAGGGGCGATCGCCGGAAGCGTCGGGCTCGCCCAGACCAGCTCGTCCCATATGGCGGTCGGCGGCGGTCCCGAGGGTCCCGGCGCCGATCCGCGCCGTTTCAAGGGTTTCGAGATCCGCCCGAGCGGCAACGGCGTCAACCTCGAGGAGGAGATGATGAAGGCCGGCGAGAACCAAGCCGATTACCAGCTGGCCGCCACGCTCTACCAGAAGAGCATGGAGACCCTGAAGATCGCCATCGGCAAGCGCTGATCGCAACCCGCACTGACCGGATGGAGACCGCGCCGTGGACTTCCTGAAATCCCTGACCGTCGCTGCCTCGGGCCTGAAGGCCCAATCGAGCCGGATGCGGGTCATCTCCGAGAACATCGCCAACGCCGATTCCGCCCCGTCGTCGCCGGGTGCCGAACCCTATCGCCGCAAGATCCCGACCTTCCGCCAGCAGGTCGACCGCGAGACCGGCGCGACCGTGATCGAGGCCGGCCGGGTCCAGCGCGACACCGCCCCGTTCCGGACCAAGTACGATCCGGGCAACCCGGCCGCCAACGCGCGCGGCGAGATCCGGATGCCGAACGTCAACGGGCTGATCGAGAACATGGATATGCGCGAGGCCCAGCGCTCCTACGAGGCCAACCTCAACATGATCACGGCGACCCGCCGGATGATCTCCAAGACCCTCGAGATCCTCAAGGCCTGATCCGGCCGTCACCGCCCTCCCTGAAAGTCCGCCCCGATGCCCAGCAACGCCTTCGCGGCCGGTGCCTACGCCGCCATCCAGAACATCGGGGCTCCCAAGGGAGGGATGCCCAAGGTCGCTCCGGCCTCCGGTGCGGAGGGCGGATTCTCCGCGCTCCTGTCCTCGGCCATGGACAGGGTCGGCGATGCGGGCGCCAAGGCCGACGCCCAGGCGCTGGCCGTCGCCGGCGGCAAGGCCAACGTCGTCGACGTGGTTACCGCGGTGGCCGAGAGCGAGACCGCGCTCCAGACCCTCGTCGCCGTCCGCGATCGGGTGATCTCCGCCTACGAGGAGATCATGCGGATGCAGATCTAGCATTGTCGGATAGTCGTCCTGACCCCGTCATTCCGGGTACGCCCGCGGCGCCCCGGAATGACGGGGAGGGCGGCACGGCCGATTCCGGCGCTCTCGCAACCAACCTCACAGCGAAACGAAACCAGCTCCATGACCGGCCTCGCCATCCTCGACGTCGCGCGCGACGGGATCTTCGTCTTCCTCAAGGTGGCGGGCCCGCTGATGCTGGTCGCCCTCGCGGTCGGCCTCGTCGTGTCGCTGCTTCAGGCCCTGACCCAGATCCAGGAACAGACCCTCATCTACGTGCCCAAGATCGTCGCCGTGTTCGCGGCCCTGCTCCTGATGCTGCCCTTCATGGGCGATGCGCTCGCCGGCTACATGACCCGCATCGCCGCCCGCATCGTCGCCGGAAGCTGAGCCGCGTGCTATGAGCGGGCATGAATCTCCTCCTGCCCGGTATCGCGGCGGCTTACCTCCTCGTCTTCGCACGGGTGGGTACGCTGATCATGCTGATGCCGGGCCTGGGCGAGAACATGGTGTCGCCGCGGATCCGGCTCGCCTTCGCGCTGCTCGTGAGCCTGATCCTGTTTCCGATGGTGCGTCCCTTGTTGCCGATGGAGGGCGGGGCGCTCGGCGGCACGGACCTCATCACGCTCCTCATCGGCGAATTGCTGATCGGCCTCATGCTCGGTCTGACGGTCAGGATGGTGCTCGCCGCCCTGCAGACCGCCGGCCTGATCCTGTCGCAGCAGCTCGGACTGTCCTACGCCATGACCGTGGACCCGACGCAGGGCGGGCAGCAGGCGGCGCTCGGCAACTTCCTCCAGCTTCTCGGCATCACCCTGATCCTCGCCACCGACCTGCATCATCTCGCCCTCGACGCCGTCGGGCGCAGCTACATCTTGCTTCCACCCGTCGGGGTTCCGGGGATGGGGGAGGCCGCTCAGCTCGCCCTCAAGGCGGTGGCGCGCGGCTTCAGCCTCGCGGTGCAGATCTCGGCGCCCTTCATCGCCTTCGGCATCCTGTTCAATTTCGGCCTCGGTGTGATATCGCGGCTGATGCCGCAGATGCAGGTGTTCTTCGTCGCGGTTCCGGCTTCGGTGCTGATCGGCATGGTGGTGCTGTTCGGCAGCCTCGGCGTGATGATGGGTGTCTTCCTCGACGATATCGGCCGCTACCTCGGCGAACTCACCGGGCGATGACTATCCTGGCGCTGCCTTTCCTGGCGCTGCCTCGCCTGGACAGTGGAGCCTGATCCGTGGCCGAGGGTGCAGAGCAGGAAGACAAGACAGAAGACCCGACCCCGAGACGGATCGAGAAGGCGATCGAGCAGGGCAACGTCCCCAACAGCCCTGAGATCAGCACCTTCTTCATCCTGTCGGCGTTCACCCTCGTGCTGCTGCTCGCGGCGGGGCCGATCGCGCAAGCGATGCTGACCTCGATGCGCGCCTTCCTGATGAACGCGCATGCGGTCCCCTCGGACGCCGCGGCCTACGAGGCCATGGGGATCCGCGGGCTGCTCATCTGGGCGCAGGCGCTGATGGTTCCGGCCGGCGTCATCGTCGTCGCCGGACTGGCGGCGGGCTTCGCCCAGCACCCGCCCGTGTTCAGCACCGAGGCGATCGGCCTGAAATTCGAGCGGATCTCGCCGATGTCAGGGATTAAGCGCATCTTCGGCATGGAAGCGCTGGTCCAGTTCCTGAAGGGCTTGATCAAGCTCACCCTCGTCGGGACGGTGGCGGGGCTCATCCTGTGGGGCGAGCGCGATCGGCTCGAGGTGTTCGTCAGGCTCGACCCGACCGCGACGATGGGCGCGGTGCTGACGCTCGTCCTCAAGATGCTCGCCGGCGTCCTCGCCTTCTACGTCGCCCTCACGCTGGCCGACGCGCTCTACCAGCGTCACCGCTGGCGCAAGCGCCTGATGATGTCGAAGGAGGAGATCAAGCAGGAGCACAAGGAGAGCGAGGGCAATCCCGAGGTCAAGGGCCGCATGAGGCAGATCCGGGCCTCGCGCGGCAAGAAGCGGATGATGGCGGCGGTGCCGGAGGCGACCGTCGTCGTCACGAACCCGACCCACTACGCCGTCGCCCTGCGCTACGAGGCCGGCATGGCGGCGCCCATCTGCGTCGCCAAGGGCGTCGACAGCCTGGCGCTGCGCATCCGCGCCATTGCCGCCGAGCACGGCGTGCCCGTGTTGGAGAACCCGCCCCTCGCCCGCGCGCTCCACGCGACGGTGGAGATCGACGACGAGATCCCGGCCGAGCATTATCGGGCGGTCGCCGAGGTCATCGGCTTCGTGATGCGCCTGCGGCGCCGGGTCGCCTGATGAGCGGCCGTGGATGGCGATCCCGTGATCCCTCATCGTTTCGCCAGAGATTTCCGCACCTTGCAGAGAAGCCCCCTTGCGGCGGCGCAGGCCGTGGCGCTACCCAAGGCCGACGGTCGAGTGGGTTGACGCCGGATGTCTGAGTTGAGTGGGCCGACGACGCCGGCATCGAGTTCCATCGATCGGTCCGAACGGCCGGGCCGTGTCGGCCTGCTGCTGGTGCTGGCCGGTGTCCTCGTCGGGGCGTCCGTCGGCCTGTCCTTCGTCGCCAGCGACCAGGCCCAGCCGCTGATCCTCGGGCTCCTTGCGCTCCTCGCGATGGCCGGCGTCTTCTTCCTCTTCGCCCTGTCGATCGGCGCGCTCCAGTTCAGCGGCCAGAGCGGGCGCGACGACATCACCAAGGGCATCGTCGACGCGGCGCCCGAGGGAGCGATCGTGGTCGAGGAAGGCGGCCGCATCATCTACGCCAACGAGTCCTACCTGCGCATCGCGGGCGGCGACACCTTCAGCAACCTCAAGCCGGTGGAACGGGTCTTCGTCGGCTCACCGGAGGTGTCTGAGGCGATCTACCGCCTAGCCGAGGCCGCGCGCGACGGGCGCAGCCATGTCGAGGAGATCCGTCTCTCGCCGCCGCCGGAGACCGCGGTCGGGCGCAGCTTCGCCTGGTTCCGCATCGGAGTTCGGCCGATCGAGCGCCCGCGCAAGTCCGCCTCCCTCTGGGTGGTGAGCGACATCACCCACGAGCGCGAGCGCCAGGAGAACGTCTTCCAGGAACTTCAGCACGCGATCGACTACCTCGATCACGCCCCCGCCGGGTTCCTGTCGATCGATCCGGCGGGCTCGATCGTCTACATGAACGCGACGCTCGCCTCCTGGCTCGGATACGACCTCGCCACAGTCGGCTCCGGCGGGCTTCAGCTCGCCGACATCGCGCCGGGGGCCGACATCCTGGTCTCGGCTGCGGGCCAGCCCGGCGAGGTCCGCACCGACCGGTTCGACATGGACCTGCGCCGGCGCAATGGCCACCCGCTGCCCGCGCGGCTCTATCACCGCGTCGCCTTCGGCCAGGACGCCAGGCCCGGCCCCTCGCGCACCTTCGTCCTCAACCGCTCGGCGGGCGCCGAGAGCGACGAGCCGCAGCGGGCCGCCGAGGTGCGCCTCGCGCGCTTCCTCAACAGCAGTCCGATCGCCATTGCCACCCTTGATGCCGGCGGCCGCATCGCCCGCGCCAACGCCTCCTTCGCCAGGCTCTTCGGCGGCATGCCGCGTCAGGCCCCGGACGGCCATGACGGATCGACCGAGCCGACGATCTGGGATGGCCTCGCCGAGCGCGACCGCCCGTCGCTGGAGACCGCCCTCTCCAAGGCGGTGAGCGGAATGGCCGAGGTGGTGCCGATCGAGATCGCGGTAGCCGGTGCCGGCAACCGCTCGGCCAGGGTCTGGCTCAGCCCGGCCGGAGGCGAACCCGCGTCCCCGCCCGAGGCCGGGCGCGACGCGGCCCAGGAGCGCGCCGCTGCCCAGTCCGACCGCGAGCGCGTCATCCTCTACGCCCTCGACACCACGGCACAGCGCCAGCTCGAGCAGCAGGTCGCCCAGACCCAGAAGATGGACACAGTCGGTCAGCTCGCCGGCGGCATCGCCCACGATTTCAACAACGTCCTCCAGGCCATCATCGGCTATTCCGACCTCCTGCTGGCGAGCCATCGGCCGACCGATCCGGCCTTCCAGGACATCATGCAGATCAAGCAGAACGCCAACCGGGCGGCGAGCCTCGTGCGTCAGCTCCTCGCGTTCTCGCGGCGCCAGACCCTGCGGCCGGAGGTGATGAATGTCGGCGAGGCCCTCGCCGACCTGACCCTCCTCCTCAAGCGCCTGCTCGGCGAGCGGGTCGACCTCGACCTCAAGCACGGGCGCGACGTCTGGCCGATCAAGGCCGACGTCAACCAGTTCGAGCAGGTGATCGTGAACCTCGCGGTCAACGCCCGCGACGCGATGCCTGAGGGCGGTCGCCTCCTGATCCGCACGGCCAACGTCGTCCACCGCGATGAGGTGACCCCGGAGAGCCGCGCCGGGGCGCCGCCCGGTGATCACGTGCTGATCGAGGTTCTCGATACCGGCGAGGGCATCCCGCCCGACGTGATGGAGAAGATCTTCGAGCCGTTCTTCACCACCAAGGAGATCGGCAAGGGCACGGGCCTCGGCCTCTCGACGGTATTCGGCATCGTCAAGCAGAGCGGCGGTACCATCGACGTGCAGTCCATCGTCGGCGAGGGGACGGCCTTCCGGATCTACTTCCCGCGCCACGAGCCGGCGGCCGAGCCGGTGGCGGAGGTCACGTTGCCCCAGGCGCGGAACCTCGACCTCCCGGCCCCCGTCGGAGGCTCGAAGTCCGAGACGCCCCCCCCGCCCGCGCGAAAACCCTCCACCGATCATACCGGGCAGGGCACGATCCTCCTCGTCGAGGACGAGGATCCAGTCCGCGCCGTCAACATGCGCGCGCTCTCGGCCCGCGGCTACACGGTGCTCGAGGCGGCTTCCGGTCTCGACGCCCTGCGCATCATCGCCGACGAGACCCAGGAGATCGACCTCGTCGTCTCCGATGTGGTAATGCCGGAGATGGACGGCCCGACCCTGCTGCGCCAGCTCCGCAAGCACCGGCCGGACCTCAAGGTCATCTTCGTCTCGGGCTATGCCGAGGATGCCTTCCGCAAGAACCTGCCCGAGGGCGAGACCTTCAACTTCCTTCCCAAACCCTTCAGCCTGAAGCAACTCGTCGAGACGGTGAAAGAGATCATCGCCCAGTGAGGGGATGGTGCTGGCTCGCGGAGAACACGCTTGCCAGTTGAGAACAAAACAGGTACAAAATCGTCAGCAGCGGCGCCTTGAGCCCCGCGCCCGCCCCCTGCATAAGGATGCCGACGAATGGCCCAGCCCGCGCTGAAGATGGTGGAACCCACGATGGTGGACAAAGACAAGGCCAAGGCGATCGATGCCGCCTTGTCCCAGATCGAACGCGCCTTCGGCAAAGGCTCGATCATGCGGCTGGGCAAGAACGACAAGGTCGCGGAGGTCGAGACCGTCTCGACGGGTTCCCTCGGGCTCGACATCGCCCTCGGCGTCGGCGGCCTGCCGCGCGGGCGCGTCATCGAGATCTACGGTCCTGAATCCTCGGGCAAGACGACGCTCGCCCTCCACACGATCGCCGAGGCCCAGAAGAAGGGTGGCGTCTGCGCCTTCGTCGATGCCGAGCATGCCCTCGACCCGGTCTATGCGCGGAAGCTCGGCGTCCAGCTCGACGACCTCCTGATCTCGCAGCCCGATACCGGCGAGCAGGCCCTGGAGATCACCGATACGCTGGTGCGCTCCGGCGCCATCGACGTGCTGGTGGTCGATTCGGTGGCGGCCCTGACGCCGCGGGCCGAGATCGAGGGCGAGATGGGCGACAGCCAGCCAGGTCTTCAGGCGCGCCTGATGAGCCAGGCCCTGCGCAAGCTCACCGGCTCGATCTCGCGCTCGAAATGCATGGTCATCTTCATCAACCAGATCCGGATGAAGATCGGCGTGATGTACGGCTCGCCTGAGACCACGACGGGTGGCAACGCGCTGAAATTCTACGCCTCGGTGCGCCTCGACATCCGCCGGATCTCGACGCTGAAGGATCGGGACGAGGCCATCGGAAACCAGGTCCGCGTCAAGGTCGTCAAGAACAAGGTCGCCCCGCCCTTCAAGCAGGTCGAGTTCGACATCATGTTCGGCGAGGGCGTCTCGAAAGTCGGAGAGCTGGTCGATCTCGGGGTCAAGGCCGGCATCGTCGAGAAGTCGGGCGCCTGGTTCTCCCATGCGAGCCAGCGCCTCGGCCAGGGCCGCGAGAACGCCAAGGGTTTCCTGCGCGACAACCCCGATATCGCCAACAAGATCGAGGCGGCGATCCGGCAGAATTCCGGAATTCTGGCCGATAAGATCCTTGAGAACGCCAAGCCCACCGAGGATGACCTCGACGAGGGTGAGGCCTGATACCGGACCTGCCGGCGTGATACTGTCGATCTGACGAAACAGAGGCCGTACGCGCCTCCGGACGACGGGGAAGACGTTCGATCTCTTCGCCTGAAGCCGCCATTCAGAAAGGTCCGTTGCCGAAAGGCGGCGGGCTTTTTTGGTGCCTTCAGGTGCTGTAGGGCAGGATCTTGATGAACAGGCCCCACATGACGAGCAGAATACCGCCGATCGAGACCAGCCAGATGATGCTGCGCACCTGCGGTACGCCAAAGCCGTAGATCGGCAGGTAGGCGAGGCGAGACCAGAAATAGATGTGGGCACCGATGACGACGGCGGTGTTGTGCCGGCCCAGCGCGACGCAGGCGAGGACCAGCGCCGCGAAGATCGGAAAGGTCTCGAAGAAGTTCTTGGAAGCCTTCTCCAGCCGGGAGGCCGCCCCGGTCACTTCGGGCGTTCGCCCCTCGCGATTCCCGGCGGCCCAGGCGAACCCGCCGCGCTGCTGCACGCCGCTCATCGAGGCCGCGATGATGTGGACGAGGCCGAGCAGGCAGGACCAGGCGAGAAGGCGAATTTCGACGGGCATGGATTGCGGCCTCGAGAAGGATCGTTGGCGGGTCGTCGCTTCCTAACCCGAGCGTCGCCTGAAGCGAAGCCGCAGATCCCGAAACCCCTCGCGCACAAGGCGTGACTCGGCTCGACTTGATCCCTAAGAGGGCCTCAGCGCGGCACGTTGCCCTGATCCCCCGAACCGGCGCGAAATCCCCGTGCGGACTAAAGGCCAAGAGTCAATTTGCGATGAGCGGCGTTAACGAGATCCGGTCGACCTTCCTCGACTACTTCGCCAAGGCGGGGCACGAGCCCCTGCCGTCCTCCTCGCTCGTGCCGCGCAACGACCCGACGCTGATGTTCACCAATGCCGGGATGGTGCAATTCAAGAACGTGTTCACCGGCGTCGAGAAGCGACCCTACAGCCGTGCGACGACGGCCCAGAAATGCGTGCGCGCCGGCGGCAAGCACAATGACCTGGACAATGTCGGCTACACCGCGCGTCACCACACTTTCTTCGAGATGCTCGGCAACTTCTCCTTCGGCGACTACTTCAAGGCTGAGGCGATCGAACTCGCCTGGAACCTGATCACCAAGGAATTCGGCCTATCGAAGGACCGTCTGCTGGTGACGGTCTATGCCGACGACGACGAGGCCGCCGGGCTCTGGCGCCGGATCGCCGGCTTCTCCGACGACAAGATCATCCGCATCGGCACCTCCGACAATTTCTGGCAGATGGGCGATACCGGCCCCTGCGGCCCCTGCTCGGAAATCTTCATCGACCAGGGACCGGGCCTGCAGGGTGGCCCTCCCGGCAGCCCGGACGAGGACGGCGACCGCTTCCTCGAATTCTGGAACCTCGTCTTCATGCAATACGAGCAGGTCGAGCCGGGCAACCGCCTCGCCCTGCCGCGCCCCTCGATCGATACCGGCATGGGCCTGGAGCGGATGGCCGCCATCCTCCAGGGCGTGACCAGCAACTACGACACCGACCTGTTCCGGGCGCTGATCGACGCCGTCGCCCACGCGGTCGGGCGCCCGCCCGAAGCCGGCACCCGCGCCTCCTACCGGGTCATCGCCGACCACCTGCGCGCCTCCGCCTTCCTCGTCGCCGACGGCGTGCTGCCGGGCAACGAGGGCCGCGGCTACGTCCTGCGCCGGATCATGCGACGGGCCATGCGCCATCTCGAATTGCTGGGCTCGCGCGAGCCTGTGATGTTCCGCCTCGTGCCGACCTTGCTGCGCGAGATGGGCCAGGCCTATCCCGAGCTCGTCCGCGCCGAAGGTCTGATCACCGAGACCCTGCGCCTCGAAGAGACCCGCTTCCGCCGCACGCTGGAGCGCGGCCTCGCCATCCTGGACGACGAGACCAAGGGTCTGTCGGCCGGCCAGAACCTGTCGGGCGAGACCGCCTTCACCCTCTACGACACCTACGGCTTCCCCCTCGACCTGACGCAGGACGCCCTGAAGGCCCGCGGCATCGGCGTCGATACGGAGGTCTTCGGCCAGGCGATGGAGCGCCAGCGCAAGGCTGCTCGCGCCGCTTGGGTAGGCTCCGGCGAGGCTGCCACCGAGACGGTCTGGTACGGAGTGAGGGAGCGCGTCGGCGCCAGCGAGTTCCTCGGTTACGAGACCGAATCCGCCGAGGGCATCGTCACCGCGCTCCTGCGCGAGGGCGCCGAGGTCGAGACGCTGGTCGCCGGCGAGACCGGGCTCGTCCTCCTCAACCAGACGCCGTTCTACGCCGAATCCGGCGGCCAGGTCGGCGATACCGGGACGATCGCTGCCGCCGGCTTGAAGGCCCGCGTGAGCGCCACCGAGAAGAAGCTCGGCGACCTCTTCGTCCATCACGTGACGATCGAGGAGGGGCGCCTGACCTCGGGCCAGGCGGTGGAACTCGCCGTCGACCATGCGCGCCGCTCTGCGATCCGCGCCAACCACTCGGCGACTCACTTGCTGCACGAGGCCCTGCGGCAGGTGCTCGGCGACCATGTCGCCCAGAAGGGTTCGCTGGTGGCCCCCGAGCGCCTGCGCTTCGATTTCAGCCACCCGAAGCCCCTGGAAGAGGCCGAGGTCAGGGCTGTGGAGGACATCGCCAACGCCGTCCTTCTGCAGAATACCCCGGTCGTGACGAAGCTGATGGCGCAGGACGAGGCGGTCGCCTCCGGCGCCCGCGCGCTCTTCGGTGAAAAATACGGCGACGAGGTCCGCGTCGTCTCGATGGGCCTGCCCGTCTCCGATGAAGGCAGCCCGGCGGCGGGCGGCCGCCTGCCGGCCTTCTCGATCGAATTGTGCGGCGGCACCCATGCGGCGCGCACCGGCGATATCGGCGTGATCACCGTGGTGGGCGAGAGCGCGGTGGGAGCCGGCGTGCGCCGGATCGAGGCCATGACCGCCGATGCCGCCCGCCGCCACCGGGCTCAGGAGAGCCGGACGCTGAGTCAAATCGCCGGCCTTCTCAAGGCGCCGGTCTCGGACGCGCCCGAGCGTCTCGCCAACCTGATCGAGGAGCGCCGCCGCCTGGAGCGCGAATTGACCGACGCCCGCAAGAAGCTGGCGATGGGCGGAGGCGGTGCTGGCGGCGGAGATGAAATCCGCGAGGTCGGCGGCGTGAAGCTGCTGGCCCGGGTCGTCGAGGGCGTCGAGCTTCGCGATCTCAAGAGCCTCGCCGACGAGGGCAAGACCCGCCTCGGCTCGGGCATCGTTGCCCTGGCGGGCATCTCCGCCGACGGCAAGGCCGGTCTCGTCGTGGGCGTGACCGATGACCTGACGGGTCGTCACGACGCCGTGGCGCTGGTTCGTGCCGGCGCCGACCATCTCGGCGGCAAGGGCGGGGGCGGACGCCGCGACATGGCCCAGGCTGGCGGTCCGAACGGCGCCGGTGCTGCCGCAGCCCTCGATGCGATCGCGGCGGCCCTGGCCGCTGGCACGTAGGGCGAGACCTCGGACCGGTCCCGGTCCGAGGTCTCGGAACAGGATCAGTTCACCCGCGACCAGGTCTGACGCTTGCAGAATACGCCCATGACGCAGCCGGCGACCTCGACGGCGTTCGGTCCCTTGACCTTGAGCGATCCGGAATAGGTCTTCCCGTCCTTAGGGTTGTAGAGCGAGCCCTCGTAGCCGTCGGAGCTCGCCGTCGTGGCGTTCAGGATGCGGACGCCGACGAGGCTGCGCGAGCGCAGGGATGCGTCCGGGTTGTTGGCGTCGAGGCCCGTGCCGGAGGTGCTGGCGATGGAGCCGCAATAGCCACCGCCGCAGCGCGAGATCTTGATCTTCGAGTCGCCGTTCTCGGTGAGCCATGTCCCGGTGGGGTCGGCCCCTTTCTGCGCGAGGGCGGCCGCAGGAGCCATCAGGGCTCCCGAGACGATGGCAGCTAGGGCCCAACGCAGCTGTCGTGTCGATCTCACGTATCATTCCTCCCAAACAGCACCGACGCGGCGTCTTTGCGGCCGGCTCGGCTTTGCCGATCAAAGGCATAACGCGGCGCGGACGGCTCTCGCAAGCGGCTTGCAACCTGTGCTCCATACGTCGCCGTCCGGAGCCCGGGGCGAGGTCGCCAGCCTTGACGGAGCCACCCCGATATCACCAGAACGCGCGGGCGCCGGGTCGACGGACGATCCTTCAGGAGACGGCAGCAATGCGTGTGATCGAGACGGAGATCCCTGCGGTCAAGCGCGTCGTGCCGGTCCGCCACGGCGATGCCCGCGGCTGGTTCTCGGAGACCTTCCGCGCCGATATCCTGGCGGCGAACGGCATCGCCAACGGCTTCGTCCAGGACAACCAGTCCTTTTCGGGTCCCAAGGGCACGATCCGGGGCCTGCATTTCCAGCTCGCACCGGCCGCGCAGGCCAAGCTCGTACGGGTGCTCTCGGGCAGCATCCTCGATGTCGCCGTCGACATTCGCCGGGACTCGCCGACCTTCGGCCGCCATGTCGCCGTGCGTCTCGATGCCGAGGGTGGCGAGCAGCTCTTCGTGCCGGCCGGCTTCGCCCACGGCTTCTGCACCCTCGAGCCCGACACGGTGATCGCCTACAAGGTCGACGCCTATTACAGCCGCGAGCATGACCGGGCGATCACGTGGAACGATCCGGGTCTCGGCATCGTCTGGCCGGTGGCGGAGGCCGAGGCGCATCTCTCCGACAAGGATCGCGCCGCGCCCAGGATGGCGGACCTGCCCATCCTTTTCTGATCGCTCCGCTGCAAGAAGCGGGATGAGGCTGTCCCCCGATTGGCGGCGTTGTCGTCGGGAACCTGTCCCGACGCGGAGGCGGCCATGGACAAGCAGCATCCCAAGACGAAGGACCCCGTAGCTGAGGGCGCTCACGCTCGCGCGATAGGCCGGCCAAAGGACGCCTGCCCCTATCCCGCCGGATCGGCCGAGCGGAGTGCCTGGTTCGAGGGCTACGACGGCACGCCTTCCGATGCGGGACCGGACCTCGCCCCTTGCACGAGCCGCACATCCTCGGGGCTCGATCAATGATCGGCGCCCCTCGCGCAGGCAGGCAGCGTTTCGGTGCCGGAGGACACCATGCTCAAGGGCGCGACGCTCGTCGCGCAGGATCAGCGTATGGCCCATCACGGCCTTCCCGGGTTCGGGACTGCGGCGGGTCGCGCCAAGGCCTTTGGCAAGTCCGACGATGAAGCAAAGCTCGAGCAGTCGATGTGCGAGATCAGTCGGGCCGACGAGTTCGCCAGCCAGGTCGCCGCTTGATCCCTTCGTGAGCTCTGACCGGTGCGTATGTCGACCGGAATGCTTAGCTCAGATCGGCGTCGCCATGACGATGATCATGGCCGGACACGACCTGCTGCAGGAGGCGGATGAGGTGGTGCCGATCCGCGTCCGTGAGCGCGTCGACCGTCCGGGCGTGAGCGTCCCGGGCCGCCCCCTCCATCGCGGCGTGAAGCGCTTCTCCCGCAGGAGTGAGGCGACAGACCTGCGCGCGGCGATCGGTCGGCGAGATCGATCGGCTGACCAATCCGCGGCCAGCGAGGCGCTTGAGGGCGCCGGTCGTCGTCGTTCGGTCGAGGGCCACCGCGTTTGCGAGCGTCGTCTGGTCGGCTTCGCGCAGCTCCCGGAGCTGCGAGAGCAGGCTGTATTGCAGCGGCGTGATGCGAAATTCGGCACAACGCTCCGAGAACAGGCTCACATGGATCTGGTGCATCCGGCGTGCGAGAAAGCCGGGTCGCTCCCAGAGGAGCCATGGCTCCTGACAGGGCTGGTGGCCCTCCACCGTCTGTAGGCTCTTCGCCGAAGCAGCCGCGACCTCTTCCATCAAGCCTCACCGTCGAACAACCCTGCCCTGGCACGTCGCATGCATTGCGTCGATGCGAAGCATACTGCGCTTTTGGCAAGAACGGGGCCGAGTGATGGACGATCGCCGTTTCGATCTGATCCTGCGCGGTGGACGGGTCATCTGCCCCGTCTCCGGCATCGATGGCATCCGCGACGTGGCGGTTCGCGACGGTCGCATCGCCGCGGTCGAGGAGGCGATCCTGCCCTCCGCCGCCGCCGAGGTCGTCGACGTCTCGGGCAAGCTCGTCCTGCCCGGCATGATCGACACCCACGCCCATGTCTATCAATACGTCACAGGCCGTTTCGGACTGAACGCCGACATGGTCGGCGTGCGCTCGGGCGTCACCACGGTGGTGGACCAGGGCGGCGCGTCCTGCATGACGCTGCCGGGCTTTCGCCACTTCATCGCGGAGAAGGCGGAGACCCAGGCCCTGGCCTTCCTATCCGCCTATCTCGTCGGCGGCCTCGAAGGGCATTTCTACCCGAACCTCTACAGCCCGGACGGCGTCGACATCGACGCGACCGTGAAATCGGCCGTCGAGAACCGGGACCTCGTGCGCGGCATCAAGGGCCATGCCGAGATCGGCGGCTTCGCCCGCTGGGGCATCAAGGTCATGGAGATGGCCGCCGAGATCAGCCGGCAGGCCGACCTGCCGCTCTACGTGCATTTCGGCCAGCTCTGGGGCCTGCCGGAATCCGGTGCCAATGGCGAAGATGCCGACACCATCGTCGAACGGGTGATCCCGCTGCTGCGCCCCGGAGACGTGCTGGCCCACCCGTTCACCCGCCATCCGGGCGGCTTCATCAACGAGGCGGGCGAAGTCCATCACATCATCCGCCGGGCGATGGATGCGGGGCTGAAGGTCGATGTCGGCCATGGCAGCCACTTCTCCTACCGGGTCGCCCGCGCCTCGCTGCCGGCCGGGGTGATCCCCTATACGCTCGGCGCCGACATGCACGGCTACAACACCGAGGTGCCCCAACCCGCCGGAACCCCCGACGAGCACCACGACGACGAGAACCATCCCTTCCTCGGCCAGGCCCGCTTCAGTCTCACCCAGGCGATGAGCTCGATGATGGCGCTGGGGATCCCGTTCGAGGAGGTGGTGCCGATGGTGACCTCGCACCCGGCAGAGATGCTGCGCATGAGCGACCGCATCGGCGCGCTGACGATCGGCTTTGCGGCCGACGTCTCGGTCCTGCACGACGATCGCGGCCGTTTCCTCCTTCGCGACAACGAGGACACGAGGGTCGTGGCCGAGCGCCTGCTGCGCCCTGCCTTCTGCCTCCGCGCGGGCAAGCGCTTCGAGGCCGATTCGCCGATCCTGCCACAGGCGATCGCGGCCTGAGGTGGCACCGGTGCCCGCCTTTGTCATCGACGACCCGACGCCAGCCGATCCTCGCCGCGCCTGGGACCGGCTCGACCATGCGGCGAGGGGCGCATGCTTCGACAACAATGCGAGCGTCGCCGACAGCGCCGCGCAGATCGCCGCACGCAACGCGGCCTCTGCCGATTATCGGGCCACGCATGCTGGCAGCCTCGACATTCGCTATGGTCAGGGCGCCCGCCAAGCGTTCGACCTCTATCCCGCGGCTGATCCCGCCGCGCCCTGCCTCGTCTTCGTCCATGGCGGCTACTGGCAGCGCAACGCCAGGGCCGATTTCGCCTGCTTCGCGGAAGGACCGAACGCGGCCGGCTGGTCCGTGGCGATGCCGGGCTACACGCTGGCGCCGGATGCCAGCCTCGGGGCCATCGTCGGGGAGATCGGCACCGCCCTCGACTGGCTCGCCGAGCACGGTGCCAAGCACCGGATCGGCGGCTCCATCGTCCTCGCCGGCTGGTCGGCGGGGGCACAGCTCGCCGCGCTTCATCTGGGGCACCGGGCGGTGACGGCGGCCCTCGCGATCTCGGGCGTCTACGACCTCGCGCCGATCCGCGAGACCTACCTGAACGAGAAGCTCAAGCTCACCGACGCGGAGATCGAGACCCTCTCGCCGCTGCGGCTCCCCGTCGTTCAGAAGCCCATGACGATCGCCTATGGAAGCCGCGAGCTTCCCGCCCTCGTCCATGACGGGCGCAATCTCCACGCCTCGCGCAGCGCCGCCCATGCCTCCGGCGCCCTGCTGCCGGTACCGGGCGCCGACCATTTCTCGATCCTCGACGAGTTCCGAAGGCACGACGGCCTGCTCGTCCGCGCCGCTCAGGACCTCCTCGGAGGCGCCCGATGAGCGCCGAGGGCGTCGGCGCCCCGCTCCCCCGCAAGGAGGACGATCGCCTGATGCGGGGGCGCGGACAATATGTCGGCGACATTCGCCTGCCCGGCATGCAGGACGTCGCCTTCGTCCGCAGCCCCCTCGCCCATGCTCGAATCCGCGCGATCCATGTGCCGGACGCCTATCGCGATCGGGTCTTCACCGCGGCCGACCTCGACGGCGTCCTGCCGATCCGCGCGGTCTCGGGGCTCCCTGGCTTCAAGGCCTCCGAGCAGCCGGTTCTGGCCATCGGCAAGGTGCGGCAGGTCGGCGAGCTCGTCGCCATGTGCGTCGCCCCGACCCGAGCCGAGGCCGAGGATATCGCCGCATCCGTGGTCCTCGATCTCGAGGAGCTGCCGGCCGTGCACGACATGCTGGCCGCACGCGAGCCGGGCTCTGCCCTCGTCCACGAGCATTGGGGCGACAACGTCTTCCTGGAGACGCTGGTCGACATCGACATCGCATCCGCCCTCGATGCGCCGATCACGGTGAGCCGCACCATCTCGACGGGCCGGCAATGCATGGCACCGATCGAGGGCCGCGGCACGGTGGTGCATCTCGACCACCGCCTCGACCAGCTCGTCGTCCACACCGCGAGCCAGATGCCTCATATCGTGCGCAACGGCCTCTCGGAATGTCTCGGCATCGAGCAGGGCCGCATCCGCATCGTCTCGCCCGATGTCGGCGGCGGCTTCGGCTACAAGGCGATCCTGTTGCCCGAGGACGTGGCCCTGTCCTGGCTCGCCCTGCGGCTCGGGCATCCTGTCCGGTGGCTGGAGGACCGGCGCGAGCACCTCACCGCCAACGCCAATTGCCGCGAGCACCATTACCGCATCACCGCCTATGCCGAGCGCGACGGCCGGTTGCGCGGCATCGATTGCGAGGCGATCGTCGATTCCGGTGCCTATTCCGCCTACCCGTTCTCGGCCTGCCTCGAAGCCGCGCAGGTCGCCAGCATCCTGCCCGGACCCTACGACTTCCCGGCCTATCGCTGCCGCACCTGGTCGGTCGCGACCAACAAATGCCCGATCCTGCCTTACCGCGGCGTTGCCCGCACCGGCGTCTGCTTCGCCCTTGAACTCGTGCTCGACGCTGTCGCCCGCGAGGCCCGTATCTCGCCCGAAACGGTGCGGGAGAAGAACCTCGTCCGGCCGGACCAGATGCCGTTCGAGAACATCACCAAGAAGCATTTCGACAGCGGCGACTATCCGCAGGCGCTGGCTCGCGCGCTGAAGGCCGTCGACGCCGAGGCGGTTCGCGCCCGCCAGCGCGGCCTTGAGCCGGATGGCCGTCGGATCGGCCTCGGATTGGCGATCTACTGTGAGCAAGCGGCGCACGGGACGTCCGTCTATTCCGGCTGGGGCATCCCGATGGTGCCGGGCCACGAGCAGGCGAGCGCCCGCCTCACCCCGGATGGCGGCCTCGAACTCAGGATCGGCGCACATTCGCACGGCCAGGGCCTGGAGACGACGCTGGCTCAGGTCGCCCATGAGATCCTCGGCATTCCGGTGGCGCGCACCCGCCTCGTCCACGGCGATACGGCGATGACGCCCTATTCCACCGGCTCCTGGGGCTCGCGGGTCATGGTGATGGCCGGCGGCGCGGTGGCGGCGGCCTGCGAGGCTCTGCGCGACCGCGCGGTACGGATCGGCGCCCACCTGCTTCAGGCTCGGCCTGACGAGTGCCGCTTCGAGGGCGGACACGTGGTCGGACCCTCCGGCGACGTGCCGCTGGAGACCATCGCGCGCACCTGGTACCGGCGCCCGCAGGATCTGGCGCCCGATACCGATCCGGGCGGCCTCGAAGTCACCGCCGGATACAAGCCGCGGCGCGATTCCGGCACCTTCTCCTACGCGGCGCATGCCGCATTGGTGGCGGTCGACCCAGATCTCGGGGCGGTCGAGATCCTCGACTACGTCATCGTCGAGGATGGCGGCACCCTGGTGAACCCCCTCGTGGTGGACGGCCAGATCTACGGCGGCCTCGCTCAGGGCGTCGGCACGGCCCTGTACGAGGAGATGCGTTTCGACGCCCGCGGCCAGCCGCTCGCCTCGACCTTCGCCGACTATCTGCTGCCCGGCGCGGCGGAGGTGCCGATGGCCCGCATTGACCACATGGAGACGCCCTCGCCCTACACGCGCTTCGGCCAGAAGGGCATCGGCGAGGGCGGCGCCATCGCTCCGCCGGCCGCGCTCGCCAACGCGATCAACGACGCGCTCGCGCCGCTCGGCGTCGAGATGCTGCATTCCCCCATCACCCCGCGGCGGATCGTGGAGGCGGTGCTCGCTGCCCGTCTTGGCTCCGACCACGCGAGGGAAGCCGCATGAAGCCCGCGCCCTTCGCCTGGGAGCGCCCGGCGGATCTGGCCGCGCTCGTCGAGCGCCTCGCTACGGCGCCGGGGAGCGTGAAGCTGATCGCCGGCGGCCAGTCCCTCGGCCCGATGCTCAACCTGCGCCTCGTCGAGCCGGACCTCGTCCTCGACATCACCGGGATTGCGGAATTGCGCCAGGCAAGGGTCGAGGACAACGTCCTCGTTCTGGGCGCCTGCGTGACGCATGCCGATATCGAGGACGGACGCGTGCCAGACCTCACCGGCGGCGCCTTGCAGCGGGTCGCCGCCGCCATCGCCTACCGGCCGGTGCGCAACCGCGGCACGATCGGCGGCAGCCTCGTCCACGCCGACCCCGCCGCCGATTGGTTGAGCGCGTTGACCGCCCTCGGAGCCGAGGTCGAGATCGCCGGCCGGAACGGTCGCCGCACCATGCCGGTCGAGCGTTTCGTCACCGGTGCGCTCGACGTCGCGCTGAGCCCCGGCGAGATGCTGGTCGCCATCCGCATACCGGCGATGCCGGAGGGCGCCGCCTGGGGCTACGTCAAGCACTGCGCCAAGATCGGCGAGTTCGCTCATGCCATCGCGGCCGTGCGGCTCGAACCCGAAGCCGGTCGTTGCCGCGCCGTGATCGGTGCCGTCGAAGGGCCACCCCTGCTCCTTGCCGACGCCAGTCCGCTCTTCGGCGGCCGCATCGGACCCGACTTCGCCACGTGCTTCGATGCGCGAACCGCCGATTCCGTCCTCGCTGCTTCCGGCATGACGGACCCGGTGGACCGCCACATCCACGTCACGGTGCTGGCCCGCGCGGTGGCGCAGGCGGCCAGACCCGTTCGGTCGCTTCTGCCGGAGGCCGCATGAGCGCCGGGCTGGCAGAACCTGCGGCGGGCCGAATCGCCCTTTCGCTGACGGTGAACGGTCGGTTTCGGCGGATCGAGGCCGAGCCGAGGAGCCATCTCGGCGATGTCCTGCGCGAGCACCTCGACCTCACAGGGACCCATCTCGGCTGCGAGCACGGCGTTTGCGGCGCCTGCACAGTTCTCCTCGACGGCGAGCCGGCGCGGGCCTGCCTCACCTTCGCTGGCGCCTGCGCGGGCGCCTCGGTGACGACGATCGAGGGCCTCGACGACGATCCGGTCGCGGCGGAGCTTCGTGCCGCCTTCAACCGCGAGCATGCCCTTCAGTGCGGCTACTGCACCCCCGGCATGCTGGTGGCCGCGCGCGACCTCGTCCTGCGCCTGCCCGATGCCGACGAGCGGCGAATCCGCATCGGCCTCTCGGGCAATCTCTGCCGCTGCACCGGCTATGCGGGCATCGTCCGGGCGGTGATGAGTGTGATCGCGGCGCGGCGCGCGGGCGGTATTGCCCCCGAGGCTGGCGCGGCGCGCGCCCTCGGTCCTGTCGGCGCCCGCATCGGCGAGGCGGTCGCCGCGCCCCTTCGGCCGCTGGCGGAGCGGCCGGCTTCGCTCGCACCCGCCATGTCGCAAGACCTTGCCGGCGCCTTCGAGCCGGCCCACCGCTTCACGCAAGCGATCGACTTCGTCCATCCGCCGGACGCGGTCTTCGCGCTCCTCGGCGACATCAAGGCTGTGGCCGCCTGCCTGCCCGGCGCCGTGCTGACCGGAAAGCCCGCACCCGACATGGCCGAGGGTGGCCTGCAGGTGCGGATCGGGCCGATCGCCGCGACCTTCCGAGGGCGTGCCCGGATCGAGCGGGACGAGGCGGCGCTCAGCGGGCGCGTGCGCGGGGCCGGCAGCGATGCCGGTGGGCGCTCGGCCACCGAAGGCGAGATCCGCTACCGCGTCGCTCCTGGCGAGGCACCCGGCACGGCCCGGGTCACCCTGGACGTCGGCTATACCTTGACCGGTCCGCTCGCCCAGTTCGGCCGGCCCGGACTCGTTCGCGATCTCGCGGGCCGCATCGCGGCGGATTTCGCGCGCAACCTCGATGCATGCCTCTCGGGCATCGCTCCCCCGGCCTCTGGCCTCAATCCCCTTCGCCTCCTCCTCGGCCTCGTCCGCGCTCGCATCGCGGCGTGGCTCGGCCGCTCCTGACCTCATCCCGCGCCCCACCCCGCCCCACCGGAGACACGCAATGCCGAGCAGGTTCACCCTCACCACCGCGATCCTGCTGGCCCTCGCGACGACGGCGCATGCGGACACGATCCGCATCGGCGTCAACGAGCCGCTCACCGGCGCCTTCGCCGCCTCAGGCACCTACGTGGTCAACGGTGCCAGGATCGCCGCCGACGAGATCAATGCGAAGGGCGGCGTGCTCGGCAAGAAGCTCGAACTCGTCGTCGAGGACAACAAGAGCAATCCCACCGAGGCCGCGGCGGTGGCCGAGAAGCTGATCACCAGCGACAAGACCCCGGTGATGATGGGCGCCTGGGGATCGAGCCTGACGCTGGCGGTGATGCCCAAGCTCGCCGATTACGAGGTGCCGATGCTGGTCGAGACCTCCTCGTCGGGCAAGATCACCACCTCGGGCAATCCTTACGTCTTCCGCATCTCGCCGCCCTCCGCGCTGGAGGCCGAGACCTTCGCGCCGACGGTCGCCAAGCTCGGGCTGAAGAAGGTCGACTTCCTGGTGCTCAACAACGATTTCGGCCGTGGCGCGGCGGCCGATTTCGGCAAGATGCTCAAGGAGAAGGGCGTTCAGGTCGGCTTCGTCGAGACCATGGACCAGGGCGCGCAGGACATGAGCGCCCAGCTCGCCAAGCTGAAGGCCTCCGACAGCGACACCATCATGATCACCAGCGCGGTCGACCAGCTCGTGCTTCTCTTCAAGCAGATGTCGGCGATCGGCCTGAAGAAGCGCGTCATCACCACAGGCGGCTCGCAAAACCCCGACCAGATCATCGCCCAGGCGGGCACGGCCGCCGAGGGCACCATGCACCTCACCACCTTCCTCCCCTGGTTGCCGGAGAAGACACCCGACCCGAAGGCCACGGCGAGCTTCATCGCCGAGTGGATGAAGCGCGGCTTCCAGTTCGCGGGCGTCACCGAGAGCTTCCGCGGCTACGACGGCATTCGCGCGATCGCGAAGGCCATCGAGAAGGCCGGCTCGGCCGAGCCTGCGGCGATCACCAAGGCGTTCTGGTCGGTGGATTTCACCGGCCTCAACGGCCCGATCCGCTTCGCCAAGGCCGGTCCCGCCGGCAAGGAGAGCGGGCAGAGCAAGCCCGACGTCTACCTCATCGAGATCAGGGACGGCCGCGTCGTCGTGCCGGCTTTGTGAGGTGCCGCATAGCGACGAACCGCCCGCCCGCCTGGCGGCCCGGCCCTTCGATAAGCCGGGCACGACATCTGCGAGGAGACGACCATGGACCAGCTGATCCAGCACCTCGTCAACACGCTCATTCTCGGCGGCACCTACGCCCTGCTGGGGATCGGGCTGACCCTGATCTTCGGGATCATGAACGTCGTGAACTTCACCCACGGCGCCCTCTACACGGTCGGCGCCTACCTCATGTATCTCTCGGTCGCCGCGCTCGGCCTGAACTTCTTCCTGGCGCTTCCCGTGGCGATCCTCGGCGGCCTTCTGTTCGGGGCCGCGATCGAGCTGCTTCTGCTGCGCCCGTTCCGGGGCTCGGACATCGACACCACCATGCTGGTGATGATCGGCGCCGGCATCGTCCTGCAATCCGCGACGCTCTGGATTTTCGGCGGCGTCGCCAAGGCGATCCCCTCGCCCTTCCCGGAGGCGCCGCTCGACATCGGCCCGGTCTCGGTCTCCTGGTTGCGTCTGTTCGTGCTCGGCGCGGCGCTCGCCCTGATCGCGATCACCTACGCGCTCATCAACCGGACGAGGCTCGGGCTCGCCATGCGGGCGGCCTTCCAGGACGCCGATACGGCGGCTCTGATGGGCGTCAACGTCCGCCTCGTCTACACCGCGACCTTCGCGATAGGATCTTCTCTCGCCGCCGCGGCCGGCGCCCTGCTCGGTCCCGTCTACGTCGTCTTCCCGCAGATGGGAGGGCTCGCCGAGCTGAAGGCCTTCGCCATCGTGATCCTCGGCGGCCTCGGCAACCTCAAGGGGGCGGCCATCGGCGGCTTCATTCTGGCGCTCGCCGAGGAACTCGGCGCCGGCTACGTCTCATCCGGCTACCGGGACGCCATGGGCTTCCTGATCATCATCGCGGTGCTGCTCTACAAGCCGACCGGCCTTTTCGCGAAAGCGGAGCGCATCGGATGAGCCGGCTCCTCCCGATCGCGCTCCTCGCGGGCCTTGTCGTCCTGCCGCTGGCGCTGGGCTCCAGCCCCTATGTGCTCAATGCGCTCATCACCACGGGCATCCTGACCATCGGTGCCATGAGCCTGAACCTGCTTCTCGGGTTCACCGGGCAGCTCAGCCTCGGCCATATCGCCTTCTTCGGCATCGGCGCCTATGTCAGCGCCCTGACGAGCCTCGGTTTCGACGTCGAGATCGGTTTCGGCTATCGGATCGTGCATGAGCCCTGGCCGGCGGCGATCGGCGTCCTGCTCGGAATCCTTGCGGCGGGCGCCTGCGGCTACCTGATCGGCCGCCTTTCCTTCCGCGTGCGCGGCGCCTATTTCGTGATCGTCACGGTCTCCTTCGCCGAGGTCGTCAGGCTCGTCGCTCTGAACTGGGTGGAGCTGACGCAGGGGCCGCTGGCACTCACGAACATCCCGGCGGTCACACTCGGCATTCCCGGTCTCGGCACCTGGACGCTCAGGACCAAGCTGCAGAACTACTATCTCGTGCTGGGCACCGGCACGCTTTGCTACCTCATCATCGCGCGCCTCGTCGGCTCCCGCTTCGGCCGTGCGATGCGGGGCCTCAAGGAGAACGAATCCCTCGCCCTCTCGGTCGGGATCAACGCCGCCCGAACGCTCACCATCGCGACGGTGATCTCGGCCGCGATGGCGGGCGCGGCGGGCAGCCTCTACGCGCATTACCTGCGCATCATCGACCCCGATATCTTCCAGTTCGCCACGACCGTGACGATGGTCATCATGGTGGTGGCGGGCGGCAAGGGCACGCTGCTCGGCCCGGTCGTCGGCGGCCTGATCTTCGGTCTGCTGCCGGTGGCGCTCCGTCCGGTGATGGCGCCGGAAGCCCAGTGGATGGTCTACGGGATCGTCCTGATCGCGATCCTGTTCGTGATGCCGAAAGGCATCGTACCGGGGGTGTCGGTGCTCCTCGCCCGCCTCCGTTCGACCCGCTCCGTCCCCGTCCTCGAAGCCAGCCCGGCGGTGCCGCGATGAGCCCGATCCTCTCGGTCGAGCATGTCGGGGTGCGCTTCGGCGGCCTCGTCGCCATCGCGGACCTGCATTTCGATGTCCGCGAGGGCGAGATCGTCAGCCTGATCGGACCGAACGGCGCGGGCAAGACCACCGCCTTCAACGTGATGACCGGCTTTCTCAAACCCAGCCAGGGCGAGGTCCGCTTCCGCGGCACCGGCCTGACCGGTCTTCCGTCGCACGAGATCACCCGGCTCGGCCTTGCCCGAACCTTCCAGCGCACCAGCGTCTTTCCCGACGACACGGTCTTCGACAACGTGATGATCGGCCTGCATCGGAAGGGCGCGCAGGCGAGCCGCGCGCCGCTTTTCGACGCGCTGATCGGCCGTGCCGGTGCGGCCGAGCGGCGCCTGCGCGCCCGTGCGGAGGAACTGCTCGACTGGGTCGGGCTTTCGGAGCGCTCGCAGGAGAAGGCCGGCGCGTTGGCCTATGGCGAACAGCGACTTGTCGGCGTCGCCCTTGCGCTCGCCACCGAGCCCGCCATGCTTCTCCTCGACGAGCCGGTCTCGGGCATGAACGCCTCGGAGACGCAGGTCTTCGTGCGATTGATCCGGCAGATCCGGGAGCGCGGCGTCACCATTCTGCTCGTCGAGCACGACATGCCGATGGTCATGGAGGTCTCGGACCGCATCGTCGTCCTCAACTATGGCCGCCTGATCGCCGAGGGACCGCCGGCCGGGATCCGCAGCGATCCCGCCGTGATCGAGGCCTATCTCGGCCAGGGGAGCGCCGCGCGCCGAGCCGCCGCAGAGGCGCAGGAACCGGCCGATGCTTGAGATCCGCGACCTCGTCTGCGGCTACGGCCACGTCACCGCCCTCAAGGGCCTCACCATCGAGGTGCGCGAGGGCCAGCTCGTCGCCCTCGTCGGGGCCAACGGCGCCGGCAAATCCACGACGTTGCGGGCAATCTCGGGACTGGTGCCGGTCCGCTCCGGCGAGATCCGGTTCAAGGGCCGCGACATCGCGGGTGCCGAGCCCCGCCGCATCCTGGCCGAGGGCATCGCGCTTTGCCCCGAAGGACGGCGCGTCTTCCCGCAGATGAGCGTTGCCGAGAACCTCGCCATGGGCGCGTATCTGCGCCGCGACCGGGCAGGGGTCGCGACGGATCTCGATCGCATCTACGGCGAGTTCCCGCGGCTCGCGGAGCGCCAAAACCAAGCCGCCGGCACGCTCTCGGGCGGCGAGCAGCAGATGCTGGCGATCGGACGCGCCCTGATGGCGCGCCCCAGGCTCGTGCTCTTCGACGAGCCGTCGCTGGGCCTCGCCCCCAACATCGTCGAGCGGATGTTCGCGGTGATCCGGTCGATCTGCGATTCAGGCACCACCGTCCTGCTGGTCGAGCAGAACGCCTTCGCGGCCCTCGAACTCTGCGACCACGCCTATCTCATCGAGACCGGCCGCATCGTTCTCGAAGGCAGCGGCGAGGTGCTGATCGCCGATCCTCATGTGCGGCAAGCCTATCTCGGTGGCTGAGGCGGAGCGTGCAGGCTGGATCCATCTCGGTCCCACCAACCTCCTCGGCGACCGCGACCTGATGCCGATCGTCGTGGGACGCAAGCCCCTGATCCTCCTGCGGGACGGCGACCGCATCCTCGCTGTGGAGCGCGCCTGCCCGCACGAGGGCGCCGACCTCACGCTCGGCCGTTGCACGGACGGACGGCTGTTCTGCCCGCGACACCTCGCGTCCTTCGACCTTCGAGACGGATCGGTCTCAGCCGGGTGGTCGTTCCGCGCCCTTCGTTTGTTTTCCGTCCGTGCGACGCCCGACGGTCTCTGGCTCTCGATGGACGACGGCCCGCCATCGCCGAAGCCGACCGAAGCCTGCAGCGCGGCGGATTCGGCCCAGGATCGAGCGAATGGTCATGTCTGAGCCTGACCCCGGCCGGCGGTTGCGCCTCCGGGTCTGGTTCAATGCGCTTCACGGAACGGTACGTAGCAATGTTCTCAGCCTTGGCATGGCGAGAGCGCGACTTACCGATGGCCTCTAGGATGCGATCGTTCGGCTCGCCTGGAGCCGGGCTTATGCCTGAGCGGGGCCGGACGGCACGACAGCGCCATGACCCTCAACCAAAGCGGACCGTCCCGTCAGGCGCCGTAAATCATTGAAGCGGTTGGAGCGGGCGATCGGGATCGAACCGACGACATTCAGCTTGGGAAGCTGACGTTCTACCACTGAACTACGCCCGCGCTTGCCCATGGCTATTGGGTCGGCGCGGCGTTGTCCACCCCTTGCGGGGTGCCGCTGCATATGGACGTGGAATTGCCGGGATCAGCCGGTCGCGCTCACCAGATTTCCGACGCGCCTCCTGCGGCTGCGGAGGGATTTGCACTTCGGGTCTTTCCTCGTGCATGCCGTCCTTCGGAGCATCGAACCGATCGACCGCTCTGCCTCTTTACGGAGATCGACCCCGTGACAGCCAGCCCTTCCCGCGCGCCCGACCACGACATCGATTCGCTGTTCATCGAGCGCTGGTCGCCGCGCGCCTTCACCGGCGAGGCGGTGCCCGAGGCCGAACTGATGCGGATGTTCGAGGCGGCGCGCTGGGCGCCCTCATCGTACAACTCGCAGCCATGGCGGTTCCTCTATGCCTTGCGGGACACGGCCCATTGGGACGTCTTCTTCGACCTCTTGGTGCCCGGCAATCAGAAATGGGTGAAGGATACCGGCGCCATCGTGTTCCTTGTGTCCAATTCGATGATGAAGGCCGGTGACGAGCTCAAGCCCTCATGGAGCCATTCCCTCGATGCCGGCGCGGCCTCGGCGAATTTCCAGCTCCAGGCCATCCGCCAGGGCTGGCACGCCCACGGCATGGGCGGGTTCGACCGCGAGCGGGCGATCAGCGTACTCAACGTACCCTTGAACCACCGTGTCGAGGCCGCCTACGCCGTCGGGCGCGCGGTGCCGCGGGCCGAGCTCACACCGGAACAACTGCCGAAGGAGACGCCGAACGGCCGGCGGCCGATCACCGATTTCGCCTTCGCCGGCGGCTTCAAATCCCCGGCAGCGTGAGCCTTCGGCGTTGCTCGACCTCGTCCAAGCCGACGGCACCCTGAATTCCGGATTCGAATGGAAGATCCCGGAGCGCTACAACATCGCCGCCGATATCTGCGACCGCTGGGCCGTGACCCAACCCGGCCGCACCGCCATCCTCGAAGTGGCGGCGGACGGGAGCGTCGCGCCGGTGGATTTCGGAACCCTCAAGCGGAATTCCGACCGACTCGCTGCGGCCTTGCGCAGGCTCGGCATCGCTCCGGGCGACCGTATCGGCGTGCTGCTGCCGCAATCGGCCGCGGTCGTCGTTGCCCATGCGGCCGCCTACAAGCTCGGTGCGATCGCGCTGCCCCTCGCCGGCCTGTTTGGGCCCGAGGCCTTGCAGTACCGGCTTGGCGATGCCGGGGCGCGGGCCCTCATCACCGATGAGCCCGGTCTCGCCAAGGTCGCGGCGCTGCGCGACGCGCTCCCGGACCTGACCTGTCTCGTCTCCACCGACGGGGCGGGCGATGGCGCCCTGGCTTGGTGCGACCTGATCGCCGCCGAGCCCGATGGTTTCGTGGCCGCGGACACCGCCGCCGACGATCCGGCCCTGATGATCTACACCTCCGGCACGACCGGCCCCCCGAAGGGCGCGCTTCATGCCCATCGGGTCCTGCTCGGCCACCTGCCGGGCTGGTCGATGATGCACGATTTTCCTCCGACGGACGGGAGCCTGATGTGGACGCCGTCCGATTGGGCTTGGGCCGGCGGCCTCCTCAACGTGCTGATGCCGAGCCTGCAACATGGCGTGCCCGTGGTGGCCCGCTCCACGGCACGGTTCGAGCCGGAAGGCGCGTTCAAGCTCATCGCCGATCTCGGCATCACCAACGTGTTCCTTCCGCCGACCGCCCTCAGGATGCTGCGCGCCGTGCCCGATCCGCGCGGCCGCTTCGACCTGTCGGGATTGCGCAACATCGCCTCGGCTGGCGAGGCCCTCGGCCCGGAGACCTTCGCGTGGGCGCGGGACCAACTCGGCCTCACCATCGGCGAGGCCTACGGCCAGACCGAGTGCAACCTCGTCCTCGCCTCCTGCCGCGCCGCCGGGATCGCGCGGCCTGGTTCGACCGGGCGACCGGTGCCCGGCCATCGCGTGGCGATCCTGCGGGCGGATGGCAGCGAGGCGGATGTCGACGAGACGGGTGAGATCTGCGTCGCACGGCCCGACCCGGTGATGTTCTTGGCATATTGGAACCAGCCGGTGGCGACGGACGCCAAGTTCCGCGGCGAGTGGATGCTCACCGGTGACACCGCCCGGCGCGACGCAGACGGCTACGTCCATTTCGTCGGGCGCGAGGACGACCTCATCACCTCGGCGGCCTACCGCATCGGCCCCACCGAGATCGAGGATTGCCTGCTTCGCCATCCCTCCGTGGCGCTCGCCGCGGCGGTGGGGAAGCCCGATCCCCTGCGCACCGAGATCGTGAAGGCCTTCGTGGTCCTGCGCGAAGGGTTCTCGGCCTCCGACGCCCTGGCCGCCGAGATCCAGGCCTTCGTGCGCGAGCGGCTCTCGGCGCATGAATACCCGCGGGAAATCGCGTTCCGGGACAGCCTTCCGATGACGACGACGGGCAAGATCATCCGGCGTCGACTCAGGGACGAGGCGGGCTGACGCCGTCCCTCCGCTCCTGCCGGCGTCGTACCCACTGCCAGAACGGGTCGTCGCTCGTCGTTGCGAAACTATCGGGCGGGGCCGGTACGATCTGCGAAATCGTCTTGGGGATCGTGACGCCGTAGGTGCTCGTCAGCCACTCGCGGAAGGGCGGATTGTCGACCTCCATGGCGTAGTCGGGTTCATCGACCGGCGGTGTGTGAGGGTCTGCGAGACCGGAGCCGAGTTCGTTGTGGCCGATGGCGAGCAGCCGCAGGAAGTCGAGCGGTTCGTTCCCCAGAACGCATAGGCCGTCGCCTTCGGAGCCGAGATGCACGATGCGTTGGCGCCCCTCGTCGTCGAGCCAGAACGCGGCGTAGGAACCGTCCGCACCCGTTCTGGCGAAGGGTACGACGCGAGTGGCCGCATTGGCGTCTCCGAACCAAGCCACCGCATAGGCTCGGGCCTCCTCCTCGCTCTCGACCCTGAACAGGACGACCGCGCCGCGATAGGGTTCCTCCAGAGGTTGGAGTGTTCCGAATCGTTCGCCCGGCACGCGTCGACTCTCGTGGAGGAGCCCTCGCTCCTCGATCCAGTCGAACAGGGCGGCGATCTCCTGCGGCAGAGTGAATCCGCGCGGCAGGCGTGCGCGCATCTCTTCGGTGAACTGACCCATCGTCGTCTCCCTCTCATCTCCCCGAGACCGCCGACGCCCGTCCGGCCAGCCTCAAAATTCGCATAAAGACATCTTTATGTCTTGATTGCTTCCTATCCGATCGCCTGCTACAGGCTCAGGCCGAGACGCAACGAGAGACGGAGCACGCAACGCAATGGCCCAGGATTACATCGTCAAGGACATCAGCCTCGCCGAGTACGGCCGCAAGGAGATCTCGATCGCCGAGACCGAGATGCCGGGTCTGATGGCCACGCGCGAGGAATACGGCCCGTCGCAGCCCCTCAAGGGTGCCAAGATCGCCGGCTCGCTGCACATGACGATCCAGACCGCGGTGCTGATCGAGACCCTGAAGGCTCTCGGCGCCGACATCCGCTGGGTCTCCTGCAACATCTACTCGACCCAGGACCACGCTGCCGCCGCCATCGCGGCTGCCGGCATCCCCGTCTTCGCCATCAAGGGCGAGACGCTGGAGGAGTACTGGGACTACACCTCGAAGCTGTTCGACTGGCACGACGGCGGCATGCCGAACATGATCCTCGACGATGGCGGCGACGCCACGATGTTCGTCCATTTGGGCCTGCGCGCCGAGAACGGCGACACCGCCTTCCTCGACAAGCCGGAATCGGAGGAGGAGGAGGTCTTCTTCGCGCTTCTCAAGAAGAAGCTCGCCGACAAGCCGAAGGGCTGGTTCGCCGGTCTCGCCGACTCGATCAAGGGCGTCTCGGAAGAGACCACCACCGGCGTTCACCGACTCTACAACCTCGCCAAGGAGGGCAAGCTGCTCTTCCCGGCGATCAACGTGAACGACGCCGTCACCAAGTCGAAGTTCGACAACCTCTACGGTTGCAAGGAGTCGCTGGTCGACGGTATCCGCCGCGGCACCGACGTGATGATGGCCGGCAAGGTCGCCATGGTCGCCGGCTTCGGCGACGTCGGCAAGGGCTCGGCCGCTTCGCTCCGCAATGCCGGCTGCCGCGTTCTGATCTCGGAAATCGACCCGATCTGCGCCCTCCAGGCCGCCATGGAAGGCTACGAGGTCGTGACGATGGAGGACGCGGCACCGCGCGCCGACATCTTCGTCACCGCCACCGGCAACAAGGACATCATCACGATCGATCACATGCGGGCCATGAAGGACCGTGCGATCGTCTGCAACATCGGTCACTTCGACAACGAGATTCAGGTCGTCGGCCTGAAGAACATGAAGTGGTCCAACATCAAGCCGCAGGTGGACGAGATCACCTTCCCGGACGGCCACCGCATCATCCTCCTCTCGGAGGGGCGCCTGGTGAATCTCGGCAACGCCACCGGCCACCCATCCTTCGTGATGTCGGCCTCCTTCACCAACCAGACCCTGGCCCAGATCGAACTCTGGACCAATCCGGGCAAGTACGAGCGTCAGGTCTACACGCTGCCGAAGGCCCTCGACGAGAAGGTGGCCATGCTCCACCTCGAGAAGATCGGCGTGAAGCTCTCCAAGCTCCGCCCCGACCAGGCTGCCTATATCGGCGTCTCGGAGACCGGCCCGTTCAAGCCGGATCACTACCGCTACTGACCGGTCGCGGCAGCGCCCCCACAACGAAGAAGGCCCGGCGTCACCGCCGGGCCTTCTTGCATTGCAGGCCGTGAGCCTTGGTCTCAGGCCACTCGGATCGTGCCGAGGAAGCGAGTGACCTCAGAACTGAGGCACTCGGACTGACCCGAGAGCGCCGTGGCCAGCGTCAGGACCTCGCTGGCTGAACCGCCAGTCTCCTTTGCGGAGCCGGCCACGCCCGCGATGTTGCCGGTGGCCTTGCCGGTGCCGGCTGCCGCCTGGGCGACATTTCGGGCGATCTCCTGAGTGGCGGCTCCCTGCTCTTCCACGGCCGCGGCGATCGACGAGGCAAGATCGCTGAGCTGGTTGATTCGCCCGGTGATGGTGCCGATGGCTTCGACGGCGTGGCTCGTCGAACGCTGGATGCGGTTGATCTGGGTCGTGATCTCGTCCGTGGCGCGCGCGGTACGGGTCGCCAGTTCCTTGACCTCGGCTGCGACGACCGCGAAGCCGCGTCCCGCCTCGCCGGCGCGGGCCGCTTCGATCGTCACGTTCAGCGCCAGAAGGTTCGTCTGTCCGGCGATCGCCGAAATCACTCCGATGACGTCGCTGATCCGAAAGGGGCCTGGCTCAGATCCTGGACCAGCGAGGCGGCCTCGGTAGCTTCGGACACCGCTGTCCGGGCAAGCCGCGACGATCCGGAGACCTGCCGGGCGATCTCCTGAATCGACGAGCCGAGCTCCTCGGCCGCCGATGCGACGGTGGCAACGTTGACGGAGGCTTCGTCGGCGGCCACGGCTGCGCCGTCTCGTCGGCGGTCGCGGTCAGACGTTGCGCCGAGTGGCGCAGGTTTCCAGCAGCCGATGGGACGGTGCCGAGCGCTCTGCCCACAGCCTGCTCGACGCTGTTCGCCATCTGGTGCATCGCAGCCTTGCGTTGGTCTTCCACATCGAGACGCCCCGCCGTGGCGGCCTCGATGGCCCAGGACCCGAGTAGACTCTCCTTGAAACGGGCGAGAGCATCGACGATGGCACGGATCTCGTCGCGACCATCGGCCTTCAGGAGCGATCCGTCGAGATTGCCCTCCGCCATCCCGCGTATCCGGGTGAGGACGGAATTGAGCCGTTTGATCGGGGCGATGCTCAGAATGCTGGGACAACTCCGACGAGCATGGCCATGGCGCAAAATCCGAGCATGAGCATAATGCTGGTCTCCTCGGGCAAGGCTCCATTGCGGGCAAGCATCGCATCGAGCTTAACCGCCGAGGCCTCGTCTTGTTGGGCCAGCACCGCGATATCTCTGACGTTGTCCTGCAGGTTGTTGGGGTCGTCCATCAGGACAACGTCGGGCAGGCTAGTCGCGCGGACACGCACGCTTCCGCGGAAGTTGATGGTGTAGCGTTGTTTGATGCTGTTGACGTCGCTGACAGTTGTCAATCCAAGATCAATCGAACTGATCTGGATAATGACTGATTCGGTGAGGGTGATCATCAGGATGGTGATGCGGTAGAAGCTTGCGACAACACGCCCGCCAATTCCGTAAGCGATTATCATCGTATAGTAATTCTAAAAACTGATTTGGGAAAAACATAAATAATATGTGTCTGAAAATTTATTATTTTTTGATAATCGATTTTTCTCCATTGATTGGAGTGGCGGTACCCTAACGGGCAATCCTGCGTGCCGGCGCTAGCGCCAGGCGGTTGGCACGGCGTCGAGAGCGGTTGTGTCTTTTCGGAATCACCTCGCGGCGGACGGCTCCGAAAATGCAAAGTTAAGCTTAATCCACTTCCGGGAGAATTCCGGCTCGCGCTAGTGTCGGCTGATTCATCGGTCACGGTGAGTCGCCAGCCCGCGTGCGGGAAGGCGCTGGAGCGGCGTGGCGGCGTCTCATCGGCGGGTCCTGAGGGCGGTAGAAACAATGCGGGTCGGTGCAGCGGCGCAGCCTACGGTGTGCGCCGGGGTTCTTCTCGTCGGTGTGGCCGGCGCACCGGTTCCGGCCTTGGCCGTGAACCTCGGGGCGACCTTGGCCGCCGACGTCGTCCAGCACACGCACAACGCCGCTGGCCTCGCGATCCTGATCGGGCTCACGGTGTTCGCGACGATTCTGTCTCTCCTGCATCTGCGGGAACGCTCGCGCTGGGCCAAGCGTGAGGGCGGCCTCGCGGCCGAAGTGGCGCGGCTTCGTGGAGCACACGATCTCGCCGAGCTCCTGCTGAATGCCGAGCGCCAAGTCGTGGTGACATGGGCCGGCCGCGGCGATCCGACGATCGAGGGCGACATGACGCTCGCCCTCATGACGGACAGCCCTTCCGGCGGCGATCCCACCCGAGTCTTCGACTTTTCGAGATGGCTGGTCGCGTCCGACGCTGTCCTGCTCGATGATGCTGTGCGTAGCCTGCGCGAGAGGGGAACCGGCTTCCGGATGGCGCTGCGCGGGCAGGACGGTCGCTACTTCGAGGCCCAAGGCCAAGCCCTTGCTGGACGGGCCCTGTTGCGCCTGCGCGAGACCAGCGAGGAGCGACGCCAGCTCAACGAGTTGCGTCACAAGCTCGACGAGGCGAAGCGCGGCCTTGCCGCCCTGTCGGGCCTCCTCGACGCCATTCCGCAGCTCGTCTGGCAGCGCGACAAGGACGGGTCCCTGGCCTGGGTCAATTCCGCCTACGTCCAGGCGGTCGAGGCGCCGAGCCGCGAGACCGCCGTGGTCGATGGCATCGAGCTCCTCGATCGTCACGCGCGCGATGCGATCGCCCGGCAGGACGGAACGCGATCGCCCAGCGGTCGGGCGGCGATGCGCCTCTCCGCCGTCGTCGCCGGCGGCCGGCGCATTCTCGACGTCACCGAGTCCGTCGTCGAGGGCGGCCGCGTCGGCATTGCCGTCGACGTCTCCGAACTGGAGAGCGTGCGCGCCGACCTTCAGCGCCAGATGGATGCCAATGTCCGCACCCTCGACCAGTTGCCCACCGCGGTGGCGATGTTCGACGCGCGCCAGCGCCTGATCTTCCATAATGCCGCCTACCGCCAGCTCTGGAGCCTCGACCACGCCTTTCTGGAGAACCGCCCCCTCGACGGCGAGATCCTCGACCATCTCCGGTCGATGCGAAAGCTGCCCGAACAGGCCGATTTCCGGTCATGGAAGGCGGACGTGCTCGCCGCCTACCGGGCGGCGGAGGCGAACGAGACCTGGTGGTACTTGCCCGACGGGCGTTCGCTGCGCGTCATCGCCGACCCGAACCCTCAGGGCGGCCTGACCTACCTGTTCGATGATGTTTCCGAGAGCGTGAAGCTCGAATCCCGCTACAACGCCCTCATGAGGGTCCAGGCGGAGACCCTCGACACCCTGAAGGAACCTGTCGCGGTGTTCGGCGCCGACGGGCGCCTGACCTTCGCCAACCGCGCCTTCGCCACGGCCTGGCGCCTCGATGCGAAGATGCTGCTTGAACGGCCGCGGATCGACGCAGTGATCGAGGCCTGCCGCATCCTCTCGCCGGAGGAGGAGCCCTGGCTCGATATCCGCGCCGCCGTCACCGATCTCGAGACCCGAGCGGGGCTCACCTGCCGCCTCGAGATCATCGACGGCACCGTCCTCGACTGCGCGACGCAGCCCCTGCCCGAGGGCGCGACCCTTCTGACGCTCATCGACGTCACGGCGAGCGTCAACGTCGAGCGCGCCCTGACGGAGAAGAACGACGCCCTGGAGCGCGCCTCGCTCCTGCGCGACACCTTCGTCCATCACGTCTCCTATGAGCTGCGCTCGCCGCTGACCAACATCATCGGCTTTACCCAGCTTCTCGGCGACGAGACCGTCGGCGCCCTCAACGATCGCCAGCGCGAGTATTCCGACCACATCATGCGCTCGTCGGGCTCGCTTCTCGTGATGATCAACGACATCCTCGACCTCGCCTCGATCGATGCCGGTTCGCTCGAGCTGGCACGGGAGGTCGTGGATATCCGCGCCACCGTCGAGGCGGCCGCGCGAGGCCTCGACGATCGTTTCGCCGAATCGGCGATCGCCCTCGACCTGGCGGTCCCCGACGACATCGGCAGCTTCGTCGCCGACGGAAAGCGCGTCCGCCAGATCCTGTTCAACCTGCTCTCGAATGCCGTCGGCTTCTCCGCACCCGGCCAGACCGTCCGCGTCGAGGTCAGCCGTGGCGACAACGAATTGACCCTGGCGGTGATCGACCAGGGACGCGGCATGCCGGTCGAGGTGGCGGCCCGTGTCTTTGATCGTTTCGAAAGCCACACGTCCGGGACGCGCCACCGCGGCGTCGGCCTCGGCCTCTCGATCGTACGCTCCTTCGTGGAACTGCATGGCGGTCGCGTGGCACTGAAATCGGCGCCGGGCGAAGGCACTCGCGTCATCTGCACGTTCCCGATCGCCGATCCCATCCATCAGCGGGATGCCGCCGAGTAACAGCCTGCATCCTTCTTGCCTGATCGGAAGCGACGCGGGCGGGATTGGTTAACGATCCTTGGCTATCCGTGTATCTCGCGCGTTGCCGTGACGATGAACGTGGGCGGCCAGGGAGGTTCGGCGGTGAGTGACGACGGCCACGGTCCGGCTGCACCGGAGATGCCAGCGCCGGCGGCCTGGGAGATCATGCTTCCGGAAGAAGGTGCGACCGAGGATCTCGGCCGCTTCCTCGCCGACCTCCTGATGCCGGGCGACCTCGTCGCGCTGTCGGGCGGCCTCGGCGGCGGCAAGACTACCCTCGCCCGCGCCATCATTCGCGAACTCGTCGGCGAGCCCGAACTCGACGTGCCGAGCCCGACCTTCACCCTGGTTCAACCCTATGAGGTCAGGGGCGGGCGCACCATCGTTCACGCCGACCTGTATCGCCTGCGCAGCCCCGACGAACTGGTGGAACTCGGCTTCGACGAAATGACCGAGGATGCGATCACCCTTGTCGAGTGGCCGGAACGCTTGGGATCGCGCGACGGCCCGATCCTGTTCGTGGACCTTTCGCTGCGGCCGCAATTCGGTGACAACGCCCGCTTCGCCAGGATCGACGGGACGGGCGGCATGCGCGCTCGCCTCCAGCGTGCCCGCGCCCTGAAGGTGCTGATGGAACGCACCGGCTGGGAAGAGGCGACCCGGATCCCGATGCAGGGCGACGCCTCATCCCGCGCCTACGAGCGCCTGGTGAAGCCGGACGGCAGCAAGGGGGTGCTGATGATCGCGCCGGCGCGCCCTGACGGGCCACCGGTGCGCAACGGCAAGCCCTACAGCGCCATCGTCAAGCTTGCAGAGAGCGTCCACGCCTTCGTCGGCGTCGACCGGGGCTTGCGCGCCCTGGGCTTCTCGGCGCCGAAGATCTACGGCGAGGATCTCGCCAACGGCCTCCTCATCATCGAGGATCTTGGCTCGGAACCCGTCGTCGACGCCAATGGCCCGCGCCCCGAGCGCTATGCCGAGGCGACGCGGCTCCTCGCCAAGCTCCATGCGACGCAGCTCCCAGGCGTCCTGCCGGTGGCCGACGGCATCGATCATGTCCTGCCGCCCTACGACCTCGAAGCCCTGCTGTTCGAGACCGAGCTGCTGCCGGACTGGTATTGCCCGGCCATGCGTGGCGAGAGCTTGCCCGGTCCGGCCCGGTCCGAGTTCGTGGCCCTCTGGGCCGAAGTCCTGCGCAGTGTGGAGCCGGCACAGCCGACCTGGACCCTGCGCGACTACCATTCGCCGAACTTGATCTGGCTGCCGGCACGCGAGGGCCTCGAGCGCATCGGCGTCATCGACTTCCAGGACGCGGTGCTCGGCCATCCCGCCTACGACGTCGCCTCCCTCCTGCAGGACGCCCGCGTCGATGCCAGCCCGGACCTCGAATTGCGGCTGCTTGGCCTCTATGCCCGCGAGCGCCGCGCGCGCGATGCCGATTTCGACGTTGAGGACTTCGCCCGCGCCTACGCGATCCTGGCGGCGCAGCGCGCGACCAAGATCCTCGGCATCTTCGCCCGTCTTGACCGCCGCGACGGAAAGCCCGGCTATCTCGCTCATCTGCCGCGCATCGAGGGCTACCTTGCCCGCAACCTCGCCCATCCGGCCTTGACGCGGCTGCGCCTCTGGCACGAGGAGCACCTGCCGGGGCTGCTCGGCCCCCGCTGATTCGACACGGCAGGACTCTAATGTCGAACACCACGCCACCGGTCTCCTCGCCGGTCTCTTGCGCCTTCATCCTCGCGGCCGGCCTCGGCACGCGCATGCGCCCGATCACCGATAGGCTCCCGAAACCCCTGGTCGAGGTCGCGGGCCGGGCAATGATCGACCACGCCCTCGACCGGGCCGCCGAGGGCGGGATCACGCGGGCCGTGGTCAACGTCCATCACCTCGCAAGCCAGGTCGAAGCGCATCTGGCGCGCCGGACCGTTCCGCCGGCCGTGACGATCTCCGACGAGCGTGAGGCGCTGCTCGAAACCGGCGGCGGCATCAAGAAGGCGCTGCCGCTCATCGGACCCGATCCGTTCGTCGTCTTCAACTCGGATTCCTTCTGGCTGGAGGGCCCGCGCTCGAATCTCGCCCGTCAGATCTCGGCCTGGCGCCCCGATGCGATGGACGTCCTCCTCCTCGTCGCACCGGCCGCGACAAGCCTCGGCTACGAGGGTCGCGGCGATTTCGTGATGGATGCCGACGGCCGGCTCGAACGCCGGGGCGAGCGCGATGTCGCGCCCTTCATCTATGCCGGCGTCGCGGTGCTGAAGCCCGAGCTGTTCGCGCAGACGCCGGACGGGCCCTTCTCCCTCAACCTGCTCTTCGACCGCGCCGCCGAACGGCAGCGCCTGTTCGGACTGCGCCTCGACGGCCAATGGCTCCATGTCGGCACGCCGGAGGCGATCGCCGCCGCGGAGGAACGAGTGAGGGCGAGCGCGCGGGTGCCGTGAGGTGCGGCGCGCGGCCGCCGGCCGTCGCCGAAAAATTTAGGCTGCCTGGGGGCTTATGCAGCGCTTGGACCGGCCATTTGGCCATGCCGTTCTGCTGGTAAATCGTGGGCTGGGTCGCTATCTGCCATTGAAGCTGCTCGAACGCTCTACCATCGACTTCGCGCACGAATAGGGGTTCGCGCGCCCTGACATCAGAGGCGATCCGAGACCGTGCCCGCCTCCCACGTCTTCACCATTCCTCCCGGCGCACCGTTCCTGCCGAGCCTGGCCGATGCCCTGATCGAGGGCCGGCTCGTCGGCGACCTCGGCGGCGATCCGTTCGCGCTCGCGTCCGTTACCTTTTACCTGCCGACCCGGCGCTCGGCGCGGGCGCTCTCGGCCTGCCTCGCCGAGCGTCTCGGCGGTGCCGCGCTCCTGCCGCGAATGATCCCCCTCGGCGAGGCCGATGAGGCCGAGCTCGATCTCGCCACGAGCCCGCTTCTTGAGAACGCGCCCGACCTCCTCGCCCCGGCTATGCCGCCCCTGGAGCGGCGCCTGATCCTGGCGCGCCTCGTCCAGTCCTGGGCCGAAACCGTGGACCGCAGCCTGCTGCCGATCGACGACGAGGTGCCGTTCCTCGTGCCCTCGTCGCCGGCCGACGCCGTGGCTTTGGCCGACGACCTCGAACGGCTGATGGATGCTCTTACCGTCGAGGGGTTGCCCTGGGAGGCGATCGCCGGCGCGGTCGAGGCCGAATACTCGCGCTACTTCGGCCTGACCCTCGATTTCGTTCGGATCGCCGCCGAGAACTGGCCGGCGATCCTGGCCGGCCGCGGCCTCAGCGATCCTGTCGCGCGCTCGCGCCTGATGGTGCTGGCCGAGTCGGAGCGGCTCACGCGCGAGAAGCCGGACGATCCGGTGATCGTGGCCGGCTCCACCGGTTCGGTGCCGGCCACCGCCCGGCTCATCGCCGCCGTTGCCGGGCTGCCGCGCGGCGCCGTCGTGTTGCCGGGCCTCGACCACGACCTCGATGCCGAGGGCTGGGCGGCCATCGAGAGGGGGGAGGGGGCCGAGCGCACGATCGCGCACGGCCATCCCCAGGCCGTCCTGCACCGCCTCCTCGGGCATCGCTGCCTGAACCTCGACCGCCAGACCGTCGCCGCACTCGGGACATCCTCAGCCGAGGCGACGGCCCGGGCGGCGATGCTCTCCCAGGCCCTGCGCCCGGCCGAGACCACCGACGCCTGGGCGCAGCTCGACGCGTCCGACCGCGATTCCCTCGCGACGATGGGCATGACTGGAATCGCCGTCGTCGAGGCGGCCGACGAGCGCGAGGAGGCGCTCATCGCCGCCATCGCCCTGCGAGAGACCCTCGAAACTCCCGGCGCCACCGCCGCCCTCGTCACGCCCGACCGCAAGCTCGCCATCCGCGTTGCGGCCGAACTCGGCCGCTGGGGCGTGACGGCGGAGGATTCCGCCGGCGAGCCACTCTCGCGCAGCCAGGCAGGCCGCTTCGCGCGGCTCGTGGCCGAACTCGCGACCGACCTTCAGCCGGCGAAGATCATCGCGCTTCTCGCCCATCCGTTCGTGCGTCTGGGATCTCAGCGTGCCGATATCGTGCGCGCGGCGGCGGCACTCGAGATCGGCGCGCTGCGCGGTCCCGCACCCGCACCGGGCTTTTCGGGCATCGCCAAGGCCCTTGAGGACCAGCACACGGCAACCGGCCGCCGGCCCCGCCCGAAGCGCCGATTGACCGACCTCGACTGGAACCTCGCCGCCGGCCTCGTCGCCCGGCTTATCGAGGCCTTCGCCGATTTCCCCAGTCCGGACGAGCCGGAGCGCGGCAACCTCGTCGAGATGTCCGTGCGCCATCGCGCTGTCTGCGACCGGCTCCTCGCCGGACCCGAGGAGGAGATGCCGCAGGACGGCTCCCTCGACGTTCTCGACACCCTGTTCGACGATCTCGGCATGGCCGAGCCCGGCCTGATGCCGGGCGCCTTCACCGAGTATCCGGCCTTCTTCACTGCGCTCGCCGCCGAGCGGATCGTGGCCTGCGGCGGCCCTGCGCCGCATCCGCGCCTTCGCATCCTCGGGCTCCTCGAATCGCGTCTTCTGAGCGTCGACCGGGTCGTCGTCGCTGGCCTCGACGAGGGCGTCTGGCCGTCCCGGACGGTGACGGATTCCTTCCTCAACCGGCCGATGCGCGAGGAGGTCGGGCTCAATCCGCCCGAGCGGCGGATCGGCCAGAGCGCCCACGATTTCGTCCAGGCGCTCGGCTGCCGCGATGCCCTGATCACCCGCGCCGGCAAGCGCGAGAGTTCTCCGATGGTGCCCTCGCGCTTCCTTCAGCGCTTGCGCGCCTTCGTCGGCGAGGCGCATTGGGCTGCCGCGAAGGCGCATGGCGAGCGCTTCGTCTCCTATGCGGCGATTCTCGATACGGCCGCCGTGGCGGACCAACCGCGGGTGTCGCAGCCCAAGCCCCGGCCGGATCCTGCCCTGTTCCCGCGGTCCTTGAGCGTTACAGAGATCGAGACGCTGGTGCGCGATCCCTACGTCATCTTCGCCCGGCACGTGCTCGGCCTTGAACCGCTCGAGCCGGTGGCGGGAATGCCGGGCGCCGCCGAGCGCGGCACCCTCGTTCACGCCATCCTCGGTCAATTCGCTCAGGATTTCCCCGAGGCGATGCCGAAGGATGCCGCCGAGCGGCTCTATTCCCTTGCGCTCGATGCCTTCGGCCCCATCGCCGATACCTATCCCGAGCTCTACGCCGAATGGTGGCCGCGCTACGAGCGGATGGCGGCGCGTTTCCTCGGCTGGGAAACGGAGCGCCGTCCCGGCCTCCAGCGTATCCATCCGGAAGTCTCCGGTACCTGGACGATCCCGCTCGGCCGCGACAGCGTCACCCTGAGGGCGCGGGCCGACCGGATCGAACTCGGCCGCGACGGCGGCGCCTGCATCGTCGATTTCAAGACCGGGGTTCCGCCGAGCAACAGGGAGGTCTTCGCCGGCTTCTCACCGCAGCTCACCCTGGAAGCGGCGATGCTCAAGGCCGGATCCTTCACCGGCGTGTCCGCGCCCGCGACCACGCCGGACCTCCTCTACGTCCATGCCTCGGGCGGCCGCAAACCCTTCGAGCCGCTGCCGTTGAAGCCTCCCCGGGGCGATGCCCGCAGCATCGACGACATCGTCGAGGAGCATGCCGCACGCCTGCGCGGGCTCCTCGCCCGCTTCCTCTCGGGAGATGCAGCCTATTTCTCGCGGCCCTACCCGAAATACGCCAAATCCTACGGCGAGTACGACCATCTCGCCCGCGTGCTGGAATGGTCGCTCGCGGCCGAAGAGGAATAGGCGGCCCGTGAATCACGTCTTCATCGTCGACGACCTGACCCGCGAGGCCCAGCGCCGCGCCGCCGACCCGCGCGCCTCGGCCTGGGTCTCGGCCAATGCCGGAGCGGGCAAGACCAAGGTGCTCACCGACCGCGTCGTGCGGCTGCTCCTCGACGGCGCCCCGCCCTCCCGGGTGCTGTGCCTCACCTTCACCAAGGCGGCCGCCGCCAACATGTCGATCCGGGTGTTCCAGCGGCTCGGCCGCTGGGTGACGCTGGACGAAGCGGCGTTGTCCGAGGAACTCGCCGAGCTGATGGGGCAGCGCCCGCGCCGCGAGACCCTGCGGCTCGCCCGCCGCCTGTTCGCGCGCGCCGTTGAAACACCGGGCGGGCTCAAGATCGAGACCCTGCACGCCCTATGCGAGCGGCTCCTCCACCTGTTCCCGTTCGAGGCCAACGTGCCCGCCCGCTTCGTCGTCCTCGACGACGACCAGTCGCGCGAGGCCTTCGCCATCGAGACCGACAACGTGCTCGCCGACGCCATCGACGGCGCCTTTCCGCAACTCGCGCAGGCCCTCGCCGTCGTCGGCCCCGAGGCCTCGGGCGACGCCTTGCGCAAGGTGATCCGCCAGGCGATCCGCGCGCGCCACGTCCTCGGCGACCCGCGCGGGCTGGCGCCACAGTTCGCCGCCCTCTCGGTCAGCCTCGGCCTATCGCGCGGCGATACCGTGGAGGCCATCGAGACGCGGATGCTCGATGAAGGCCTCGACGACTGGACCGGACTCGCCGAACGGCTCCGCACCGGCAAGAGCACCGACGAGCAGCTCGCCGATACGCTGATCGAGGCGCACGAGGCGCGCGGCACGCCCGATGCGCTCGCCCTCTACCAATCGGTGTTCTTCACCGAGAAGGGTGCGCCCAAAGCCGATCGCAGCCTCGGCACCAAGGGCGTGCCCGGCGAGGTCAAGGCGCTGCTGCTGACCGAGCGCGACCGACTGACGGGTCTGCTCGACAGCCTTCGCGCGGCGCGAGCGCTGGAGAGGACCGAGAGCCTCTTCACCCTGGCCGCCGAGATCCATCGCCGGGTCGAGGCGCAGAAGGCGCGGCTCGGGGCGCTCGATTTCGACGACCTGATCCACAAGACCCTCGACCTGCTCTCGCGGGTCGGCTCGGCCTGGGTGCTGTACAAGCTCGACCGCGGCGTGGATCACGTCCTGATCGACGAGGCGCAGGACACCAATCCGCAGCAATGGGAGATCCTGCGCCGCGTGACCGCAGAATTCGCGGCGGGGGAAGGCGCGCGCGGTCCCTTCCGGACCCGGTTCGCCGTCGGCGACCCGAAGCAGTCGATCTACAGCTTCCAGGGCGCCGAGCCGCGTGCCTTCGAGCTGGTGCGGCGGGAATGGCGGGTCGCCTCGCAGACGGCGAGCCTCGCCTTCGAGGATGTCGAACTGCAGCTCTCGTTCCGCTCGACCCTCGGCATCCTCGGCGCCGTGGATGCGACCTTCGCGGTGGCAGATCACTATCAAGGCCTCGCCTTCGACGACGCTGGCCCCCCCGGCACCGTCCATACCAGCGCCCGCGGTGCGGCACCCGGCACGGTGGAGCTCTGGCCCGTGGCAGAGCCGGCCGACGAAGTCGAGCCCGATGCCTGGGCCGCGCCCGTCGATGCGCCGGAGACCCATGCCCCTGCCCTCGTCACCGCCCGACGCATCGCCCAGGCGGTGAAAGCCTGGACCACGTCCGGCGACGAATCCGGCCGGATCTGGCGACCGGGCGAAATCCTGGTCCTGGTCCGCAAGCGCTCGGCCGCCTTCGAGGAGGTGATCCGGTCGATGAAATCACTGGGCGTGCCTGTGGCGGGCCAGGACCGGCTCGACATCGCCGCCCATATCGCGGTCAACGATCTCGTTGCGGTGGGCCGTGCCGGGCTCCTGCCTGCCGACGACCTCACCCTGGCAAGTGCGCTGAAGACCCCACTCGTCGGCTTGGACGATGACGACCTCGTGCGCATCGCCGCCCGGCGCGACGCTTCCGAGACGCTGGAAGATGCTCTCGCACGCCATGAAGCGGCCGGTGACCCCGCCGCGATCCGGGGCGCAGCCGCCCTCAGGCTGTGGATCGATCTTGCGGCGGCGCATGGCCCGTTCGGGTTCTACGCTGCGATTCTCGGGCCTCATGGCGGGAGGCGGGCGCTGGTCTCCCGCCTTGGCGGGGAGGCCGGGGACGCCATCGACGTGTTTCTCTCCGCCGCGTCACAGGTCGAGCAGGGCAGCGACGCACCTTCGCTCGGCGGCTTCCTGGCGCGCTATCTCGCCAGGCCCGGACGCGGGGAGGGCGGCCACACGGTCAAGCGCGACCTCGAATCGGGACGCGACGAGGTCCGTGTCATGACTGTCCACGGCGCCAAGGGCCTGGAGGCGCCGCTGGTCGTCGTCATCGACGGCTGCGAGCCTCTGGGCCGCAATGATCCGCCGCTGCTGCACCTGCCCGAGGCAGGAGCGGCGCTTCCGCCGATCTGGTCGAGCAAGGGGCAAGATTGCGCGGTGACCAGCACTGCCCGCGCCCATCTGCAGGCGCGCGCCCGCGAAGAGCATAACCGCCTGCTCTACGTCGCGATGACGCGGGCTGCCGACAGGCTCGTGATCGCGCCCTATCGCGGCCGCGACGTGCCCTCGCCGGCTTCCTGGTGCGAGATGATCCGGATCGGCCTCGAACTCCGTTTCGGTGCCGGCGAAACGCATGAGGCGGCCCACGGCCCCGTCACGCTCTGGCGGCAGGGCGAGAGGGCTGAAGGGTCTTTGACCACGGAGCGCGCACGCCCCGACCGGGTTGAACTGCCGTCGTGGCTCGAGGCGACGGCCGCACCCGAGGCGGAAGTCGTTCCGCCCGTCAGTCCTTCCGGCGCGCTCAGTGCGGCCGACGGACAACGCGCGCCGGCCCGACGCCAGCCGGATTCCGGCGCGCGCCGACGCGGGCTTCTCATTCACGCCCTGCTGGAGCACCTGCCGCGCGTCGAGCCTGACCGTCGTCCGCAGGCGGCCTCGACCTTCGTGCAGGCGCGGGCACCGGCCCTCGACCCGCAGGCACGCGAGGCGATCGTCGCGGCCGTTTTGGCCCTCATCGACGAGCCCGATCTTGCGCCGCTCTTTGCCCGCGAGGCCCGTGCCGAGGTGACCTTGACCGGAAAGGTGACCGTCGGGGGACGGCCCCGCACCGTCTTCGGCCGCGTCGACCGTCTCTCGGTGACGGACGATGCCGTGCGATTCGCCGATTTCAAGACGGGCCGCCCGCCCATCGACGGCTCGGGGCCGCCGGATGCGGAATCGGCGCAGGTCGCCCTCTACGCGGCACTGCTGCGCCAGATCTATCCGGGGCGTCGCATCCTGCCGATGCTGGTCTGGACCTCCGGGCCGACCATCCGCCGCCTCGACGAGGCGGCGGTGGAGAGCATCCTCGATGCCTTAGCGAATCGGAATACCTGAACGTCAGGTACCGGAGCCGGGCGTCAGCTTCAGGATCTTGCCGTCGGGCCCATCCGTGAGGGCATAGACCGCGCCCTCCGGTCCGACCTTGACGTCGCGAATGCGCTCGTTGAGCGGAACCCGCTCCTCGGACACGACGGTATCGCCGTCGAGCTTCACCACGACGATCCCGCCGCTGACCAGTCCGCCGATGAGGAAGCTGTTCGACCAGGACGGGAACACGGTGCCCTGGTAGAGGGTCAGGCTGGATGGGGCGATGACCGGGTCCCAGTAATAGACCGGCTGAACCGTACCCGGTGCCTGGGTCTTGCCGCCGGCGATCTTACCCCCGTCATACTCGATGCCGTAGGTCGCCTCGGGCCAGCCGTAATTCAGGCCGGCGCGAGGCCGGTTGAGCTCGTCGCCGCCGCGCGGACCATGTTCGATCGTCCAGACGCGCCCGTCGGGATCAAGCGCGATCCCCTGTACGTTGCGGTGGCCGTAGGACCAGATCTCTGGCTTGGACTTGTCGCTGCCGGCGAAGGGGTTGTCCTTCGGCACGCCGCCATCGGGTTCGATCCGGAAGACCTTTCCGAGCCCGCTGGCGAGATCCTGGGCCTGTACGCGAGGCGTCTTGTCCGAGCGTTCGCCCACCGTGACGAACAGCTTGCCATCGGCGGCGAAGATCAGTCGTGAGCCGTAATGCTTGTCGCCGTCATAGGCGGGCGTCTGCCGAAAGACGATCTTCACGTCGTCGAGCTTGCCTGCGCCGTTCTCCTCGACGAGCTTCGCCCGCGCCACCGTGGTGCCATTGCCCTTCTCGCGGGGTTCCGAATAGCTCAGGTAGATCAGCCGGTCCGACGCGAAGCTCGGGCTCAGGGCCACGTCGAGGAGACCGCCCTGACCCTTGGGATCGACCTTCGGCACGCCCGTGATCGGCTTGCCGAGCGTTCCGTCCTTGGACGCGATTCGTAACGTCCCTGCCTTCTCGGTCACGATCATCCGGCCGTCGGGGAGGAACTCGAAGGCCCAGCCGCTGGCGAGTCCTTGCACGGCGGTGGCGGTCGAGACCTTTGTTGCCGTCGTCGGCTTCGGCGCGCGGGTCTGTCCCGGCAGCACCGGGTTGTAGCTCGTGTTCGGGCTCTCGGTCTCCGCGCTGGCTGGCGCCTGGGCATGGGAACCGCTGACGGATGCCACGACGGCCGCGGTGGCGAGCAGGATGGGGGCGAGATGCTTCACGTCGGGGGTATCCTCCTGTGGCCGAGATGGCCGATGGCGCCCCGTCCTCGCTTTCGGGCAGGCTCACGGGCGGCGTTGCGCAGGAACATGGGGCGGAGAGGGCCGCTCTGCGACCCCTGACCGGCCGGATGCCGTGCGTCCCGTCACCGCGACTCAGAGGATGCATGGACCATTGCCTTGACCGCGTAGCGTCCCGTCGCCAAGTTCGCCTCAGTCGCGGTGGCCAAAAAGATGAGGGCCTCTCGCGAAACGTGAAAGGAAGACGTGATGGCGACGGTGAAGGTGACCGACGCGAGCTTCGAGCAGGATGTGTTGAAGTCCGCCGAGCCCGTAGTCGTGGATTTTTGGGCCGAATGGTGCGGCCCATGCCGTCAGATCGGTCCGGCCCTCGAGGAGATCTCCGCCGACCTGCAGGGACGTGTGAAGATCGCGAAGGTCAATGTCGACGAGAACCCCGGAATTGCGGCGCAATATGGAATCCGATCGATTCCGACGCTGCTGATCTTCAAGAACGGCGAGCTCGCCAGTCAGAAGGTCGGGGCTGCGCCGAAGGGCGATCTTTCGCGCTGGATCCAGGCTAGCGCCTGATCGAGACGCCGACCCCGAACTCTGGAAGGCCCGGCCGATGGCCGGGTCTTTTTTG
>NZ_JAIETD010000033.1 GCF_019745455.1 Methylobacterium sp.
TAGCCGCATGGCCCGATGGCCACCCCAATCCCCGCCAAAGCGGTCCTCGAATTTACACCTCGTCCGCGGACGCTACCTCAGGATGTCCCCGAGACAAATCAGCGCCATGCTCCCCAGCCCCGATCAAGGAGATCTGAGCTTCAACGTCGTGTCGAAAGCCGCTTTGGAACGACGGTGACGTTCGTGCCCGGCAGCAGACGGGTGATGGCGGAGCAAACTCGCCTTTAGGACCGCGCTAGCGCGCGATCCATAACTGCTGCGTTCGTGATCGCAGGAACGGCTCGCCCGATCCTCCGGCTGGCCTATGTTCAGGGCTTCTTCACGAGGAGCGATAACATGGCAGTCACGGATACGCCCGCTATGACAGAGGGGAAGGCGGCCAAGGTTGCCGGGGCGCCTCACCTCGCGAACCCCTATCCTTCCGGCTCGCAGCAGAGCGCGGACTGGCTTGAAGGTTACACCTATGACGAGGCCGAGATGAATGTCGATCATCCTGAAGGCGATGAAGGATGACGCTGCCTGTCGGGCCATAGAGCCACGCTACGGGCCGACACCTTCGACGATTACGACATCGACCGACGCCGAACCTTGCCTCAGTCGCGCGACCTCGGCGTAATCCGGCGAATGCCAGCAGGCGCGGGCCATTTCGTAGTCGTCGAAGACGATCACGACGTTGCGAGGCCTCCCCTCGCCCTCAACGGCATCGTACCGCCCGCCGACGACCAGAAATCGTCCGCCGAAGCGCTCCACGAAAGCCGGAAGTGCCTCGGCGTAAGCGCCGTAGCGTTCAGGGTCCGTCACGGTGATACGGGCGATCCAGTACCCGTTGGGCATCAGCGTTCTCCAATCCCGCGTTCAAAGATCAGCGTTCGGCGGGAATCTGCCAGCCCATTTCCTGACCGTCGAGCTCCAAGGGTAGTCACTTCGGCCCGGAACGTGAGGGTCGAGGGTTAGAAGGCGGGGGTCACATTCGAAACCGTTCGGCCCCAAGTTCGAAGAGTGGAACGGCGAAAGGCCATATGGGCGGCCGAGTGACCAGCTGGCGAAGACCGCTGCCGTCCCGCTAACGATTTGCCCGAAGGATCATTGCGATGCCCGACCATGCTACCGAGACTGCGCACGCCCAAGGTTCGCCATCGACACGTCAGCGAAGCATACGATCGCAAGCGCTCGGTGCTGAAGCTACCGGAGCGGCTGCCACTGGCGCGAAGGCGATCGGCGGGTTCGCCGTCGGAGCCCTCGCCATCGGTGCCTTAGCCTTCGGAGCTGTCGCCATCAGCGCCTTCTCCATCGGCCGCCTGTCGGTCAGGCGGGTGTCGATTCGCGAGGCGCATATCGGACGGCTTCGCGTCGACGAACTGACGATCGGAAGACTGACGGAGATGGGCGAGCAAGACGCCGCAGCTGCGCCGCGGACCGGTGCGACTCAGGATGGGAACCGTCGATGAACCTCCGAAGGCCGAAGCTGACTGCTAAGCCATTGCCGGATGGGTTTTCCGCGAAAAGCGACTTGCGCTTGACGCAGGCTGAGCGATAGGCGTCCAATAGGGGGCAATCAAGCATCGCGACGCCTCCTCGATAGATGACAACGAGGCTTGGAAGCGTGAGGCCTTACCGAAATCACATTGCGTCTCGCCAAGAACGCGCCGGCGGATCAGGGGCGTGTCACGCCTAGCAATCTTTCGTACGAGCACCGAAACGCCGGCACGAAGGACCTTCCGATTATCGCGATGGCGACCATAGCGATGGCCTTGGAAAGAGCGAGAGGCCGAGGTCAGATGCGGGGCTTATGATTGCCGTTGAACTGGCGACAGCCGCTCTTGCGCAGAGACGCTCCCCATCTACGTTCATCCGAAGGGCTAGATTTTCATCACGCAGGTGAGGCGCCGCCCCTCGCGGCGCCCGAACTGTCTGTAATGGAACTTCCCGGACTTCATTTCTCCACGTTCGACCGCCCGACGAACATCGGGGTGGCAGCGCAAGTACTCGTCCTCATCAAAATCCGCATGGGGCTCTTCGCGGTAGCGCCGATCGCGCTTCCGTCCCGGGTCGGCGTCATCGTCGCGCCAGCGCCGATCGTTTCGGCCGCCATCGTCACCTCGCCTGCGCTCGACGGATTGATCATCATCATCGTCGCTGTCATCGCGACCTTGAAAATGGTCATCTTCGTAGCCGTAATCCTGACCGCCACGCTGGGCGGTCGCAACGTCCATCATGCCGGTGAGACTCACGCCCACCAGTACCGCGAGCCTAAGCGTCTTCATCCTCGGCGTTCTCCTAGCGCCAGCGCGCAACGGCGCGATCAACCACCGGCTCTGCCGACCGAACCGTCACTTCCATCTTTGATAGGCCTGCTGGAGATCGCATCGGGCTGGAATTCTCGCCTCCAGGCCCGCCATGATCAGCCGCAGGTGCGGCGATAGCGCCGGCAGTTACCTTGGCCCTGCTCCCCGTAGATGTCCCTGTTCTCGCAGGCATCGCGCAATTCGCGGCACATCCGTCGATAGCGGCGCTCCTCGCGCTCTTCTCGATAGCCACGGCCGTCGTCGATCTCAACGCCTCCAGGTCCGACGCGAAAGCCCTGAGCAAAGCTCGGCGCATCTTGGATGATCAGCATGCCCAACGCTGCAGTCACGATCAGGATCTTACGCATGTGAGGCTCCACATTCACTGGACTGCAGATGAGAGGAGGCAACGCTCGATCGCCGAAACGGTTCGGTCAGCCGACCGGAACGTTCGCTTGCTTCCGAACCTTCCCAGCTCGCCGGATCAACGATGCCGATTCCTCGCCTCGTCTGCCATTGGCAAAATCCATTGGGACAGACTGAGATCAGATAAATTCGACACCGATCTCCCGATTACTCTTGCGTACCACCTCACAACGCCACCGAACACCCTCTTCGGGCATTCGTAGAATGACCACCCCCGCGATCACTAGATCAGGGCAGTCGACAATACGTACGCCGCGAGCAGACATGTCCTTCATGGTATAGTCTCCCGATCGTATTCCGGCTTCGCAGAAAATCACGACTGGACGGTTCATCCGCGTACGGTCGAAATTTCTCCTGTTCGATGGGATATCGGCGAGACGAAACGAGGCGACTGCAGTCATACGATGTCCTGCAGCTGAAGCTCTCCGCAAATGGACTCGATAAGTTCGCGAAGGGCTGCTGGAGTGAACGGCTTGATGATCAGGTGATTGAGGCTGGCTTGCTTCGCCTTAACGAGGAAGGAGGCCTGGCGCTCCGTCGTCATCATGAAGAAGGGAGTGGTGCATAGGATCTCGTTAGCCCGAACATGCTTCAGCAATTCGTAGCCGTCGATTGGCCGCATGGTCCAATCGGAGATCACGAGACCGTATTCTCGACCCTTGAAGCGCTAAAGCACGGTCAAGCCATCATCAGCCTCGTCGATCTGGCTGACACCAATAGGTTCGAGGATGGCTCTTACGGCGCCAAGCACAGACTGACAGTCGACCACCAATAAGATCGGCATCCGCCGAGTGCTCATCAGTCATTGTCTTGTACCATTATGGCGGAGGACGTTATCTGCTCAGATGCTAATTTTCGCTTGTCGCAATGATTAGTATCGCGATGCACTGTGATCTTGCCGGCGGTGCAAACGGATCGGTCAACCGGCGTCGCGTCCAGATTTGCAAACTTTATCATTACATTTCTTAACTGACGCGTTGTTTGGTTAAGGTGGTTTTTTGAGTTGTCGGAACTCGATGGCAGCCCGGCAGATAAATTAACTCTCCTCAGCCTTCTGATCGGTTCCCGCGATTACGGTCTCGACAAATCCAGCCGGCGCAACGGCAGGATCGAAGACTTCATGGACATTGCCTTATGATGGGAAAAATCACTCTCAGCCGCGCATCATGGGCGCTTTCGGGCTGACAACGGGCCTCCTCGGATCCGTCGGTTCACTCGATCGACTGGCTTCGGTACCGATGCGCTGCGGTACCGATGCGCTGCGGTACAGCATGACCCATGCGCCTTGGCAGCCGAACAACCGACGCTTCGAACAGGCACGTCCGCTCATCGCATCGCTCAACCCTACGGACGCGACGATGCGGATCGGCCGATTGAGTGACCCATCAGAGCGCACCTGCTACGATCCCGCCGTTCTGTCGCACCGCGAAGATTGCGCATGGACCATGAAACGTTAGATCCACTGATCGCTTAGATGACCAACGTGTTGCATGCGCTTTGAGATCGAACGGAAATTTCTCGTCGCCCACGATGGCTGGCGCAAGGCCGCGACACGGGTCCGGTATCTCAAGGACGGTCTGATCGGTCAGTTCGGACGCGGCAAGGTCCGCGTGCGCCTCGACGATGACGGAGCCTGGCTCACCGTGAAGGGGGCGCGGGCCGAGAGCATCGCGCGGCCCGAATTCGAGTACGAGATCCCCCGAGACGATGCGGAAGCCATGTTGCGAACCGTCTGCACCGGCTGCCTCATCGAGAAGGACCGGTTCTGCGTGCCCCATGCCGGTCTCGTCTGGGAGGTCGACGTGTTCCGCGGCTCGCTCGACGGGATCGTGCTGGCCGAGGTCGAGCTCGAGCAGGAGGACCAAGCCTTCGACAAACCGGATTGGGTCGGCGAAGAGGTGACGGCCGATCTGCGCTTCCGGCAATCCACCCTTCTGCACCTGTGCAGCAAGGCGACGCAGCCGATCACCATCGAGGATGTCTTGGCCGTCTCGGTCGTCGGCGACCCGCCGGCTTTGCTGCGCTAGGCGCATTCCAGACTCAGGCGACTATCTGTGCATCTGGCTCATCCGCGGCGGCCGGCCTCCCCATCCTCGCGCAAGCTTCGACAGTCAGAACCCCGCTGATGAGATGCAGGGGACCTACGTCGCCTGACGCGGTGGAGCGGCGCGCGAGATGGCGGTGGCGAGCGAGGCGATCGTCCTGGAACGCAGGACGCAACGGGATATCGGGTTCGCCCTCGGCATTATCGCGATCCTGGCGATCCTGTTCCTGCCGGTCCCGGCGATCCTCCTCGACATCGGCCTCGCCTTCTCGATCGCCCTCTCGGTGCTGATCCTGATGGTGGCCCTCTGGATCCAGAAGCCCCTCGAATTCTCCGCCTTCCCCACCGTGCTCCTGATCGCGACCCTGCTGCGCCTCGCGCTCGGTATAGCCACGACACGCCTCATCCTGGCAAACGGCCAGAACGGCGTCGGCGCCGCCGGTCACGTCATCCAGGGCTTCTCGCAGTTCGTCATGAGCGGCGACTTCGTGATCGGCATCGTGGTCTTCCTGATCCTGATCACGGTGAACTTCCTCGTCATCACCAAAGGCGCGACCCGTATCGCCGAGGTCGGCGCCCGCTTCACCCTCGATGCCATCCCGGGCAAGCAGATGGCGATCGACGCCGATCTCAATGCCGGACTCATCGACGACAAGGAGGCCCAGCGCCGCCGCCGTGAGCTCGAGGAGGAGAGCGCCTTCTTCGGCTCGATGGACGGCGCCTCAAAATTCGTGCGCGGCGAGGCGATCGCTTCGCTCATCACCATCGCTGTCAACGTCTTCGGCGGCATCATCATCGGCACGACGCGCCACGGTATGCCGCTCGGCCACGCGGCCGACGTCTTTACCAAGCTCTCGGTCGGCGACGGCCTCGTCTCGCAGATTCCGGCGCTCATCGTCTCGCTGGCCGCCGGCCTCCTCGTTTCGAAAGGAGGCACGAAGGGTACCGCCGAACAGGCGGTGATCGGTCAGCTCGGCGCCTATCCGCGCGCCCTCTGGGTGTCGTCGTTCCTGATGCTCCTGTTCGCCCTGATGCCGGGCCTGCCCTTCGTGCCTTTCATGGTGCTGTCCGGCCTGATGGCCTTCGTCGCCTATGCGATCCCGAAGAAGCTCGCCGAGGCGAAGGCGGTGGTCGCCGCCAAGGCTGCGGCGGAGGAGATGAAGAAGGAGGTCGCGGCGCGCGAATCGGTCAAGGAATCGCTCAAGACCCCCGAGATCGAGGTCTGCCTCGGCCGCCAGGTCTCCGCCCAGATGCAGACCGCGACCTCCGAGCTGCCACATCGCGTCGCCAAGATGCGGCGCAAGTTCGCGCGCCAGTACGGATTCGTCGTCCCCGAGATCAAGCTCACCGACAGCCTCGCGCTTGCGCCGAAAAGCTATCAGATCCTCATTCACGGCACCGTGGCGGCGACCCAGGAGATCCGGCCGGGCGAACTCCTCGTCGTCGTCGGGGAGGGGCCCTCGCCCGACGTGCCGAGCGATCCCGTGCGCGAGCCCGCCTTCGGCATGAAGGCACATTGGGTGCTCGATTCCTACGGCGCCGAGGTCCGCCGCGGCGGCTTCGAGCCGATCGACGGCGCCTCGGTGCTGCTGACGCACCTCTCCGAGGTGATCCGCAACAACCTGCCCCAGCTCCTGTCCTACAAGGACATGCGCGGCCTCCTCGACCGTCTCGACCCCGAGTACAAGCGCCTGCTCGACGAGATCTGCCCGTCGCAGATCTCCTATTCGGGCCTGCAGGCGGTGCTGAAGCTCCTGCTCGCCGAGCGGGTCTCGATCCGCAACCTCCACCTCATCCTGGAGGCCATCGCCGAGATCACGCCGCATGTGCGCCGCGCCGAGCAGATCGTCGAGCATGTCCGCATGCGCATCGCCCAGCAGATCTGCGGAGACCTGGCGGAAAACGGCGTCCTCAACGTGCTTCGCCTCGGCGGCGCCTGGGATCTCTCCTTCCACCAGAGCCTCAAGCGCGACGCCAAGGGCGAGGTCATCGAGTTCGACATCGACCCGCGCCTCGTCGAGCAGTTCGGCACCGAGGCATCCGAGGCGATCCGCACCCGGATGCGCGAGACCCACAACTTCGCCCTCGTCACCGCACCCGACGCACGCCCCTACGTCCGCATGATCATCGAGCGGCTCTATCCGACGCTCGCCGTGCTCTCCCATCTCGAGATCGCGCGCGGCGTCGAGATCAAGTCGCTGGGCACCATCTCGTGATCGCCCTCGCCCCGGAAAGCTTCCTCGGGGTGTTCATGATCTTTTGCCGGGTCGGCGGTTGCCTGCTGATGGTGCCGGGTTTCTCGAGCCCGCGCGTGCCGGCCCAGGTCCGCCTCCTCATCGCCCTGTCGGTCTCGTTGGCCTTGAGTCCACTCCTGCTTCCGCTGTTCCAGGGCAAGATCGATAACCAGAGCCCCGGCACGACGCTGTACTGGATCGTCGGCGAAAGCCTCACCGGCCTCGTCATCGGCTTTCTAGGCCGGATCTTCTTCTTCGTCCTGGAGACAGTCATGAACGCCGCCTCGACCATGGTCGGCTTCGGCGGCATGCCGGGCGCCGTGGCGGAGGGCGTCGACCCGGTTCCCGCCGTGGAGGCGCTGATCATGATGTCGGCCGCCGCCCTCATCTTCGCCGCCGACATGCATTGGGAGCTGTTTCGCGGCATCGTCGATTCCTACGCCCGCATCCCGCCGGGCCAGGGCATCGGCTCGCAGACCGCGCTGGTGCGCATCGTCGATCAGGTGACGACATCCTTCATCCTCGGCCTCCGGATCACCTCTCCCTTCATCGTCTACGCCGTGGCGGTGAACCTCGCGGCGGGCTTTGCCAATAAACTCACGCCGCAGATCCCGGTCTACTTCATCGCCACGCCGTTCATCATGTTCGGCGGCTTGATGATGCTCTACTACATGTCGAATGAATTTATGACGCAGTTCCTCGCCGGCTATGTCGAATACTTGAGGAGGGGCTGAGCCGATGACGCCGAGCCTGCGCCTCGCTCGCGCCAAGCGCCTGGTCGCGGTCCAGGAGCAGATGCGGCGTCTCGCCGAGCGCGACCTCGCCGCGACTCGCCGCGACATTGCCGGAACCGAGGTCGAGCGAGCCGGATTGCTGCGAGTCCTCTCTGAAGAGCGGATGCAGGGTCTCTTCCTTGATGCCGCATCGAGTCACCTCCGGCGAATCGCCGGGAGGGCGGCCGAACTGAAGGCCACCGCCTCGAGCCAGGAGGCGAACGTCCTCGCCTGCGGGCTGGCGGAGAAGCGTACAGAGCGCTGGGCGAAAGGCCTCGCCAAGGAGCTTCACGAGGAAGAGGGCCGCCGGGACGTACAGGAGCAGCTCGACCTTCTCGTTGCTCGTGGCGACGCAAGCCTCCCGTAAGCCACGGAGATTATTCCGATCGTCAGAGGGTCTTTCGCCGGGGCAGCGCGATCCTCACCGGCAGCCTTTCAGAACCCCGCGATCGCCGATGAGCATCAAACCACCCTCCGACATCGTCCTCGACGTCGCCAGAGCCGCAGACCCGGCGCGCTACCAGGAAGCCTCCTCCAAGCTCTCGGCGCCTGGCGGGGCCGATCCTGCCGCTTTCGCCGAAGCGGTCCGGGTCGCGGGCGCATCGATCCACATGCCCCTCGACCCGAGGGCGACGCTGACGATGCTCCAGAGCGATTCCGCGATGACCGGAAGCGTCGGCAAGAGCGGCCCCTACCAGCAGTTCGAGGCCTTCGTCCTGCGCCAGTTCGTCGAGAAGATGATGCCCGACAACGCCAAGTCGGTGTTCGGCAAGGGCAATGCCGGCGGTTTCTGGAAATCGATGCTCGCAGAGCAGATCGGATCGGAGGTCACCAAGGCCGGCGGCCTCGGTATAGCCCGCATCCTTGCGGGGCCTCAGGCCGCCGAAAAGGCTGCAGCGGACAAGCAGGCGGCGGCAGCCGCAGCGGCGCTCCTGCAGAGCAAGCGCTCCGTCGAATCCTGATCCGCGCCCATCTCGCAACGCTCGACCAAGGGCCCACCATGCTGATCGCATCCCTCAAGCGCCTCGAAGCCACCGTCGCGGCCGAGACCGAGGCGCTCATCGCCCACCGCATCATCGACCAGGACGCGGTCAACCGGCGGAAAAGCCAGAGCCTCCTCGAACTGACCCGCCTCACCCGCGGCCTCGATCCCGACGACGTAGAGCCAGAGGTCGCGGATCAGCTTGCCCGCCTTCGCCTTACGCTTCAGCGCAACCAGGAGGTCGTCGGCCTCCACCTGCGCGCCGTCGAAGAGATCTCCGGCCTCATCAACGACGCGATCCAGTACGCCGAATCCGACGGGACCTATTCGGCCCGGCGGCGCCGCTGACATCCCACGACCGCGAGCCCCCGCCACGCCATGCGCATCCTCGTCACCGGCCTCTGGATCTGCGCGCTCACCATCGCGTCGTGCTACGGCGCGGTGACATGGGGCGGCGGTCTGATCGGCAAGAAGACCGAACCTTATCTCGAAGGTCTGCAGTACCAGAAGCTGCCGCCCATCAACATTCCGATCCTTTCCGAGGGCAAGGTCACCGGGTACATCGTGGCGATCCTGGTCTTCACCGCTGACGCCCGACTGATGCATACGCTCTCAGTGCCGCCGAATTCGTTCGTCGTCGATGAAGCCTTCCGGCAGATCTACAGCGACCCCGAAATCGATTTTCGCCGCCTCACACGTTACAACGTCACGAAGCGCCTTGCGGAGGTCCGCGCAAAGGTCAACGAACGCCTCGGCTCGGAGGTCGTAAAGGATGTATTGGTCGAGGAGTTCAACTTCGTCGCCAAGCGCGAAGTCCGCTCTTGAAGCCGGGCAAGCCCGCTTCGGACGCCTGGCTCAGAGACCCGCCTGACTGACGAATTTCGTCGTCAGGTAGCCCTCGATCGCCTCCGAACCGCCCTCGCTGCCGTAACCCGAATCCTTGACGCCACCGAATGGGGTCTCGGGGAGGGCAAGACCGTGATGGTTGATGCCGAGCATCCCGCTTTGGACCCGGGCTGCTACCTTCGTCGCCCGCGCCGCAGAACGGGTCCAGGCATAGGCGGCGAGACCATAGGGAAGGCGGTTGGCCTCCTCGAGGGCGGCCTCGTCCTCGGAGAAGCGCTGTATCAGCGCCACCGGCCCGAACGGCTCCTCGTTCATGATGCGGGCATCCAGGGGCACGTCGGTGAGCACCGTCGGGGCGAAGAAATTACCACGGTTGCCGATGCGGGAGCCTCCGGTCTCGAGCTTGGCGCCGCGGCCGATCGCGTCGGCGCAGAGCGACTCCATCGCTTCGAGGCGTCGCCCATGGATAAGCGGTCCCATGCCGGTGCCGTCCACCATGCCATCGCCGACGGCGATGCCCTCTGCGTGGGCGACGAAGCGGTCGCGAAACTCATCGAACACGGAATCCTGCACCAGGAATCGGGTCGGGGCGACACAGACCTGGCCGGCATTGCGGAACTTGTTGGCGCCGAGCACCTTCACCGCCTCGCCGACATCGGCGTCGTCGAAGACGAGCGCCGGGGCGTGACCGCCGAGCTCCATCGTCACGCGCTTCATATGCCGACCGGCAAGCGCCGCGAGTTCCTTGCCTACCGCCGTCGAGCCGGTGAAGGAGATCTTGGCGATGACGGGGTGCGGGATGAGGTAGGACGAGATCGCCGCGGGATCGCCGAAGACCAGAGACAGGACATCACCTGGCACACCCGCGTCGAGGAAGGCTTTTATCAGGGCGGCGCAGCTCGCCGGAGTATCCTCGGGGCCCTTGAGGATGACCGAGCAGCCGGTGCAGAGCGCCGCCGAGATCTTGCGGACCGCCTGGTTGATCGGGAAGTTCCACGGCGTGAACGCCGCGACCGGCCCGATCGGCTCGCGCAGGACCATCTGCATGACGCCCTCGGCGCGGGCCGGGATGACGCGGCCGTAGGCGCGCCGACCCTCTTCCGCGAACCAGTCGATCACGTCGGCCGCCGCCAGGGTCTCGATCCGCGACTCGGCGAGCGGCTTGCCCTGTTCGAGGGTCATGATCCGGGCGATGTCGTCCACGCGCTCGCGCAGCAGCTCGGCCGCCTTGCGCATGACCTTGCCGCGGGCGAAGGCCGAGACCGTGCGCCATTCCGAGAACCCCTGTCGCGCCGCGTCGAGGGCGCGGTCGAGGTCGTCCCTCGTCGCCACCGCGAGCCGCCCCAGAGTTTCGCCGTTCGCCGGGTTGAGGACTGGCATGGTCTCGGACCCAGACCCCTTGGTCCATGCGCCAGCGATATGCAGATCGGTATCGGGGTACATCGGCGGCGAAACCTCGCTCGACCGGCAGGACGCGCCGGCGATCCCCATGTCGGTCGCCGCCCTTGCAACGGCAACCCGCTCGGCGGATTCTGCCATGATCTCAGAGCATCGATTACCATCGCAGGTCGTCGCTCCCGGGAAGTCCGCCGCGTGAACGCAACGTTTGCGTTTCTTGTATACGTGTCGTCCAACGGGTTCTGCGGTGTCGTCGGCATGCGAGATGCCGGGTGATGGGTGTCCTCACATGTTTCAGGGCGGGATCGCGGGCCTGGATCGGATGCGCGTTCAGCGAATGCCCGATCATCGCCCGACCCGGCGCCTCCAGTTGGCCATCCTCATTGGCGGCGTGGCCGCCCTTTGCCTGATCTGGGCCGGCATCGCCTATCACTTGGCGCTGCGTCAGGAGACGATCCGTCAACAGGCCCACCGCGACGTGCTGAACCTGTCGCGGGGGCTGGAGCAACAGGTCGAGCGCCTCATTGCTAACGTCGACCAGGTGATGCGCTTCATCCAGGACGACTTCGCGACGAGCGGCCCCGAATCGTTCGTCTTCGACGTTTGGGTACGCCGGGCGACGTCTCTGCAATCGGTCGTTCATCAGATCTCGATGTACGATGCGAGGGGCGAGTTCCTCGCCTCGAAGACACCGCTCCCTCCCGCAATGCCGCGCTTCCACGTCCGCGACCGCGCATATTTCCAAGCCCTCGCCGGCCAGCCGGGAGCAGGCCTCTACATCGACAGGACCCTCGCGGGGCGAATTACCGGACGTCGGGTTCTGCAGATGGTCCGCCGACTCGACCTCGCCGACGGGAGCTTCGCGGGCGTTCTGGTCGTCTCTGTCGATCCCGACTACCTGGCCCAGCAATTCAGCGGCGTGGATGTCGGCGCCCTCGGCGATGTCGCGCTGTTCGGGCGCGACGGATACATCCGCGCCAGGCATCCTGTGGTGGATGGGATGTACGACCGGGATGCGCATCTTGGCCCCAATGGCAGTGACCTATTCGCCAGCATCGAGCGAGGCCCTGTCGGCAGCTACGAGGCGATGAGCGCCGATGGCGGCATCGCCCGCATCGTCGGTTATCGGGCGTTCAGCGATCACCCGCTCGTCATCGTCGTCGGCAAGTCCCTCGACGAGGTGATGATGCCCTTCCACACCGAGCGTCATCGCGTCATCGCGGTCGGAGCCGTTACGACCTTGCTCCTGATGGCGGCCCTGGCGCTTCTCGTGTTGGAGCTCGAGGGCCGGCGCCACCGCAGGATCATGCTGGTCGAGGCACACGAGGCTCTGGCCTCGAAAGAAGCCCTTCTCCGTCAGGCGAACCAGTTCCACGCGGCCGCCGAGCGCCTCGCAAAAGTCGGCCACTGGCACTTCGAGCCCGGCAATCCGACGATGCGCTGGTCCGACGAGCTCTACCGGATCTTCGAGATCGCCCCCGGGACCTTCGTCCCCTCGCACGCGACATTCGGGGCGATGCTCCACCCCGAGGACGTGGAGCGGATCGACGCCTGGTGGCGGGGCGAGCTCGCGGCGGGCGACGGAACGCCCTGCGAGCATCGAATCGTGACCCCAAAGGGGGAGACGAAGGTCATCCTCGTTCGCAGCCTCATCCAGCGGGATGCCGGCGGCCGCGTGTTAGCGATGGTAGGCGCCGTCCTCGACGTCACCGAGCACCGGCAAGCTCAGGCCGACGTAGTCCGAACCTCGGCGCTGCTCTCGCGAACTCTCGATTGCATGGATCAGGGGCTGATCCTCGTCGGCGGCGACGGTACCGTCGAGGTCGCCAACAGACGCGCGATGGAGCTCCTCGACCTTCCCGAGGCGGTGCTCGCCGCACGTCCGAGCTACCGCGAGTTCCGGAACCATGTCAGGCGCGCGAAACGGTGGGGACGTCTCGTCTCGGACGGGCCTGTGCAATGGCCATTCGATGGCGAGGCGCGTGGCGACAGCCGGAGCGAGCGCCGGAACGAGGACGGTCAGGTCCTCGAGGTCCGGACAATCCCGACCGACGACGGCGGCATGATCCAGACCTTCACGGACATTACCGACCAGAAGCGCGCGGAGGACCGGTACAGGCTGCTTGCCGAGAACGCGAGCGACCTCATCGTCCTCAAACCGTCGTTCCAGGGACGACGCTCCTATGTGTCTCCATCGTCGCCAAGGGTCGTTGGCTGGGAGCCGGAGGAGCTGACGCATCTTCCGCCTGAGGGTTACATCCACCCTGAGGATTTCGCTCGCGTCTCGTCGGAGTTCGCTTCTCTGACGAAGGCCGAGCCGCGCCTGACTTCGGAACATCGCCTGCGCCATAAAGGCGGGCATTACATCTGGGTCGAGGCGGAGTTCCACCTCACCAATGCCGGAATGCCCGATCAGGCGGTGGTCGTCACCGCCCGCGACGTCGGCGCGCGACGGGCGGCCGACATTGCCCTGCGCGAGAGCGAGGTCCGGCATCGCATCCTCGCCGAAACGACGAGCGACATCATCGCGCGCCTCGATCTCGACGGGAAGCTGCACTACCTGTCGCCTGCGGTTGCCACGGTAGTCGGCTACGCGCCGGAGGAGATGCTGGGCCGAAAGGCCGCCGACTTCATTCATTCCGACGACGTGCAGGACGTCCTCGAGAAATTTAGGACTCTCGTCGTGGCGGGTCCCGGGGCGCGGGCCAAGTTCGAGTATCGGATGCGCCACAAGGACGGGCGCTACATCTGGCTCGAGGTCAATCCGAGCGTCCTGTTCGACGAGGCAACGGGCCGTCCGCTGGGCATCATCGACATCGCCCGCGACGTCACCGTCCGCAAGGCCACCGAGGCCGCCCTCCTCGATGCGCGCCGTCACACCGAGGCGGCCCGCCTTCAGGCCGAGCAGGCCAACCAAGCCAAGACCGACTTCCTCGCCGCGATGAGCCATGAGATCCGGACGCCGCTCAACAGCGTCATCGGCTATACCGACTTTCTCCTGGACGACACGTCACTAGCGTCCGAGCAGCGGATTCTGGTCGAGCGGATTCAATTCGCGGGTTCAGCGCTCCTCACCGTCGTCAACGACATCCTGGACTTCTCCAAGATCGAGGCGGGCCGTGTCGACCTCGACCTCAAGACGTTCGCTTTGGATGCCCTCGTCGATAGCACAGCAACAATGGTACGCGGCCTCGCCGAGCGAAAAGGTCTATCGCTCCAGGTCGTCATGACGCCCGGATTGCCGTCGAGCCTCGTCGCGGACGAGGGACGGCTGCGGCAGATCCTACTCAACTTCCTCAACAACGCCGTCAAATTCACGCGCCGTGGCGGCGTCATCCTGTCGGTCGAGCGCATTGCGGGCCCCGGCGCGACCTCCGACTTTCGTTTTGCCGTCTCGGATACGGGGATCGGAATTCCGAAAGACCAGCAGGACTTGCTGTTTCGCCGCTTCAGCCAGGTTGACGGGTCGATCCGGCGAGAGTTCGGAGGAACCGGCTTGGGTCTCGCCATCTCGAAGAGCCTCGTCGAGGCCATGGGCGGCCGCGTCGGCGTCGACAGCGTGTCGGGGGAAGGGTCTTCGTTCTGGTTCTCGGTACCCCTGCCGGAGGGCGACGAAGAGGCACTTCCTGCGCCTGCGCCGAAGGTCCTGGCCGGGCCGTCTCTCCAGATCCTTCTTGTCGAGGATGTGGAGATCAATCAGGAGCTCGCCCGCGCCGTCCTGGAGCGCGGCGGCCATGAGGTCGATATCGCGACCAACGGCTTCGAGGCCGTCGCCGCCGTCTATGCCCGGCGCTACGACCTGATCCTGATGGACGTTCAGATGCCGGGGATGGATGGGATCACGGCAACCCGGCACATCCGGATGATGGAACGGCCGGATGCCGCCATTCCGATCATCGCGATGACGGCCAACGTCATGCCTGCCCAGGTCGCCGAGTTCCGCGCAGCCGGCATGAACGATCATGTCGGCAAGCCGTTCCGGCGCGAAGAGCTGTTCGCCGCGATTCATAGGGTGATTCACAGGGTGGACGGAGCCGTCGAGCGAAGCGCCTGAGGGCGGCGACCCTGTTGGCGCGTCTGCAAAACCGTAGCGGCGGCGATGGGCGATCCCGCAAAATGCGACAGGACAGCATCGTCATACCGATTCTCGCCTTAAATCGCGGATCAGACGGGTGGGCGAGGCGGTTCGGCCGCCGCGCCGTGTAGCGTGGACGCAGGGATGGCATGACAATGGCTGGCTCGATCGACGTCGTCGGGATTGCAGGTCGGTCGGGCGAGGTCGTCGAGGCCGCGCATTTCTCGGCGATCCGGACGGTGCGCACCGAGGCCGAGGCGCTGGTGACGCTGGCCCGCGCCCTCGACGGCGAGATGAAGGCCGGGTTCGGCCGCGCCGTCGACATGCTTCATTCGGGCACCGGCCGGGTCTTCGTCGCAGGCATCGGCAAGAGCGGCCATATCGCCCGCAAGATCGCCGCGACTCTCGCGTCCACCGGCACGCCGGCCTCGTTCATCCACCCCACCGAGGCGAGCCACGGCGACCTCGGCATGATCACGCGAGAGGACAGCGTCATCGCCCTGTCCTGGTCCGGCGAGACGACCGAACTCGGCGACATCGTCAGTTATTGCAAGCGCTTCGCCGTGACGCTGATCGCCTTCACGGCGAACCCCGACAGCACCCTCGGCCTTGCCGCCGATATCCTGTTGCCGCTGCCCTCGGTGAAGGAGGCTTGCCCGCACAACCTCGCGCCGACCTCGTCGAGCGTGATGCAATTGGCCCTCGGCGACGCCCTTGCGGTTGCGCTGCTTGAACGGCGCGGCTTCTCGGCGAGCGACTTCAAACGCTTCCATCCCGGCGGCAAGCTCGCCTCGCGGCTGAAGTCGGTGGGTCAGCTCATGCATGTCGGCGAGGAAATGCCACTGGTCCATCGCGGCATCCCGATGTCGGATGCCATCCTCACCATCATGAGCAAACGGTTCGGCTGCACCGGTGTCGTCGACGAGGCCGGACGCCTCGTCGGCATCGTCACGGACGGCGACCTGCGGCGCCACATGGGCGTCGACCTGCTACAGACGCCGGTGGAGGCCGTGATGACCGCCTCGCCGATCACCACTGCGCCGAGTGGCTTTGCCAGCGCCGCCCTCGAACTGATGAGCCGCAGCCGGATCACGGCGATGTACGTGGTGGAGGAGGGCCGCCCGGTCGGCATCCTCCACATCCACGACCTCCTCAGCGCCGGCATCGTCTGACCGGAAGTGCATCGTTCCGGCCGCGCCTTTCGGCAGGCCGGGTGACTTTCATCCGCGAAGCCCGGTGGACCCGAAGCCGCCCTGGCCGCGCCCGCTCGCCTCGTCCTCGTCCTCCGCGCCCTCCATGATCGTGAAATCCGGCCGCGTCACACGGGTGAAGACGAACTGAGCGATGCGATCGCCCGGTGCGATCGTCACCGCGGCGTCGGCGAGGTGCGGCGGGTTGCGGTTCCATACGGAGATCATCAGCGGCCCCTCGTAATCGGCGTCGATGACGCCGATCGTATTTCCGAGGACGAGGCCGCCACGGTGGCCGAGGCCGGAGCGCGGTACGACGAGGCCGCACCAGGCCGGGTCGCCTATCCGCACCGAGAGCCCCGTCGGGATCAGCACTGCCGGCGCCTGCGGAGCGAGGATCAGGGGCTCATCGAGACAGGCGTGGAGGTCGAGGCCCGCCGCGGAGGCAGAGCCCCATCGCGGAAATCCCCATTCGGCCAGGCGCGGGTCGAGGAGCCGGATCGCGACGCGGAGATCGGCGGGCGGACCGCTCACGCCGTCAGCGCCGCGATGGCGTCCGTTATGGCGAGCGTTCGAGCCGCCTCGGCCGCGTGCAGCCGCTCCGCCATCCGGCCCCGGAACGGGATGACGCCTCTGCCGGCATTCTCCGGCTGCGCGAAGGCAGCGATGATGGCTTGGGCCTCGGCAACCTCCTCGCCGCTCGGGCCGAAGATCGCGTTGGCCGGCTCGATCTGGCTCGGATGAATCAGCATCTTGCCGTCGAAGCCGCAATCGCGGCCTTGCTCGCACTCGTGACGAAAGCCATCCGCATCCTCGAAGGCGTTGTAGATACCGTCGAGGATGTCGATCTCGTACGCCCTCGCGGCGGCGACGCCGCTCATCAGCCACGGCACGAGGGCAGGCCGACCAGGCACGCCGAGGCGAACGCGGCTCCCCTTGGCCAGATCGTTCGGACCCATCACCAGGCAGGCGAGGCGCGAGTCGATATCGCGCGCGGCGCTGGCGATGGCGCCGATCTCGAGAATCGCCATCGGGCTCTCGATCATCGCCCACACCTTGGTCCGCTCCGGCGCGCCGAGGCGCCACAGGCGCGAGCCGACGCTCACGAGCACGTCGGGTCCGTTCACCTTCGGCACGACGACGGCGTCGGGCCCGGTGGGCGCGATGGCGGCGAGATCGGCCTCTCCCGTCGAAGTATCGGGCGAGTTGATCCGCACGACGACCTCGCGGCGCCCGAAGCTGCCGCTGGCGATGGCTGCCGTGACGGCCTGGCGGGCACTCGCCTTCGCCTCGGGCGTGACCGCGTCCTCGAGATCGATCATGACGACGTCGGCGGGAAGCGTGCGGGCCTTCTCCAGCGCCCGGGCATTCGAGCCTGGCATCGAGAAGACGCTGCGACGGGGGCGAATCTCGGTCATGGGAATCACCTCGCGAGTTTTACGCACCGCGTCGATGCCGAGGCGATACCTCTCCGCATAAGGTGTTTCAAGCGGCCGGATCGACCCGCGACAAGGCGGGCATCACGGCCGATAGCGGCCCTGAGGCGACGACGCGTCCTTGGTCGAGCACATGGACCACATCCGCCCGCTCCAGGCTGGCAAGGCGGTGGGCGATGAGGATCAGGGTACGCTGACCAGAGAGTGCATCGAGGGCTGCCATGACGGCGGCTTCGGTCTCGCCGTCGAGGGCGCTCGTCGCCTCGTCGAACACGATCACATCGGGGTCGTGATAGAGCGCGCGGGCGATACCGAGGCGCTGGCGCTGGCCGCCGCTGAGACGCACGCCGCGTTCGCCGACGCTGGACCCGTAGCCCTGGGGCAAACCGGCGATGACGTCGTCGAGCCCCGCAAGGGAAGCTGCGCGGCGGATTGCGGCGTGATCGACGGAATCCGGCGGGATGCCGAGGGCGATGTTCTCGGTGACGGTCCCGTCGACCAGAAAGACGTCCTGCGGCACGTAGCCGACGCGGTTCTGCCAGGCCGGCAGGCTCGCCTCGTCGAGGAGGAGGCCATCGACCCTGATCGAACCGGCCTTCGGCGTCAGGATGCCGAGGATGAGGCCGACGAGGGTCGACTTGCCCGAGCCGGTGCGGCCGACGAGGCCGACCGTGGTATGGGCCCGGATGGTCAGGTCGAGGCCGGCGAGGGTCGGCCGCTCCGGCTCGTAATCGAATGACACGGCCGAGAGCCGGATCTCGGAGGCGAAGGGCAGTTTTTCGCGCGTCCGTGGCGGCGCGGATCGTTCTCCGGCGAGTTCGTCCACCACCACCCGTACCGCCGGAAGGTAGAACCGCAGCAGCGATAGCGACAGGAAGATGTTCTGGAAGGCCGGCAGCATCCGGTAGCCGGCGAAAGCGAAGAGGCCCAGCAGCGGCAGTAGCCCGGCGGTGTCGAGCCCCTGGGACAGCGCGAAGATCACCACGGCGACGACCCCGCCGAAGGCCAGGGCCTCCATGACGAAGCGCGGCAATTGTCCGGTGAGGAGACTTGCCGCCGTCGCCCAGGCATAGGCGCGGGCCGGGACGTCGAACCCGCCGGCGAAAGTCTCGGCGCGGCCGTAGAGCTTGAGTTCGGTGAGCGCCCCGAAGGTCTCCTGCACCACCCGGTAGCGCCGCTCGTTGTCGGCCACCGCCTTGGCGCCGAGGCGGGAGAGACGCGCGCGCATGACAAGGTAGAGCCCGACATAGAGCCCGCCGAATCCGCCGCCGAGGATGAGGGCGAGGCGAGGCGCATAGGCGAGGAGGAAGCCGATCACGGCGACCGCCGAGAAGGCCCGCGAGGCGATGACGGTGGCGGGCGTCAGCACCCCGACCACGAGCCGGTCTGTCTCGCTGAGCACGTTCTTGGCGAGCTCGGCGCTGTTGGCCTGCGCGAAGAACAGGCGCTCGCGGTCGAGGTAGCGGGCGAGCAGGCGCCGGGCGAGGCCGTAGCCGGTGAGGTTGGTGAAGAGCAGGGTCGCGAAGGTCAAGCCCGCGTTGACGAGGCTCGTCGTCACGATCGCCAGCAGCGCCGCCGCCCCCATGGCGATCAGGAAGGCGCGGTCCTCCGTCAGCCCGGTCGCCTCCCGGGTCGCCACCAGATAGGGCACGCGGGACGCGGCCGAGGGATCGCCGACGAGGGTGAGGAACGGCACCACCGAGGCGATGCCCACCACCTCGAACAGGGCGGCCAGCGCAAGGCCGACCGTCAGGAGCGCGAGCCGGTGCCTCTCATGCGGCCGCAAGATGCGGACGAGGTCGATCAACGCGCGCATGGCATGGGCGTTAGGTGCGGGAAGGCTGGGCGCGAACGGTGCATTGGGCTCAAGGGCGATAGAGGCGGCACACCCGCCTGTCCATCGCGGCGTCGATGACCGGACAGGTAGCCTGCCAAGCCGGGGTCTGACATTCTCTTCCATACGTTGACGGACGATGTCATGGGTCGGTGGTGATGCAGAGGGACGAGATCAGCTGGAAGCAGTTGCGGGTCAGCTACTTCCTGCTCCTCCTCATGCTTCTCGCCATGGTCGCCGCGCTGCTGTTCCCGGCCCGGCGCGGGGCGGACTCCTTGGCGGACCTCTTCGGGCCCGTGGCGATCCTAGTCCTTCTCGGGCTCGGGAGCCTGCTGAAGGCTCTCGGGCGGTGGCTGTCCAGGGGCTACTTCGCCGCCAATCCGCAGGCCGAACAGACGCTGAAGGTCTGGGCCACGATCGGCCTCTGCATCTCCTCGGTGCTGGTGAGCGCCGCCGTGATCGCCGTCAGCCTCAAGCTCAATTTCTGACGAACCGGCTTCGTTCAGCGGACCGTGACGCGGGCGAGGTAGTCGCGCGCCCAACGGCTTTCCTCGGGAGTGGGTACCCGCGTCATGGTGATCTGGACCATCGCCATGTTGGGCGAGAGATCGACGAGGCGGGCGAAGACCGTCTCCATCCGGCCGGTGGCGGGGTGGAGCGGGCAGTCGATCCGAACGCCGTCGAAGCGTCCCTCCACGCCGAACGGTGCCGCGACGCCGCGAGGACACTTGGCGCGGTACTGTGCGGAGAAGCGGTCGAGAACCTGCTGCTGCGGCACGTGAGCGAGGCCGACGAGGCTCTGAAGGGTGACCATGCGCGTGAAGCGCTGCACGGTTTCGCCCGGCGGGACGAGTTCGACCAGCACCGCTCGGCCCTGCCGCGCCTGATGCCCCACGACGAGGCCGGCATCTGCGGGGAGTTCCACCTGACGGTCTGGTCCGCGCCGCTGCTCGGCCTCGGCAGGACATGCGGTTGTCGAGGCCATGAGCACCGCCGAGGCGATGAAGGCTAATCTCGCACGCATTTGGAGTGCTCCGCTTGGCTGTAGGCTTACCTCATGGGATCTGCGACACCCGACAGGCCAAATCGTGGCACCTCCGATGAGTGAACGGATCGGAACGAAGGTCCCTGTATGAAGCAACATGAGAAGCCGGTCTTCGTCGCCTACGCGTCAAGGCTCCAGGCACTTGCCGTGACGGCATGCTTTCTTCCGGTTGCTGCCGCTGGATTCATGAATCTCGTCCTTTTGCCCGGCGCACCAATCGTGCTTCGCATCGTCGGGCTCCTAATCCTCGCGCCGATCCTGGTCTGGTTCGGGATCAGCCTGAAGCTCTTCTTCTTGCGGGAACCGCTGATCGAGATCGACGAACGCGGCGTGCTGTGGCGGCGGTGGTCGCAGACGCGGATCCCCTGGGCAGAGATCGAGCGCTGGCGCGTGGGCCGGACCTTCGGCCTCCCCTACGTGACGATCTGGTTGCGCGAGCCCGACCGTCACCCGGCCAGGACCGTCAACGGCTTGCTGAGATACGTGAACCGCTTGCTCGGCTACGGCGACCTGACCCTCAGCGCCAACGGCACAGACAAAGATTTTCCGAGCGTGCGCGCGGCGATGGAGGCTTATGGTCCCATTCCGTCAGGCCGCCATCGGACATAGTAACCTGACCACAGCATCTGAATTGGCAACTCGCGGGAAAGCACTGGAGATTTCGCGCGACGAGGTTCGACTCGGTGGCGACGATACAAGCGAGCCGACGCGCAATTCGCCCTCGATCCGGCCCGGCGATGTTTCACGAGCAAGCCACAACCAATCTCTTCTGAGGACGAAGCGTTAGGAACCCAGAAACCGGAGCGCCATGACCGTACCGCCGCCCCTGTTCGACACCGCGCTCGCCCGGCGTCGCCTGATCCGGGCGCGCCGCGCAGGCTATGCCGATTTCCTGCTCGCCCGCGCCGTCGACGACCTCGATGACCGGCTCGGCGCCATCCTGCGGCGCTTCACCGTCGCGGTCGACCTCGCCACGCCGAACGCCATGGTGGCCGAGCGCCTGCGGCTGTCGGATCGAGCCGAGACGGTGCTGCGCCTCGCCTCCGCACCGGAGACATCGGGCGGGCTACTGGCCATCGGCGATCCCGAGGCACTGCCGTTGGCGCCCGCTCGGTTCGACCTGGCAGTCTCGCTCCTGGCGCTCCACGCGGTGAACGACCTGCCCGGCACGCTGGTGCAGCTGCGCCGGTGCCTGAAGCCGGACGGTCTGTTCCTCGGCTGTTTCCTCGGCGGGTGCAGCCTCATCGAATTGCGCCAGGCCTTCGGTGAGGCCGAGAGCGAGGTGGAGGGTGGGATCAGCCCGAGGGTCGCTCCCTTCGCCGACCTGCGCGACGTCGGCGGGTTGCTGCAGCGGGCGGGCTTTGCTCTTCCGGTGACGGATACCGACCTCGTCACCGTGCGGTATCCCGACCCCTTCGCCCTCATGCGCGACCTCAGGGCCATGGGGATGACCAACGTGCTCACCGAGCGCCGCCGCACGCCCCTGCGTCGTGCGACTCTGATGCGCGCCGCCGCGCTCTATGCCGAGCGGTTCTCCGATCCGGACGGGCGGGTCCGGGCGAGCTTCGAACTGGTCTGGGTCTCCGGCTGGGCCCCGCACGAGAGCCAGCAGGTCCCTCTCAAGCCCGGCAGCGCCGGCGCCCGCCTCGCCGACGCCCTAGGTACCACCGAGCACGTTCCTTTCCTCGACTCGAAAAGAGAGCCATGAGCGCGATCACCATCACCCCGAGCCCCAACCGCGTCACGGTCCGCCTCGGGGGCACCATCATCGCCGAAACCGACGCCGCACTCAGCCTCGTGGAGGGGCGCTCGCCGCCGGTGCTCTACATTCCGCGCTCCGATGCGCGCTGGGAGCATTTCACGAAGACCGCGACCCGCACCAGCTGTCCGTTCAAGGGCGAGGCGAGCTACTACGCCGTCAGCGTCAACGGGAGGACGAAGCCGGACGTAGTCTGGAGCTACGAGGACCCGATTCCCGCCGTCGCGGCGATCAAGGATCACCTGGCGTTCTACCCGAGCCGCGTCGATGGGATCGAGGAGGTGGCACGGGGGTGAGGCTCCTGGCCCGAAGTCGGGACTAGGGAGAGCGCTTCCAATAGTTCGACGCACTTAATCACGATTCACTGTCATCCCGGGGCGCCGAAGGCGAACCCGGGATGACGGGGGGTTGGCAGTACCGCCGCACGACACGACGGCAGCCTGATTCCGAGGCTTGCGCCCCCATCACCGCCCCACCAGCGACCAGAACGCCGCCTTCCTCCCATGCGCCTTGCGAAGTCCTTGGCGCCAGGCGGCATGGTCGGGCGTCAGGCTTCCCGGCGGGAGCGCATCGGCCAGGGTGTCGAGCTGCACCAGGTAGCTGGCGCCGTGGCCGTAGGCGGCCGAGCGGCCGGATTCGAGGATGTCTTCCACGAGCAGGCGATAGAGCCGGCTCGCGGGAATGGGATGGTCCTGCGCCAGGGCCTCGGCGGCGGGGCCCAGGACCTCGTAGCGATCGCCCTCCCAGAGCGCGGCACGCGCCTCGACGAGGCGGGCGGCGCGGTCGAGATGGGGCCAGCGGATCAGGAAGTTGAGGCTCCGGTAGGGCTGAGGATGGGTGGCGGCGTGGTCGAAGGCCCGCTCAAGCGCCTCCTCGTCCTCGAAATCCGGGAGCTTGGCGAGATAGTCGCGCAGGATCTCGGCATCCAACGTCTCCTCGAACCGCGCCCAGCGAAGGGCCTGCGCCTCGGCATTCCGGCCGAGGGCGTCGAGGATGGCGGCCTCGAGGGCGAGACGTTCCCGTTCCGGCTCCTCAGGCTGTGGGTTCCCACCGATCATCGCCTCTCGGGTGAGAACGCGGATTCCGGGCTTCTGCGCTCGCCGCAGCCAGTCGAGGGCTTCCCCGGGCCGATCTGCGGTCAATAACCGGCTCGCTACCGCGATCCGGTTCGGCCGCTCGGGGGAAACCATCGTCTCCAGCGCAATGAAGCCGTCGACATCGCCCTGCCGGTCGGCCAAGGCCTGGCGCAGGCGGACGAGGCGCATCCAGCGCATCTCCGCATTCCAGTCCCTCGATGCCTTCGGCTTGGCGGCGTCCGCCGCTTCCGCGAGATCCCGGTCGAGGCCGGGGATGGCCGCGGCGGGCAAGCCCGGCACCAGGGTGAGGAGCAGGGCCTCGATGATCCCGAAAGGATCGAACTTCAGATAGATGACGAGGCGGGCGGCGAAGACGCCGACCTGATCCGGGGGCAGCGTCGCGGCGATGTCGGCGGCGGCGTGAGTGGCGTCCTCGTAGATCCCGAGGACCCGGCCATTGGCATCCTCGACCCGCCCGAGGACGCCGGGCGCGCCGAGGAGAAAGCGGACGAGCCGGTCGAGGCCCTGGTCGCGGTCGAGGGGAACGAGCTCGCGGGTGATGGTGGCGATCGTCGCCCGGAGGTCGGCGGTGAAGGCGCGCCGCTTCTGCCAGTCGATGAAGCCTCCCGCCCGCTCCAGGGCGGTGAGGCGCCGGTCGATGAGGGCCGCCACCGCGTCCGGACCCTGCAGGCTGGCGATCGCGGCGGTGACCCGCTTCCGGAAGGCCGGGTTCTGGGCCGTCTCGTCGAGAATGACCGCGATCAGGCGCTCGAGGCCGAGGGCCGAGAGGGTCTCGGGTGATGGCGTCGTCCTGCGCGAGGCGCGCTTGGGCTTCTCGGCCGGCGGCTGCATCTTCGGCGCGGCGGACGCCTTTCGCGCCATGAACTCTTCTCCCTCGCTCGGCCGACAGGCTGCCCCATCGCGCCAGCCTGGATCAAGGACCGAGAAGATCGACGAGGAACGGGATCAGCGGCGCGTCGGCGGGCGGCATCGGCTGGTCCTTGAGGTCGCGCGGGCGCACCCATTTCAGGCCCTGCCCCTCAAGAGGCGCCGGGATGCCCTCCCAGCGCCGGCAAATATAAAGCGGCATCAGGAGGTGGAAATCAGGATACGGATAGCTCGCGAAGGTGAGCGGCGCGAGGCAAGCCTCATTCACGACGATCCCGAGCTCCTCGGCGAGTTCGCGGATCAGAGTCTCCTCCGGCCGCTCGCCGGCCTCGACCTTGCCGCCTGGGAACTCCCACAGGCCGGCGAGCTGCTTGCCCGGCGGGCGCTGGGCAAGCAAGACCCTTCCGTCGGCATCGACGAGGGCGACGGCGACGACCAGGAGGAGCTTCACGAGCGATAGTCGCCGTTGATCGCGATGTATCCGGAGGTCAGGTCGCAGGTCCAGATCCGCGCCGTCCCGCTGCCGAGGCCGATATCGACCCGGACGGTAACGTCGGGCTCGCGCATGACGGCGCTGGCCGCCTCCTCGCTGTAGGCGGGATCGCGGGCGCCCTGATGCGCGACGCGGATGTCGCCGAACCAGATCGAGAGGCGGTCGCGGTCGGCCGGTTCCCCCGCTTTGCCGACCGCCATGACCACGCGGCCCCAGTTGGCGTCCTCTCCGGCGATCGCGGTCTTGACCAGCGGCGAGTTGGCGATGGAGAGGGCGATGCGGTGGGCGGAAGCATCGTCGGTTGCGCCGCCGACCTCGACGGTGACGAACTTCCGTGCGCCCTCGCCGTCCTTGGCGACGAGTTGGGCGAGCTCGATCAACAGGTCGTTGAGGGCCGCCTTGAACCCGGCGAGGGCCGGGTCGGCGGAGTCCGAGATCGGGCGATTGCCGGCCTCGCCCGTCGCGAACAGCATCAGCGTGTCCGAGGTCGAGGTGTCGCCGTCGACGGTGACGCAGTTGAAGCTCGTCTTCGTGCCGGAGGAGAGCAGTGCCTGGAGCACGGACCGCGGGAGAGCCGCATCCGTGAAGGCAAAGGACAGCATCGTCGCCATGTCGGGAGCGATCATGCCCGCGCCCTTGGCGATGCCGTTGATCGTTACCGTGACGCCGTCGATCTCGGCTTGGCGTGTGGCCAGCTTCGGGAATGTGTCGGTGGTCATGATCGCATGCGCGGCCGACGCCCAGGCGGAGGCACCCGTCTCCGTGCGGCCTGCGCAATCGGCGAAGACGCCCTCGAACTTGCTGGCGTCGAGCGGTTCGCCGATGACGCCGGTCGATGCAATGAATACTTCCTCGGGAGCGCAATCGGCGGCACGTGCGGCGATCGCTGCCGTCAGCTCCACCGCGTCACGGCCGCGCGCTCCGGTGAAGGCGTTGGCGTTACCGGAATTGACGACGAGCACGCGCGCCCCCGGCGAGCCTAATGCCGCGCGGCACCAATCTACCGGCGCCGAGGGACATTTCGAGCGGGTGAAGACGCCCGCGGCCTCGGTCCCCGAAGCGAGGGCGACGTAGAGCACGTCGGTGCGACCGGAATACCGGATGCCGGCTTGCGCGGTCGCGATGCCGACACCGGCGATGGCCGGCAGGTCCGGATAGGTCGTGGGGGCAAGCGGGGAGACGGGAACGGCTTTCGCTGAGGACATCGTGGGCGAGGCTCCGCTCTTCCTGCCGCGGGCGATCCGAGCGATCGGCGGCGCGGCCGGTGTTGCCCCGGAGGCGCAGGAACCGTCAACCGCCGGAACGATTCCATCTGCCCAAGAATTCACCAGACTCTGCCTGATTCTCACACCATGACGGTCTTGTGTCGGCGAGACCGAGTAACATACCATGCTGCACCGCAACTCAATCGAGGTGATTAGCACGGGAATGTCAAAGCACGCGCGAGACATCTCAACCCTGGGTTCGTCGAGCTCCCCTGGGGGAGCCTATGGCGTTCAGGTTTTGATCGCGGGACGCCAGAAGCATTGGCGTGATGAGGTCGCCTGTCAGATCCGGCGAGCCGGCTACGTGGCGACGACAGTTGATTGTGGCATCGATGCGATGACGGTGCTGGCCCTCGGCCTGCCCGTGGACGTTCTCGTCACCGACGTCACGCTGCAGGGCGAACTTTGCTCTGCCAAGCTCGCCGTGGAGGCGCGGGCCTTGCGCCCCGACCTTCGCATCGTCTTCGCCCGCGATCTCACCGACAGGGCTTGGCGCGAAACCGAGGGTCTGGCGCCGAGATCCCTGTTCGTGGCTCCAGACCCGCGGGCGGATGCCGTCGCCAGCACCGTTCGCGAGGCGCTGACGACCCGGGCCTGAGACGGAATCGGGCGGTGTTGTCAATCCCGATCTATCTGGCTTCCGGAGCGGTGTTGCCAGTGCCGGCAGGTGACGTCGTGGAATCGGCTGGAGCGGTCTTGGTCTCGCTCTTCGTCTCGGTGCTTCCGGTGGAGGCCGGCTTGTTGGACCCGAGATAGACGTATTCCGGCGCGGCGCGAAGCTGGTCCTTGGTCGTATCGATCGAGGCCTTGAGGGTCTTCTCGTCGGCGCGGGTGAGCTTGAGCGCGGTCGGATCGACGGCGACGTATTTCGTGCCGATTCCGAGGAACCCGCCGACGCCGACGACCCAGGCCTTCACGGTGCTCTGCTCATCGAGGACCAGGTCCGCGATCTGGCCGATCGTCTCGTTCGCCCCGTTCTGGATCGAGAGGCCAATGAGCTTCGTGGCAACCCGGTCGTTTGGACCTTGCGCGACGAAGGTCGGGCGCAAGTCGTTCGTGAGGGTCGCCGGAGCAGCGGGGGCGGGCGCTGGCCCCTGAGCGAGCGCGTTAACCGTACTCCCGGCGAGAAGGAGCGTTCCCAGCAACAGGTTGCGCATGGTCGTGGTCTTTCCGTTCGTCTGCGATGGCCCTCGCACAAGCTTAGGATGACGGGAAAGTTCCCCCTGCGGCGACAGGACAATGGAAGCCGTGGCGGATCGGCCTATCTTCGCCGCGAGCCCGCCATTCGCCTGGCGGAGTGTTCCTAGGGAGTCGTCCATGTCGATCCTACGCCGCCAGGCCCTCCTGCTCCTCGGTTTCGGCCTCGCCTCCGGCTCAGCACGTGCCGGCGAAACCGCTGCTAATTTCACATTCGTGAAACCTGAGGGCGGCGCACTGCCGCTTTCGGCCCATGCGGGCAAGCCGATCCTCGTCGTGAACACCGCTACCGCCTGCGGCTATGCCGGACAGTTCTCCGGTCTGCAGGGGCTGTGGACCCGCTTCGGCGGCCGGGGCCTCACTGTGATCGCGGTGCCCTCGCCCGATTTCGGCAATCAGGAGCCCTTGGACGGGATCGCCATCGCGGAGGCGGCCCGGCAGAATCACGGGGTCACCTTCCCGATCGTTGCCAAGACCCACGTGCGCGGACCGCAGGCCCATCCGTTCTACCGCTGGGCCGCGGGCGAGAAGCCGGGATCGACCCCCAATTGGAACTTTCACAAATACCTGATCGGTCGCGATGGCACGATCGTCGGTGCGTACCCATCCTTCGTCGAACCCAACGATCCGCGCATCGTGACGGCGATCGCCAACGAGCTCGCCTAAGGCACGACCGCGCGGGGCGGTGCGAGGGCCGAGCGTCGCTCGTCCTCCGCCGCCCTGCGCTTCTGTGCCGGCGTCGCATCCCGTTGGTCCGAGGCGTAGTTCGAGGCGAAGGGGTTCGTTGGCGCAGCGGAACCGGGCGTTCTCTCGGAAGGCGTTCCACAGCCGGCAAGCGGGGCGAAGGCCAGCAGGACAAGAGCGGGTCGTAGCATAGGAAGTCCTCACGCAGGGGGGCTGTCGGCTCGAGCTCAGGCCCTTAACGAGGAAGCGGCGCGATGGGACCCCACAAAATCGAGCGGGACGGCAAGACCTTCACCATCGGTTTCGAGCGGACACCAGAAGGTTGGCTGTGCCGGATCCGGCGCGAGGACGACGACGCAACCCAGCTTCTCGCGCTTGCCGACGGCGCCGGATACGATCCTGCCGACGAGCGGGGCTCGCTCATCGCCGCCTGCGAGGCGGCCATCGCCGTGACCGCCTGGCCGGTCCTCGCCCGGCACTGAGCGGAACTCCCACGGCCCCCGATCCGTTCGCGCTGACGAGAGTGTCAACGCCAGAGGGAACGCCATGAGCGAAGTCACCTATCGCATCGTCGAGCATGACGGCGGATACGCCTACAAGGTCGGCGACGCCTTCTCCGAGACCTTTCCGAGCCGCGAGGACGCGCTCCAGGCGGCCCAGGCCGCGGCGGCCGAGCAGCAGGTGCCGGGCTCCACGACAGGTATCCGCTACCAGGACGAAGCCGGCGCCTGGCACGACGAGACCGCCCAGGGCGACGACCGGCCGACCGCGAAAGTCGAGGACGGAACAGCCTGATCCCGATCCCATCCCCGCTCTCCCACGGATATCCGGCGCCCGAGCGGCGGCGATCCGGGAAAGAGCGGTCTTTCGATCAGTCGATCAATCCGTTTCCGGTGCGATCGCCTCGAGCCCGCCGATATGCTTCTGCGAGTAGAGCGGCAGGCCGATCTGGGCAATCAGGTTCTGCTGGGTCTCGAGGAAGTCGATATGGCCCTCCTCGTCGGCGGCCAGGGTCTCGAACAGGATCTTCGAGACTCGGTCGTTGATCGAATCGCAGTATTGGGCGGCTTCGAGATAGAGGGCGCGGGCTTCGTTCTCGGCGGCGAGATCGCAGGCGATGATCTCCTCGACATTCTGACCGATCCGCAACGGATCGAGAAGCTGCAGGTTTGGGAAGCCGTCGAGGAACAGGATGCGATCGACGAAGCGATCGGCGTGGTTCATCTCCTCGATCGATTCCTTGCGCCAGAACTTGGCGAGATCGATGTAGCCCCAATCGTTCAGCATGCGGAAATGGAGCCAATACTGGCTCACTGCCGTCAACTCGCTGCGCAAACCTCGATTGAGATACTCGATTACCTTGGTGTCACCCTTCACGTCGTACTCTCCTTCACCACGGAAGGAGACCGATCAGGCCGTGATTCCCTCCTCCGCACTTTGGAATAGAACCAAACTACAGGAGCTGGCGCAACCCTCGCCGCATGCATGGCCGAGCGACTCTTTCGCCGCGCCTTGCAACGCAGCCTGCATGATCGAGCGGATCGTGCGGGCACAGCCGCCGCATTTCGGGCTACATCCAAGACAGGCATGGACCTGGGCAGGCGTGCGCGGGCAGTCGGGGCCGCGGCTCAGGCAGGCGCGCACGGCACCGTCCGACAGGACGTTACAGGAACATACGATCATGGCCGCCTCACACCCCCGAGGCGACGGGACAGGTGCAACGGAACGATATCAGGCAGGGCAAAAAATCCAAGAACATCACGGCGTTGCACACTAGATTGGAATTGTTGAAAACTGCTTTATTCTCAACAACTTAACCCAGGCCTTCTCAGCGCGCAAGCTCCCTCAGCCCGAGCCGGATCAGAACCTTGGCCTCCGCCTCTTCCCCCGCCTCGCGCAGGGCCACCGCAATGGCGGAGGAGGCCTGGACCGGGGCGTAGCCGAGATTGACCAGAGCCGAGACCGCGTCCGCCGTCGCCTGCGGTGCCGTCCGGTCCTGAACGGCACCGGAGAGCGCGATCACCGCGGGGTCGATGGCCGCGAAGGCGGGAGCCTTGTCCTTCAGTTCCGCCACGAGACGCGCGGCGAGACGAGGGCCGACGCCCGGCGCACGGCTGATCCCGGTCTTGTCACCGGTGGCGATGGCGGTGGCGAGGGGGCCGGGCTCCAGCACCGAAAGCACCCCGAGCGCCACCTTGGCGCCGACCCCCTGCACACCCTGGAGCAGTCGGAACCACTCGCGCTCGGCGTCAGAGCGGAAGCCGTAGAGGCGGATCATGTCCTCGCGCACATGGGTCTCGATGGAAAGTGTGGCGGGCTCGCCTTCCTTGCCGAGCCGCTGCAGGGTGCGGGCCGAGCAATGCACGACGTAGCCAACGCCGTTGACGTCGAGGATGACGAAATCCTCGCCGAAGGAATCCACCACGCCCTTGAGCTTGCCGATCATCGTGCGGGTCCGTGCCTGGGTTGAGTGCGTGCCGGCGCCGAGCCATCGGCATATAGGCTGCCTACAGGGCCGCACCGCCCGACGCCACATTCGGCTATGGTTCACGGGTATGGCGCGGGCGCCACATCGCGCGTCGGCGACCGAACCGTTAACGAACCGGTTACCATGGCGGAATACCGCCTCGACTGTATCGGGCGCGATCGGGCGCCAGTCGAGCGCAGATCATGGCACCCCTGGATTTCGTTGAAGCGTCTTGGAAGGCAGCCGAGGCTCACCTCGACATCTTTGGAATGACAGGCCTTTGCCTTGGGTTTGCTGCCGGTATCATGCCGCGTCGGAGCTGGATGCTTCTGACCTCGGCTGCGTGCGCGACCGCTTTCGGCTTTCACTTCCTGAAACTTGGAGCACTCACCGGCACAGCCATGTGCGCCGTCTCCATGCTTCAGAGCCTCGTCGCCGCGACGGCGATAGGCCCCGACCGGCGGGCGGCCTTCGTCGCGCCCCTGTTCGCGGCGACGAGCCTACTCGCCGCCTGTTTGACGCTGACGACCTGGAACGGATGGCCCTCGGCCTGCGCCGGAATCGGGGCGCTCCTCGCCACGGCGGCGCGCCTGCAGGGCGACGCGCGGGCGATGCGGCATCTCTTTCTCGGCGCGAGCCTGAGCTGGGCCGGCCACAACCTCCTCGTCGGCTCGGTCTTCGGGCTGACCTGCGACGTCCTGACGATGTCGGGCCTCGCCATCGCGCTCGCCCGTGCCGAGCGGCCGGATCGCGCGGGGACGCGCCTCGCGCCGACCTGACCGGCTCGAAGCGACCTCGCCCTATCCCTTGGCGAGCGCGGCCGCGATGCGGGCGGCCGCGAGCGTTCCGACCGGGCCGGCCGCGTGATGGCGCCGGATCGCCTGGGCGCCGCGATGATTGGCATGGGTGATGGCGATGGCCAGCGCGTCGGCGGCGTCGGCGGTGCGGAACTCGGCCTTCGGCATCAGGAACTTCACCATGGCCTGGATCTGCGCCTTCTCGGCATGGCCGGAGCCGACCACGGTCTTCTTGACGAGATTGGCCGCGTATTCCGAGACCGGCAGCCCGGCGAGCGCCGGCACCAGCAGGGCGATGGCGCGGGCATGACCGAGCTTGAGCGTCGCCTGCGCGTCCTTGTTGACGAAGGTCTCCTCCACGGCGACCTCGTCCGGCGCGAAATCCCGCACCACGCGGGTGATGCCCTCGTGCAATTCGCGCAGGCGAAGGGCCAGCGGCAGGTCGCCATCCGAGGTCACGACACCACAATCGATGAAGGTCAGCTTGGTCCCGGTCACCGAGATCACACCCCAGCCGGTACGGCGAAGGCCCGGATCGATGCCGAGCAGGCGGACGGGCGTGATCATGGAGAGCCTTCGGGCTGTTCGGCCGGCAAGCCTTAAGCACATACCGTGAACGGGAGGTTTCGCCAAACGAGCATCGACTCCGCCGACGACTTCAACCGCTGCCTGTATCGGTATCCGCCTTGCCGATCCCGCGCGAGTTTGCTTCTGTGGCGGCAAAGCTGAGGGGAGCGGGCGTGGACGTCGAGGATTTCATCACGCGCTGGACGGCGCGCGAGGGCGGCGCCGAGCGCGCGAACTACCAGATGTTCCTCACCGAGCTGTGCGGCATCCTTGGCGTCAAGCCGCCCGACCCCGCTGGGGCCGACACCGCCCGCAATGATTACGTGTTCGAGCGAGCGGTGCGACCGCGCGAGAGCGACGGCGGCACGGCGCCCAAGCGCATCGACCTCTACAAGCGCGGGCATTTCATCCTGGAGGCGAAGCAATCGCGCCTGCCGGGCAAGAAGAACGCCCTGAAGACGCAGCCGAACCTGTTCGCCGACGAGCCCGAGCACCTCGGGCGCCGCTCCGCCGCCCGCGGCTGGGACGTGATGATGCAGAACGCGCGGCGGCAGGCGGAAGGCTACGTCTTCTTGCTCGATTCCGAGCACGCCGCCCCGCCCTTCCTCATCACCTGCGACGTCGGCCACGGCTTCGAGATCTTCTCCGATTTCACCGGCACCGGCCGGGCCTATGTCCAGTTCCCCGACCGCAAGGGGTTCCGAATCTTCCTCGAGGACCTACGCGATCCGGCGATCCGGGACCGGCCTGCCCGACTTCCCGAAGGACCGCTACGACCAGCCGCTCGCGGTGGAGGCGCTTCTGCGCGCGGCGGCCAAACCCATGGCACCGGCCGAGGTGGCGCGCGGGTTCAAGCGCGGCGGCAAGCGCATCGAGGCCCGCGTCACGCAGAGCCTCGGCCGCCTCGCCCTCTACGGCCGCATCGTCGAGACCGACGACGGCCGCTACGTGGCGCTGCGGGCGGCGTGAGGGCGCGCAGACCCTCGCCTCTCTGCGGCGAGGGGCAGTGCCGGGGAGAGCATGCGCAGCGCTGCAGGCCTATCGGATCCCGATCGGCCGGTCGCCCACGGCCCAGGCCAGCGCCTGCTCCAGCCGGTCGTTGCCCCAGAACAGCTCGCCGTCATCGGTGAGGAAGGTCGGCGCACCGAAGATGCCGCGCGAGCGTGCCTCCTCGCCGTTCACCCGCAGGCGGCCCTTGTTCGTTTCCAAGGCGGCGGCCTTCAAGATCACGGTGCCGTCGAGGCCGAGGTCGTTCAGGAGGGCCACAATGGCCGGCGGTTCGGCGATGGACTGCCCCTTGGCGAAGGCGCTCTCGAAGACGGCTTTGGAGAACGGCACGAGCCAGTCGTGATCCATGCCGTAGGTGGCGGCACGGGTGGCGCTGAGGCTGTTCTGCGGAAAGGGATCGGGTCTCTTGAGGGCCGGCAGGCCGAGCCGGGCGGCCTCGCGCTCGACGTCGCGCCACATGGCGCGGCCCTTGGCCGGGTAGAGGTTGAAGGGAGAGGAGTTCCAGCCCTGCGCCGCGAAGATCGGCCCGAGAAGGAAGGGCCTCCACCGGATCTCGACGCCGGCTTCCTCGGCGAGTCGCTCGATCCGCATGGCGGCGAGGTAGGAATAGGTGGACGCGAACTCATACCAGAATTCGAGAGTCGGCCGTCGCGCCATGCGTCGCGTCTCCGTTCGTTTCTCGGAAGCCACCGTGACGCGACGCGTAGTTTCCCGCAAGACGGCGTCGCGCCACTGGCAAGTTCATCGAACGCCCCGGACGGCATGCCGGTTGCACGCCACAGTGCTCGGCTGATAAGCCGCGCCGACCCTCGAACCGGTGAGCGAAGCGAGACCGATGGCAGCCGATACCCAGAAGTCCGTCAAGAAGGTCGTCCTCGCCTATTCGGGCGGCCTCGACACCTCGATCATCCTGAAATGGCTGCAGACCACCTATGCCTGCGAGGTCGTCACCTTCACGGCCGATCTCGGCCAGGGCGAAGAGTTGGAGCCGGCGCGCAAGAAGGCGGAATTGCTCGGTATCAAGCCCGAGAACATCTTCATCGAGGACCTGCGCGAGGAATTCGTGCGCGACTACGTCTTTCCGATGTTCCGCGCCAACGCCGTCTACGAGGGCGTCTATCTCCTCGGCACCTCGATCGCCCGCCCGCTCATCGCCAAGAAGCAGATCGAGATCGCCGAGAGGGTCGGGGCCGACGCGGTCTGCCACGGCGCCACCGGCAAGGGCAACGACCAGGTCCGGTTCGAGCTCGGATACTACGCCCTGAAGCCCGACGTCACCGTGATCGCGCCCTGGCGCGAATGGGACCTGAAGTCCCGCGAGGCCCTGATCGCCTTCGCCGAACAGCACCAGATTCCGATCGCCAAGGACAAGCGCGGCGAGAGTCCGTTCTCGGTGGACGCCAACCTCCTGCACGCCTCTTCCGAGGGCAAGGTGCTGGAGGACCCCGCCGACGAGGTGCCGGACTACGTCTTCTCGCGCACCCTTTCGCCGGAGGCGGCGCCCGACACGCCGACCGTGGTCACCATCGGCTTCGAGAAGGGGGATGCGGTCTCGGTCGACGGCGAGCGGCTCTCCCCGGCGAATCTCCTCGCCAAGCTCAACCAACTCGGCCACGACAACGGCATCGGCCGGCTCGACCTCGTCGAGAATCGTTTCGTCGGCATGAAGAGCCGCGGCATGTACGAGACGCCGGGCGGCACCATCCTTCTCCCGGCCCACCGCGCCATCGAGTCGATCACCCTCGACCGCGGCGCGGCGCACCTCAAGGACCAGCTCATGCCGCAATATGCGGAGCTGATCTACAACGGCTTCTGGTTCAGCCCCGAGCGCGAGATGCTGCAGGCGCTCATCGACAAAAGCCAGGAGATGGTCACCGGTGAGGTACGACTGAAGCTCTACAAGGGCGGCATCCACGTGATCGGCCGCACCAGCCCGAATTCGCTCTACGACCAGGACCTCGTCACCTTCGAGGAAGGCGCCGTCGCCTACGACCATCGCGACGCGGCGGGCTTCATCAAGCTCAACGCACTCAGGCTGCGGACATTGGCGCAGCGGCGGAAAAAGGTTTTGAGCGAGTAACTATTCCGCAAGGCGCCGATCATAAGGTGTCGCCGTTACTCGGCAGCACTTTCCTTGAGCAGAAATCCTATATCGTCCAGGCTATTGTCCGCTAGCTGGAGCCACTTACGGAATATCAGGCTGCCAGTTTCTGCGGGCTGTCGGCCGATCCCTACGGTTCCAGGCAGAGGATCTTCAAGTAAGAGCAGAGGATTTATCCTATCCTTTCGGTTCCAATTTAAGTGACTATGAAAGCCGAAATAGCCTCCGTTCTCGCTGCTGAGTTTGACGCAGTAATCGAAAATGACATGCAGCGCAGTTTTTTCGCGGTCGTCATCTGATTTTACTCTGAGTATGAGATTTGGTTCGGAAATGAATATTTCAAAATTATATTTGTGAACGTTTCTGCTCTTCGGTATATCCACCGAGATCGAGGCATTGAACGGAGACGTCAGTTTATAGTTTTCGAACTTTAGATGCATCCAAAAGGGGCCATTTGCATCGCTGGTATGGTAGTAAAAGTACTTTAGTTTTCGGATCTCATCGATATCGATCGGCCGTCTGCCGGCTTTCGGATTTGCCAAAGCATGATCCACCACATTTGTAAGCTCTTCGCGCGACAGCCCTTTCTCAGTCGTCAAAAACCCACAAACTGCGCTGACAGCGGCTCCAATGAAAGCGCCAGCCAGTGTACCCAAAAAACTCTCCGTTGAAGCTAATTTACTTACAAATAACACACCAATTAAAATTAGTACAGAGACGAAAGTGACCTTCAAAAGCGGGGAAGGATCGCGAATATCCAAAAACTTTAGCGCGATTCTATTGAGGGCATTCAAAAGAACCTCGATCTTTTGAAGCATGACTGGATCCTATTGACTGATAAAATCTATAGTGATTAGATTTTAAAATTAGTCAAGAGGACAAATATCAGACAACAATTCAGGCGGGAAACCCAAGGTGCGCAAATAATCGATCGGAGCGAATGATCGCGCTTGAAAGCTTGGATCGCTGCGTCAGCCCTGATCGGCTTGGGGACTGGCGCCGAAACCGACGAAAAGCCCCGGCCCGAGATCGGCATACCGCAGAAAAATCTGAAGTGCCGGCTGCATCTCGTGATGCAGGGCGCCGAGGTCGGCCACCGCGCGGTGCGGTCCATAGGGCTCCGCCGCATCGATCGCCGGCACGTCGCGGGCGTTGTCCCAGACGATGGCGAGCGCCGGGATCAGCGCGACATGCTCGGCCTTCACATCGAAGGTAACGTGCTCCGGGGTCTCCCCGGTCTCCTCATCGCGAAACACGTCGCCGACATCCTCGGAGGAGAGCTTGGCGAGGGTGTTGTGGTAGGCGTAGCGACCCGGCTTGAGCACGGCGTTCCGGCAGAACACCGCCAGCGCATCACCCAGGGCACGGTGCTCCTCGTCGGCACCGTCATCATCGCCTGTCACGTTGAAGATATCGCCGTCGCGGTCGGTGCTGCCGTAGGGCGCATCGGGATGGATGATCGGCGCACCGGCGGCGGTCCGATTCCACGCGACGACCATCCGGCGGATCAGCGCGATCCGCTCCAGGGTCAATTCGAAGGTCGGCTCGGTCATCGGGATCTCCAAGGGAGTTTTCCGACGTCGTCTACCGGATGCCGAGCGCCTTCGCATCAGGGGAGACGTAGAGCACACGCAGGTCTTCGTCGGGAACGTAGTCGGTGGCCGTGAAGGTGAAGGTGGTCGGGCTGGTCTTGACGAGACCGCTACGGCACAGGCTCACCAGGGTGGTCGGCGCACCCTTGTCGATGGTCAGGACGAAGGTGCCGATGGCACCGGCCCAGTTGCGTGCGGTCGTCACGATGTAGGGGACGACCGCGGCGTTGAGGAGGCCGTCGCGTCCCTTGCCGACGAGGAGCCGCTTCAGGCCCGCGACGCCCGAATCGTCGAGGCAGTAGCGGGCGCGGAACGAGCGGTCAGTCAGATCGCTCCGCCCGATGAGGAGGCTGCCGTTCACCGGACGGTAGGCATGTTCGACGACGAGGTCGCGCCCGGGCGGAAACGTCTGATCCCAATGGAATTTGGCCTCGCTGCGCCATAATCCGCCTTCCGGGCCCTCCTCTTCCGGGATGAGCCTGGCGGCAATGAGTTCGGCTTTCGCCGCCGGAGCGAGCTTGGCCAAAGCCGCTTCGACGTCGGTCCGTCGCATAGGGTTCAGTGGAATGCCGTGCTTCCGCAGCACGTCGCCGACTTCGCGGGTCCCGATAAAGGCGCGCTCCTCGAGCGCGGGGGTCAGCGCAGTGCCATCGACCGAAACGGAGAAGCCCACAAAGTTGGAAGTGGATTCGTCTGGCAGGCTTTGCGCCGACGTGACGAGTTCGGCACCGTCGATAGGCGGGAGCGGAAACGCCACGCGAAGGGTACGAGGGCTCGTCGAACGATTGCGAAAGACGTAGCGTACGGTGATGCGATCGAGACCGAGGCGGAGATCCTCACGAACGAGGCTGACATCGGGATCCTTGACGAGGACGAGGCCGCCGGCGTCGAGTTCGGCGGCACTGTCGTTGGCTCGAACCGGGACGGTCGTTGAGACCGACATCAGTGCGGCGAGGACCATGCACGACGTGCGGATCGCGGCTTTGATCATGGCTGGACGACACTGAAGAGAAGAGGCGGCGCCGGAGCGGCGGCGGGGGATGTCATCACTCTGCCACCGCGATGGTTGGCGACATAGACTCTTTTCGTCTCAACCATCGGGCATCTCGCAAAACGGGTTGTCGTCGGTATCCTAGTCCTTCAGGCACCCCATCAGCCCGCCGACTCCGTTCATCCGCGCGGTGATGCGGGCGGCCGCCGCCCTCACCCCGCGCGAGGGCTTGCCGGCCGAGCGCAGGTTCGGATTCGGCAGCACCGCGGCGAGCAGGGCGGCCTCGTTGCGGCTGAGATCGCGGGCGCTCTTGCCGAACCAGTGCCGTGAGGCGGCCTGCGCCCCGAACACTCCTTCCCCCCATTCGGCGACATTGAGATAGACTTCCATCATCCGCCTCTTACCCCAAAGGGTGTCCACGATCAGTGCGAGCGGGATCTCGAGCCCCTTGCGGATGAAGGACCGGCCTGGCCACAGGAAGACGTTCTTGACCGCCTGCATCGAGATCGTGGAGGCGCCGCGGCTCGGGCCCTCCTCATCGTCGACGACGTCGCGAAGAGCGTCCCAGTCGACGCCGCCGTGCTGGCAAAAGCGCTGGTCCTCCGAGGCGATCACTGCCTGGACCAGCAGCGGTGAGATCGCGTCGAGCCCCACCGCGTCTCGGGTGACGGGCTGCAGCGTCAACCATCGCCCGAGCATCAGGGTTGAGGGCGGCGGCAGCGCGCTATAGACGAGCGCGAGGCCAAGGAAGAGTGCCAACACGATGAGGGGGAGGAGCATGATGACGCCGACGACGCGCCGCAGCCGCTTGGTCTGCCGCCGCACCGGCATCAATGGCCGCTCCACATGGTCCTCTCCGACCTGATCACGCTTCTCCGCACGCAACACGTCACACTCGCCTCGCTGCGACTCTCGAAAGCCTGACCGACCATGAGCTCAACGCAACCATCGCACGCTTCGGTCAAGCTGGATGCGGCCGGGGACAACTTTACCCACAAGCTCAGCGCCGTCGCCGACGCGGTGGAAGCCTTCCTCGCGGAGCGGCTCGGAGCCGAGACTCAGCCCGGCGAGATCGCACGGCCGGTTCGGCTGATGGAGGCGATGCGTCACGCCGTCCTCGGCGGCGGCAAGCGGTTGCGGCCGTTCCTGGCTGTGGAAACCGCGCGCATGCTCGGTGGTGACGAGGCCGGGGCGCTGGCCGCCGGCTCGGCGATCGAGCTTGTCCATTGCTACTCCCTCGTCCACGACGACATGCCGGCCATGGACGACGACGACCTGCGCCGCGGCAAGCCCACCGTCCACAAGGCTTATGACGAGGCGACCGCGATCCTCGTCGGTGACGCCCTGCAGACCCTCGCCTTCGAGATCCTGGCCGATTCAACCTGGCAGCACGATCACGCCATCCGCGCCGACCTGGTGCTCGGTCTCGCCCGTGCCTCGGGCCTCGGCGGAATGGTCGGCGGCCAGATCCTCGACCTCGGGGCCGAGGGACGCTTCGGTACGGTCTCGCTCACCGTCGAGGACACGCTTCAGCTTCAGGCGATGAAGACAGGCGCGATCCTGGCCTTCTCGGTGGAGGCCGGCGCCCTCGTCGGCGGTGCCACGCCCGATCAGCGCGAAGCGCTCCTGCGCTATGGCCTCGCCCTCGGACAGGCCTTCCAGATCGCCGACGACATCCTCGACCGCGAGGCGTCCCCTGAGGCGATGGGAAAGGCCACGGGCAAGGACAAAGACGCCGGCAAGGCGACCCTCGTCGACCGCCTAGGCCTCGATGGCGCGCGTGCCGAATGCGACCGGCTGGTCGGAGTTTGCGACGAGGCCGTCGCCGCCTGGGGCGACAGGGCCGAAACCCTGCGCCAGGCGGCGCGGTTCACCGTTGCGCGTCAGGTGTGAGACGGATCGGCCCTCACGGCTGCGGGCGAGGTTTCCGCAGACAACCATGTTAGCGAGTTGACCCCATGACGTCCTACAAGCTCCTGCTCCTCCCCGGTGACGGCATCGGTCCCGAAGTCATGGCTCAAGTCGAAGTCGTGCTCGCCGTACTGAGCGAGGCCGGCCTTGCGAAGTTCGAGATCGAGCGCGACCTCGTCGGCGGCTGCGCCATCGATGCGCATGGCGTTCCCCTCACCGATGCCGCCCTCGCCCGTGCGGATGCGGCCGACGCGATCCTGCTCGGCGCCGTCGGCGGCCCGAAATGGGCCGGCGTCCGCTACGAGATCCGCGCCGAGGCCGGGCTCCTGCGCCTCCGCAAGGATCTCGGGCTCTTCGCCAACCTGCGCCCGGCGATCTGCTATCCGGCCCTGGCCGATGCCTCGGCCCTCAAGCGCGACCTCGTCGAGGGCCTCGACATCATGATCGTGCGGGAGCTCACAGGGGGAGTCTATTTCGGAGAGCCGAAGGAGATCACGGTCCTGCCCGACGGCTCGAAGCGCGCCGTCGACACCCAGGTCTACACCACCGCTGAGATCGAACGGATCGCCCATGTTGCATTCGATCTCGCCCGCAAGCGGTCCGGCCGGGTCGCCTCGGCCGAGAAACATAACGTAATGAAGTCCGGCGTCCTCTGGAAGGAGGTCGTCACCCGCGTTCATGGCGAGCACTATCCGGATATCGCTCTCGAACACGTGCTCGCCGACAACTGCGCGATGCAGCTCGTTCGCAAACCCAAGCAGTTCGACGTGCTCGTCACCGACAATCTCTTCGGCGACGTGCTCTCCGACGTGGCGGCGATGCTGACTGGGTCGCTTGGCATGCTGCCTTCCGCTTCACTCGGTGCCGTCGATGCCAAGGGCAGCCGCAAGGCGCTCTACGAGCCCGTGCATGGCTCGGCGCCCGACATCGCCGGGCGCGACCTTGCCAACCCGATCGCCATGATCGGGTCCCTGGCGATGGCGCTGCGCTACTCCTTCGGTCTCGGGGAGGCAGCCGATCTCGTGGAGGCAGCCATCACCGACACCCTGGCGGCCGGGGCCCGGACCGGCGACATCGCGGGAGCGGGCGCAAAGCCGATCGGGACCACGGCCATGGGCGAGGCGGTCACGGCGAGCCTCCGGTCGCGCCTGCGCTGATTTTGGAGGACGGCCAAATGAAAAGGGTGCCGACCCTCGCGGATCGGCGCCCTTTTCACACTCAATCCCGATCGGATTGGACTCAGTATGGGTTTCCGTAGCGGGCGACGTACGAAGTCGAGTCGATCGCGTCGATGCCGGAAAAGTCCACGTTCCGAAGAGCTGCCGACCGGGCGCCGATGAAGGGGCCGTTGGTGATCGGGTCGGGCAGAATGCCGCCGCCGAAACGGTCGTTGCGGCCATAGACCGGGTTCAGCTGGTTCGATGCCGCGATGAACTGCGGGTTCGTGGCCGGGTTGCTCACGGAGCCGTTGCCAGGCTCGACGACGTTGCCTCCGTCGAGCCAGCTGCGCGGACGGATGCGGATCGGCAGGGCCGGACCGACGCGCTCGACGAAGCGGGGCTGTGCCTCGACGGGCGAAACGGCGCCGGGGCCGGACAGGGAGCCGAGGACGGTCAAAGTCCCAAGGAGGGCAACGGTGGCAGAGCGCATGATGGCACCTCGTTCTGAAATACGACGGTCTAGGATCCGGTGAGGCCGGGCGGCAGACGCCAGCCTCTCATAATTGGATGACGTTCAAGCGCGGGCGCGGTTCCGCAATTAAGGCCTGGCTTGCGCAGTTCGCCGCAGTTTCGCCTCATTCCGAGGTCGCCCGCCGCCGATCCACTCGGTCTGGCTTGCAACGAACGACGCCGTTCCGCACTCGGCAGCCGCGCGAGCAGCAGCTTGCACGTCGCCGGGCGCATCGTCCCACGCAGAAGAAGCTTGGCCGTTCCTTGTGAGATTGTCGAGGGCGCAGGTGATGGCGCGAGGCTCTGGCGGCTGGCCGAGGGGGGCGCACAGCCATCCATCGATGTTCACTCTGGCAGGCGGGCGCGTGACGAAGCCGGTGCACATCCGGCTGCCGCCATCCCGAGAGAGCGCCTTGAGGGTCGTCTCGACGGTCTCCACAGGGCCGAACTTGCTGTCGATGCGACCTCGCTCGCCGGTGCGGGAGATGAACAGGCCGGGTCCATCCGCCGCGCGGCGAACCAGAGTGACGAAGAGCGCTGCGTGACCGGCCGGCCCTTCGCTGATCGCGAGGCGCAGATGGGGTGTCTCGATCGCCGGGAATTCGCCGCGGCTGAGGATGTCTTCACGCAGCCCGTTCGCAGCGTTGAGGCGCGGCGGTTCAGCTCGTAGCTGATCGACATCCTGCGACCCGTGAAGAACATAGCGCGGTCCGTCCTGCCGTACAGGAATCGCAGGACGAGCCGCAGCTGACGCCTTCGGGACGAAGGCGAGGGCCAGTCCGGCATCCTCTCCGATAGCGATCGAGGGAGAAGGCGCCGGTCGTTTCCAGGCAAGGAGGCTGAGCGCTCCGATCGCCAGAACCGCAAAGCCTGCCCGCATGAACGCCCTCGTCGGCGCATGATGGCCCACCTCGTCGCTTCCCGGCTTGGCATCGCGTGTCATGGCTCTTGTGATCGCTCGCTCCTCACGGTTCCGGAGCACGTATCGGTCACGAAGGAATGAGATCGGGTTTCGAAGCTCATGCAGGCCGGATTGTTTCGGGTGACGCGGTGAACGGATCGTTGCCTGCCCGAGGACCGGCCGCGTAGGGCCGGGAAAGTCTTGACAGTCGGTGAGCCGAGGCGTCTTGGTGCGCTTTGGCCTCGGCACCACATGGTGTGTGGGGCCGATCCTGTTGCCCGATGGCGGGCATGCCGGTCCGTCAAGAACGTCGCGGCCCGAACAGGCCCGTCGGCGCAGCGGTCAGGAAGAAGGAGGGAGCGCTCGGCGCCGTAAGGCGTCTCGGCCGGTTGGCCGCGGGTCGGCGCCCTCACGAAGCGGAGTGAATGAGATGGGTTACAAGGTCGCCGTCGTCGGTGCGACGGGCAATGTCGGACGCGAGATGCTGGACATTCTCGCCGAACGCGCCTTCCCGGCCGACGAGGTCGTCGCGATCGCCTCGCGCCGGAGTCAGGGCCAGGAGGTCTCCTTCGGCGACAAGATCCTGAAGGTGAAGGCGCTCGACGATTACGATTTCTCCGATACCGACATCTGCCTGATGTCGGCTGGCGGCGAGACCTCGAAGGAATGGTCGCCGCGCATCGGTCAGACCGGCTGCGTCGTCATCGATAACTCGTCGGCCTTCCGCTACCATCAGGACGTGCCGCTGATCGTGCCCGAGGTGAACCCGGAGGCGCTTTCGGGCTTCTCGAAGATGAATATCATCGCCAACCCGAACTGCTCCACGGCGCAGCTCGTGGTCGCGCTCAAGCCCCTGCATGACGTCGCCAAGATCCTGCGCGTCGTCGTCTCGACCTACCAATCGGTCTCGGGCGCCGGCAAGGAAGCGATGGACGAGCTGTTCCAGCAGACCCGCTCGGTCTTCACCGCCGGCCAGATGACGATGGAGAAGTTCCCCAAGCGGATCGCCTTCAACGTCATCCCGCAGATCGACGTTTTTCTCGACGACGGCTCCACCAAGGAAGAGTGGAAGATGGTCGCCGAGACCAAGAAGATGCTCGATCCCAAGATCAAGCTCACGGCCACCTGCGTGCGGGTGCCGGTCTTCATCGGCCATTCGGAGGCGGTGAATGTCGAGTTCGAGCATCCGATCTCGCCGGAGGAGGCCACCGCCATCCTGCGCGCGGCGCCGGGCATCCTCGTCGTCGATAAGCGCGAGCCCGGCGGCTACATGACCCCGCACGAGGCGGCGGGAGAGGATGCGACCTACATCTCGCGCATCCGCTCCGACTCCACCGTGGAGAACGGCCTCTCGTTCTGGTGCGTGTCCGACAACCTGCGCAAGGGCGCGGCACTCAACACCGTGCAGATCGCCGAGATGCTGATCAACCGGAAGCTCATCGGAGCGAGCCGTCAGGCCGCTTGAGCTAAGCCACGTCCAAATCGTCTCAGGCTCTGAGGCGACACCTTAATCCACGCCGTCCCGTTCAACGGGACGGCGTTTTTCGTCGGAGCCAAGGCCAGTCCAGGCGTTAGGATGAAAGTCTTGCTATCTTGAAATTTCTCCTATAAAGCGCTACATAGGAACAAATCATGAACATAGGTGTCTTTGATGTGGCTTCCATCCCAGCACCGGCGCGAGATCGACTCTCTGCGGCATGAGCTCGCCGCCCTCAATGTGGAAGCGAAGCTGCTGCGGCTCGGGCAGAGCCTGAACCTTAAGTACGACCCCGATCAGCCCCGGGCATCAGCTGGGCAGTCGAATGGCGGGCAGTGGATTTCAGAGGATGGAGGCGGCAGGTCGATCGATCGACCGGATCGCGACAGCGGACAGTGGGCCTCTCCGAACGGCGAAGCCGATCGAATCGTACCTGCCACGGAACGCACGGTCACCGACGATGGGAGCGTTCTCTCGATCCGCATCAGCGCCGGACGGAGGGATTGGGACGAGCAGCACACCGTCGTCCTTCCGGACGGCGAGAGCAGGGTTTTCGAAACATCGGGCACGACGCAGACGATCCGCGATGGGGAATCCGGAGAGGTGCTGTCGCGCAGCACGTTCACCATATCGGGAATCGAGCCGGAAGCCGCGGTACAGTCAGCGTTCCTCCCCGCATTGGCTCCTGCCACGCCGGCCGTCGTCTCCACGACGATCGAGGCGCTCGCGCTCCTCTTCACCGTCCTGTCCGCCCGCAAAGATGGGTTCGGGACGGTACTCGGAATGACGGCACAGCAATACGATTTCGAACCAAGCGCCGATAAGGATTTTCGTCTCGCATGGGTCGGCCGCATCGATCAGGCGGCCCTGGATGCCGCCTGTCCGCGCAACGCCGAGGTGCAAGCGGTGACCGACGAAGCATACGCCCGCCTCACGGCATTGAATCCCCTGCTCACTGGAAATCGACTTGGAAATCTACTTCACTTCGATGTTGCAGGGACATTCAAGTTCCAGAACGATCCAAACATGATTCCGGAGCTATCGCTTGATGCGAATGGAGATGAAGTTACATACGGTAGGAAAGGTTCTGTCCGCCTCGATTTGTTTGAACGAACGCCAGTCAAAACTGTTTGTGTATACGATTATAAGACGGGTAATGCGGAGTTCGGCGCAATACGTGCCCTATTTTTGGCGAGAAGAGCGAAATTTCACTATCCAGATGCGAAAAGCATCATCATGGTACAGGTAAAGCCAAACAAGCCGAAAATGAGAATCAATAAATGACGACCGCACGCCAGATCAGAGATCTTGTACATTCACTGCTTGAACGAAACACTGATGTCATCCATGTCGGGGGAAATTTCCTCTGGCTTCGCCCGATCGGGCTTGTAGGCCGCCAGATCTTGATCGACCGAACCGGGCGGGCAATTTGCTTCGCCGTACGATGGCACCTCACCGAGCTCTTTATGCCCGATAACAGTACCTGGGACAGCCTCGGGCGATGCAAAGAACGGATCGCCCGTTCTGAAGGCTTCTATGGCGGGACGGGTTGGTACTGGACGGATCCAACTATCATGGATGACTTCATCACCCGAGTCGAGGCCGATGCGATCGCGGTTCTCCGGCCCTTGGACACCACGCGCAAATGCCTGGAATTTGCCAGGACCCATCTACCATCCGATGGATATCTGGGGCCGAAATGGCATCTCATCGCCGCGATAGCCCTGGGAGAACTCGATCGGGCGAGGGAGATATGGGCGGAGATGGGCAGCTACTATCGGCGAGGTATCCCTTCGGAATGGGATTATGCGCCCACTTTCCCTCGGTATCGCTTGCTGGACGAGCCGCTCATGGCCAACGACCGCGCGGCGCTCGCCGCGATCCTGAATGGCTGGGCGGCGGAGAACGTCAACGGAAGCCCGCTTGAACCCTACTGGGAGCCGAGTCCGCTTCCGCTGGAACTGGACCAGTAAGGTCCGGGATGGGCCGACCTTTCGCGTTAGCCCTCTGCACCCCTCGCAGCGTTGAAGCAGGCACTACGTCCTAATTTAAATCCGGACAGCATTCGGAAACATTCGCGCATCGACGAGCAACATGACGGCGATAGCGAACACGGCGTCCAATCCGAGGATCGTCGATCGCCGTGCCGGATCGTCCGCCGAAAGCTGAGAAGGGATCGCGTCCTGGCGCTATCGAGAGCCTGCTCCTCATCCTGTCGATGGGCTGGCTCTTCGCCATCATCGCCGCCGATGGCAAACCTCGCCTCGCGCCGCCCTCGACCGATATCGCGGCGGCCACGCGGTAGTCCGTCATGCGGACTCGGCCTCCAGGGCCGCGACATCGCCGCCGCTGATCGCCGGTAGGCTGCGGGTGATCCGTTCGGCATCCCAATTCCACCAGGCGATGGCCAGGAGGCGATCGATGACCTCCGGCGGGAATCGCATGCAGACGATCCTCGCCGGGTTCCCGGCCACGATGGCGTAGGGCGGCACATCGCTGGTCACCACCGACCCGGCCGCCACGACCGCGCCATCCCCGATGGTGATGCCCGGCAGGATCAGGGTTTCAAAGCCGAGCCAGACGTCGTTGCCGATCACGGTGTCGCCGCGATGAGGGAATGCCGCCTCGTCCGGAAACCGTCCCGCCCAGGCGCCCTGAAAGATGACGAACGGATAGGTCGTCAGCGCATCGAGGCGGTGGTTCCCGCCATTCATGAGGAAGCGCGTTCCAGCGGCGATGGCGCAGAACCGGCCGATCCGGAGACGATCACCGAGGAAGGCGAAGTGATAGAGGATCGCGTCGAGGAAAGCTCGTGGGCCGGCGGGATCGTCGTAATAGGTATAGGCGCCGACCTCGATGTTAGGAGGCAGATCGAGGTTGCGGAGGAAGACGACCCGCTCGTGGCCGGGAATCGGGTGCAGTGTGTCGGGATCGGGTCCGAAGCGCGGATCGGCTGGCATCGGTGCATCTCGTCAAGGATCGTCTCTGGCAAACGCTTGAAACGTCGAGATGCGGCGAGATCGTGAGCGGGCTCCCCAGTGAGCTCTGTTTTCTCGACGAGCGCACCTGCGAAAATCCTTGAACTTTTCGCGAGGGCAGGCTAGTTACAGGGTATCAGTTCTGGTTGCAGTCGCAAGGCTGCGGTTCGGGAGTGGGCCCCACCGGGTCCGCTCTTTTTTATTGCCGCAACGCTTGGCGCACCGGGACGTCCAGAACGACCGGATTTTCGAACGCGGCATGGCGGACATTCCAGACAGCGACATCGACGAGAAGCGGCTGATCACCGAGACCGGGGTCGCCGCGCGCGTCGTGCAGGTCATCGAAGCCTCGATCGTGGGTCTGGGGTTTCGGGTGGTTCGCGTCCGGGTGACGAGCGCCAATGGCTGCACCGTCCAGATCATGGCCGAGCGGCCGGACGGGACCATGTCGGTGGGCGATTGCGAGACCGTGAGCCGGGCGATCTCGCCGCTCCTCGATCTCGACGACCCGATCGGCAAGCCGTACTATCTCGAGATCTCGTCGCCGGGGATCGACCGGCCGCTGGTGCGGGCCTGCGATTTCGAGCGCTGGGCCGGCTACGAGGCCAAGATCGAACTCGCGGTGCCGCTCGACGGCCGCAAGCGGTTCCGCGGGATCATCGGGGCGCCGAACCCCGACGGGCGCACGGTGCCGATCGACCTGCCCGACGTGAAGGAGGGCCTGCCGAGCCGGATCGACCTGCCTCTGCGCGATCTCGGCGACGCCTACCTCGTCCTCACCGACGAGCTCGTGCGCGAGTCGCTCCGCCGCGGTGGGCCGCCGACCGACGACGAGGACGCCGAGGACGCGGAGGAGATCGAGGCCGCGCCCGAGCCCCTGAAGAAGAAGGTCTCGCGGCCGTTGAAGCCCAAGGCCTCGGCAAAGCCGAAGCCGGAGAAGATCGAAACCGAGGCGAGCCTCGCGGCCAAGGCCAAGAACAAGGCCAAGCCGGTCCGCACCAAGGCGGTGCGGGTCAAGGAAGACGGCAAGCTCCACTAGCAGAACCGAGACGGCCCGCCGATGCGGGACGGCTCCAGAAGTCTCACGACGTAGAGAAGGACGAAACCGATGGCTGTCGTCAGCGCCAACAGGCTTGAACTCCTGCAGATCGCCGAAGCGGTTGCCCGCGAGAAGGTGATCGACCGCTCCATCGTCATCGACGCCATGGAGGAGGCCATCGCCAAGGCCGCCCGCTCGCGCTACGGCGCCGAGACCGACGTCCATGCCGAGATCGACCCGAAGACCGGGGCACTGCGCCTGTCGCGCCACCTCCTCGTCGTCGACCAGGTCGAGAACGACGCCCGCGAGATCACCCTGGCGCAGGCCCAGCGCTACAATCCGGGGGCCCTCGTCGGCGACGTCATCTCCGATACGCTGCCGCCCTTCGATTTCGGGCGCGTCGCCGCGCAATCGGCCAAGCAGGTCATCGTCCAGAAGGTTCGCGACGCCGAGCGCGACCGGCAGTTCGACGAGTACAAGGACCGCATCGGCGACATCGTCAACGGCCTCGTCAAGCGCGTCGAGTACGGCAACGTCATCGTCGATCTCGGCCGCGGCGAGGGCATCGTGCGGCGCGACGAGATGATCCCGCGCGAGACCTTCCGCCCCGGCGACCGTATCCGCTCCTACCTGTTCGATGTCCGCCGCGAGGTGCGCGGGCCGCAGATCTTCCTCTCGCGCTCGCATCCCCAGTTCATGGCCAAGCTCTTCGGCCAGGAAGTGCCGGAGATCTACGACGGCATCGTCGAGGTGAAGGCGGTGGCCCGCGATCCGGGCTCGCGCGCCAAGATCGCCGTCATTTCGCGCGACGGCAGCATCGATCCCGTGGGCGCCTGCGTCGGTATGAGGGGATCGCGCGTCCAGGCCGTGGTCGGCGAGCTCCAGGGCGAGAAGATCGACATCATTCCCTGGTCCGAGGACCAGGCCACCTTCATCGTCAATGCGCTGCAGCCGGCCGAGGTCGTCAAGGTCGTGCTCGACGAGGAGGCCGACCGCATCGAGGTCGTCGTCCCTGACGATCAGCTCTCGCTCGCCATCGGCCGCCGCGGTCAGAACGTGCGTCTCGCCTCGCAGCTCACCGGGTGGGACATCGACATCCTGACCGAAGCCGAGGAATCCGAGCGCCGCCAGAAGGAATTCGCCGAGCGCACCCAGGTGTTCATGGAAGCGCTCGACGTCGACGAGACCGTCGGCCAGCTCCTTGCCGCGGAAGGTTTCCGCACCGTGGAGGAGATCGCCTATGTCGAGCCGGGCGAACTCGCCAACATCCAGGGCCTCGACGAGGAGAGCGGCACCGAGATCCAGGCCCGTGCCCAGGATCATCTCGCCCGGATCGAATCGGAGTTCGACTCCAAGCGTCAGGAACTCGGCGTCGCCGACGAGCTGCGTGAGATCGACGGCATCACCACGCCGATGCTGGTGGCGCTCGGCGAGAACGACGTGAAGACGATCGAGGACCTCGCCGGCTGCGCCACGGACGACCTCGTCGGCTACACCGAGGGCCGCGGCCCCGAGGCCACCCGCCATGCGGGCTATCTCGACGGTTTCGAGGTCTCCCGCGCCGAGGCCGAGGCCATGATCATGGCGGCCCGCCTCCATGCCGGATGGATCGAGGCCTTGCCCGAGCCCGAGGCGACCGAGGACGAGGGGGAGCCCCAGGCGGTTTGAACATCGTGCCTTCTCCCCGCAGATCTCGGGATTGCCCGAGATCTGCAGCCCGATTGCCCGAGTCGCGTAGACCCGACTTTGGTGCGGGGAGGGGACTGCGCGCTAGGGCTCGACCAATCTCCTTCTCTTCACTCGACGACGTGACCGTATGACCGGCGACCCCTCGGACGACATGCCGGACGACGTCCTCGATCCAGGCCCCGGTCGCGGACGGGCCGACGCCGAGCGCACGTGCATCGTCACGCGCGTCGCCCAGAATCCGCGCCGGCTGATCCGCTTCGTCCTGTCGCCGGACAACATGGTCGTCCCTGACCTGCGCGCCAAATTGCCTGGTCGAGGCGCCTGGGTGACCGTGAGCCGCGCGACGGTGGAAACCGCAGTCAAGCGCAAGCTCTTCCTGCGCGCTTTCAAATCCAAGGACGCGAAGATCGCCGCGAACCTCGCCGAACAGATCGCCGCAGGTCTGCGCGCAGATCTGCGCCAATCCTTGTCGCTGGCCAACAAGGCCGGCTGCGTCGTCGCCGGTTTCGCCAAGGTCGAAGCGGCGATCGGTGATAAGGCCGGAGTCGCCGGGATCGTTCAGGCTTCCGACGGCAGTGCCGATGGTCGTCGCAAGATCGCCGCGGCATTGCACCGCCGCTATGGCGATGCCATATCACGGGTCCCGGTCATCGATGATTTGTCCAGTGAAGAATTGGACATGGCCTTGGGCCGGGATCATGTGATACATGCGGCGCTCGTCGCAGGAGTCGGGAGTACCGGCTGCCTTGCGCGTTGGCGTCGGCTTCGCTTTTTCGAGGGCTTGGCGACGACGGCCGACGAGGCCGGTGCGACCCGCCCAGGGCGAACCGACTCCGATCTGCATGACGGCGACCAGACAGATTTACCCGGCGCACAGCGGTCCGCCGGTTCACGGGACGATGGAACCCCTCAGGGTTTGGACTGAATGAGCGATACGAACAATCCGGGCGACAAGACACAGACGAGGCCTCCGGCGAAGCCGCTGTCGTTGAAGCGTCCGATCGAGCAGGGCACGGTCCGCCAGAGCTTCTCTCATGGCCGCACCAAGCAGGTCGTGGTTGAGACGGTGAAGCGCCGCGTCATCGGGGCCTCGCCGGCCGCTGCGACGCCGCCTCGCGAGACGATCCCGGCTGCCCCTTCGAGGACGGCCCCTCCGGCTGCTCCGACGCCGCCGCGCCCGGCCCAGCGCGCTGCTTCCGGCGTGGTGCTGCGGACGCTGAGCGAGCAGGAGCGCGACGCACGCGCCGCCGCCCTCGCCGATGCCCAGCGCCGCGAGCAGGAAGCCCGCCGCATCGCCGAGCAGGAGGCCGCGGAGCGCCGCGCGCAGGAACTCGCCGAGCAGCGCGAGCGTGAGGCCGCTGAGGCACGCAAGCGCGCCGAGGACGAGCGCCGCCGTGCCGAAGAGGAAGAGAAGCGCCGCGCCGCCGAGGAGGCGCGCCAGCGTGCCGCCGAGGAGAGCAGCAGCGAGGAAGCGGCCGCACCGGTCTCGTCCAAGGCGACGACGCCGATGCCTCAGGCTCCGACGACCGTCCGTCCCATGGCGGCAGCGCCCACCGCCCGTGTCGCTCCCGCCAGCCCTGCGGCAGCCGCTCCGGCTCCTGCACCTGCGTCACGCCCGGCTGCCCCCGCAGCCCGTCCGCCGCTGACCGCACGGCCGGCGCCGAGCGAGCCGCGCAAGACGATCACGGCCGATACCCGCAAGCCGCGGGATCTCAATTTCATGGCCCGTCCGGCGCCGGCACCGGAGCCGGAGACGGCACCCTCCGCCGCGACCGCCGCACGTCCGGCCGGCGCGACGCCGACAGCCCGTGTAGCGGGTCGTCCCCAGGCTGCCGAGGAGGAGAGCGAGCAGAAGCGCGTGATCCGCCGCCCCGGCATGCCGCTCAAGATCATCACGCCGCCCAAAACCCCGAAGCAGCCGGGCGGCGATCGCAACCGCGGCCGCCTGACGATCGCCACCGCCACCTCAGGCGAGGAAGAGCGCACGCGCTCCGTTGCCTCGTTCCGGCGCCGCCAGCAGCGGATGAGCGGCAATCGCCAGGTCGAGCAGAAGGAGAAGCTCTCCCGCGAGGTGACGATCCCGGAGACGATCACGATCCAGGAACTCGCCAACCGCATGTCGGAGCGGGCGGTGGACGTCATTCGCCTGCTGATGAAGCAGGGCCAGATCCACAAGATCACCGACGTAATCGACTCGGACTCCGCGCAGCTCATCGCCGAAGAGCTCGGCCACACAGTGCGCCGCGTCGCTGAATCCGACGTCGAGGAAGGCTTGTTCGACGACGAGCCCGATCTCGAGGAGGATCTCGAGCCGCGTCCGCCGGTCGTGACCATCATGGGCCACGTCGACCACGGAAAGACCTCGCTCCTCGACGCGATCCGCAAGACCACCGTGGTCTCGGGCGAGGCCGGTGGCATCACGCAGCATATCGGAGCCTATCAGGTCGCCTCGCCCTCGGGCGAGATGATCACCTTCATCGACACGCCCGGCCATGCCGCCTTCACCTCCATGCGCGCCCGCGGCGCCAAGGTGACGGACGTCGTCGTGCTGGTGGTTGCGGCCGATGACGGCGTCATGCCCCAGACGGTCGAGGCGATCTCCCACGCCAAGGCGGCCGGCGTGCCGCTGATCGTGGCGATCAACAAGATCGACAAGCCCGAGGCGAATCCCCAGAGGGTCCGCACCGAGCTGCTGCAGCACGACATCCAGGTCGAGTCGATGGGCGGCGAGACCCTCGAATTCGAGGTCTCGGCCAAGACCGGCGACGGCCTCCCAGACCTCCTCGAAGGTCTGCAGCTCCAGGCCGAGATCCTAAACCTTCGTGCCAACGAGACCCGCGACGGAGAGGGTACGGTCATCGAGGCCAAGCTCGATCGTGGCCGCGGCCCGGTGGCGACGGTACTGGTCCAACGCGGTACGCTCTTCACCGGCGACATCGTCGTCGCGGGCGCCGAGTGGGGCCGCGTCCGCGCCCTCATCGACGACAAGGGCGAGAACGTTTCCTATGCCGGCCCTTCGGTGCCGGTCGAGGTGCTCGGCTTCAACGGCACGCCTGATGCCGGCGACCGCGTCGCCGTGGTGCCGAACGAAGCCCGTGCTCGCGAGGTCACCGAGTACCGTGCCCGCCAGAAGCGCGAGCGGATCGCTGCCCGTACCGGCGGCGCCAACCGTTCGCTCGTCGACATGATGCGCGACCTCAAGGAAGGCGTGGGCCGCAAGGAACTCGCCCTCGTGGTCAAGGGCGACGTGCAGGGCTCGGTCGAGGCGATCACCGGCGCCCTCGAGAAGCTCGGCAACGACGAGGTCTCCGCCCGCATCCTGCTCGCAGGCGTCGGCGGCATCACCGAGTCGGACATCACACTGGCGGAAGCCTCGAAGGCCGTCGTCATCGGCTTCAACGTGCGCGCCCATAAGGAAGCGCGCGAGGCGGCCGAGCGCAACGGGGTAGAGATCCGCTACTACAACATCATCTACGACCTCGTGGACGACATCAAAGCCACGATGTCGGGCATGCTGCCGCCGACCCTGCGCGAGGAGCGCTTGGGCGAGGCGCAGATTTTGCAGATCTTCGACGTCTCGAAGGTCGGCAAGATCGCTGGCTGCCGCGTCACCGACGGCGTGGTTCAGCGTGGCGCCCATGTCCGCCTGATCCGCGACAACGTCGTGATCCACGAGGGCAAGCTGTCTCAGCTCAAGCGCCTTAAGGACGACGCCAAGGAGGTCATCTCCGGCTATGAGTGCGGCATGTCCTTCGAGAACTTCCAGGACATGCGGGCCGGCGACACCATCGAGTGCTACCGGGTCGAAGAGGTCCGTCGCACGCTCTGATTTTGGCTCGGCACCAATTTTACGGCGGCTGCAGCCCTGCTGTAGCCGCCGTTTCCTTTTGAAGATTGACCATGGCCCAGAAACCCGCCCAGACCGGCCCATCGCAGCGCCAGCAGCGCGTCGCCGAACTGATCCGCCACGCCATTGCGGAGGTGCTCCAGCGCGGGGACGTGCAGGATCCGGTGCTGAGTGCGCACGTGATCACCGTGCCGGAGGTGCGAATGTCGCCGGACCTCAAGATTGCCACCGCCTACATCATGCCGCTCGGCGGCAAGGACGAGGCGCCGGTGATCGCGGCCTTGGAGCGGAACAAGAAGGTGCTACGTCAGGAAGTCGCCCGCCGCGTGAATCTGAAATTCGCCCCCGATCTCCGGTTCCGGCGCGACGAGACCTTCGACGAGTTCGGCCGCATCGACGCGATCCTGCGGTCTGACAAGGTCCGTCGGGATCTCGACACGGCCGAGCCGGACTCCGACCCTACCGACGCCGCCTGAACGCCAGGCGCCATCCTTGACCGACCGGATGGATTCGCGCGCCCACGGAACCACAACCGTAGACGCCGCGCTGGTTCATCGAGCGAGGACACCATGATCGACGACGCGACCATCGAGCCCCCCTCCCCGCTCCAGGAGATGTCGGACGCGGCGCAGCCGCGTGGGCAGCGCCGTCCGGGCCGGGGCGCTCCGAACCCAGACCGCCCGAAGAAGCGCGACGTCAGCGGCTGGGTCATCCTCGACAAGGGCGTCGGCATGACCTCGACCCACGCGGTCGCGGTCGTGAAGCGCGCCTTCAACGCCAAGAAGGCGGGGCATGCGGGCACCCTCGACCCCTTGGCGTCAGGAATTTTGCCGATCGCGCTTGGGGAGGCCACGAAGACCGTGCCCTTCGTGATGGACGGGCGCAAAGCCTATCGGTTCACGGTGTCCTGGGGCATCGAGACCGATACCGACGACGCCGAGGGACGCCCCGTCGCCACGAGCGACGAACGCCCTACCCGCGAGGCGGTCGAAACGGCATTGCCGAACTTCGTCGGCTCCATCGAGCAGGTGCCGCCGCGTTACTCCGCGATCAAGATTGCCGGCGAGCGGGCCTATGACCTCGCCCGCGACGGCGAGATCGTCGAGCTCGTGGCGCGTTCCGTCCAGATCGACCTGCTTGCCGTCGTCGAACATTCGCCGGACCGTACGGTGATAGAGGCCGAATGCGGCAAGGGTACCTACGTCCGGGCGCTCGCCCGCGACCTCGGACGGATGCTCGGCTGCTACGGCCACGTCTCGGCCCTGCGTCGCACCCGCGTCGGCCCCTTCACGGAAGCGGATTCATGTACCGTGGCGGCCCTCGAAGCTGCCGGCCCGGACGGCAACGGCCCGCATCTGCACTCCGTCGAGACCGCCCTCGACGCAATCCCATCGGTGCCGGTCTCACGTGACATGGCGCTCAGACTCATGCGCGGTCAGCCAGTGATTCTGCGTGGCCGGGACGCGCCGATGGAAGGCAAGGCCTTCGCGACCTGTGGCGGCATCCTCGTGGCGGTCGGAGATGTCGAGCGGGGCGAGCTCGTCCCGCACCGCGTCTTCCATCTCGGCGGTACGGCCAACCGCCCGGCCTGACGGGCCGAGCGCGAAAAAGACGTTCGCCACACGCTCAAGTGAGTTGTGCCCCAATGATCGCCTGCGAATGTAACGCCTGAAAGCTTGGCGGCGAACGGCGATTCGCCGATCGCAGGTTCTGGCGTTCGGGGGATCAAAGATCATGTCATCCATTACGATCGGGCGAAGCGCCCTTCTCGCTTTCAGCTGCCTCTTGGCAACCTCCGCCCTCGGCCAGGATGCCGACCCGCAGGCCATCGTCGACGCGCAGTTCGCCCTCGCCGGCAACCAGAAGGGCGTGCGCGCCAGCGGTGCCAAGGGCATCTGCGTCACCGGCACCTTCACCCCCACAGCCGAAGCGCCGAGCCTGTCGAAGGCGCCGCATTTCGCCAAGACCGTACCGGTCACCGCGCGCTTCTCCATGGGTGGCAGCAATGCCAAGATCTCGGACAAGGTGAAGCCCGTCACGCGGGGTTTTGCGATGCGCATGACCGATCCCTCCGGCGACCTCGTGCTGGTGATCATCTCGGCCCCGGTCTTCTCGACGAAGACCCCGAAGCAGCTCCTCGATTTCGCGACCGTCCGGATGCCTGGCCCCGACGGCAAGCCCGACGCGGACAAGATCAAAGCATTCTCGGCCGCAAACCCGGAGACGACGAAACAGGCCGCCTGGCTCAACGCACGGCCGGTCCCGGCGAGCTTTGCCGGCGTCGATTACTGGGGCGTCCACGCCTACACGCTGACCAACGCCAAGAACGAAGCGAAGGTCGTCAAGCTCAAGACCGTTGCCACGGCCGGCCAGCTTGGCCTCACGGACGACGAACTGAAGGCAAAGCCGGACAGCTTCTACGCGGACGAGTTGAAGGAGCGGCTGGCGAAAGGGCCGGCGAGTTTCGACCTCGTGGCGATCCCCGGCGAGGCCGGCGATCCGACCACCGACGCAACCGCGATGTGGCCGAATGAAGAGAGTCGCAAGAGCGTCAAGCTCGGCACATTGGCGATCGCCGCAATCGAGCCGAACGCCACCTGCGACGCGGCGACCTTCGATCCGGTGGTCGACCTGCCGGACGGCATCGCCGGGCCCACGGACGACCCGATGTTCGCGATCCGCTCGCCGGCCTACGCGGTCTCGCTCTCGCGCCGCTCCGCGCAGCAATAAAACCCGCTACGTCGCCGGGATCGCGCCCAGCACGATCCTGGCGGCCTTGCGGCTTGGCACGTCGTCCCCGCCAAGTCGCATCAGGCCGTCGATGCGATCGAGGGCGCAAACCTGGGCGTCCCGCTGCGGTCCACCCGTGACGAGCGGCCGAAGGGCGCGGACGAGCCGTTCGGGCGTGCACTCGGCCTGAACGAATTCCGGCATGGCATTCTCGCCGAGGATCAGGTTCGGCAACACGATGGTTGGCACCTGGATGAGGCGGCGCGCCACCGTCTCCTCGATTCTCGAGACCTTGTAGGCCACAACCATCGGCACGCCGGCGAGCGCCAGTTCCAGTGTGACGGTACCGGAGGCGGCAAGCGCCGCCCGCGATTTGCGGAAGGCGGCATGCTTGGCGGCCTCGCCGTGGACGAGGCGCACCGGCACGCTCCAGCCGAGCGCCAGGCGATCGATCATCGCGCGATGGCGCGATACGGCCGGCAGCACCACCTCGAGCGGGCCGATCTCGGCCGTGAGCAGCGCCAGGGTGCGCCCGAAGACCGGCATCAGCCGCTCGATCTCGGAGCGGCGAGATCCCGGCAGGACGACGACCGTCGGCGGATGCGCCTCGCGCGAGCGCGTGTCTTCGGAACCGGGGCGAAGCTCCGACAGGCGCTCGATCAACGGATGGCCGACATAGGTGCAGGCCGGGCCGCCGAGGCGTAGATGCGCGTCCGGTTCGAAGGGTAGCAGGGCCAGGATATGGTCGATGAACGGCCGCATCTTCGCCGCTCGCCACGGCCGCCAGGCCCAGACGCTCGGCGACACGTAATCGACGATCGGCAGGTGCGGCATCCGTTTGCGAACGCGCGAGGCGACCGCGTGGGTGAAGCCGGGACTGTCGATGATGACGAGCACGTCGGGCTTCGCGTCGACGACGTCGCGCACGGTCTGGCGGATGCGGCGCAGGAGCGTGCGCAGGCGGGCCGCCACCGGCAGGTAGCCCATGACCGCCACATCATCGATCGGGAACAGCGACGAGAGTCCTTGAGCGATCATGGCCTCGCCGCCGACCCCCCCGAAGGTGATCGGGCCGCCGGCGATCTCGCGCAAGCCGGCCATCAGCTTGGCGCCGAGCTGGTCGCCCGAATCCTCGCCCGCCACCAGCCAGATCTTCGGCGATACGACGCTCATGTCCTGATCCTCAGGCCGACCAGGAATAGGCCGGCCCGGTCGGCTGCGGCCACCGTCGCCTCGCGGTCGATGATGAGGGTCAGGCCCGCCTGGATCGCGAGGCCGGCGCAGCCAGCAGCGGCGGCGTTCCGGATCGTGCGCGGCCCGATCGCCGGCAGGTCGACGCGCAGGTCCTGGCCCTCCTTGGCGAGCTTGACGAGGACGGTGCCGGCTTCCGCCTTGCCCATGCCGAAAGGCCGCCGGCCGAGGCTACGGGCGCGGGCGAGCATGCGGTCCGTTCCCTCCGGACCCTCGACCGCGATGGCGCGAAGGGCGGCGACGACCGCCGCCTGGCCGACGTCATAGGGCGACAAGGCTCCGAGCAGCGCGCGACCCGTCGCGATCGAGAGATCGGCCGCCGCATCGGGCACGTGGCGGCCCAGCCGACCTTCAGGGCTGAGAAGATCTGGCGCGGCGGTATGGACGCCGATCACGCGATGCCCGTTCTCCTCGAGAAGGGTAAGGGCACCGCGCAACAATCGGTCATCGCCACCATTCACCATCGTCCGCAGGATATCGCGATTGCGAAGGGCCGCGGCGGCATTGAGGATCGCGGCGGGCCTCGGTCTCGCGACGCCGCCTGCGGGAAGGATGCAGGCTGGTCCCCAGGCGTCGAGGATCTTCAGGATGCCTGCGATGTCGAGGAGGTCTGCGCTGGCCTCGGCACGTACCCGCATCGGCGCCTCGGCGAAGCCGCGGATCGCCAGGACACGGAACGGCCTGCCCGCGCGCTCCAGGGACGCGGCGACGAGTTCCGGCAACCGGCCAGCACCCGCGACCAGTACCAGGGGCAGTTCCGGGGCGGACGCCGAGATCGCGGCAGCCGTCACGATCTTTGCCTATCGGCCAAGCTCACGCGGCGCTCGGCGTGCCGCGAGGCGTGCAGAGCGAGCGCTTCCCGCCCGTACGGATGAAGGCGATGATGTCGGCGACGGCGGGATGGCTCTCGAACTCCGCTGCCACGTCCTCCAGGCGCTCCATCAGGGTGCCTTCCGGGCCGAAGAGCAGGCGATAGGCCCTACGAAGGGTGTGAATGTCGTCGCGGGCAAATCCTCGTCTCTGGAGCCCGATGATGTTGAGGCCCGACAGGTAAGCGCGGTTTCCGAGAGCCATGCCATAGGGGATGCAATCGTTCTCCAGCCCAGACAGACCGCCGACGAACGCATGTGCGCCGACGCGAGCGAACTGGATCACCGCGGCGCCGCCGCCGATGATCGCATAATCGCCGACGCTGCAATGGCCCGCGAGCATGACGTTGTTGGAGAACACGACGCCATCGCCGACATGGCAATCATGGCCGACATGCGAGTTGGCCAGGAAGGCGCAGCGGTCGCCCACCACCGTCTCCATCCCGCCGCCTTCCGTGCCGGGATTCATGGTGACGCCCTCACGGATCATGCAATCCGCGCCGATCGTCAGGGTCGAGGGCTCACCGCGATACTTCAGATCCTGAGGAGGATGGCCGATCGAGGCGAAAGGATAGAGTTTGGTGCGCGGGCCGATCGTCGTCCGCCCGGCAACGACCACGTGGCCGAAGAGCTCGCAGCCGTCGCCGAGTTTGACCTCAGGCCCCACATGGCAGAACGGCCCGATCCTGACATCCGCGCCGATCTCGGCGCCGTCCTCGACGACCGCGCTCGAATGGATGCCGGCGCTCACTCCGTCACCAGCATGGCGCCGATCTCGGCCTGCGCCACCAGGACGTCGCCGACCCGCGCCTCGCCGCGGAACCACCACATCGTCTTGCGCTGGCTGATCTTGGTCATGTGGTAGCGCACCGTGTCACCGGGGACGACCGGCCTGCGGAACTTGCACTTGTCGATGGTCATGAAGAAGACCTGCTTGGTGCGAACCTCGTCGGTCATGATGTGGCGGCAGCAGATTGCACCGGCCGTCTGAGCCATGCCTTCGATCAGGAGCACGCCGGGGAAGACCGGCAGGCCGGGGAAGTGCCCGGTGAATTGCGGCTCGTTGATCGTCACGTTCTTGATGCCGATACAGGACTTGTCGCCGTCGATCTCGACGATCCGATCGATCATCAGGAAAGGATAGCGATGCGGAAGGAGTTCGAGCACCTTCTGGATGTCGGCCGAGGCGAGTTCCTGCCTTACGTCCTGTCCGCCCGCCTCTCGCAGAATCTCGCCCATCGCGCCCCGTACCTTCGCTGCCCGCGTCGGCGTCCCCGAACGCCCGACTGTCCCTCACGACCGTCTTGAACGGCGCGGGGCTCTCTTCTGAAGAAATCAGGGCCATTGCAAGGCCCGCCATCGATGCCGGGCCGCAACCGTCAGAGGAAGTGCCTCAGTCGTCGCGCGGCGGCCCCGCCTTGCTCGACCCTTCCGCATCGCGACCCGACCGCTCGGCGAGACGCGCCAGCGTGGTGAGCTCGCGGAACCAAGCACGCACGGGTTTGGCCGGAGTTCCGCCCCAGCGGCTCCCGGGAGGTACGTCCCCGTTGACGTTCGAGGAGCCGGCAATCTGCGCGCCCATGCCGATGCGCACATGCCCGACGACCCCGACCTGGCCGCCGAGGACGACGTAATCCTCGAGCGTCGTCGAGCCGGATATGCCGACACCCGAGACGATGACACAGTGCCGGCCGATGACGACGTTGTGGGCGATCTGGACGAGGTTATCGATCTTCGTTCCCTCGCCGATGACCGTGTCGCGGCTGGCACCCCGATCGATCGTCGTGTTGGCGCCGATCTCGACGTCGTCCTGAATGATGACACGGCCGATCTGCGGTACTTTCGGATGCCCGCCCGCGCCCATGGCGAAACCGAAGCCGTCCTGGCCGAGGCGAGCGCCGGGATGGATGATGACGCGGTTGCCGACGAGAGCGTGGGTCAGCGTCGCACCTGCTCCGATGGCGCAATCCCGGCCGATCCGCACGCCCGGCCCGATGACCGCGTTCGAGCCGATGACGCTGCCAGATCCGATCTCGGCGCCCGGACCGATCACCGCCCCGGGATCGACGACGATACCGGCCTCCAGACGCGCCTCCGAGTGGACATGCGCCCCCGGAGATACGCCTGCGGCATCAAAGAGCGAACCCGGCCGCATGGCGTCGGGATGAAGGATCGCGAGGAGCCTGGAATACGCGCGGTAAGGGTCGGCGATCACCAAGCCGACCGTACTTCCGGGCACCCGTGCGGCGAACCGGCGCGAAACGAGGCACAGTCCGGCCCGCGTCGCGGACAGCGCATCGACGTAGCGCGCATTGTCCATGTAGGCGATGTGAGCCGACCCGGCATTCTCGAGCGGGGCCGCATCGACGAAGACGGCGTCCTTGTCGGCTCCGTCGGGAACCAAGACGCCGCAAGCCTCGGCGATGGCGCCGAGGCTCAGGGTCGTGCGGGCCGTGAAGAAAACGGGATCGGTCATACCGCGATGGCTCCGCTTGCCTGAGCAAGCGGAGCGGATCGGTCAGAAGCGCGAACCGCCGGAGAAGCGGAAGGCCTGGAGTTGGTCTTTGCCGACGCGGAAGTTCGTGCCCGGCACCCGCTCACCCTCGTCCTTCGATAGGGCGTATGCGTAGTCGAAGCGGATCGGTCCGAGCGGCGAGTTCCACAGGATCGATGCGCCGACCGAGGAGCGGATCGTCATCTTGTCGCGAACGTTCACGCATTCTGGCTCGACGGCGATCGCGTTGGGTCCGATCGACGAGTAGTTGCAGAGCCCGCCCGGCGCGATGCCGTTGATGAATGCGTCGCCGTTCACGTTGAACTGGCTCGGTCCCTTGTAGCCGAACAGCGTACCTGCATCGGCGAAGACGGCGCCCTTCAATCCGAGATCACGCGGAATGCCGGGGATCGGGAACTGAACTTCGACAGTACCGCCAACATAGGTGGTGCCACCGATTGCGTTGGAACGGCTGTCGTTGATGCCGATATCGCGCGGACCGATGCCGTTCGGCGCGAAACCGCGGACCAGCGACGGTCCAAGGAAGAACTGGTCGGTGATGCGCAGTTTCTCGTCGTTCAGCGACGAGATGTGACCGCCCTGGAAGCGCACGAAGCCGACGACGTCCTCGGTGATCTCCTTGTAGTAGCGGGCGTCACCCGTCACGCGGAAGAACTTCGAGTCGCCGCCGAGGCCTGCGATATCGGGCTTCAGCTCGGCATAGAGGCCGTTGCGGGGAAGCTGTAGGCTGTCGAGGGTCGAGTACGCAAGCGTGAGGCCGGCCAGTGAGGTCAGGGTGTTGCCCTGAGATCCCTTGAGGGCGATCGAGGCCTCGCCGTCGAAGGCACAGGCGGGGTAGGCGGCCTGCCCGCTGACGCTTCGTCCGCCGACGCTCTGACTGAACGTGTTGGGTCCGTAGGTCGATGTATAGCCGGGGATCGGGATCGAGCAGTCGTTATAGGGTCGCCGAATGGTGTTCGGCACCTTGAGTTCGGTGTTGTAGAGCGAGTAGCGCAACGTCACGCCGAACTCTTCCGTGATCGGCAAGCCCAGGCGGAGCTGGCCGCCATAGACGGTCGTCTCATAGCGCGAGTAGCGGGTCTGATCGCTGTACTTGTAGAAGGCGTCGAAGCCTGCCGCGAGGCGATATCCGAGGAAGTACGGCTCGGTGAACGAGAAGTCGACGCCGCGCGAGTACTGGCCGGCGGTGCCCGCCACGCGAACGTACTGGCCGCGGCCGAGGAAGTTCGACTCCGAGACCGAAACCTCCGCGATGATTCCGTCCTGGGTCGAGTATCCGCCCGCGACCGAGAACGATCCCGTGGGCTGATCCTCGACGTCGATGTTGATGATCACCCGATCGGCGGACGAGCCCGGCTCGTTCGAGAAGCGGACTTTCTTGAAGAAGCCAAGGCCGTTGAGCCGGCGCTCCGCGCGATCCGTCAGCACGCGGTTATAGGCGTCGCCCTCGGTGATATCGAGCTCGCGGCGGATGACATAGTCGCGGGTGCGGGTGTTGCCGCGGATGTTGATACGCTCGACGTAGACGCGCGGGCCGTCCTCGACGACGAAGCCGAGGGAGACGGTCTGGGTGGCGCGGTCGCGCTGGCCGGTCGGGCGAACCTGTGCAAACGGGAAGCCCTGGCGGGCGACCTGGTTCGTGACACCGTTGAGCGTCTTCTCGACATCCTCGGCGTTGTAGACGTCGCCGACCGCTGTCCGGACCTCGCCGTCAAGCACGGCGGTGTCGACACCGGAGAGGCGGGAATCGATGGCGACCGCCCCGACCCTGTACTGCGCGCCCTCTTCTACCGTGACGGTGATGACCCAGCCAGCATCCTCGCCCTCGACGAAGCGGGCATCGGCGTTGACGATGCGGAAGTCGGCATAGCCGTTCTTGAGATAGTAGCGACGGACGATATCGAGATCGTTGGTGATGCGATCAGGATCATAGACGTCGGAGGTCTTGATGAAGCTGAGGAAGTTCATCTCCGACGAGGACATCAGCTCCTTGAGCTTGCCCTCGGAATAGACCTGATTGCCGACGAAATTGATCTGCTTGATGCCGGTCTTGTCGCCTTCGTCGATCACGTAGATCACGTCGATCCGGCCATTCGGCAGGTCGACGGTGCGGTAGCTGACCTTAGCGCCGCCGCGGCCAGCCCGGCGATAGACCTCGCGGATGCGCTGCAGGTCGGCCTCGACGACGGCCTTGTTGAAGCCGCTCCGGCCCTTGGCCTCGACTTGACCTTCGAGGGTGGCCTTCTCGACCTTCTTGTTGCCTTCGAAAACGACGCGGTTGATGACGTTGTTCTCACGGACACTCACGACCGTGTTCGGGCCGCTGCGCGAAACCTTCACATCCGAGAATAGCCCGGTGGCAAGGAGGTTGCGGCGCGCCTCCTCGGGGGAGCCCGAGGCGGTCCCGGTCACGTAGGACCGGATCGTGTCGGAATCGACGCGCTGGTTGCCCTGAACGACGATCTGCTGCGCCTGTGCGGCGCCGCCCAGGGCCAGCCCGGCCGCCGTGGCGGCGACGAGGACCAGGGCCTGTTCGGCCGGCCTGCGCCGGCGCTTCGTCGTCATCGACATCATGTAATAGCCCGTCTCTTTTCTTGTCAGCACGGGCTATCGCCCGCGGACGAGCGGCCGTTTACCGGCCGTCCCGAAACCTGGTCTCTGGTCCAGCTTCTACCGAGTTTCGGAAGCGAAGCAAACGTTCCACTCCCTAGGCTCAAGGGGATTTTGGGGGGACGTGGCCTTCCGGTCACTTAACGGTTCCAGACGACCGGGAGTTACGGTGTACGAAGCGTAAAAACGCCCGCAGGTGCCCTGAGAGGGCACCTGCGGGCGACGTGCAGAACGGCACATTGAAGCCGGCCGGGCAGCCTGCCCGGCTGCGTCAGGTGCCGCGGCTCCAGGAAGCCGCGAGATTCAGGATGTCGTTCCATCCCGCGAACAGCATGAGCATGAGCACGAGGGCCAGGCCAATGCGAAAGCCGATCTCCTGAGCCTTTTCGCTCAGGGGCCGGCCGCGCAGCGCCTCGAAGGCGTAGAACATGAGATGTCCGCCATCGAGCATCGGGACCGGGAACAGGTTCAGGAGGCCGATCGACACCGACAACAGGGCGACAAGGCTGATCAGGCCGCCGACGCCGCCGACCTTGGCGACCTCGCCCGATACCCGGGCGATGCCGATCGGACCCGAGAGCTGGTCGGGGGATTCGCGGCCCGTCACGAGCTTGCCGAGATAGTTCATCGTCCGCTCGACGACGAAATAGGTCTCGTAGACGCCGAGATTGAGCGATTGCAGCGCGCCGTATTGAACAAGCTTCGCTTCGGTGCCCGGGGGTCCCTTGAGGCCCAGACGGCCGAAGCGATGCTGCCCGAAGGGCGTGCGCTCCTCCACGACCTCGGGGACGGCTGTCAGCTCTTTAGGCTCCCCGGCGCGCTCGACGACGACCTTGAGGGCGCTTCCAGCGCTACCGGTGACGGTGCGCTGCATGTCCGTGAAGCTGCCGACGGGCGAACCATCGATCGACCGGATCACGTCGCCTGGCTGAAACCCGGCGCGCTCGGCAGCGCTTCCGGCGACCACGCCCTCGACCCGGGCCGGCGTTTCGTAGCGCCCGCCGAAATAGATCGCCCCCGCGAAGACGAGGATAGCCAGGATGAAGTTGGCGATCGGTCCTGCCGCCACGATGGCGGCGCGCTTCGCGACCGGCTGTGTCGGGAAGCTCGTCGCCCGCTCCTGCGGGCTCATCCGTGCCAACGTCTCGGTATCCGGAACGCTGGCGCTGTTGGCATCGCCGTGGAACTTGACGTAGCCGCCGAGCGGGATCGCGCAGAGCTTCCAGCGAGTGCCGTGCCGGTCGTTGAAACCAACGAGTTCCGGTCCGAAACCGATCGAGAAGGCGTGTACGCCGACGCCGCACCAGCGTCCGACCAGGAAGTGGCCCATCTCGTGGATGAACACCACGATGGTGAGAACGATGAGGAACGGGATGACCGCACCGAAGAACCCGGTGGCGGTACCGCCCATGGCACTCAGGAATTCCATGCATCGTTCCTCTCGGCCGCTCTCGCACGGCCGCACCCGGTCACCCTATCAGATCGGACCGAGGAACCGCCAACGCAAACCGCCGGGACGGCGCCCCCTTGTCGCATCATGGTGTCCGGGTTGGATGAATGCCCTTGCTCGCGCTTCGGGCATTGTCCTGGATTTGGCAGCGAAGTAATTCGAAAGCCGGTACCCGCCCTGCCATCGCTTCAGCCCGCCACCTGCATCTGCGGCACGGCATGCTCGCTCCAGCGCCGCACCTCGGCGTCGATCGCCAGCGCTTCGTCGACGTCCGCAGGCGCCGCGCGATGAATGCCGGCGAAACGCGTGCAGGCTCGCTCGACGAGTTCGGCGATTCCGTAGAACGGGATGGCACCCTTGATGAAGGCGGCCACAGCGATCTCGTTGGCGGCGTTCATGACGGTGGGTGCGGCCCCTCCGTCTCGCAGCGCCGCCCTGGCGATGCGCAGGCAAGGGAAGCGGGTCTCGTCCGCCGCCTCGAAGGTGAGGCTCCCGACCGCTGCGAGGTCGAGGGGACGGCCGCGCGCGATGGTCAGGCGATCGCCAAGTCCGAGGCAATGGGCGATCGGCACCCGCATGTCGGGCATGGCGAGGCCCGCGGTCACCGCGCCGTCATGCCAGAAGACGAGGCCGTGGATGACGGATTGGGGATGCACGATGACGTCGAGACGCTCGTGCTCGATGCCGAACAGGTGGTGCGCCTCGATGAGTTCGAGGCCCTTGTTCATCAGCGAGGCCGAATCGATGTTGATCTTCATCCCCATCGACCAGGTCGGATGGTTGGCCGCCTCCTCCGGTGAAGCCCCTGCGATGCGCTGCATCTCCCAGGTCCGGAACGGGCCGCCGGAGGCCGTGATCGTCATCTTGGCGACATCGGAGACACGGCCGTCGCCCAGCGCCTGAGCCAGCGCATTGTGTTCGGAATCCACAGGCAGCAGCCTCGCGCCGTAACGGGCGGCGTCGCGCATGAAGGCATCGCCGGCGCAGACCAAGCTCTCCTTGTTGGCGAGTGCCACCGTCCGCCCGAGCCGCAAAGCCGCGTGGGTCGGGCGAAGGCCCGCCGCTCCGCTCACCGCCGCGACGACGATGTCGGCTTCGCGGGCCACCGCTTCGAGGACCGCCCCCTCCCCAGCGCCGCAAGGGATTCCGGAGCCAGACAGAACCTCTCGCAACGAAGGGCCCGCGCTCTCGTCGGCCAGAGCAGCGAATTCGGCGTTCAGCTCTCGGGCGAGCTGGCCGAGGGCGGCGGCATCGCGGCCGCCGACGAGGGCGCCGACGCGGAAGCGATCCGGGTGCTGCTTGAGCAGATCCGTGGTGGAGCGGCCGATGGAGCCCGTGGCGCCGAGGACGGTGACGGTGAGACTCAACGGATCATTTCCTTCAGGCGGCCGCGATACGGCGCGCGACGAGATAGAGGCCGGCGAGGACGGCCACGGCGAAGAACCCGTCGAGGCGGTCCATGACGCCGCCGTGACCGGGGATGGAGCGGCCGGAATCCTTGACGCCCCAATGCCGCTTCAGGGCGGATTCGGCGAGGTCGCCGGCCTGGCTCGAGATGGAGGCCAGGGCGCTGGCGAGGGCGACCAGAATCAGGGACGTTTCGGCCAAGGCGCTCCAGCCCTGGGCACGCGCCACCAGGACCAGGCTAGTGCCAGCGATGATGCCGGCCGAGAGGCCGCCGAGCGATCCAGACCAAGTCTTGTTGGGGCTTACCCGAGGCATCAGCTTTGGGCCGCCGATCATCCGGCCTGTGATGTAGGCGACGACGTCCGTCGACCAGACCACCGCGAACATCCAGGCGGGCCCGAGCACGCCGATCCCGGGATCGTCCCGCAAGGCCGAGGGGACGACGGCGATCACCGACGCGCCGAGGAGGCCGACGACGGCTTGTAGCCGCGACGTGATACCCTTCGCCAGCACGACGAGGACAGCGGAGGCGGCGATCACAAGCAAAGCAGAGGCGAGGAGCGGCGCCTCTAGCCGCGCACAGATCACGAGCCCGATGAGCGCCGCCACAGTCACGGCCAGAAGACCCCGCCCCGGTGCGAGGCGGGACATCGCGATCCACTCCGCGGCGCCGACGATGCCGGCCACGAGCCAGACGAGGGCGAAGGGCCAGCCGCCGATGAACAGCGCGGCCACCACGGCCACTGCCAGGATCACGCCGGATATGGCCCTGAGCCGGAACTCGCTTCCGCCGAGACGGTCGCGCCGTCGCGATGCCGACGGCGCCGAGCCGCCTCCAGCCGGCATCAGCCGGCCTTGCCGCTCAGGTCGCCGAAGCGGCGGTCCCGGCGATGGTACTCGTTGATCGCCGCACGGAAGGTGTCGTGGTCGAAGTCCGGCCAGAACTCAGGCGCCATCACGTATTCGGAATAGGCCGTCTGCCACGTCAGGAAGTTCGACAGGCGTTGTTCCCCGGAGGTACGGATGACGAGGTCGGGGTCCGGGATGCCGGCGGTGTCGAGGGCCTCGGCTACGCTATCCATCCCGATCTCGTCGGGGCGTATGCATCCCTCGGCGACGGCTCGTGCGATCGAACGGACTGCGCGCAGGATCTCCTGACGGCCGCCGTAATTGAAGGCCACCACCAGGGTCAGGCCGGTATTCGCGCGGGTCCGCGTCTCTGCCTCGGCCAAGAGGCCGGCGATATCCGGACTGAGGCCGTCCCGGTCTCCGATGATGCGCACGCGCACATTGTTCGCGTGCAGTTCGGCAAGATCGCGGCGCACGAACAGCTTGAGGAGCCCCATCAGGTCCGCGACCTCCGTGGGAGGGCGGCGCCAGTTCTCCGAGGAAAAGCCGTAGATCGTCAGGTAGGTGATGCCGAGTTCGATGGCCGACCGTACCGCGCGTCGCACCGCCTCGACGCCGCGGCGGTGGCCCTCGACTCGCGGCAGGCCGCGGCTGGCGGCCCAGCGGCCGTTGCCGTCCATGATGATCGCCACATGGGCCGGGATGGGCAGACGGCCGATTGACGGCGCCGGTGAATCGGCATGCTCCGATTCACGGGCTTCCAGCACCGCCGGTTCGATCCGCGAGGTGCCCTGTCCCGCGCCGGCAGGCGCCATCATCTCGACCTCAGACGTCATCGCTGCCTTGATCCGACGCGCGCTCGTGAGGCGATCCACCGCGTCTCTCCCTCATCCCCTGGTCGGTTCGATGACGCGAGCCGTCGTGCGGGACCGCCATCCTGTGCCGCCTGTCTCCGTTCTCCGACCGCACGCCTAGACCTGCATGATCTCCTTTTCCTTGGCCGCGAGCACGCCATCGATCTCGGCGATATGCTGGTCGGTGACCTTCTGGACCTCGGCGGCCTGACGCTTCTCGTCATCCTCGCTGATGGCGGCGTCCTTCTCGAGCTTCTTCAGGTGATCGAGGCCGTCGCGGCGGACGTGGCGGACGGCGACGCGGCTCTCCTCTGCGTATTTGTGAGCAACCTTGACCATCTCCTTGCGGCGCTGCTCGTTCATCTCCGGGATGCGCAGGCGGATGGTCTGGCCTTCCGTCTGCGGGTTGAGGCCGAGGTCGGATTCACGGATGGCCTTCTCGACGGCACTCACCATGCCGCGGTCCCAGACCGAGATCGAGAGGAGCCGGGGCTCGGGCACGCTGACGGTGGCGACCTGCGCCATCGGCATTGCGGCGCCATAGGCATCGACTGTGATGGGGTCGAGGATGCTCGGGGTGGCGCGGCCGGTGCGGAGCGAGCCGAGATCGCCCTTCAGCGAGGCGACGGCGCCCTGCATACGGCGCTTGATATCGTTCAGGTCGAAGTCCGGAATGGCCATGCGTCAAGAATCCCAACGCGAACAGGGGAAGAAAGCCAGGCCGCGAGGCCGGTTCGTGGCTTCAATGAACCAAAACCCGAATGGTCGCAAATGACCTTCGCACCGACCCTTCAGGTTTACGGCCAGGCGATCAGATCAGATGCTGACCCGGCGGACGGTTTCCTTCGGCGCAGTGCGGGCTTTGGATTTCTGGACATCGTGCGTCCCATCGAGATCCCGTAAGGCGCGCAGCGGACCGAGTGAGATTCCGCCCTCATCGCAGCAGGTCGAGCTTCGGCTGCGTCCCGTACCGCATGTGGATGTCATCCAGCGCGGGCGTGTGCCCGTCAAAGCCGACCACACCATCCTCGCAGTCACGGCGATTGATGGCGTGTGCCGAGAGCACCACGATCCCGCTAAGGAGGTTATCCGTTACCAGGCCCCAGAGCCGCTCGGCGATCGTGCTCCGGTCCCCTACGATGGCTTGCAGGAAGACCTTGTCGTTGAAGACGAGCGCCCTCGCGAACCGGTGCTGTGATCGTCTCGGCCGCATGGAGCGAGGACATTCCGCACCATATCACGCATGGAGCCGCGGTTCACCGTCGCCTGATCGCTGCCGTAGAACAGGATCGGGGACAGGGATATCGGGGCGGACCGGGCTGGCCCCAGGGCTCAACGCCGGCGAACATAACAAAACTGAAGACCTCTCAGTGTCGCCGACTGGTCGGCGCCGTCAGGGCACCACGTGAGTGCTCGGCGCGGCGCCGGTGAGGATCGCGGTGATCGAACTCGGCGCATGGATCGAGCCGACCACGATGGAGAGCCGGCTCTCGCGGGCGAGGGCGAAGGCGGCGGTGTCCATGATCTTCAGGTCGCGCCGGATCGCCTCGTCATGGGTGAGGCGGTCGTAGCGGATCGCGGAAGGATCGCTCTTGGGGTCGGCCGAGTAGACGCCGTCCACCTGCGTCGCCTTGAGCACGGCCTCGCAACGCAGTTCCGCCGCGCGAAGGACGGCTGCGGTGTCGGTGGTAAAATACGGGTTGCCGGTGCCGCCAGCGAGCACGACGACCTGGCCCTTGTCGAGGTGGTGAAGGGCCGGCTGGCGGGCGAAGGTCTCACAGATCGTCGGCATCGAGACGGCTGACATGGTGCGGGCTTGGACCCCCGCGGCGTTGAGGGCGGTCTCCAGCGCCAGGGAATTCATCACCGTGGCAATCATGCCGAGGGAATCGCCCGTGGCTCGGTCGATCCAGCCGGCGGACGATATCCGCGCGCCGCGGATCATGTTTCCACCCCCGACCACAAGGGCAACCTGAATGCCGCTGTCGAGGGTCCGGGCGATGTCGTCCGCGAGGCTCGCAAGGGTCGGCGGATGCAGCCAGTAGCCGTCGGGGGCGGCGAGCGCCTCGCCGGACAGCTTCACGAGGACACGGCGGAAGGACGTCGTCTCGGGCATCGCGCCACCTCCTCGTCGTCGAGCCGCGGGCGCGACCCGAATATTGCGGTGCTCATACGTGAGGGGGAGGCGCGGCGTCGAGGGCTGGAGCGACATTCCTCACGATCCGACACCGGACCGACGCACAAGCGTGGCATCCCGGCGGCGAGGACGGAGACCGATACACGCCATGCGGGTCGCCCTGGTAATCAACGCGACGGCCGGCGCGGCAGGCCTTCCACCGAACGACATTCGCGAGCGGTTCGCAAAAGCCGGCATTGAGGTCGCCGTAGAGCCGGACGAAACCTTGCCGCTGTCCGACCGCCTCAGCGCCGCAGCCGCCCTCCCGGGCGTCGAAGCCCTTGTGGTCGGCGGCGGAGACGGCACGATCGCCTGCGCTGCGGGCGTCATGATCGGCCAAGGACTGCCGCTCGGCGTGCTGCCCCTCGGGACCATGAACCTGCTCGCCAAGGATCTCGGCCTCCCATTGGATCTCGACGAAGCCATCGCGACGATCTCGAGCGGCGAGACGCGCCGGATCGATGTCGGCGACGTCAACGGGCACAGCTTCCTGATCAACTCGGTCCTTGGCATGCCGGCCAGGGTGGCGAGGCACCGGGAGGCCCTGAGGGGCGGCTTCGATCCCCGCCTCGCCCTACGCTGGGTCGTGAGCGCCATCCGGCATCTGCAGCGCTATCCAAAGCTCTCGGTGACGGGAACGACGGACGGCGTCGAGCGGCGTCTGCGCTTCCGACTTCTCGCGGTGGTCAACAACGACTACGTCGAGGCGCCGGGCCGCATCCTGGTGCGGGACACCCTCGATGGTGGCCAGCTCACGCTCTACGTCCTTGCACGCCTCTCGGTGTCGCGCTCACTGCGCCTCGCCTTGGGTCTGGCTCTTGGCGACTGGCGCCGGCTGCCCGGAATCGAGCGGCACGATGTCACCGAACTCACGATCGCGGCCCGATGTCGAGCCTTGAGGGTCATGAATGACGGCGAAGTCCGCGTGCTCCCCTCACCGCTCCGCTACACGGTCAAGCGCCGTGCGCTGGCGGTGATCCTGCCGCGCGACGGGAAACCCCGATGAGGCGCATCAGCCAGATTTCCGACCTCCATTTCGGGCGAACCGATCCCGCGGCGGTCGAGGGCCTCGTGGCGGAGTTGAACGGGGAACCGCCGGACCTCATCGTGGCGTCAGGCGATTTCACCATGGCGGGCCGACGACGCGAGTACGAGGAGGCGCGTGCCTTCCTCGCACGATTGCCGCGCCCCTGGATCGCCGTGCCGGGCAACCACGACCTCTCGCCCTATCACATCACCCAGCGCTTCCTCAAGCCGTTCGCCCGATACCGGCGGTACATCTGCCCTGAAACGGAACCGGTCTTCGAGGACGATGAGATCGGCGTGGTCGGCCTCAACACCGTGCGCCGCTGGGCGCCCGAGCGGGACTGGTCGCAGGGCAGGATCGGGCGCAGGCAGATCCTCAGAGCGGCGTCGCGGTTGAACGCGATGCCGCCGCACCTGTTCAGGATCGTGGTCGGCCATCACCCCTTCATGCCGCCGCCCTGGGACGAGGAGGCACGGATCGTCGGCCATGCGGTTGAGGCGCTGGCCGCCTTTCGGGAATGCGGGGTCGGCCTGACCCTAGCAGGCCACCTGCATCGCCATTACGCCCGGTTCGCGCAAGCCGGCACCGGAGGCGTCCAGACTGACGGATCACGGCCGGACCATGGAAAGGGGCGTCTCCTGGCGGTCCAGGCCGGCTCAGCAACATCGACTCGCCTCAGGGGGAACGAGCCGAATGCCTATAACCGGATCACGATCGACGCCGGTCGCGTCTCAGTGACCGCGAGGATCTGGACCGGCAAGACCTGGGAGGACGCACCAGACGCCAAGGCTGCCAAATAGTCTGATCGCCGCAGCATTCGGCCCTCCTTTGAGCGGGATGCTGCGGCGTCGTGGAGTTTAGCGCGACATCGCCGCGACTTCGGCGGCGAAGTCGGGACCCTCTTCCTTCTCGATGCCCTCGCCGAGGGCGTAGCGCACGAATGCCGTGAGCTTGACGGGCGCGCCGGCCTTGCCCTCGGCCTCCTTCAGCACCTGAGAGACGGTCTTCGAGCCGTCATGCACGAATGGCTGCTCCAGAAGGGTGACCTCCTTGTAGTAGCTCTTGAGTCCGCTCTCGACGATCTTGGCGAGGACGTGGTCGGGCTTGCCGGCGTTCTTCTCGCGCAGGATGTTGCTCTCGCGCTCGAGGGTCGCCTGGTCGACGCCGGCGGCATCGAGAGCGACCGGATTCGTGGCGGCGACATGCATCGCGATCTGGCGACCGAGTGTAGAGAGCACCTCGACGTCGCCCTCGGATTGCAGCGCCACGAGGACGCCGATCTTGCCCAGGCCCGTGCTCACCGGCGAATGGACGTAGGAGGCGATGACGCCCTTAGTCACGTCGAGCTTGGCGACGCGGCGCAGGGTCATGTTCTCACCGATGGTGGCGATGAGGTTGGAGAGCGTCTCCTTGATCGTCGCCGAGCCGCCGGGGAAGTGCGCCGCCTCAAGGCCTTCGAGCGAGCCGTCGGTGTCGAGGGCGATCTTGGCGGCCTCGCGGGCGAAGGACTGAAAGCTGTCGTTGCGGGCGACGAAGTCGGTCTCGGAATTCACCTCGACGATCGCGGCGTGACGGCCGGAGGATTCGACGGCGACGAGGCCCTCGGCCGCGACACGGCCGGCTTTCTTGGCGGCCTTGGCGAGGCCCTTCTTGCGCAGCCAGTCGACCGCGGCTTCGATATCGCCATCGGTCTCGTTGAGCGCGCCCTTGCAGTCCATCATGCCCGCGCCGGTCTTCTCGCGGAGCTCCTTCACCAGTGCGGCGGTGATGTTGGCCATGGCCGGTCCTCTCTCGGTAGGGTTCTAGCGTAGGGTTCCAGAAGGTCGAGAGCCCGGCGCCATCAAGGCACCGGGCTTCCGTTGAAGATCAAATCCGTCGATCACGGCCGCAAGACGGGCCGTTGCGCATCAGGCGGCGGCGGCAGCCTCGACGAACCCACGGGCCTGGTCGACCCAGCCGTCGCGGCCGATGCGGCCGTTGAGCTTGAGGTCGGTATCGACCTTGGCGACGTCGGCATCGCTCATCGAGGCGATCTGCCAGTAATGGTAGATGCCGGCATCGTTGAGCTTCTGAACGATCTGCGGACCGGCGCCGTGCAGCTTCGACAGGTCGTCGGGGGCGCCGCGCGGAGCCGAGAGGAGCTCGAAATGCTCGGTCGATTCGACGAGCGCGGCGACGTCCGCCGCCGAGATCGCGTCGGATTCCACGGAATGCGCGACGTCGTCGTTGGCCGGGAGTTCCTCGGCCACGGGCTCCTCCGAGGCGCCGAGATCGACGCCGCTCGAACCCTGGCCGCGCGAGATTCCGTCGATGGCCGCACGGGCGACGAGGTCGCAGTAGAGCGAGATCGCACGGCCGGCATCGTCGTTGGCGGGCACGACGTAGGTGATGCCGTCGGGGTTGCAGTTGGTATCGACGATGGCGGCGACCGGGATGCCGAGGCGCTGAGCCTCCTTGATCGCGAGTTGCTCCTTGTTGGTGTCGATCACGAACAACAGGTCGGGCACGCCGCCCATGTCCTTGATGCCGCCGAGGGCCTTCTCGAGCTTCTCCTTCTCGCGGGCGAGCATGAGACGCTCCTTCTTGGTGAGGCCCACGGCCCCGCCCTCAAGGGTTTCGTCGACCTTGCGCAGGCGCTGGATCGAGCCCGAGATGGTCTTCCAGTTCGTCAGCATGCCGCCGAGCCAGCGGGAGTTGACGTAGTACTGCGCCGAGCGCTTGGCGGCCTCAGCGATGGTGTCGGCTGCCTGGCGCTTGGTGCCGACGAACAGCACGCGGCCGCCCTTTGCGACGGTGTCGCTCACCGCCTGCAGCGCCTGGTGCAGCGCCGGCACGGTCTGGGCGAGATCGATGATGTGGATGTTGTTGCGAGTCCCGAAGATGTAGGACTGCATCTTCGGGTTCCAGCGATGCGACTGGTGTCCGAAGTGCGCGCCCGCTTCGAGGAGCTGACGCATGGTGAAGTCGACGGCCATGATGCTTCTTCTCTTCCGGTTGATGCCGCCGCGGAGGAAGCGATCGACGCCTAGGGGCGAAGACCACCGGAAACGCCTCATTCAGGCATGAGGCCGGCTCCGCGTGTGGAATGGCCGGGGCCTTACCAGAGCCGGGATGAAGAGACAAGAGCTCCTCACAGGCATCGGAGTAGCCGAGGGGCCTCTGCGCGAAAAGTCGGGCGCTGTTCGGCACGATCGTGAGTCAGCAAGGGTTTGGCGTGACTTTGCAGCCCGCTCATGGCTTCATGCCGCCGCCAGGACATCCGCTTCCTCAGCCGCCGCCCTTACGGCTTCGGCCATCACGCGGTTCCGACCCGCATGCTTGGCGGCGTAGAGGGCGTGGTCGGCAGCCGCAATCAATGAAGCGATGTCGGTCTCCGGCGCGATACCGCTCGCGACCCCGATACTGGCGGTCACGAACCCACCGACCCCGGGGTGCGGTATCGCAGCGTTCTCAATCCCACGACGCATGAATTCGGCGGTCACCATCGCCTCGGCGACGCCCGCCCCCGGCAGAAGAACCAACATCTCCTCTCCGCCAAAACGAAACGTGAGACCGTGCCGCTCCTCGGCGATCTCAGAGATGCACCGGCTCACCGTGCGAAGACAGGAATCTCCCGCGATATGGCCTTGGCTGTCGTTGAAGGCTTTGAAGTGATCGATGTCGAGCAGGATAACCGACACGGCACGGGGTAGATCGACGGCGTCTTGCCATATCCCGTCGCCGGTCTCGGCGAGATGGCGACGGTTGAACAGCCCCGTCAGCGGATCGGTCCGCGCGGAGGCTTCGATTTGCTCGCGCAGGAGCTGTCCTCGGAGGGCGAAAAGAAAGCTGCGCCGTTCGCCGTGTTCGAGATAGTATGTGGTGAGCGTGATCAGCACACACGCCGTCGCGAAGAACATGACGATGCCGAGGTAGGTTTCGGCATCGAAAGCGCCGGAGATGTACGTCGTGGCCAATTGAATTGACAGCATGCTGACGAGCCCGGCTACTGCAAACCGAAAACGAAGGCGGCTTACAATTGTCGAGAACATCATGACCAAGAGGCTGCCATATTGGTAGTTCAATCTGTAGGAGCTTTCGCTAAACATCATCGCAATTGTCGGCAGCGCCACTGCGACGAATCCTGCAGCAAGGGTCAAGCTCTCCAGTATGAAGGCTGAAGGTTTAAAGTAATAGCTCGTTACAACCATCGATAGTACAATTGGCGTAAAAATGCCAATTCGCAGAAAAATCATGACATGAAACATATCATTTAAAGTCACGAAATCGACGATAAGAAATAGATCATATAAAATCATCGCGACGACGCCCGCCGTCATCATCATATGTAGTCTAGGACGCGCAGAGTAGTTCTCAAAGACCGCCTCGATCGATGGAGAGAATACGAGCCGACGCGAGCCAGATGCGATCTCCCGCTCGATCTCCTCAACGGATATCGCCTGCGTCTCAACTCGCGGCATGGACTGAAAACCCCTTCGATTGCTCCTTGTTAGGGCCATTGCGTTACCGCACAATTGACGCATTCGGTAAATGACATTCCCGAAAGATCGACGCAAACGACACTACAGACATTCAATTCAGTCGAATATCTGGCCGACCTCTTCTGTATTCAGGATGCGGTAATCCCCAGCCTTCAGGCCAGCCGGCAGAGCGATACCTCCGACACGGTCTCGGTGGAGCGCCAGGACGTGGTTCCCGACCGCCGCGAACATCCGGCGGACCTGGTGGTAACGGCCCTCGTGCAGCGTTACGGCTGCATGGTTGGCGCCGTGAACGTCGAGAGAGACCGGCAGCAGCGGCTTTTCCTCTCCTTCGAGCATCAGCGCTCCGCTGGAAAAGATGCCCGCCTCGTCGCCGCGTAGAGGGCGATCCAGGGTCACCTGATAACGCTTGGCGACGTTCGATTTCGGCGAGATCACACGGTGCAGCAGCGCACCGTCGTCGGTAAGCAGCAGAAGGCCGGAGGTCTCCTTGTCGAGGCGGCCGATCGTCGACAATGCTGGGTCGCGACGGCGCCAGCGCTCGGGCAGGAGACCATAAACGAGCGGGCCCGCTTCCTTGTGCGAGCAGGTGACGCCGAGGGGCTTGTGCAACATCAGAGTCAGTCCCGGCGGTGGATCGAGCGGTTCGCCGTCGATCTGCAGACGCACGGGCAGATCCGGACCGGCCGCCAGGCGCTGGCCCACATCCGTTACCGGTGCGCCATCGAGAACGATGAGCCCGGCACGGGCGAGAAGGCCGATCTCGCGGCGCGACCCGTACCCGAGATTCGCCAGCAGACGATCGAGACGGACTGTCGGCGCCTTGTTCACCACTGGAACACGACCATGCGGGACCCTGACTGGGCTGCCTCGGCGACGCGGCATGCCCAAGCGGAAACGTCATTCAGAACAGCGAGGTCGCAGGCCATTCCGGCGGCGTTGCGAGCGCCGGGCTTGGCGTAGCGAGATCTGTGCGGTGCCGTCATCTCAGTGTCACTCGCGGTTCCTACGAGCGGTTCCATCAGTGCGGGGTGACTCCCGACGAAGCCGCCTCCCGGCGCCGTCCCACTACAACAGAACGGGGAAACGCCCACCATGTCGTCCGGAATCGCAAATCCAGCCCCCATCGACGTCCGGACGCAACTGCCCTCGCTTCAAGGAGCGGTCACGACCCCGGCCGGCTCGAACGCCGTCGACCTTGTGCGCCTCGGCGCCTTCTCGGCAGCCGGCGGCAATGCCGAGGTCGTGACCTTCGATCCCATCAGCGACCGCCTTTTCATCCTCAACGCCACCGCCGGCCGCATCGACATCGTCCAGATCGATGCGGTGGGCGGCCTGACCGCGGCGGGAACGATCCCCCTGACGGGTCTCGCCAATTTCGGTGCAGCGAACTCGGTCGCGGTCCGCAACGGCGTGGTCGCGGTGGCCTACCAGGCTCCGAACGCCACGGATCAGGGCAGCGTCGCCCTGTTCAACACCAGCGGGAGCCTGCAATCCGTGGTGCGGGTCGGATCGCTTCCCGACCAGCTCGCCTTCACGCCGAACGGCCAGCGAATCATCGTCGCCAACGAGGCGGAGGCGGCCTCCACGACCAACAACCCGAACGGCACCGTCAGCATCATCAGCCTCGAGAACGGCGCGGCGAGTGCCCGCGTCACCAACACCATCACCTTCGATTCGCTGAACGGCTCCGAGGCGGCACTGCGCGCCCGCGGCCTGGCGATCTTCCCGGGCCAGAGCGCCGCGGCAGATATCGAGCCCGAATACGTCACGGTGTCTCCAGACGGCACCCGCGCCTATGTCACCCTGCAGGAGGTGAACGGCGTCGCGATCATCGACCTTACCAACCCGAATGCGAGCCGGCCGATTGCGATCCAGCCGCTCGGCGGCGTCGACCGCTCGCTGCCCGGCAATTTGTTCGATCCGAACGACCAGAACGGGATCTCGCTGCGCAACGCCGCGGTGACCGGCCTTCTCCAGCCGGACGCGATCGCCTCCTTCTCCGTGGGCGGCGCGACCTACTTTGTCACGGCGAACGAGGGCGACGGGCGCGTCGGCACCGGGCTCGAGGAGCAGGACATCGCTCGGCTTAGCAGCGCGAGCGTCCGCCTCGACCCAACGGCCTTCCCGAACGCAGCGGCGCTGAAGGCGAACTCCGATCTCGGCCGCCTCAACGTCCTGACCCGGGTCGGAGACACCGACGGAGACGGCGACATCGACCAACTCTTCACCTATGGCGGGCGCGGCATCACCATCTTCCGCCAGGAGGCCGACGGCAGCATCACCAAGGTGCGCGAGACCGGCGGCGAGTTCGAGCGGATCACTGCGGCGCTTAGCCCCGACATCTTCAACCAGAACCAGGGCAACGGCCAGGTCGATAACCGCTCCGACGACAAGGGGCCGGAGCCCGAGGGCGTCACGATCGGCACGGTCGACGGCCGCATCTACGCATTCGTCGGCCTGGAGCGGACCGGAGGCGTCATGGTCTACGACGTCACTGATCCGGCCAATGCCCGCTTCGTCACCTACGAGCGTCCCCTCGTCGCCGATGCCGGCCCCGAGGTCCTCACCTTCATCAGCGCCGCCGATAGCCCGACCGGCACTGCCCTCGTCGTCAGCGCCAACGAGGTCGGCAACACCACGACCCTCTATGAAGTCGTGACCCGCGGCGGCATCTCGCTCACCGGCACCGCCGGTAACGATACGCTGACCGGGACCGCCGGCAACGACCGGATCTCGGGCCTCGCCGGCAACGACACCATCACCGGAAGCCTCGGTAACGACGTCCTGCGCGGCGGCGCGGGAATCGACACGCTCGTTTACAATGCGAGCTTCGCGAACCTTCAGGTCGGGCAACTCCGGGGCCAGACCACGGTCACCGGTCAGGAAGGTACCGACACGGTGTCGGGCTTCGAGCGGGTGGTGTTCAGCGATGCGGCCATCACGCTCGACGACGGGTCTCCACTGGTCGACGACTTGTTCTATCTCGCCAACAATCCGGACGTGTTCCGGTCAGGGAGAGACGCGGACGCGCATTATGCCGAGTTCGGCTTCCGCGAGGGCCGCGACCCGAACGCCTTCTTCTCGACGACCGGGTACCTCGCCGCCAATCCGGATGTGCGCGCCGCCGGCGTGAATCCACTCAACCATTACGACACCAATGGCTTTCGCGAAGGCCGCGATCCGGGAGCGAGCTTCGACAACGAGTTCTACTACGCCGCCAATCCGGACGTGCGAGCTGCCGGCGTCGACCCGCTCGCCCACTATCTCGAGTTCGGCCAGGCCGAAGGCCGTTCCATCAACGCCGCGATCGGGCGGGCAAGCGACATCGGTGCCGCACGCGGCTTCGATGCCGAGTTCTACTTGCTCGCCAACGCCGACGTGGCGCGCGCGGCGATCACCGCGGGCGGCGACAGCTTCGCGTTCGCCCGCAGCCACTACGGCAATCTCGGTGCGCGCGAGGGCCGCGACCCGAACTCCGTGTTCGACACGGACGCCTACCTGGCCCGTTATAACGACGTCGCCGCAGCCGGGATCAATCCGCTGACGCATTACACGCAATTCGGCTTCCGCGAGGGCCGCGATCCCTCGGCCGGCTTCGACAGCTCGGCCTATCTCGCGGCCTATGCGGATGTGCGAGCGGCCGGCATCGACCCCATGACCCATTACCTGCAGTTCGGCATCTATGAGGGGCGCCTCACCTTCGGTGACGGAACCCTCGGCGCCGGCAGCGTCGGCTAACCTGGAGCCGCCGCACTGCCTTCAGCAAGCGGGACGCGAGGGGCGGCGGCCCCGCCTTGCAGCGTTACTTCCGGGCTTCGTAGATTTTGTAGCCCCCCGAGGAGGCCACGAGGGTCGCGCTCTTGAACGCACCCTTGAGGGGCGCTTCGTAGGGAAGATGCGCATTTGCCGTGAGCCAGAGCGTGCCTCCCGGCCGCAAAGCCTCTGCCGCACGCCGGATGAAGACCTGGCCGAGCGCCTGGTCCTCGACGCTGCCGTCGTGGAAGGGCGGGTTCATCACCACGAAGTCGAGCCGATCCGGAGTGGAATCGGCCGCACGGATATCGGCCCAGCGGATGTCGGCACGCGGGTCCGCGACGTTGCGACGGGCCATCTCCACGGCGCGACGGTCGATGTCGACCAGGGTCATGGCGGTGACGGCCGGGGAGGCCAGCACCGCTCGGGCAAGCACCCCGATGCCGCAGCCGAAATCGGCTCCCCTGCCCGATAGCGCCGGCAGGTGGGCGAGGAGAAGGGCTGTCCCAGGGTCGAGCCGATCCCAGGAGAAGACGCCCGGCTGGGTGCACAAGGCGAGGTTGTCGATGTGGCGGGGCGCGCCATCGCGGATCACCTCGTCGAGGGCCATGAGGGATGGGGGCCGCGCGACGTCGCATATCCGGTGATGGCGCTTGGCGATCTCGGCCGGTTCGCAGCCGAATGCCTTGAGTTCGCGCCCGAGGCGAGCACCGCCGCGATCCTTCGGCGCCATGGCGGTCAGCCGCCCGCCAGGGCGAAGCGCCCTGAGCGACAGCGACAGCGCGTAGCGCCGCTCCAGCGTCCCGGCGGGCGCCACCATCACGACCCGATCCAGGCTGCCGGCATCGAGATCCTCGAGCCGGACCGAGCCGGGGATGAGCGGCGACAATTGGGCCGCATCCGCCGCGACCTCGACGAGATCAGGCGGCGGCGATCCGTAGACGGCATCAGGAGCGGGCATCGGCAATATCATGACGCGTCCGGCGCGCAGGAGCGCGCCTCATTGGTCTGGCGTGGGAAGAAAGGATGAGCGATGCCGCGACTCGAATCGGGTCCGGCTCCTGATACGTAGCCGGCGATGCCGCAAGATGAAAGATCTTCTTCGCAACACCCAAAATATTTATGGACGCGAGAGAATCATGCGGAAAGATACTGTCAAGTCGTTGACTTGGCTCTCCGCCAAATAATTTCGATCGCACTGCAATAATCCTATTTGGACACGGTGCGACGCGAAAATTGAAGGGCACTATACAGGCCTCACATCAGATCGTCTTACTAACACCGAAGATTATTCTTGTAATTCACTTTACTAGCCACGTGGAAACTCAAGACCCATTTCACGGTAACGGGCTGGATCATCTGCCCAATTCTCACGGACCTTCACGTGAAGGAACAGATGTACTTTGGTCTCGGCAACTTCCGCGATCTCGATCCGAGCCGCCTGACCAATCGCCTTGATGGTCTGACCACCCTTGCCCAAGACGATCGAGCGCTGGCTCTCACGTTCCACGAAGATGGTCTGCTCGATACGCACGGAACCGTCCGGTTTGACCTGCCACTGGTCCGTTTCAACCGTGGAACGGTAGGGCAGTTCCTCGTGAAGACGGTCGTAGATCTTTTCGCGCGTGATCTCGGAGGCGAGCATCCGCAGCGGAGCGTCGGAGACCTGATCCTCCGGATAAAGCCATGGCCCGGCTGGCATCATCCCCGCGAGAGCCTTGCGCAGCGCTTCGATGCCGTCTCCCTTGAGCGCCGAGATCATGAAGGTGTGGGCGAACGGCACCCGCTCGTTGAGAGCCGCAGCGAGGGCCAGCAACTTGTCGCGCTGGATCAGATCGATCTTGTTCAGGATGAGAATCTTCGGGCGCTTCAGCTCCGGCATCCGCGAGAGGATCCCCTCCACCTCGTCGTCGATTCCCTTTCGAGCGTCGACAAGGAGAGCGACGGCATCGGCATCGGCGGCACCGCTCCAGGCGGAATGGACCATGGCCCGGTCCAGCCGGCGCTTCGGGGCGAAGATGCCTGGCGTGTCGACGAGGATGATCTGTGCGCCGCCCTCCATGACGATACCGCGCACGAGCGCGCGCGTCGTCTGGACCTTGCGGGAGACGATAGAGACCTTGGTGCCGACCAGGCTGTTGAGGAGGGTCGACTTTCCGGCGTTCGGCACGCCGATGAGGGCGACGAATCCCGCGCTCATCCCCTCCGTGGCCGCCGGCATCGTGAGCCTGGCGGCAACCTCACCGTGCGGTTCCCCCGAATCGTCGTCCTGATCAGGCATCGGGGCTTTGTCCTTCATCCTTGTTCGTCGACCTTTCCGGGGTCTCCGAGGTTCCTGGCGTGTCGCCGATGCCCTCTCGTTCGAGGACGATCCGGGCGGCTTCCTGCTCGGCGAGCCGCTTCGAGGGCCCCTCTCCGAGGCCCGGTTCGATACCGCTGACCTGGACGGCGATCCGGAAGCGCGGGGCATGGTCCGGCCCTGATCGCTCAACGACCTCATAGAGGGGAATAGGGAGGCTGCGCGCCATCGCCCATTCCTGGAGCGACGATTTCGCGTCGCGCCCCCGCGGCGCAGCCGTCTCCCTCGCCGGAGCGAAGGCGGCCTCGACGATGACCTTGGCGGCCGGGTAGCCGGCGTCGAGGAACACGGCGCCCAGGATTGCCTCGCAGGCATCGGCAAGAATCGTCTGGTTGCGGCGTCCGCCGCCTTGGACTTCGCCCGGACCCAGCGCGAGATGCGGGCCGACATCCCAGCTCTGAGCGATGGAGGCGCAGGTCTCCCGTCTGACGAGGCCGGCAAGACGGCGCGACAGTTCGCCCTCGTCGGCCTGCGGGAAGGCCTCGTAGAGGAGGTCCGCGATGGCGAGGCCGAGGACCCGGTCACCGAGGAATTCGAGACGCTGGTAGCTTCCGGCCCGGCCATTTCCGCCGGCCTTGCTGACATGGGTCAACGCCCGGCCGATCAGCGTCTTGTCGGTGAAGACGTGTCCGATGCGCGCCTCAAGGGCGTCCAGTCCCGGCCGCGGGCGCTGCGCGCGCCGCGCCCTGCTGGACGGGCGCGCGGCTTCCTCGGCTCCGGTCATGCTCTAGTTGATGGCCGTGAAGAGGCGATTCCAGCGCACCTTCGCCGGCCATTGCCAGATCTGCCACGCCGGAGTGCCTTCGTCGATTGAGAAGAAGATCATCTCGGCCCGTCCGACGAGGTTCTCGAACGGCACGAACCCGACGCTGGCGAGATCGCGCGAATCGGTCGAGTTGTCGCGGTTGTCACCCATCATGAAGAACCTGCCGGCCGGAACGATGTAGGGCTCGGTGTTGTCCCAGTAGCCGTTATCTCCGTCACGCTCGATCACGAGGTGAGTGACGCCGCCCGGCAGAGTCTCCCGGTACTGCTCGGCCTTGGCCTGCTCGCCGTATGGGCCGGTCGTCTCAAACGGGGCTATCTTCTCGCGCTTGACCGGGACGTCGTTGATGTAGAGCAGGCCCGCCTTCATCTGGATCTTGTCGCCGGGGAGACCGATCACCCGCTTGATGTAATCGGTGGCATTGTCTTTCGGCAGTTTGAAGACGGCGATATCCCCACGCTTCGGCACCGCCGCCCAGACCCGGCCTTGGGCCTCGAACGGCAGGTACTCGCTCATGGGAAGTGAGTATTTCGAATAGCCGTAGGCGTATTTAGACACGAAGAGATAATCGCCGATCAGCAGCGTCGGTACGAGCGAGCCGGAGGGTATGTTGAAGGGCTGGAACAGCAGCGTCCGCACGACCAGGGCGATCAGCAGCGCCTGAATGCCGACCTTCAGCGTTTCCTTGATGCTCGCCCATGCCCCTGTCTCCGCGACTTTCAGATCGCGTTTCGTTTCTTGATCCACGCGCACTGGCTTCATCTCGCGGCTGCCTCCGGCCGGACGCGCGAGATCCGGCGCGTGTCAGCGGTAGCCGGCGGTCTAGACCAAGCGCGGGGGTGCCGCAACGCGCAGCTCGGTCCGGTCACGATCCATTCGCGCCTGGGACGGTGGGCACCGCCTCGATGATCACGAAAGCCTGGGCAAGCGGCGGGTCGTCCGTCAGCGTGACATGGATCCTGATCTCGTGACCTCGTGGGGCCATCGTATTCAACCGCTCAAGGGCGCCGCCGGAAAGGCGCAAAGTCGGCCGGCCGCCAGGCAGGTTCACGACCTCCATGTCCCTCCAGAATACTCCCTGGCTCATGCCGGTGCCGAGCGCCTTGGAACAGGCCTCCTTCGCGGCGAAGCGCCTCGCATAGGATGGCGCGCGTGCCGCCCGTGCATCCGACTTCGTCCGTTCACCCTCTGTAAAGATGCGGTGCGTGAAGCGGTCGCCGTAGCGCGCCAGAGACTTCTCTATGCGGCGGATGTCGCAGAGGTCGGAGCCGATGCCGAGGATCATGCCCGCGCCGCCTCCATCGCCGCACGCATGTCGCGCACCGCTTGGGCCAGGCCGACGAAGATCGCCTCGCCGATGAGGGCGTGCCCGATATTGAGTTCGGCCAGCTCTGGCAGCCGCGCCACGGGCGCCACGCTGTCGAGGGCAAGGCCATGGCCGGCATGGATCTCGAGGCCGAGGCCAGCGCCATACTCGGCAGCCCTCGCGATACGGGCGAGTTCGTGAGCGGTACGTGCCGCATCGCCCTCGGCCACCGCCTCGCAATAGCTGCCGGTATGGAGTTCGACCACGGGAGCTTCGAGCCGGCGCGCCATATCCATCACGCGCTCATCCGGTTCGACGAAGAGCGAGACTCGGATACCCGCCTCACAAAGCGCCGCGATGCGTGGGGCGAGATGATCGCGGGCGCCGACGATATCGAGGCCTCCCTCCGTGGTGCGCTCCTCGCGCTTCTCGGGCACGAGGCAGGCGGCGTGGGGGCGCAGCCTCATGGCCATGGCCACCATCTCGTCGGTGGCGGCCATCTCGAAATTGAGGGGCACGGGAAGCACGCTTTTCAGCGCCTCCATGTCGGCATCGCGAATGTGGCGGCGATCCTCGCGCAGGTGGGCCGTGATCCCGTCGGCGCCGGCTTCCACAGCCATGAGCGCCGCCCTGACCGGGTCGGGGTACCGGCCGCCGCGGGCGTTGCGGACGGTGGCGACGTGGTCGATGTTCACGCCGAGGCGCAAGGAAGAGCTCTGCATCGTCGACCATCTCCAACAGGCAAGGCGGCCTTGTGCTGGAAAAGCACGGGTCCGGCCACCATTAGATGGGGTAGGCATTCGGCCGCGGGGATGGGGGACGGCACGTGGGATTTCTCGATGGGCTTCTGGGACACGGAAGCGACCTCTCCGCCTCGGATGTCGATGCGCAGTTGCAGGGCGTCCTGACGGCGGGCGAAACCGTCTCCGTCGCATTCAAACTGGTCCGTGACCTCATCGTCTTCACCGACCGCCGGATGATCCTCGTCGACAAGCAGGGGCTGACCGGGCGCAAGGTCTCGTATCTCACCGTTCCCTATCGGGCGATCACCTCGTTCTCGGTGGAGAATGCCGGCAGTTTCGATCTCGAATCGGAGCTGAAGGTCTGGGTCTCGGGCCGGACCGAGCCGATCCAGAAGACGCTGAAGCGCGGCGCCGACATCATGGCCATCCAGCAGGCCATTGCCGCATCGATCCGCTGAGGTTCCGGAACCGGATCGCACCGGTCAGTCCTTGCCATCCTGCGCGAACTCGTTTATCCGCCGCACCTCGCGTTCGCTCCGGCTGGGGGCTGAACGGACGGTGCCGGCTTGTCCGGTTCGGGGTTTCCCCTTCGCGTCCCGTGTCTCCGCCTTCGATCAACCGCTCGGGCCTCTCATACGGCTCGAAGGGCTTGGCGCCGGGCAAATGCGTGTGAGCCGGCCCGACGTTTCTTCCCAGCGCGCTAAACCCGTGCCGTCGGGCCCCTTTTGATATGAAGGGCCCGTAATGCCTCTTTACGAACACGTTTTCCTGGCGCGCCAGGACGTGACGTCCCAGCAGGTCGAGACCATGGTCGAGACCTACAAGGGCGTCATCGAAGCCAATGGCGGCAAGGTCGAGAAGATCGAGATGTGGGGCGTGAAGTCCCTCGCCTACCGCATCAAGAAGAACCGCAAGGCGCATTTCACGCTCCTGAACATCGACGCCCCCCCGGCGGCGCTGACGGAGATGGAACGCCAGATGCAGATTTCCGAGGACGTGCTGCGGTTCATGACCGTGCGCGTCGAGGAGCTCGAATCCGAGCCGTCCGCGATGATGCAGAAGCGCGACCGCGACGACCGCAAGGATCGCGAGCGCGGACGCCGCCGCGACGAAGACGGTTTCGGCGGTGGTGGTTTCGGTGGTGACCGCGATCGTGGCGACAGGCCCGAGCGCAGCTTCGGCGGGGAGGCTTAATCATGGCATTCGGTGCTGGACCAGGTGCGGCCCCCGCGGCCGGTGGTGCTGCCGGCGGCGGTGGACGCCGCCCGTTCTTCCGTCGTCGGAAGACCTGCCCCTTCTCGGGCGTCAATGCCCCGAAGATCGACTACAAGGACGTCAAGCTGCTCTCCCGCTACGTCTCGGAGCGCGGAAAGATCGTGCCGTCGCGCATCACCGCGGTCTCGGCCAAGAAGCAGCGTGAGCTCGCCCAGGCGATCAAGCGCGCCCGCTTCCTCGGCTTCCTGCCCTACGTGATCAAGTAACGATATTGCCCTGGTCCGGCCTTGCCGGACCAGGGCGTCCGCCGCCGCAGCGGCGGGATTGAATTTCGTACCGGTCGCGCGTTCGCTGCCGGGAGTCGTTGGGGCGGTTCGCCTCTAACCCTGCCCTATTCGGGACAGCGGGACAGCGGGATTGATGAGACAATATCTCGGAATCGGCATCGGCGCGGGCCTCGTCTCGGCACTCCTGTTCGGAGTGCTCCTGAAGGCGACGGCGCTTGCCATCGTGCTGTACCTCCTCGCACCCCTGCCGATCCTCATCGTCGGGCTCGGCTGGAGCCACAAGGCCGCGCTCGTTGCCGCCGCGACGGGTAGCCTTGTCCTCGGCCTGCTGATCGCGCCGTTCCTCGGCCTTGGATTCCTCGCCTATCTCGCGCTGCCCGCCTGGTGGCTCGCCTATCTCGCGCTGCTCGGCCGGCCGAATGCGGACGGCACGATGGAATGGTACCCGACCGGCCGGCTGCTCGCCTGGACGGCGAGTACCGCAGCCCTGGCCTTCGTCGCCATCGCGGTGATCGCCTCGCCGAATTACGAGACCTTTCAGACCCGTTTGCGCGAAATGACGCGCACGATGCTGACGACGCAGGCACAGGTGAGCACCCGTCAGCCGGGTAGCCGCGTCGAGGCACCGACAGCCGAGAATCCTGGTTCACAGCAGCCGGAAGCCGTACCATCGCCTCCCGACGCAAAGGACGCAAAGAATGAGGTTGCCGACGCCCTCGCGGCGGTCGCACCCGGACTCGCGGCGCAGGGACTGGCGCTGCTCCTGACCTTCTATCTTTGGGCCGCCGCAAGGATCGTTCAGATCTCGGGGCGCCTGCCGCGTCCCTGGCCGGACATCCCCTCTACCGTGATGCCGCGACGGGTGCTGTTCATCCTCACTGCAGCCGTCCTGCTGGCCCTGACGCCGGGATATATCGGCGTGCTCGGAGTCGCGATGTCTGGCGCGCTGAGCGCCGCCTTCGCCCTGCAGGGGCTCGCCGCGTTCCACGACCGCAGCCGCGGGCGAAAAGGCCGTACCGCGCTGCTCTTCGGTCTCTACCTGATCCTGTTCCTCACCCAGGGTGTCGCCTTCGTGGCGCTGACCTTGTTCGGCATCGCCGACACCGTGCTCAACCTGCGGCGCTCGTCGGAGGGCGCAGGACGTACCTGAGAACCCCAGCAGAACCGCGAGGTGCGGCGGATGCTGACCAACCCCTAGACAGTAAGGACGAAGACCATGGAAGTGATCCTCCTCGAGCGCGTCGCCAAGCTCGGCCAGATGGGCGAGACCGTGAACGTGAAGCCGGGTTACGCCCGCAATTTCCTTCTCGCCCGCGGCAAGGCTCTGCGCGCCACCTCCAACAACAAGAAGCATTTCGAGACCCAGCGCGCGCAGCTCGAAGCCCGCAACCTCGAGCGCAAGACCGAGGCACAGGCCGTCGCCGAGACGCTTGAGGGCAAGAACTTCGTGCTGATCCGCCAGTCTGGCGAAACCGGCGTGCTCTACGGCTCGGTCTCCACCCGCGATCTCGCCGAGGTCGTCACGGCGGAAGGCTTCAGCGTCGGGCGCGATCAGTTCGCCCTCAACGCGCCGATCAAGACCCTCGGCCTGCATGTCGTGCCCGTCGTCCTGCACCCCGAGGTCGAAGTCACCGTCACCGTCAACGTCGCCCGCTCCCCCGAGGAGGCCGAGCGTCAGGCGCGCGGCGAGTCGACCACCGAGCGCGAGGCCTTCAACCTGGACGATCTCGGTCTCGAAGTCGGAGCAGCCCTGGCCGAGGCCGGCGACGACCGCGAGTAAGACTCGGAACAGTGAACAACGGGGATCGTCGACCGAAGGGGTTGACTGGTTCCTTATTTGTTCCAGCATGGACGCCTGCCGGTTCGCGAGAATCGGCGGGCGTTTTCGTATCGATGATCTTGACTGAGGCTGGCTCGGACATGAGTCCCGGGCGCTCGCCATCGAAGAAGGCTCCGCTTAACCATGCCGGGGTCATGGTCGCCCGCTAGTGACGAGACGCGGCGGCGGCCGCGCGGTTTTTGACGAGTCGGAGCTTCGAGTCAGCCCATGGCCCTGCCCAATGCCCTGACGGCGAACCTGCAACAGGTGTCCCAGGAATTCCGCGTCGCCCCGCACAACATCGACGCGGAGCAGGCGCTTATCGGCGCGATCCTCGTCAACAACGACGCCTATTACCGGATCTCGGATTTCCTCCTGCCCGAGCACTTCATGGAGGACGTCCACCGCAAGATTTTCGAGGTCGCAGCCTCCCTGATCAAGGCGGGCAAGCTTGCGACGCCGATCACCCTCAAGACCTATCTCGGCGACGCGGATCTCGGCGGCCAGACCGTGATGCAGTACCTCGCCCGCCTCGCGGCGGAGGCGACCACGGTCATCAATGCGGGCGATTACGGCCGCACGATCTACGACTTAGCCATCCGCCGCCGGCTCATCACCATCGGCGAGGACCTCGTCAACGGCGCCTACGAGGCGCCGGTCGAATCCTCACCTCGCGACCAGATCGAGGGGACCGAGCGTCGGCTCTACGAGCTCGCCGAGTCAGGCAAGTACGATGGCGGCTTCCAGAAGTTCTCCGAAGCGCTGACCGCCGCCGTCGATATGGCCGCCAAGGCCTACCAGCGCGACGGGAAGCTCTCGGGCATCGCCACCGGCCTCACCGATCTCGACGCCAAGATGGGCGGCCTGCAGTCTTCCGATCTGATCATCCTCGCGGGGCGCCCGGCCATGGGCAAGACCTCGCTCGTCACCAACATCGCCTTCAACATCGCCAAGGCCTACCAGGGCGAGAAGCAGCCCGATGGGCGCATCGAGACCAAGAACGGCGGCATCGTCGGCTTCTTCTCTCTCGAAATGTCGGCCGAGCAGCTTGCCACCCGCATCATCGCCGAGCAGTCCGGCGTGCCTTCCTACAAGATCCGCCGCGGCGACATCCGGCCGGAGGATTTCTACAAGATCACCGACGCTGCGCGAGATATGCAGACGATCCCGTTCTACATCGACCAGACCGGCGGCATCTCCATCGCGCAGCTTGCCGCGAGGGCCCGCCGCCTGAAGCGCCAGAAGGGACTCGACGTGCTCATCGTTGATTACCTCCAGCTGCTCTCCGGATCGGGCAAGCGCAGCGACAATCGCGTGCAGGAGATGACCGAGATCACCACCGGCATGAAGGCGCTGGCGAAGGAACTCAGCGTGCCGATCATCGCGCTGTCGCAGCTGTCGCGACAGGTGGAGAACCGCGACGACAAGCGGCCGCAGCTCTCGGACCTGCGCGAATCCGGTTCGATCGAGCAGGACGCCGACGTGGTGATGTTCGTGTTCCGCGAGGAGTACTACGTCAACAACAAGAAGCCGCGCGAAGGCACCGAGGAATTCTTCGCCTGGGAGGCGGAGATGAACCGCGTCCACGGCAAGGCCGAGGTGATCCTGGGCAAGCAGCGCCACGGTCCGACCGGCACCGTGGAACTGCAATTCGACGCCAACATCACCCGCTTCTCGAACCTCGCCGCGGACGATCGGATACCAGCGCGGATGTAGAGTGTGAGGCGTACGGCGCGCTACCGGCGAAGCAGCCGCTGCACGAAGGGCGCCTCGATCGATACCGTCGGGACCTCGGACGGCGACGGGATCGGTCCCTCGCGAAGCTCCGAACCCCAGGACCAGAAATGCTGTCCCGGCTCGGCCACGACACCAAGGCCGGCGCTTGGCCGGGCCGCCCCCTCCACCGCCACGCGGCCAGCCGCCCAGACGCGCTGCCAGCATTCGCGACGGTCGAGGTCGGCGTCGCACCAGCCCAGGCGCTCGCGTCCCACCACGGCGAAAAGGCGCGAGGCCGAGAATTCGGCAGGGAGCCAGACCCAGGCCGAGAAGACATAGACAGCTTCGGGATCGAAAGCGCTCGTATCGAGGAGGTCGGTATAGGCATTGAGCACCGATCCGGGCCGCCGTGTCCCGTGGCGCTTCGGTCGGGACACGCGGCGCCGTGCTCGCGGCGGGACCGGTCGAGCATGATCAGGCGGAAGGCCATGGTGGACGGCGTAAGCCGCATCGCAGAGCCCGATCCAGGAGTCGAGATCGGTCTCGTAGTTACGTTCCTGCGGTGAGAAGCGCTTGACGGTGCCCTCCAGCAGCCGCTCGGAGGTCCTTTGGACGACCGGCGGACCCGTCTCGTCCTCGGTCACGCGCAGGATCGTCGAGGGCCCGTGGCGCCAGATCGCCTGCGCCAGCTCCATGAAGGCGGGCCTGGCCTCGCCCGGGTGCGGCTTGCGGACGAGGATCTTGTCGCCCGTCGCGAGGTCGCGGAGGAAGGCTCCCTTGAGATGAGCGACCTTGCCGTATTGGTCTTCGAGAAAAAGATTCTTATCGACCTCGTCCGCACGGCGCTGAGTGTTGTACCAAAAGTTGTAACAGCTGCTTACGCAGTAATAGATGCCGCTCTCGGTCTCCTCGAGCCTGAGGTCGCCCGGCGATCCGTATCTCTCCAGCCCACCCGCGATGGCATGGGTCAGTGGCTCGATATCAGTGTAGGCGAACCGGAACAGGCCCGAAGGCTCGATGCCGCAATAGCGCTGTACGAATCCGAATTCGCAGTTCCCGCCGAGGCTTCGGAAGGACGCGATCCGCTCACCCAGATCGCGACCGTCGATGAGATGGGTCGTCGGTCCTCCGGCAGCCGGACGAAGCCGGCGCCATGTCTTCGTCAGACTTCGAATCATCGATTCGGCCCGGTCCCTTTCCGATCCGTGCGACGTCCCCCGCAGCGGCGGATAGACCACCTCGCCGGCCAAGTCATCCGAGCAGCTTCATTTGCGGAATCGAATGGCAGGTTCCGGCCGCGATCGTGCATAGGAAAGCCACGAAGGATGGGGAAAGCCACCACGGATCGTTTCGCGAACCCGCCTGCGCGATCCGTGCAGCGAGGCAAAACGACGACTCGTCGATGGAGGATATGATCGGACCGCTAGACGCTTCCTCGGTCGGGCACGGCGCTCGCCTGACCATCGATCTGTCCGCGATCGCCGAGAACTGGCAGCGCCTCGGCGCCGAGGCTCCGAGCATTCCCTGCGCTGCGGTGGTGAAGGCCGATGCCTATGGCTGCGGCCTCGCCGCGGTCGCGCCTGCCCTTTGGCAGACCGGATGCCGGACCTTCTTCGTGGCCCACCTGAGCGAGGGCATCGCGGCCCGCGCGCTCCTGCCGGAGGCCACCATCTACGTGCTCAACGGACTCCTGCCCGGTACGGCAGCGAGCCTCCTCGCCCACGATCTGCGCCCCGTGCTCGGGTCGCGCGAAGAACTCGTTGAATGGGCCGAGACCGGACGTCGGTCCTCCGCCCTGCACGTCGACACCGGCATGAGCCGGCTCGGCCTGACAGTACCGGAGGCGCTTGCGCTGGCGGGAGATCCAGTCGTCGCGGCGGCAGGAATAGGCCTCCTGATGAGCCATCTCGTCAGCGCGGAGTTGCCGGACGAGGCAGTGAATGCCCGCCAGATCGGTGCCTTCGCGCGGGTAAGGAAAGCTTTCCCCGGCATCCCGGCCTCGCTCGCAAACTCCTCCGGCTGCTTCCTCGGCCCCGGCTCCCACAACGACCTGCTGCGACCCGGCTATGCCATGTTCGGCGGCAATCCGAAGCCGGGGCAGCCCAATGCCATGAGGCCGGTGGTGCGGCTGGAGGCGGCGATCGCGCAGGTTCGCCACGTGGAGGCGGGCGAGAGCGCCGGCTACAATGCGCGCTGGACCGCACCCGAGCCGCGGCGGCTCGCCACTGTCTCCCTCGGCTACGCCGACGGCTATCCCCGTGCCGCGAGCAACCGCGGACACGCTCTCGTCGGCGGCGCCCTCTGCCCCATCGTGGGCCTGATCTCGATGGACCTGATCATCCTCGACGTCACCGAGGCTCCTGCCGCAGCGCGCGGCGAGATGGCGGTCCTCATTGGGGACTCCCTGAATATCGACACCGTCGGGAAGGCGGCCGGGACGATCGGCTACGAGATTCTGACGAGTTTGGGTTCCCGTTATGTTCGCCATTATGTAGGGTGATTGGAGGCCAACTGGCCGCTCCACCGGAACCGCGATGGCCAAGATACATCAGACCTTCGTCTGCCAATCCTGCGGGGCGGTCTACAATCGCTGGCGCGGGCGCTGCGAGGCCTGCAACGGCTGGAACTCGATCGTCGAGGAGACCGGTACCGCCGGTCCCCAAGCCGGGCCTGCGGCGACGCGGCCGAGCCGGGCGCGCGGCCGCGTCTTTCCGCTCGAAGGCCTGACCGGCGAGGCGCGGGAGGCGCCGCGCATCCCCTCCGGCATCGGCGAGCTCGACCGCGTTACAGGCGGCGGCTTCGTGCGCGGTTCGGTGATCCTGCTCGGCGGCGACCCCGGCATCGGCAAGTCGACCCTGCTGATGCAGGCCACGGCCGCCATGGCGGGCACCGGCGAGCGTGTCGTCTATATCTCGGGCGAGGAGGCGGTGGCGCAGGTGCGCCTGCGCGCCGAGCGCCTCGGCCTCGCCGCCCAGCCGGTCGAACTCGCCGCCGAGACCAATGTCGAGGATATCGTCGAGACCCTTTCGCAGGGTCGCCCGCCGGCCCTCGCCATCATCGACTCGATCCAGACGATGTGGACCGAGACGGTGGAATCGGCGCCCGGCACGGTCACGCAGGTGCGAAGCTCGGCCCAGGCCCTCATCCGCTTCGCAAAGACATCGGGGACTGCGGTCATCCTCGTCGGCCACGTGACCAAGGATGGGCAGATCGCCGGCCCACGGGTCGTCGAGCATATGGTCGATTGCGTCGCCTCCTTCGAGGGCGACCAGGGCCACCATTTCCGCATCCTGCGCGCGGTGAAGAACCGCTTCGGTCCCACCGACGAGATCGGCGTGTTCGAAATGACCGACGGTGGCCTCGCCGAGGTGCCCAACCCCTCCGCCCTGTTCCTGGCCGGCCGCGACCACGCCGCGCCCGGCACCGCGGTCTTCGCCGGGATGGAGGGCACGCGCCCGCTCCTCGTCGAGATCCAGGCGCTGGTGGCGCCCTCCTCCCTCGGAATGCCGCGCCGGGCCGTGGTCGGCTGGGACCCGAACCGGCTGTCGATGGTCCTGGCCGTCTTGGAGGCTCACGGCGGCATCCGGCTCGGCACCCACGACGTCTACCTCAATGTCGCCGGCGGATTGCGAATCACCGAACCGGCCGCCGACCTTGCGGTCGCGGCCGCCCTCGTCTCTTCGCTGTCGGGCTCCGTCCTGCCGCCGGAGACGGCGTATTTCGGAGAGATCGGACTCTCCGGCGCAATCCGCCCGGTGGCCCAGGCGCCCGCGCGGCTGAAAGAGGCGCTCAAGCTCGGTTTCGCCAAGGCGGTGACTCCGCAAGGGCGAGGCGAAGGCGGCGACGGCGCGCTCCCGACGGAAGCCTTGCGCCACATCGCGGATCTCGTGGCCGGGATTGCGGCCCGTTCGGAGAGGCGAAACGATTGGGATGAGGACGATGCGGAGCGTGAGGGTGACGCCCGGGATTCCGCACGATATACAGGCCGCGCGGCCAGGGGCAGCCGCGCAGCCCGCTGATCGTCGTCCGCTCTGCCCGTGTGATCCGCGTCCTCAATGCCGTTTTCGATTCTGGACCTCGTCGTGCTGGGGATCATCGCGGTCTCCGCCCTGCTCGCGGCTGTTCGCGGGGCGACGCGTGAGGTCCTGGCGATCATCGCATGGGTCGCGGCGGCCGCAGTTGCCTGGAAGTTCTACCCGCTAATTCTGCCCATGGTCGGGCAGCATGTGACGAACGCCACGGTGGCCCTCGTCGCGTCGATCGCGGCGATTTTCCTCGGCACGCTGATCGTCGTTTCGATCATCACCGTGAAGATCTCCGACATCATCCTCGATTCGCGGATCGGAGCCATCGACCGCTCCCTCGGCCTGCTGTTCGGAGCCGGGCGCGGGTTCCTGATCTGCGTGATCGGCTGGGTGTTCCTGGCCTGGCTCGTCCAGGGCAAGATGCCGGACTGGGCCTCGCAGGCGAAGAGCCGGCCGCTCCTGGAGAAATCCGGCGACGCCCTGGTGGCCCAACTACCCGAGAATCCGGAGGGCATCCTCAAACAGTTCAAGAAGCCCAAGACCGACGGGTCCGCCGAGCCGGCTGAGCCGCCAACCGAGGGCGAGGCGCCCGCGCGCCGCAGCGACGCGGTCAAGCCGCCTCAGCCGGTCCCGGCGCAAGCCGTGCCAGCGCAGCGGCGCTGACCTGCGCTGGGCGGCGGTTGGTTGCACCGCGTCAGCCGATTACATAACCGTTTCGTGACGGTAAGGCCGGTTGCTCGTCTCTATGCTTGGGACTGCGACCGAGAGGGAACGGCATCACCATGTCCAAACGTAGCGTGACCGAGCGCTCCTCCCTGGAGGTCGCCGACGGGATGGACCGCGACGGCGATACCCTGCGCGAGGAATGCGGCGTCTTCGGAATATTCGGGCATCCCGACGCCTCCGCCATCGTCGCGCTGGGGCTGCACGCCCTCCAGCATAGAGGCCAGGAGGCGGCCGGCATCGTCTCCTTCGACGGCGCCGTGTTTCATTCCGAGCGCCGGCCAGGCCTCGTCGGGGATTCGTTCTCGGACCGATCGACGATCGAGCACCTCGAAGGCAGCGCTGCCATCGGCCACGTGCGCTACTCGACGACGGGAGGCACGATCCTGAGGAACGTGCAGCCACTCTTCGCCGAACTCGCCAGCGGCGGACTCGCGGTGGCGCATAACGGCAATCTCACCAACGCCCTCTCGATCCGCCGAGACCTCGTGCGCGACGGGGCCATCACGCAATCGACCTCCGACACCGAGGTCATCCTGCATCTCGCCGCCCGCTCGCGCGCTCCGCGCATCGTCGAACGCTTCACCGAGGCCCTGTGCCGGATAGAGGGCGCCTACGCCATCGTGGCCCTCACCAACAAGAAGCTGATCGGCGCCCGCGACCCGCTTGGCATCCGCCCGCTGGTGCTCGGCGAGCTCGATGGTCGCTACATCTTGTGTTCCGAGACCTGTGCCCTCGACATCATCGGTGCGAAGTTCATCCGCGACGTCGAGAACGGCGAGATCGTCGTGATCTCCGAAGAGGGTGTCGAATCGATCCGCTTCGCTCCGGCTCAGCCGATGCGGCCGTGCATCTTCGAGTACATCTATTTCGCCCGACCCGATTCCGTCGTGAACGGCAAGAGCGTCTACGCGGTGCGCAAGAATATCGGCGTCGAACTCGCGCGCGAGGCGCCAGCGAAGGCCGACATCGTGATCCCGGTCCCCGATTCCGGGGTGCCCGCGGCGCTCGGCTTCGCGCAGGAGACCGGCCTGCCCTACGAGATGGGCATCATCCGCAATCACTATGTCGGCCGCACCTTCATCCAGCCGACACAGTCGGTACGCGAACTCGGTGTGCGCATGAAGCACTCCGCCAACCGCGCCGCGGTTGAGGGCAAGAGCATCGTCCTCGTCGACGACAGCCTCGTGCGCGGCACCACCTCGGTGAAGATCGTCAGGATGATGCGCGAGGCCGGCGCCCGCGAGGTGCATTTCCGCATCGCCTCGCCGCCGATTACCTATCCGGACTTCTACGGGATCGACACACCCGAGCGCGAGAAGCTGCTCGCCGCGACCCACGATCTCGAAGGCATGCGCCGCTATATCGGCGCGGATACCCTTGCGTTCCTGTCGATCGAAGGCCTCTACCGCGCCATGGGCGAGGAGGCGCGCAATCCGGGTTGTCCGCAATACACCGACCATTACTTCACCGGCGACTACCCGACCGCCCTGAGCGACCTCGCCATCGCCAGCCCGCGGCGCCTCGCCATGCTGGCCGAAGCGGATTGAGGCTTCTATGATCGCGTCCCCCGACAAGCCGTTCGCCGGTCGCGTCGCCGTCGTCACCGGTGCATCGCGCGGCATCGGCCGGGCAGCGGCCCTGGCTTTGGCCGGCGCCGGCGCCCACATCATCGCCGTCGCCCGAACCCAAGGTGCGCTGGAGGAACTCGACGATGCCATCGAGGCAGCGGGCTCCAGCGCGACCCTCGTGCCCCTCGACCTCACAGATTACGAGGGGATCGACCGCCTTGGCGGGGCGATCTTCGAACGCTGGAAGCGCCTCGACATCCTCATCGGCAATGCAGGCATCCTCGGCAACCTGACCCCGCTCGGCCACGTGACGCCGAAGGTCTGGGACCAGGTGATGGCCATCAACGTGACGGCGAACTGGCGCCTGATCCGTTCCCTCGATCCGCTCCTTCGTGCCTCCGATGCAGGCCGCGCCGTCTTCGTGACCTCGGCGGCGGCGCAGAAGTGCCGGGCCTACTGGGGTCCTTACGCGGTCTCGAAGGCCGCCCTCGATGCCCTGGTCCGCACCTATGCGGCCGAAACGGAACCGACCCCGGTGCGCGCGATGCTCCTCAATCCGGGACCATTACGTACTTCCATGCGCCGGGCGGCAATGCCGGGCGAAGACCCCGACACGCTGAAGACGCCGGAAGACCTCGCGCCCGCCTTCTTGCGCCTCGCGAGCCCGGATTGGACGGAATCCGGCAGGATCTACGATTTTCCGGCCGACAAGGTCGTTGGTTTGCAGGCCCCGGCCTGACGCATCGAGGAACGCCAGGATGATCGATGTCCGCTGCATCTGCGCGATCGGCCTGCGCGGCCAGCTCGGCCTGAACGGGCAGCTGCCCTGGGAGGGCAATACCGACCCGCTCTTCGTCGAGGACGTGACGCGGTTCTTCGCGCTGACCATGGGCCACGTCCTCATCGCGGGGCCGAAGACCGTGGCCTCCGTGCCGGAATTCGCCTTCAAGGACCGCACCATCGAGGTGATCCGCAGCCACGAGGATCCGGAAGCGGTGCTCTCGCGCTATCCGGGCAGGCGTATCTTCGTCGGTGGCGGCATCTCGGTCTGGAACGTCTACGCCAAGTACATCCAGCACTGGGACATTACTCGCTTGCCTTACGATGGCGAGGCGGACCGGTGGTTCGATCCGGCGTGGCTGGTGGGTGGGGCGCTGCGGCGAGGCTGACCCGGCTGGACAATCCTGCAGCTCAGCCGCGTTCATGACGTCAATGCGCGAGCACATGTCGCCGACGAAGAGAGCCGTCGCTCCGACGTCATCGACCCTGCGCTGGCGGGCAACAGAATCGTGATCACGCGGGAGATTGGTCCGATCGTCCGGTTGTGGTCCGTCGCGAAGGCCGGACGCCCCATTAGGGCACTCGTTCTCGACTGGTCGGCGCAACGCCGCGTCGTTTCGTGTGAGCTATCGGAGGACGCAGGGGCGCTCGCCAGCCGGATGCGAGACGAAGGCGAGGGAAGGGGGTTCATCTCGACACCAGTTCCTTGCGGCACTTCTGACCAACGATCCCTCCACGACGCAGGCGGACACCTAGCCTTCGCGCTGAGGCTCGAATGCCCATTGCGAGTGGCTTCGCGTTGGCTGAGTGCGCCTCGGCGTTGTGGCGCCGGGTCAGGTCGGCCGAACCGATCGCTCCCCAGGGCACAAAGGTCATGCTCCGCGAGTTGAGCGGCACGCCCTCCGCAGAGAACGACCATGACCGCACACAGCTACCGCTTCGGCATCGAGGAAGAGTATTTCTTGGCCGATGCCGAGACGCGGGGGACGCCGCGGCGTTCCGTGAAGCCGTTCCACACGGAAGCCGGCGAGCGCTTGCCAGAGATCGGCCGCGAGCTCCTGCAATGTCAGGTCGAGGTATGCACGCCGCCGTCGACGGATTTTGCGCAGGCCCGCGAGGTCCTTTACAGCCAGCGATCCGAGCTCAGCCGACTCGCGGCGCGGCACGAGCTTCTTGTCTTCGCCGCCGGCACACACCCGGTGGCGGACTGGGCGCGGCAATTGCCGACGAAAGGCGAGCGCTACCGCGGCATCCTGCGTGATGTCGGGCTCGCCGGACGCCGCAGCCTGATCTGCGGCATGCATGTCCATGTCGAGGTGCCGGACCCCGACGCCCGCATCGACCTGATGAACCGGCTGCTGCCGTATCAGCCCCTGCTGATGGCGCTCTCGGCCTCCTCACCCTTCTGGCAGGGTAAGCCGACCGGGCTCACCGCCTATCGCCTCAGCGCCTTCGGAGAACTGCCGCGGACCGGCCTGCCGCCGCTTGTGGCGAGCCGAGAGGACTACGAGCGCTACCTGCGCATCATGAAGAAAGCCGGCTCGATCGAGGATGCGAGCTTCCTGTGGTGGAGCCTGCGCCCCTCCATCAAGTTCCCGACCCTCGAATTGAGAATCGCCGATTCCTGCACCCGGCTCGAGGACGCGCTCACCATCGCTGCCGTGTTCCGCTGCCTCGTCCGCCTCGTCGTGCGCCGGCCCGATCTCAATGCCGGCCTCGATGGAATCTCGCGGGCGCTCACCGAGGAGAATCTGTGGCGTGCGCAGCGCAGCGGCACCGAGGCGGAGCTGATCGACGAGGCCAGCGAAGACGCCGTCCCGTTCGCGGATGCCCTCGACGCGCTGCTGAGCCTGATCGACCAGGATGCCGATGCGCTGGGCTGCGGCCCCGAGGTCGAGAACGCCCGTCGAATCTTTCGCGAGGGGACCAGCGCCGACCGTCAGATCGCCGTGTTCGAGGAAGGCCGAAAGGCGGGGCTCAGCAACCGGCAGGCGCTCGACGGCGTCGTGGATTGGCTGGCGCGAACGTCTGCCGGTTCCTTCGTCGCTTGACGGCCTTCCGCGAGGGCGATCGTCGGCTTGCTCGCGCTTCTGGCGTCAGCCCTTGTTCTCCTTGTCGAATGGGTTCTTCGAGGTCCGCAGCGACAGCCGGATCGGGGTGCCGGGCAGATCGAAGGCCTCGCGCAAATTGTTGACGAGGTAGCGGGTGTAGGATTTCGGCAGGCCGTCGAGCTGGTTGCCGAACAGCGCGAAATGCGGCGGGCGCGCCTTCACCTGGGTGGCGTAGCGGATCTTGATGCGCCGGCTCGCCACCGCCGGCGGCGGGTTCCGCTGCGTCGCCTCGCTGAGCCAGTCGTTGATCCGCGAGGTCGAGATGCGGCGGCTCCAGACCTCGGCCGCGTCCACCACCGCCTGCATCAGCTTGTCGATGCCCTGGCCGGCGAGCCCCGAGAGCGGGATTACCGAGACGCCGCGCACCTGCGGCAGCAGGCGTGTGCAATCCTCGCGCAGGGTCTTCAAGAGACCGTTCTGGTCGGCGACGAGGTCCCACTTGTTGAGGCCGATGACCAGCGCCCTGCCCTCGCTCTCGACGAGGTCGACGATGGTCAGATCCTGCTTCTCGAACGGGATCGTCGCATCCAGAAGCACCACCACGACTTCGGCAAAGCGCACGGCGCGCAGACCGTCGGAGACCGCGAGCTTCTCGAGCTTGTCGTCGATGCGTGCCTTGCGGCGCATGCCGGCGGTGTCGTGCAGCTTGATCCGGCGTCCGCGCCATTCCCAATCCAGCGAGATCGAATCGCGGGTGATGCCGGCCTCAGGCCCGACGAGGAGGCGGTCCTCGCCGAGCATGTTGTTGATCAGGGTCGACTTGCCGGCATTGGGCCGGCCGACGATGGCGACTTTTAGAGACCGCTCGGAGCCTTCCTCGTCATCCTCCTCGTCCTGCTCGGGCAGGGCTTCGAGAAGGGCGTCGTGCAAGCTGCCGATGCCTTCGCCGTGTTCGGCCGAGAAAGGTATCGGATCGCCGAGCCCGAGCGAGAACGCCTCGTAGGCACCGCCGAGGCCGACGCCGCCCTCGGCCTTGTTGGCGATGAGGATGACCGGCCGGCCGGCGCGGCGGACGAGCTCTGCAAAGGGCTGGTCGGCCGGGAGCACGCCGGCGCGGGCGTCGATGACGAACAGGATGACGTCCGCCGCCATGATCGCGGCCTCGGTCTGGGCGCGCATGCGACCGGCGAGCGAAGCCGAATCCGCCTCTTCGAGGCCTGCGGTGTCGATGATGCGGAACACGAGGCCGCCGAAATTCACGTCGCCCTCGCGCCGGTCGCGGGTGACGCCAGGGCGGTCGTCGACGAGGGCGAGCTTCTTGCCGACGAGCCGGTTGAACAGCGTCGACTTGCCGACATTCGGCCGTCCGATGATCGCGACGGTCGGCATATCCATGAGGTGGGCCAGTTCAGGTTGGGGCGTCCCGCGAACGGAAACGCAGATCGGGCGATGAAGGGTCACGGGACCCGGCACCGCCTTGAGGACACTTAAGAAAAAAGGAGTGCCGAGGCCAGTCCTCAGCGGGTGGCCGGCGGCGGCGCGGCGGGCTGCGCCACGGGCTCCGTCACGGTCACGGGACCGCCGGCGACGAGAGCGGTATAGACCTCGATGCGCTGGCGCAGGTTCTGCGGCGTCTGCGGATCGGCGCTGAGCTGGTCGAACCAGCGGCCGGCGCCGTCATAATCGCCCCGCTTCAGCGCAGCGAGGCCGAGCATCTCGCGGGCGGTGTGGCGGAAGGCGCCGGTCGGCGCGGCAAGCCCCTGCAGGACCGCGAGCGCGGGATCGGGGTTCGGCAGATCCATGCGCAGGAGGGCGGCCCGTAGGCGAGCAAGGTCGCGCAGGCCGTTGCTGAGTTTGGGATCGGCGCCGAGCGCTTCGTACTCGGCCGCGCCCGCGGCAGGATTGCGCTTCGCCGCTTCTGTCGCCGAGCGGAAACGGGCAAGGAGCGCGTAGCCGGCAGGACCCTGTTTCTCGATCTCCAAGAAGGCCTTGTCGGCCTCGTCGGCTTTTCCGTCGCGGGCGAGTTTGTTCGCGCTGTCGAACGACTCGGATGCGGTCTCGGCGCGGCTCTTTTGATCAGCCTGCCAATAGCGCCAGCCGCCAACGGCGGCGACTACCAGTACCGCGATTGCGATGATCACGCCGCTGTAGCGGCGCCAGATCTCGGCGACCTGATCCCGGCGATAGTCCTCGTTGACCTCGCGAATGAACTCGTTGTTCTCAGCCATGTCGTCTCATGCCGCACCGCGTCCGGCCGGCGGCCTCGTTCGATCGGGCCACGCGCCTAGCATACCCTCGGGCCCTTGGCGACCGGTTCGGGTTTACGCCTCGGAACATCGAGCGTGGATGTGGTCCAGTGCCTCCTCGACAATGCGAGGATCGATGACATCATGCATCCGCCAAGGTAAGCGGCACCGGCGCGGCGCGCCGGAACCGCCAAGAGCATGACATCGGGAGGATGGATGAGTGATCTCGCGCTGGAGACCGACGGCCTGACCATGGAGTTCAAGGGCTTCCGCGCGGTCAGCGACGTGGCGCTGAAAGTCGCGCGCGGCAGCATCCATGCGCTGATCGGCCCGAACGGCGCGGGCAAGACCACCTGCTTCAATCTCCTGACGAAGTTCCTGACCCCTACGGCGGGATCGATCCGCTTCAACGGCCGCGACATCACCAGGACGAAGCCGGCCGACGTGGCGCGGCTCGGGCTGGTGCGTTCGTTCCAGATCTCGGCGGTGTTTCCGCACCTCACCGTGAAGGAGAACGTCCGCATCGCCCTGCAGCGGCATCGCCGCGGCGACAGCTTCGATTTCTGGCGCTCGCAGAGCGTGCTCAACGCCCTCGATTCCGAGGCGCTGGAACTCGTCGAGGCGGTCGGGCTGTCGAGCTTTGCCGAGACGATCGCGTCGGAGCTTTCCTACGGGCGCAAGCGCGCGCTGGAGATCGCCACCACCCTGGCGCTCAGCCCCGAGATGCTGCTCCTCGATGAACCGATGGCCGGCATGGGTCGCGAGGATGTCGAGCGCACCGAGGCGCTGATCCGGCGCGTCTCGGAGGGCCGGACCATCCTGATGGTCGAGCACAATCTCTCGGTCGTCGCCTCGCTCTCGAATCGGATCACCGTGCTCGCCCGCGGGCGTATCCTGGCGGAGGGCGACTACGCCACGGTGTCGCGCGACCCGCAGGTGATCGAGGCCTATATCGGAGCCGGTCATGCGTGAGAGCGCCGCCACGGTCGAGACGACACCGCATTCCGCCGCCGGCAGCCTCACCGTCGAGGGACTGGAGGGCTGGTACGGCGAGAGCCACGTGCTCCACGGCATGAGCTTCGACATCCGCCGCGGCGAGGTCGTGACGCTGCTCGGGCGCAACGGCGCCGGAAAGACCACGACGCTCAGGGCGATCATCGGCATCCTGGGCAAGCGCAGCGGCTCGATCCGGTTCGACGGGGTCGAGACCATCGGCATGACCTCGCGCGGGATCGCCCGGCTCGGGATCGGCTACGTGCCCGAGGAGCGCGGCATCTTCTCCAGCCTCTCGACCTACGAGAACCTCATGCTGCCGCCGCGGGTGAAGCCCGGCGGGCTGTCGGTGGAGGACGTCTACACGCTGTTCCCCAACCTGAAGGAGCGGGCCGCGAGCCAGGGCACCAAGCTCTCGGGCGGCGAGCAGCAGATGCTCGCCATCGGCCGCATCCTGCGCACCGGTGCCAAGACGATCCTGCTCGACGAGCCGACCGAGGGGCTCGCCCCCGTCATCGTCCAGCAGATCGGCCGCACACTGCAGAAGCTGAAGGGCGAGGGCTACACCATCCTCCTGGTCGAGCAGAACTTCCGCTTTGCCCAGACGGTGGCGGACCGGCATTTCGTCGTCGAGCAGGGCCGGGTCGTCGACATGATCCCGAACGCGGAGCTTGACGCCAATATCGCGAAACTGCACGCCTATCTCGGCGTGTGACATACCAGGTTCGAGGCCGGCGCGAGACCGGCGGACACGCCTGCGGGAGGACAGGATGCACGTAAGAACGCCGCGAGGTGCGGCCATGGGTTCGGGCCAGCCATGACGACGATCTTCGGCATCCCGAGCCAGGCTCTGTTCGGCCAACTCCTGCTCGGCCTCATCAACGGCTCGTTCTACGCGATGCTCTCGCTCGGGCTCGCCATCATCTTCGGGCTCCTCAACATCATCAATTTCGCCCATGGCGCCTTCTACATGGTCGGCGCCTTCGTCGCCTGGATGCTGCTGAACTATACGGGTCTCGGCTATTGGTGGGCGCTGGTGCTGGCACCCGTCATCGTCGGCGGCCTCGGCATCCTGATCGAGCGAGGGCTGATCGCCCGTCTGTACAAGCTCGACCACCTCTACGGCCTGCTTCTCACCTTCGGCCTCGCCCTCATCATCCAGGGGCTGTTCCGCAACTATTACGGCGTCTCCGGCCTGCCCTACGCCATTCCCGCCGAGCTCACCGGCGGCCAGCGCCTGCCCTTCATGTTCCTGCCGAACTACCGCGGCTGGATCGTCGTATTCTCTCTTGTGATCTGCCTCGCGACCTGGCTCGTGATCGAGAAGACCAAGCTCGGCGCCTATCTGAGAGCCGCCACCGAGAACCCGACCCTGGTCCAGGCCTTCGGCGTCAACGTCCCCCTGCTCCTCACACTGACCTACGGTTTCGGCGTGGCTTTGGCCGCCCTCGCCGGCGTCCTCGCCGCGCCGGTCTATTCGGTGAACCCGAATATGGGGGCGGATCTCATCATCGTGGTCTTCGCCGTCGTCGTCATCGGCGGCATGGGTTCGATCCTCGGATCGATCATCACCGGCTTCTCCCTGGGCCTCGTCGAGGGGCTGACCAAGGTGTTCTACCCGGAGGCTTCGGCCACGGCGATCTTCGTCATCATGGTGCTGGTGCTGCTGGTGAAGCCCGCCGGCCTGTTCGGCAAACCCGCCTGAGGACCGCGCCATGGCCGATACCCTAGCCCCGGCGATCGAGGCCGCCCCGATCGCCCCGACGCTTCCGGAATCGAAGGACGCGCGCGCCCTGCACCGGATGGTGTTCGTCGGCATTGCGGTGGCGCTCGTGGTGCTGCCCTTCGTGCTCTACCCCGTCTTCCTGATGAAGGTTTTGTGCTTCGCGCTGTTCGCGCTCGCCTTCAACCTGCTCCTCGGCTACGGCGGCCTCCTCAGCTTCGGCCACGCCGCCTATTTCGGGATGGCGAGCTATCTCAGCGCCTATTCAGCCAAGATCTGGGGCCTGACGCCCGAACTCGCGATCCTGTGCGGCACCGCCACGGCGGGTGTCCTCGGCTTCGTCTTCGGATCCCTCGCGATCCGGCGGCAGGGCATCTATTTCGCGATGATCACCCTGGCGCTCGCCCAGATGGTGTTCTTCTTCGCCCTGCAATCGAAGTTCACCGGCGGCGAGGACGGCATCCAGGCGGTGCCGCGCGGGCACCTGTTCGGCCTCGTGAGTCTGGCCGACGACCGGGTGCTCTACGTCCTCGTGGCGTCGATCTTCTTCGGCGGCCTGCTGCTGATCTACCGGATCATCCACTCGCCCTTCGGGCAGGTGCTCAAGGCGATCCGCGACAACGAGCCCCGCGCGATCTCGCTCGGCTACCGTACCCATCACTACAAGCTCGCCTTGTTCGTCCTCTCGACGACGCTTGCGGGCCTCGCCGGGGCGACCAAGGCGATCGTTTTCCAGCTCGCCTCGCTTACCGATGTGCATTGGTCGATGTCCGGCGAGGTCGTCCTGATCACCCTGGTCGGCGGCCTCGGCACCGTGTTCGGGCCCATCGCCGGCGCCCTCGTCATCGTGACGATGGAAAACTATCTCGCCCCCTTCGGCGCCTGGGTGACGATCATCCAGGGCGTGGTGTTCGTCGTCTGCGTTCTGGTGTTCCGCGAGGGCATCGTGGGGATGATCGCGCGCTGGGCGAAGCGGCCGTTGTAGCGTCGGGGCCACCTTCGTTGATCCCATCCTCGCCCTCATCCTGAGGTGCCGCATCAGCGGCCTCGAAGGAGCGGTCCAAGGATTGCGATGATGGCTGGAACCCTCCCTCAAGGCCGCTGACGCTGCACCTCAGAATGAGGTGGTTTGCGGGAGGAGCAGATAGCGCCCCTCACGAATGCCGAAACTTCGGCGGCCGCTTCTCGACGAAGGCTGCCATGCCTTCCTTCTGGTCATCCGTCGCGAACATCGCGTGGAAGACGCGGCGCTCGAAGCGGACGCCCTCGGTGAGCGTGGTCTCGTAGGAGCGGTTGACCGCTTCCTTCGTCATCATGGCGATCGGCAGGGACATTCCAGCGATGGTGGCAGCCGTCGCCATCGCCTCGTCGAGGAGCGTGTCGGCGGGCACGATCCGCGAGACAAGGCCGGCGCGCTCGGCCTCGGCCGCGTCCATGGTGCGGCCGGTCAGGCACATCTCCATCGCCTTGGCCTTGCCGACGAAGCGGGCGAGGCGCTGGCTGCCGCCGATCCCCGGCATCACGCCGAGCTTGATCTCGGGCTGGCCGAATTGGGCGGTGTCGGCGGCCAGGATGATGTCGCACATCATGGCGAGTTCGCAGCCGCCGCCCAGCGCGTAACCCGCCACCGCCGCGATGATCGGCGTGCGGATCGCCGTGAACCGCTCCCATTCCGAGAAGCGGTCGCTGGCATACATCTCGCCGTAGGTCGCCTCCTGCATCTCCTTGATATCGGCGCCGGCCGCGAACGCCCTTGCCGAGCCCGTGACGACGATGCAGCCGATATCCGGATCTGCATCGGCCGCGCCCGAGGCCGCGATCAGCTCGCGGGTGAGCTCGGCGTTGATCGCGTTCAAGGCTTTAGGCCGGTTCAGGGTGATCAGCAGGACGCGTCCGCGCGTCTCGGAGAGGATCGTCGCTTCGCTCATGGGGTCTCGCCTCCGCTGGCGCGGCCACGGAGCATGCCGATGATGGCGGAGAAATCCTCGCTGCCATGCCCGAGACCCTCGAACAGGGCGTAGAGCTGCGCCGCCTCCGCGCCGAGCGGCGTCGTTGCATGGACCGAGCCAGCTGCGGCTTGAGCGAGGCGCAGGTCCTTGAGCATCAGCCCCGCCGAAAAGCCCGGCCGGTAGCCGTTATTGGCCGGCGAGGCAGGGACCGGACCCGGTACCGGGCAATAGCTCGTCAGCGACCAGCATTGACCCGAGGAGACCGAGGCGACGTCGAACAGCGCCTGGTGCGACAGGCCAAGCTTCTCTCCGAGTGCGAAAGCCTCGCAGACCCCGATCATCGAGATCCCGAGGATCATGTTGTTGCAGATCTTGGCCGCCTGCCCAGCCCCGGCCTCGCCGCAATGGAACAGGCTTCTGCCCATGGCCTTGAGGATCGACTCGGCGCGGGCGAAGGCCTCGGCGGTCCCGCCAGCCATGAAGGTCAGCGTGCCGGCCTTCGCCCCGCCTGTGCCGCCGGAGACCGGGGCATCGATGGCGAGGCACCCGCGCGCTTCGGCCGACGCGTGAGCGACCTTTGCACTCTCGACGTCGATGGTCGAGGAATCGATGAGCAGAGTGCCGGGCGTGACGGCCTCGACGAGATCCGACCAGACCCGCCGGACATGCGCACCCGCCGGCAGCATCGTCACGACGGCATGAGCGCCTTCTGCCGCCGCGAGGGCCGAGCCCGCAGGAACGACGCCCTCGGCCGCCGCCATTGTCAGGGAATCCGCGCTCAGGTCAAAACCCTGGACGCGGTAGCCGGCACGGACGAGATTGGCCGCCATCGGCCCGCCCATATTGCCGAGGCCGATGAAGCCGATCGTCTGAGCCGTCATCGTGTCCCCCTATCGCATGGTCGGGATCGAGAACTCGGCGCCGCTCTTGATGCCGGACGGCCAGCGCGAGGTGACAGTCTTGGTCTTCGTATAGAAGCGGATCGAATCCGGCCCATGCTGGTTGAGGTCGCCGAAGCCCGAGCGCTTCCAGCCGCCGAAGGTGTGGTAGGCGATCGGCACCGGGATCGGTACGTTGACGCCGACCATGCCGACATTGACCCGCGCGGTGAAATCGCGGGCCGCGTCGCCGTCCTGCGTGAAGATCGCGACGCCGTTGCCGTATTGGTGGGTCGAGGGCAGCGCCAGCGCCTCCTCGTAATCCTTCGCCCGCACCACCGAGAGGACGGGGCCGAAGATCTCCTCCTTGTAGATGGTCATGTCGGGCGTGACGCGGTCGAACAGCGATCCGCCCATGTAGAAGCCGTTCTCGTAGCCCTGGAGGCGGAAGTCGCGCCCGTCGACGGCGAGCTCGGCGCCCTCTCGAATTCCGGTGTCAATGTAGCCCTTCACCCGCTCGACGGCTTCAGCCGTGACCAGGGGACCGTAATCGGCCGAGCCGTCATGGGAGGGACCGATCTTGAGGCTCTCCACCCGCGGGATCAGCCGCTCCATCAGGCGATCCGCGGTCGCCTCGCCGACCGGGACCGCCACCGAGATCGCCATGCAGCGCTCGCCGGCCGAGCCGTAGCCGGCGCCGATGAGCGCATCGACGGCTTGGCCCATGTCGGCGTCGGGCATGATGATCATGTGGTTCTTGGCGCCGCCAAAGCACTGGGCGCGCTTTCCCGTCTGGGCCGAGCGCACGTAGATGTACTCGGCGATCTGCGAGGAGCCGACGAAGCCGACGGCGCGGATGTCCTCGTCGTCGAGGATCGCATCCACCGCGACCTTGTCGCCATTGACGATGTTGAGGATGCCCGGAGGCAGACCGGCCTCAAGGAAGATCTCGGCGATCCGCATCGGCACGGAGGGATCGCGCTCGGAGGGCTTGAGGATGAAGGCGTTTCCACAGGCGATGGCGGGCGCGCATTTCCACAGCGGGATCATGGCCGGGAAATTGAACGGCGTGATGCCGGCAACGACCCCAAGGGGCTGGCGCAGGGAGTAGACGTCGATGCCGGTGCCCGCCCCTTCGGTGTACTCGCCCTTGAGGAGGTGCGGGATGCCGGTGGCGAATTCCACCACTTCCACGCCGCGCTGAATGTCGCCCTTGGCGTCCGGCACAGTCTTGCCGTGCTCTGAGGCGAGGAGTTCGGCGAGCTCGTCGTTGTAGCCGCGGATCAGTTCGAGGAAGCGCATCATGACCCGCGCGCGCTTCTGCGGGTTCTGCGCGGCCCAGCCGGGCTGAGCTTGCGCGGCGTTCTCGACGGCGGCACGCAACTCGGCGGCGCTGGCGAGAGCGACCTGCGCCTGAACTTCGCCGGTGCTCGGCTTGAAGACATCGGCGAAGCGCCCGCTCTTACCCTCGACGTGACGACCGCCGATGAAATGACCGATCTTGCGCATGGTCGCGTTCCTCCTGATGTTCGTTCGGAAGCCGGCTGCAATGCTGTTCCGATTTTAGGCGCAAGTTAACAGCGCTTCACGCACAGGAAAGCGGCCCCTCTTCCCATCCGTTGTGCATCGATGCACAAATGGGATGAGGTGCGAAACCATGCGCAGGACGGGGCGGAACTGGGACGACCTACGCTTTTTCCTCGCCGTAGCGCGCGCCGGTACCCTGACGGGCGCCGCGGCAGAGACGGGGACTGAACACACTACGGTAGCCCGCCGCATCCTCGCCCTGGAGGAGAGCCTTCACCTTCGTCTCTTCCATAAGAGCCATCTCGGCTATGCCCTGACCGAGGCGGGCGAGAACCTTCTGGCGACGGCCGAGGCGATGGAGAGCGCTTTCGTCGGCGCCACGGCGGCGCTGGGAAGCGCCGGGCAGCCGATCGCCGGGACGGTGCGGATCGGCGCCCCGGACGGGTTCGGCAGCGTCTTCCTGGCGCCCAGGATGGACCGGCTCTGCGAACGGCATCCCGGGCTCGAAATCGAGATCGTCGCCACGGCGCGGATCTTCAGCCTCTCGAAGCGGGAGGCCGACATCGTGATCAGCCTGTCGAGCCCGCAGCAGGCGCGAGTGGTGACGCGGCGGCTCGTCGATTATCGGCTCGGCATCTACGCCTCGCCCATCTACCTCAATCGCGTTCCTCAAATCCTGAGCAAGACCGACCTCTCCAGACATCCTTTCGTCGGCTACATCGAGGACATGCTGTTCACGTCGGAGCTGAATTATCTCAGTCTGATCGACCCAGAGGCCTCGGCCCGCATCCGCAGCACCAATCTCCTCGCACAGGTCCATGCGACTTTGGGCGGCGCAGGCCTGTGCATCCTTCCCGACTTCATCGCCTCGGCCTATCCGGGACTCGTTGCCGTTCTTCGGGACGCCGTCTCACTGATGCGCGCCTTCCACATGAATATCCACGAGGACAACCGGAAGGCCGCGCCGATCCGCGAGGTCGCGGCTTTCATCGCCGGCGAGGTCGAGGCCGCGCAGGCTTTGTTCGCGGGTTCGCGATAGGACCGTTCCCATCCGCAGGCTCGCCGCCTACATCAAGGCTCAAGAAGACCAGGAGGAGACCATGGTCAGCCCCATCGCCCTGCCCCGTTTGATGCGCATCGGCGCCGGCGCCTTTGGGCTGCTGCCGGAGATCCTGTCCGAGCTCGACCTATCGCGGCCCTTCGTGGTCACGGATGCCTATCTCGCCGGGAGCGGTCTCGTCGACAGGATGGTCGATCGCCTCGCGGCCCGTGGCGTGACGGCGGCGGTCTTCTCCGGCACCGTGCCGGATCCGACGATCGCCTCGATCGAAGCGGCGCTTTCCGCCCTGCAGCGCGGCGACCACGATTGCGTCGTCGGCTTCGGCGGCGGCAGCCCGATGGACACCGCCAAGGCCGTGGCGGTGCTCGCGCGCCATGGCGGCCAGATGCGCGACTACAAGGCGCCGCACCAGCAGGACATGCCCGGCCTGCCGATCATCGCGATTCCCACGACCGCCGGCACCGGCTCGGAGGCGACGCGCTTCACCATCATCACCGACGGCGAGACCGACGAGAAGATGCTCTGCATCGGCCTTGCCTATCTGCCGATGGCGGCCCTCGTCGATTTCGAGCTCACCCTGTCGAAGCCGAGGCGTCTCACTGCCGATACCGGCATCGATGCGCTCACCCACGCCATAGAGGCCTATGTCTCGCGGAAGGCCAACCCGTTCTCGGACGGCTTCGCCCTCCAGGCGATGCGGTCGATCGCACCGAACCTGCGCCGGGTCTGGACTGATCCCGGCGACCGGGCGGCACGCGAGGCCATGATGATGGGAGCGTGTCAGGCCGGCATCGCCTTCTCCAACAGCTCCGTCGCCCTCGTCCACGGGATGAGCCGGCCGATCGGCGCCCATTTCCACGTCGCCCATGGCCTTTCCAACGCGATGCTGCTGCCGGCGGTGACGCGTTTCTCGGTCCCGGCCTCGCCCGGCCGCTACGCCGCCTGCGCGCGCGCCATGGGCATCGCCGCCGAGACCGAAGGCGACACTCTGGCTTGCGAGCGCTTGGTCAAGGCCCTCGTCGAGCTCAACGACGACCTCGACGTACCGACACCTCGTACTTACGGCATCGACGCCGGCCGCTGGGAGACCCTGGTGCCGGTGATGGCTCGCCAAGCCCTCGCTTCGGGTTCGCCGGCCAACAATCCCATCGAGCCGAGCGCGGCGGAAATCGAGGCGCTTTATCGGCAGGTCTGGGCCGAATGATCAATGTTGCGGCTTTGCCATCCGCCACCTCATCCTGAGCTGCCCGCGTCAGCGGGCCTCGAAGGAGACCTCCAGAAAGCAGGTTGGGTTCTGGAGCCCTCCTTCGAGGCCTCCGCTTCGCTCCGGCACCTCAGGATGAGGATGGTGGGAGGAGAAGCGGAGGCGATATCGAGCGGCCGAGTGACGCCTTCGCGTCACGGCGTCAGAGGGCAGCCGCTCTCCTCGAGCTTGGCATAGGCATCCGCTCCGGGGATCGTGGCGAGATGCTTGTAGGCGTCCCAGGGGCCCTTTGATTCCGACGGCTTCTTGACCTCGAACAGGTACATGTCGTGGACCATGCGGCCGTTAGCCAGCACCTTGCCGCCCTTGGCGAAGATGTCGTCCACCGGCATCGAGTGGAGCTGTTTCGCCACCGCCTCGGTCTCGTCGGTGCCGGCCGCCGCAACCGCCTTGAGGTACTGCGACACGGCCGAGTAGGTCCCGGTATGGACCATGTTCGGCATCTTGCCGGTGCGCTTCATGAAGCGCTGGCCGAAGGCGCGGTTCTCGTCGTTGAGGTCCCAGTACCAGCCTTCGGTCAGGGTCAGGCCCTGTGCGACCTTGAGGCCGAGGCCGTTGACCTCGGCGAGGGTGAAGAGCAGCGCCGCGAGGCGCTGGCCGCTCTCGGTGATGCCGAATTCCGAGGCCTGCTTGATCGCGTTGGCGGTGTCGATACCGGCATTGGCGAGGCCGATCACCTTCGCGCCCGAGCCCTGAGCCTGGAGCAGGAACGAGGAATAGTCCTGTGCCGAGAGCGGATGGCGCACGCTGCCGACGATCTTTCCGCCCTTCGAAGTGACGTAGCGGCTCGTCTGCTCCTCCAGCGAGTAGCCGAAGGCGTAGTCGGCGGTGATGAAGAACCAGGTCGCGCCGCCCTGGCCGACGAGGGCGCCGCCGGTGCCGACGGCGAGCGCGCGGGTGTCATAGACCCAATGGAAGCCGTAGGGCGTGCATTGCTTGCCGGTGAGCTCGGTGGTCGCCGCACCGGTGACGATGGTGATCTTCTTCTTCTCGCGCGACAGGCCCTGGACGGCTAGTGCCACCGACGAGGTGGTGAGTTCCATGATCGTGTCGACGCCGTCGCGGTCGTACCATTGCCGGGCGACGGAGGAGGCGATGTCGGGCTTGTTCTGATGGTCGGCGGAGACGATCTCGACCGGGATGCCGTTCACCTTGCCGCCGGCATCCTCCACGGCCATTCGGGCCGCCTCGACGGACGAGCGCCCCCCGAACTCGGCATAGGTACCCGACTGGTCGTTCAGGATGCCGATCTTGATCGTCCCGCCGGAGAAGGACTTCTCCTGTGCCGCCGCAGGTCCGGCGAGCACCAAAGCCGCCGCCAGCGCGATCCCGTTTCGTGTTCTCACCACTCGTGTCCTCCCAGACGATCTCAAGCATGCACCGACCGGCCGAGGGACAGGTGAGCACCCGCACCACATCGGACAACTCGGGTCCGGGCTGCCGCCAAGCGAAGCTGGGGCGTCGACCGCTCCGGACTGAAGCGAGACGGCTCTCGCTCGAGATGGCCGTCCTGGCGCGATCTTGCGCTGGCGCGACCGAGGCGACAAGCCGGATGTATGCAGGCGAGCGGGAAAAGCCGTGCCGCATGCGAAAAGGGCCCGGGACGAGGTCCCGAGCCCACCCAAGACTCAGCTAAAAGGGGCTATGATCAGCCGAGATTCGCACTCCGTCCCTGCAGGCGCGAAAGCTGCGAGATATGCAAGCGGATGAGGGGCAGCGCGCCGCGGGCGATCCGACGGAGAGCCGGGTCCTCACCGGTTTCCGCGTAAGTACCGTGGATCGAATAGGCCTCCTGGTGACCCTGGAGGGAAGCGGCCACGAAGGCCGCATCGTAATCCGGCCCGCGCTGCATCGAGGAGAGGCGCGTCAGCACTTGCGCCTTCTGCTCGTCGGTCGTCATGCCGCCGGGCCCGCTTCCCGGAGGCACGCCGAGGACACCGCCGACTACTCCACCCGCCGTTCCGACAGCGGCACCCGCGACGGCGAACGGCGCCGCCACGAGTCCTCCCACGATGCCGCCCGGACCGGAAGGAGCACCGCCAGGTGTCGCGGCCGCCTGAGCAAAGGGGCCGAGTTTCTGAGACAGGTTGACCTGCTCGATCACCTCGGCGCGGGAGAACTTCTTGATTCGCGGATCGCTGGTCTTGTCGTAGGCGTCGCGCGCCGTGTTCTCGAGGAAGAGGCCGCCCTTGGTGGCCATGTTCAGATAGACGAGGGTGGGCAAGGCACCGGCCGGGGTCGGTTGCGCGACGGCCGTGCGGGTGACGGCAAGGGCCGCCGTCGCGGTGAGCATACCGAGGACGAAATCACGACGCTGCATGATGGGTGCTCCGGAAGGTTGGGGATGAACCTGACCGACGGGAGCCGGCCCTGTGTTCTTGAGCCGCAACATGATCTTTGAAGCAAATGTTCCCAAGCGACGCTGACGCCCAAGCAGAGTGGCCAACGCGCATCGATCTAACCTGAACCCTCATTAGAAGGCCGACTAACCTGTGTTATGAAAGATGCCTGATAAGCTAGTTTTATGCTTGAGCAGAATAGCGTTCGGCCCATCAGGCGAGCCCGGATCGGATGCGACTTTCCTCCCATCCATCCTGGTAGGGCTAGCAGAAGCCGAGCGGAAAGAGCGGAACGAGGTCAGCCCTTGTAGCTGATCCGATAGATGATTCCGTGCTGGTCATCACCGAGAAGGAGACTTCCGTCTTTGGCGACCGCGAGGCCGAAAGGCCGGGCAAAGCGCTGCCAGCCACTTGGGCCGCCCTCGGTCAGGAAGCCCGTGACGAAAGGCTCGACCGATTTGGGCTCGCCGTTCTCGAAGCGCACACGCAGCACCTCGTAGCCGCTCGGCGGCTTGCGGTTCCACGAGCCGTGCATGGTGACGAAGCCGTCGCCCTGGTAATCGGCCGGGAACTGCGAGCCGCCGTAGAACACGAATTGCATCGAGGAGGCATGGGCGGTCCAAGTCAGGACAGGGCGGCGGCTGTCCTTGTCCCACTGCTCCAGGGAGCTGTTCGGCACCTCGCGGTAGAGGTTCTTCATTCCGGCGCCGAAGATGTAGGGCCAGCCGTATTTCTTGCCCTTCTCGATCCGATTGAACTCCTCGGGCGTGACGTCGTCGCCGTGCCAGTCGACGCCGTCGTCCCAGCCGTAGAGGGCCTTGGTCTTCGGCTCCCAGTCGAAGCCGATGGTGTTGCGCAGGCCCGAGGCGACGATCTCGCGGCCCGAGCCGTCCGGCTTCATTCGCACCATGGTGGCGTTCTCGGGGTTGCGCTCCTCGCATTCGTTGCAGGTCGAGCCGAGGCTCGCATAGAGCCAACCATCCGGCCCGACGGCGATGGTCCGGTTCGGGTGCTGTCCGGCATCGGGCAGGTCCTGGACCAGCGTCGTCTCGGGGCCGAGCGTGCCGTCGGCCTGGATCGGCGCTGAGAAGATCTCCTTCACGGTCACGTAGAACAGACGCCCGTCATGGATAGCGAGGCCGTGGACGTCGGGCTTCTTGAGGACGACTTTGCGCTTGGCCGTGTCGGTCCCGTCGATCATCGTGACGGTGCCTTGGTCGCGGTCGCTGACGTAGAGGGCGCCGGTCTCGGCCACGACGATGACGCGGGGTGTCTTCAAGCCCTCGGCGAACTTTTCGATCTTGAACCCAGGCGGAAGCTTCAGCCCGGCGATGCGCTCGGGCGTCGCCTCGAGGGGCGCGGCCTTGACGACGTTCGCCTCGATCTTGGTCGTACCGGGATTCTGCAGCGCCTGGGCGAAGGCGGGGAGCGGGGCGAGGCAGAGCGCGAGGGCGAGGCGGCTACGCGGCATGGGATCTCCATAGGGGAATGCTCCCGGAGAACGTCCGCGGAAAACCTGCGTTCCGCACTGCGGCGTCACGTCGGATAAGCCTCTGTGCAGCAATCGGGTTACGCCGCCGCGCCTGTCTCAAGGCCGTTTCGGAAGTGGGCCGCAGGCTGATGCCACGCGCTAAGCCGCGGCATCCGCGAATCCACGGGCTGGACATCGCAGTTACCGGCAACGTCTATCGGCATGGCTATCGTCGGGTCGCGCTGGACATCGCTTGGAAGACCGTCCACGACCGACTCCCTGTGATCAACGCGGCCTTCCGCGCGGAGCTGGATACGATATCGGCTTCGTGAGTTCGGTGGGCTGGTTCCTGTCGGAAAACGTTAGCCCTCGATGCCTGCTTCCCCCTCCCCCGTAGGCCCCGGCGACCAGATCATCCTGGTGGACGGCTCGTCGTTCATCTTCCGGGCCTACTTCCAGTCGATCAACCAGGACCAGAAATACAACACGCGGCCTTCGGACGGGCTGCCGACAGGGGCGGTACGGCTGTTCTGCACCAAGATCGCGCAGTTCGTTCAGGACGGGGCGGCGGGCATCAAGCCGACCCATCTCGCCATCGTGTTCGACAAGTCCGAGGGCTCGTTCCGCAAGGAGCTCTTCCCCGACTACAAGGGCCACCGCCCCGACGCGCCCGACGACCTGAAGCGCCAGATGCCGCTGATGCGCGACGCAGTGCGCGCCTTCGGGCTGATCCCGATCGAGCTGGAGCGCTACGAGGCCGACGACCTCATCGCCACCTATTCGCGCCAGGCGGAAGCGCGCGGCGCGGGCGTCATCATCGTCTCGTCCGACAAGGACCTGATGCAGCTCGTCGGGCCCCTGGTGCGGTTCTACGATTTCGAATCCGGCGCGAAAGGCAAGCCCGGCTACCGGCCCGAGCGCAACCTCGATGTCGAGGCGATCATCGCCAAGTGGGAGGGTCTGAACCCGAGCCAGATCGGCGACGCGCTCGCGCTCATCGGCGACACCTCCGACAACGTGCCGGGCGTCCCCGGCATCGGCCTGAAGACCGCAGCAGCCTTGATCAAGGAATACGGCAGCCTTGAGCAGCTCCTGGAGCGGGCGGGCGAGATCAAGCAGCCCAAGCGCCGCGAGACCCTGCTCGCCAGCATCGACCAGGCCCGGCTCTCGCGAAGGCTGGTGGCGCTGGAAGAGAACGTGCCGCTCCCGGTTCCCCTCGACGACCTGCGCCTGCCAGAGCCCGACCCGCAGAAGCTCGTCGGCTTCCTCAAGGCGATGGAGTTCAACACGTTGACCCGGCGCATCGCGCAGATGCTCCATGTCGACCCCGAGACCGTCAAGCCGGACCCGGCTCTGCTCCCCGGCGCCGCGCCCCATTCCTACGAGAACGGCACGGGCGGCAGCGACGCCGTCCCGTTCTTCGGCGATGCCCCCTCCCCCGAGGCGGCACCGGCGCAGATCGATCCCTTCGCCGATCTCGACTTGCCGGACGTGGCGCCAAAGCCTCGCGGACCGGCCGAGCCGACGCCCTCGTCCCTCGTCGCGGCGCGGGCGGCGGAGTCGACCAAGCCCTTCGACACCTCGGCCTACGAGACGATCTCGACCATCGAGCACCTTCAGGCCTGGATCGCCGAGGCCGAGGAAGCCGGGGTGATCGCCGTCGATACCGAGACCGACGCGCTGGATTCCAACAACGCAAACCTCGTCGGCGTCTCCCTCGCCACCGCGCCCGGCCGCGCGGCCTATATCCCGCTCAAGCATACCGGCGGAGACGACCTGTTCGGCGAGGGCCTGCTGCCCGGCCAGATCCCCATCGACGACGCGCTCAAGGCCCTGAAGCCGCTTCTCGAAGCGCCGGGCATCCTCAAGGTCGGCCAGAACCTGAAATACGACCTCGCCGTGCTGGCCCGCTACGGGATCGCCGTGGCGCCCTTCGACGACACCATGCTGATCTCCTACGTGCTCGATGCCGGCAAGGGCGGGCACGGCATGGACGAGCTCGCACGGCGCCATCTCGGCCATCAGCCGATCACCTTCTCGGACGTGGCCGGGACCGGCAAGGCCAAGGTCACCTTCGACCGGGTGGCCTTGGACAAGGCGACCGCCTACGCGGCCGAGGATGCCGACGTCACCCTGAGGCTGTGGCGGATGATGAAGCCGCGCCTCGTCGCCGAGCGTCGCGTCGCCGTCTACGAGACCCTGGAGCGCCCGCTGGTGCCGGTCGTCGCCCGCATGGAGGCCAGGGGCATCCGCGTCGATCGCAACATGCTGAGCCGCCTCTCGGGCGATTTCTCGCAGATCCTGGTGCGCCTCGAGGAGGAGATCCAGGAGGATGCGGGCGAGAAGTTCCAGGTCTCCTCGCCGAAGCAGATCGGCGACATCCTGTTCGGCAAGATGGGTCTGCCCGGAGCCAAGAAGACGCCCTCCGGCCAATGGGCGACGCCCGCGACCCTGCTCGAAGAGCTGGCGCAGGCCGGGCACGAGCTTCCGAAGAAGATCCTTGAATGGCGCCAGCTCGCCAAGCTGAAATCGACCTATACCGACAGCCTGCAGGAGCACGCCGACCGCGAGACCGACCGGATCCACACCTCGTTCTCGCTCGCAGCGACGACGACCGGACGTCTCTCCTCGTCCGACCCGAACCTGCAGAACATCCCGATCCGCACCGAGGAGGGCCGCCGCATTCGCCGCGCCTTCGTGGCGGCTCCGGGCAACAAGCTGATCTCGGCCGATTACAGTCAGATCGAACTGAGGCTGCTCGCCCACATCGCCGACATCCCGCAGCTGCGCCAGGCCTTCGAGGACGGTATCGACATCCATGCGGCCACCGCGAGTGCCATGTTCGGAGTGTCTCTGAAGGACATGACGCCGGATCTGCGCCGGCGCGCCAAGACCATCAATTTCGGCATCATCTACGGCATCTCGGCCTTCGGCCTCGCGGACCGCCTCGGCATCGGCCGCGAGGAGGCGAGCCTGTTCATCAAGCAATATTTCGAGCGCTTCCCCGGCATCCGCGCCTATATCGACGACACCAAGAAGCTGTGCCGCGACAAGGGCTACGTCACCACCCTGTTCGGCCGCGTCTGCCACTATCCGCAGATCCGCTCGAACAACCCCAACGAGCGTGCCTCGGTCGAGCGCCAGGCGATCAACGCCCCGATCCAGGGCTCGGCCGCCGACATCATCCGCCGGGCGATGATCCGGATGGAGGAGGCCCTGCGGGCCGAGCACCTGTCGGTGAAGATGCTGCTGCAGGTGCACGACGAACTGGTCTTCGAGGCTTCCGAGGACGAGGTCGAGAAGGCTCTGCCGGTGATCTCGCGGGTGATGGTCGAGGCGCCGGCGCCCGCCCTGACGCTACGGGTTCCGCTGATGGTCGAGGCGCGGGCGGCGGGGAACTGGGAGGAGGCGCATTGATCCTCCTCGCGACGTAACTATATTGATCGATTATTTCAGCCTTCAAATCGTTTGTCTTCACCGATGAGAAAATCTCTTCCGTTTTTTGGCACTGGAAAACCGTATCCTTCATCCGGTTTTTCCCAGAAAAGCTGCCCTTTCGAGTGATAGTCACTCATATAAAGATCTAATCCCAATTTTTGTAATGAAATATGCAGAGCTTGCACTGAATCCACTCCATACCCCTCACTGACCCTAGTATCATTCGGCCAATCGATCTCGTATTTGCATTTCCAGGAAGTGCCTTCAATCTCAGGTATATAAATCCTGATTTGGACGTCGATGACTGCACCGGATTTCCTGATGCGCAATAATCTGGTAGCGATAATCATAATATGCTCCTAATAATTGAGTGGAGGTATCGTATGCCCTCGTTCGCATGCCACAAGGCGAACCATGGCTTGGGCATAACAACCGCTAATTCCGACCATGCGACACTGAAAGACATCGCGCTTGTACTGCTCGTCACGGAATTCTTGCGAACGTGCCGCCAGTCGAGTTCGTCTGGTTGGCAGCGGGTTTTTAGGGACCACGCTGTCTTCTGAATAAGTATCCCCTACCCACTGGCCTCCTCCTGATTGACCGGCAGGAACACGCGGTTGATCTCTGTTGAAATCCTTGATGATTAATATTCTTTGTAAATGCAAAGTCTCAAGCTTGAGATTCAGCAGATGAAGCTCGATATCGAGAGGGCTTACTTTTGCATCAACTCGATCGAGCACGCGCATTTTCCAAAAAGATTTCACGCTCCTATAATAGGATCTAAGTCCTATTATCAATAGGGTTCTTTAAGGGTCTAGAGTCAAAAATGAGGCAGTCGTGAAAACCGCGTTGTCCCGTCAGCCGAATCCCAGAGCGATCGGAGCGGCAGATATTCGACGCGCCGCTCGTAGGAAGCGCGTAGAAACGGGCATGACCTCCCCATGACGTGGTCGCCGTGAGTCGTCACTTCTGGTCCGAGCCCTGCGTCCCTGCGCCCCGGCTGCCTTGCGGGTTTTCGTGGCATACAGGGCACCAAGGCACAGCGTGGGGATGCAATGGGCCTCGTCCAGTACGCCCTGAAGTTCCGGATCACGATATACGTCCTCGCCGTGCTGATGATGCTCGGCGGCGCGGCTGCCGTGGTGGTGGCGCCCAAAGACGTGCTGCCCACCGTCGACATCCCGGTCGTCGTGGTGGTCTGGACCTATAACGGCCTCTCCACATCGGAGATGGAACGGCGCATCACGACCTACGCCGAGTTCTCCCTCTCGAACAACGTCAACAACATCGCCAGGATGGAATCGACGACCCTCCAGGGCACGGCGATCCAGAAGGTCTATTTCGACCAGTCGGTGAGCATCGACCTCGCCATCACCCAGGTCGTCTCGGCGATGAACTCGATCCGCTCGACGATGCCGCCCGGCGTGCAGCCGCCCATCGTCCTACGGTTCTCGGCCTCGACGGTGCCGGTCATCCAGCTCTCGCTCACCTCCGAGAAGGAGAGCCTGACCAAGGTCTTCGATTACGCCCAATTCCGCATTCGCCAGCGCCTGACACAGGTGCCGGGCTCGACCCTGCCCTCGCCCTTCGGCGGTACGCCGCGCCAGATCATGGTCGATCTCGACCTGCACGCCCTCCAGGCGCTGGGGCTGACGGCCCTCGACGTCACCAACGCGATCACGGCGCAGAACCTCACGATCCCGTCTGGCCTCGCCAAGATCGGCGAGCAGCAATACCCGATCCAGCTCAACGCCTCGCCAGAGACGATCGACGCCCTGAACCTCATCCCGATCAAGGTGGTGTCAGGGCAGCCGGTGCTCGTCCGCGACGTGGCGTTCGTCCGCGACGGCGGGCCTCCGCAGGTCAACATCGTGCGGGCCGACGGCTCGCAATCGGTGCTCATGCGGATCTTCAAGAACGGCACCGCCTCGACGCTGGACGTCGTCAACAACGTCAAGAAGGCCCTGCCGGACATCCGCGCCGCCGCCCCGGAGGGGATGGCCCTGCGCGAGCTCTTCGACCAATCGGTCTTCGTCTCGGCGGCGATCGAGGGCGTGATCCACGAGGCGGTGATCGCGGCCGGGCTGACCGGCCTGACGATCCTCCTGTTCCTCGGCTCGTGGCGCTCGACCATCGTGGTGCTGGTCTCGATCCCGCTCTCGATCCTGACCTCGCTCGCCCTCCTGGCGGCACTCGGGGAGACCATCAACGTCATGACCCTCGGCGGCCTCGCGCTCGCCGTCGGCATCCTCGTCGACGACGCCACCGTGGCGATCGAGAACACCCACCGGATGTTCGAGGAGGGCGAGCCGTTCCGCAAATCCGTGGTGGAGGGTGCCGCCGGCATCGCCAAGCCCGCTCTGATCTCGACGCTGGCGATCTGCGCTGCCTTCGTCTCGGTCTTCGCGCTCGCGGACACGCCGAAATACCTGTTCACGCCGCAGGCTCTGGCGGTCGTGTTCGCGATGCTGACCTCCTACGTCCTGTCGCGCACCCTCGTTCCGGTCCTCATCGACGTGCTGGTGGCGCCCGAATATGCCGCCCGCCACGGTGAGGTTCGCGAAGCACCGCGACGCGGCAGGATCATGCGCGCGGCCGGTTGGATCTTCGGTCCCATCGGGCGCCTTGCCGGCCGTTTCCGTCACGGCTTCGAGGCGTGGTTCGGACGCTTCCAGCGCGGTTACCTCGGGCTTCTGCACGTGGTGCTGGCGCGCCGGATCACGACCCTGGCGATCGTGGCGATGCTGTTTGCCGGCACCGCCGGGCTCTTCACCGTCGTCGGCCAGGACTACTTCCCGCAGGTCGCATCGAGCCAGATGACGCTGCATCTGCGCACCCGTCCGGGCATGCGAATCGAGGCGGCGGAGCAGGTCTTCGCGCAGGTCGAGAAAGCGGTGCGCGAGGTGGTTCCCGAGGGCGAGGTCGAGCAGGTCCTCTCCAATATCGGGCTGCCGGCGAACAACTATAACTTCGCGTTCTCGGACGGGTCCTTCGTCGCCTATAACGACGGCCAGATGCTGATCAACCTCAAGAAGGGACACGGCCCGGTCGCAGAATACACCAAGCGCCTGCGCGAAGTGCTGCGCGAGCGTTTCCCCGACGTCGTGGCGTATTTCCAGCCCTCCGACATCATCACCCAGATCCTCAATTTCGGTACGCTGGCGCAGATCGACATCCAGGTCTCCGGCCGCAACACCGCCAAGGACCTCGAAGCCGCACAGAACATCGTCCGACGCCTCAAGGAGGTCCGCGGCGCCGTCGACGTGCGGCTGCACCAGATCGTCGGAACGCCGCAATTCTTCGTCGATGTCGACCGCAATCTCGCCTCGGAACTCGGGCTGACGCAGCAGCAGGTCGGGCAGGCGATCAACGTCTCGCTGTCGGGCTCCTTCCAGGTGACGCCGAACTTCTGGGCCGACCCGAAGACCGGCATTCCCTACCAGCTCTGGGTGCAGACTCCGGAATACCGTAACGATTCCCTCACGGCCCTCCAGAACACGCCGCTGCTCGTGGCGGCCAACAGCGACGCGCCCGGGGTGCTTACCCTGCTCTCCAGCGTCTCCACCATGCGGCGGCAAGGCTCGCAGTCGGTGATCAACCACGTCAACACGCAGCCGACCTTCAACATTTACGCCGCGGTCCAGGATTCCGATCTCGGCTCTGTGGCGCGGGAGATCCGCCAGATCGTCGAGGAGGAGCAGAAGGGTCTGCCGGCCCCCGACAAGATCACGGTGCGAGGCCAGATCGAGAACATGCAATCGGCCTTCTTCCGCATGGGCGTCGGCCTCTCGATCGCGCTGGTGGCGGTCTACCTCCTGATGGCCGTGAACTTCCAGAGCTGGGGCGACCCCTTCGTTGTGCTGGCCGCCCTGCCGCTCGCCTTCTGCGGGATCGTCGCAAGCCTGTTCATCACCGGAACGACATTCTCGATTCCGTCATTGTTCGGAGCGATCATGTCGGTGGGCATCGCCTCCGCCAACTCGATCCTGCTCGTCACCTTCGCGCGTGAGCACCGCGAGGCAACGGGCTGTAGCGCACGTGAGGCGGCGATCCTCGCCGGCGAGACACGGCTGCGCCCGGTGCTGATGACCGCGGGCGCCATGTTCCTCGGCTTGATCCCGATGGCGCTCGGTACCGGCGAGGGCGCCGAGCAGAACGCGGCCGTGGCACGGGCCGTGATGGGCGGCATCGCGCTCGGGACGCCCGCGACGCTGCTGTTCGTGCCCTTCCTCTACGCGCACCTGCGGCGCGGCGAGGTGCGGCCTCTGGAAGACTACGCGTGAGGGCATCGATGACGAGGCAGGGGCGGTCGTGACAGGACAGGGCCATCGGCGCGACTCCGGCGAAACCCTGTCCGGCGAGGTGCCGCCTCCGCCGCGCAAGGGGCCGTTCGTCCTCGTCGCGCTCGTGGCGATCGGGCTGCTCACGTATGGCGGCTACGGCCAGTGGCAACGGCGGGCCGATGCGGCCGAGACGCAGCGCAAGGTCAAGGAATTCGTGCCGAAGCTGCGCACGGCCTCCGTCGAGCGCGTCGACCGGCCGGTCGAGCTGACCCTGCCGGGCCAGACCGACGCCTTCGCCAAGGCGGCCCTCTATGCCCGCGCCACGGGCTACATCGCCGAGCGCAAGGTCGATATCGGCACGCGCGTGAAGCGCGGGGACGTTCTCCTGCGCATCGCGGCTCCCGATCTCGACCAGCAACTCGCCCAGGCCGAGGCGCAGGTCGGGCAGATGGAGGCGCAGCTCCTCCAGGCGAAGGCGATGGTTGATCAGGCCCGCGCCAATGTGAATCTCGCCAACGTCACCAACAACCGCACCTCGACCCTCGCGGTCCAGGGCTGGGCCTCGAAGCAGAACGCCGACAACTCGCAGGCGACCGTGCTGAGCCAGGGCGCGACGCTCGCCTCGGCGGAGGCCGGGGTGAAGGTGGCTGAGGCGAACATCAAGGCACAGGTCGCCACCGTGAACCGCCTCAAGGCGCTCGCGGGCTTCAAGGACGTCGTCGCGCCCTTCGACGGAGTCGTCACCACTCGCAGCGTCGATGTCGGCGACCTCGTCCATGCCGACGGGACCGGCACGGCGCTCCTCACCATGGACCGCGACGACATCCTGCGCGTCTCGGTGAACGTGCCTCAGAGCGTCGCCATCGGCGTGAAGCCGGGCCTTTCGGCGACGATCAAGGTGCCGCAGATGCCCGACCACAGTTTCACCGACGAGGTCGAGCGCAGCTCGGTCGCCCTGCTGACCTCGTCGCGCACCCTGACGACCCAGGTCGACGTGGCGAACAAGGAGGGTGCCCTGAGGGCCGGCCTCTACGTCTACGTGACCCTCAAGATCCCCCGGACCGAGCCGTCCGTCACGATCCCGGCCGAAGCCCTGGTCTTCAACCAGGGCGGAACCCAGGTCGCGGTCGCCCGCGACGACGGCACGGTTCAGTGGCGCACCATCCAGATCGGACGAGACCGCGGAACCGTCATCGAGCTCACCAAGGGCCTCGATGGTAGCGAGCAGGTGATCCTGAGCCCGCCGATCGGCCTACGCGACGGCCAGAAGGTGGAGCGGGCTGTGCCGCCGGTAGAGAAGGAAACGCCGCCGCGACAGGCGGCGGCGCGCTGACAGCGCGAGTGCTGGCATCGCAACCGCTCGATTCACGCGGCTTGCGCATACCCCCGATCCGGCCGAGAGGGTGGCCCACAGTGGCGCCGGACCCCATCTCGCCTTCATGCTCGACCGAACACCCTCCGACGCCCTCGACCGCGCCCGCTTTGCGGCGATTGCGGCGGCAATCACCTGCGTCGCCGTCGTCGGGATCGGTTTGAGCCTTTCGATCCCGCTCCTCTCCCTCGAAATGTCCCGCATGGGTGCCTCGAGCACCCTCATCGGGATCAACACGGCAGTGGCGGGCCTTGCCAGCATCGTGACCGTGCCCTTCGTGCCGGCGCTCGCCGCGCGGGTCGGCGTGGTCCGCCTTCTCATCTGGTCCATCGCCATCGGCGCGCTGACTTTGATCGCGTTCAAGCTGCTCCCGACGATCGGGTGGTGGTTCGTGCTGCGCTTCGTGTTCTCGGCGATGCTCGGGGTCCTCTTCGTCCTGTCCGAATTCTGGATCAACGAAGCGGCGCCGCCGGCCCGGCGCGGTCTCGTCATGGGCATCTACGCCACCGTTCTGGCACTCGGCTTCGCGGTCGGGCCGACGCTGCTCACCGTGCTCGGAACGGAAGGCTTCGCCCCCTATTTCGCAGGAGCCGGATTGTTCATTCTCGGGATGATCCCGCTGGTCCTCGCGCGCGGCCTCTCTCCAGCCATGGCCCGCGGACGGGGCATGCCCTTCCTCGCCTATCTGCGGCTCGCGCCGGCTGCCACTTTCGCGGCCCTGGTCTACGGCGCGGTCGAGACCGGCGGCTTCGCGATCCTGCCCCTCTACGGCCTGCGCATCGGCTACGAGGCGGCGACCGCGGCCGGCCTCGTCAGCCTGATGGCGCTCGGCAACGTCCTGTTCCAGATCCCGTTCGGATGGCTCTCCGACCGCTTCGACCGCCGCCTCATCCTCCTCACCTCGGCGATCGGAGGCGCCATCGGGGCGGCCTTGATCCCGGCCGCCTCCGTCTCGTTTCCGGCTTTGGCCGCCCTGCTCATCGTCTGGGGTGGCCTCGCCGGCACGCTCTACACTGTCGGTCTCGCCCATCTCGGCGCTACCGTCAGCGGGCGGGAGCTCGCCGGTGCGAACGCCGCCTTCATCGTGCTCTACAATGTCGGCCTGATGCTCGGGCCGCCGATCATCGGCGGCGGCATGGACCTGATGCCCCCGCAGGGCTTCGCCCATGCACTGTGCGGGCTGTTCCTGGCCTATGCCGCCCTTGTGCTCTGGCGCCTGCGAACAGCGGCTCCATCTTGACGCGAAGGCTCCGATCGGGCATTGCCCACGCCGTATTCGGCCGGGCTTCTCCGGCCCTTTTGCGTTTCGCTCATGCGGAATGCCGCAAGCTCAGGAGCGCCGCGCCATGGCCAAGGCCGTCACCGTCAAGATCCGTCTCGTCTCCACTGCCGACACCGGGTACTTCTACGTCACCAAGAAGAACTCGCGCACGCAGACCGACAAGATGTCGATGAAGAAGTACGATCCCGTCGCGCGCAAGCACGTCGAGTTCAAGGAAGCCAAGATCAAGTAAGGGGCTTTTCGCCCGACCGCGTTCGATCCAGGCCGCCCCGCTACCGGGGGCGGCCTTTTTCGTGGGTCGTCTCGCTGACGCGTCCTAAGGCCATCGGCCCGCCTTCCCCAGTGCCGCGCAGGCACCGAGTCGCTTGTCGTCGCGGACCCGCCAGAACCGTCTCTCCGTGTTGGCCGGCCCGACGGCGACGAGGCACGCTGCCGTCGCCGGATCGAGCTCCGCCTGCAAGCCCGTGGAGATGGCTTCGGCATGACCTGATGAGACAAAGGCGATGTCGGTTGCGCGATCGCTCATGTCCCTGGGGGTCGAGATCGAGGTGGAGGCGCATTTACCCTTTACATCGGTATCCATCCGGTGGCCTGCGCCCGGCCGCCGCAGACTCGGAACATCGCCCGCAGGAGTCCGGTTGCCCGGTTCCTACGAGTCGAACGGTGGTCTGAGTATGCATGAACTTGTAACCTGCGTTTCCATGGGTTTGCCGCCCGACGACCGTGAACACCCCCTCGCCAACGAACTTCGCAGCTTCATCAAGGAACCGGACTTTCCCTGCGTCGGCGCGAAATCCGCGCTTTCTCGCGGGCAGATGCGCGTCCTCGTCGCAAGGGACATCGCCTCGGGATGGGACGACACGCGGATCTACCCGGCGCTCCTCGCCTTCATCGTTGGCTACCGGATCGACCCCGGTCTGTTCCAGAGCTTTGCCGTGATCTTCGAAGGGCCTGACCAGCTCTCCGAGGAGGAATTCGAGCGGCATCTGTGGGCGCGCGCGCAATCGATGTCGGACAAGGACAGCTTCCTCGGCCAGAACTACGATCCCCGTGTCGACCCGGACCCCGAGAATCCGCACTTTTCGCTCTCCTTCGGCGGCGAGGCCTTCTTCCTCGTCGGTCTGCATCCAGGGGCAAGCCGGCCTGCGAGACGGTTCTCGCATCCCGTGATCATCTTCAATCTGCGCGCTCAGTTCGAGCAGCTCAGGCGCGAGGGCCGCTACGAGAAGCTGCGCGCCTCGATCCTCGAACGCGACATTGCTCTCGCCGGCACGCCGAACCCGATGATCGCCCGGCACGGCGAAACCTCGGAGGCGCGCCAATACAGCGGCCGCGCCGTCGGCCAGGATTGGGTCTGTCCATTCAAAGGGCGGTCTTCCGACACCAAGGGCCGTCGCGATGCCGCCTGAGAGGGTCCGGGGCTACATCCCTCCCCGGTCAGGTACGGCCTTTACCCTCGACAAGGGCCAGCGCCTAAAGGTGATCGACCCGGAAGGTGAGCAGGTCGCGGACCTCCTCGCCTTTGCGCGGGCCGATCTCGATGAGGTCATCTCGTCTGGCCGCACCCTCGACTATGCCAGCCGGATCTTCCTGACGACGGGGGACCCGATCTATTCCAACCGCTCCAACGTGCTGCTGAGGATCGTCGAGGACACCGTCGGACGCCACGACTTTCTGCTCACGCCGTGTTCGGCCGACACCTTCAGGATCATCTACGGCGACGAGGCGCCCCACCGCGGTTGCTTCGGCAATCTCGCCGCGGCGCTCGAGCCTTACGGCATCTCCCCGGACCGCATCCCCGTCGCCTTCAACGTCTTCATGAACGTCACGGTCGATGGCGGCACGGGCGCCCTCACGGTCGAGGCTCCGTTGAGCCGGGCCGGCGACAGCGTCACCTTCGAGGCGGAGACGGATCTCGTCATCGGGCTCACGGCCTGCTCGGCTCTGCAATCGAACAACTACGCCTTCAAGCCGATCCGCTACGAGATCCTGCCTCCGGCTTACTGATCGCAAGCGTCACCGAACCTGTTCTGTCCGCCGGTTCGTGCTATGGCGACGGCCCCGCGCGAACAGGTCAGTCGAAAGCCCATGCGAACCATCGTCTATGCCGACGGCGGATGCGATCCCAACCCCGGTCCCGGCGGATGGGGTGTCTTCATTGCGGACCCGCAGGGCCCCGTCGAGCTCTGCGGCGGGGAGCGCGGAACCACCAACAACCGGATGGAACTCACCGCCGCGATCCGCGCGCTCTCCTACTTCCCCGAGGGCGCGGCGATCGAGATGCGCTGCGACAGCCAATACGTCGTGAAATCCGTCACCGAATGGATGAAGGGCTGGAAGGCACGGGGGTGGCGCACCGCCACCGGACCGGTCAAGAACATCGACCTGATGCAGGAGCTCGATGGGCTCGCCTCTCGCCGGGACGTGCGTTGGACCTGGGTCCGCGGACATACCGGCGAGGACGGAAACGAGCGCGCCGACCGCTTGGCGACGCGCGGCCGGCGCGAAGCCCTCGGACTGCCGGTTCCTCCCGCATCCGAGCCGGCAGCGCCATCGGCACCGGAGGCGGCAGAGCCCGTCCGCGAGCCTCGCACGGTGCCGGTCTCGATCGATGCGGGGCTCGGGCTCGAGTTATCGCGTCGCGCCAAGCTCGCCGGGACGACGCCGCGCGCCTTCGTCGAGGATGCGATCCGACTCGCCCTGGAGCTCGGCCCGGACGGCATGGCACGGGTTCGGGCTTCGCGATCCGGCGCCGGGGTCGCTTGAACGCTCCGCTTCCCACTCCCTTCTTCGCACGGCCTGCGGCCGAGGTCGCGGCTGACCTCATCGGCTGCACCCTTACGGTGGGGGAGGCGGGGGGCCTCATCGTCGAGACCGAGGCCTATGACGGCACCGATCCGGCCTCGCACAGCGTCAAGGGGCCGACCCGGCGCAACGCCAGCATGTTCGGCCCGCCCGCCCATGCCTACGTCTACCGCTCCTACGGCATGCACTGGTGCCTGAACCTCGTCTGTGAACCGGCAAGCGCCGTGCTGATCCGGGCAATCGAGCCTGCCTTCGGGATCGAGGCGATGGAACACCGGCGCGGTTTGAGCACCCGTCATCTCCTCTGCGCCGGTCCCGGCCGCCTGACTCAGGCGCTGGGGATCACCGGCGCGGATGACGGTCGTCCCCTCGCCGAGGCTGGCTTCGCCGTGATGACGGCGGCCGGGCCGGTGGACGTCGTCGCCGATCGCCGGATCGGCATCAGCCAGGCCGTGGAGCGGCCCTGGCGCTTCCTCGCGGCCGGCTCGCGCTTCGTCAGCCGCCCGCCGACTCGGGACGCCCTGCCCTGGAGGGTACCCCGTTAGCGGTCTAGGGTGAGGACTGGGTCCAGACGGGCGAGCAATGTCCCGAGTCCGGCTCGCCTCTAGTGCGCGGCGCGGCGAAGGCGAGCGGGGTTCAGACGACCGCGCCCGATGAGGACGAGATCCGTCGCCCATGACGAGGCGAGGAGGAGCACGCCAGTGAGGAGGACGACGGTGACATCCCTGGCGCCGACGATCGGGCCCATCGCCAATGCGAGGCCGATGAGGACGACGCCGAGGCGCTGAAGCAGGGGAGTGAGGTTCATCGGAGTCACCGTCGCCGTTCGATCGATGCGGCAACAGCTAACGATCAAGCATTGCCCAGGCATTTCCCTAAGCTTCCGGGCCGACGTCGGCGGTGCCGAACCGCACGGGCGCGACGTAGTCCCAACCAATCATAGGCCGAGACGTCCGCAGGACCGGGGCAGAGCACGAGGTGTAACCACGGCGGAAAATCGGCGAACTGGATCGGTGATCAAGGACACGGACAGTCCCTTGATCACACCAGGCACCTTCGGCAACTGGAATTGGCACGCTCGGAGCGGTCTATGCTGAACCTCTTTCCAGGCGCCGCGGTTTTCCTCGCCCCTCGCACGAAAGCTCGCCACGATGCTGCGCCGGTCTCTTCTCTCCCTCATCGCCGTCCTCTCCCTGGTCCTCGCCGGCCCAGGCTATGCGGCGAATTCCGCCCGGTTCTCGCCAGAAGCGTTCGAGGCGGCACAGAAAGCCGGCAAGCCGATCCTCGTCGAGGTCAGCGCGCCCTGGTGCCCGATCTGCAAGTCGCAGAAGGCGGTGCTCGCCAAGCTCGTCCGGGATCCGCGCTTCAAGAACCTGCAGATTTTCGACGTCGATTTCGACAGCCAGAAGGACGTCCTGCGCCGGTTCGACGCCCGCATGCAGAGCACGCTGATCGTGTTCAAGGGGACGAAGGAAGTCGGCCGCTCGGTCGGCGAGACGCAGGCCGAGTGGATCGAGGGACTCATCGAGAAGTCGCTGTGATCCAGCGCCCGGAACGAGGTTCGATGTTCGGTGTAGGCGGGAGAACCCGCCGATGAACGCAGAGCTCGGCCTCGCCTTCGTGGCAGGCATCCTCTCGGTGTTGTCGCCCTGCGTCCTGCCGCTGCTTCCGCTCGTCCTAGGCGCCGCCGCGTCCGAGCACCGTTACGGCCCAGCCGCCCTGGCACTGGGGCTCGCCCTGTCCTTCGTGGTGATCGGGCTGTTCGTCGCCACCATCGGGTTTGCGATCGGGCTCGATACCGGCATCTTCCGGATGGTCGCCGCGATCATGCTCGTCGCGGTCGGGCTGGTGCTCCTCCTCCCCGCAGCGCAAACCCGCCTCGCCGTTGCGGCGGGTCCGTTGAGCGACTGGACCGAGAACCGCTTCGGCGGCATCTCCACGACGGGTCTCTCGGGTCAGTTCGGCGTCGGCCTGCTGCTCGGCGCCGTCTGGAGCCCGTGTGTCGGCCCGACCCTCGGAGCCGCTTCGCTGCTCGCCTCCCAGGGTCGCGACCTTGGTTCCGTAGCTCTGACCATGCTGCTGTTCGGGCTCGGAGCTGCCCTGCCGCTCCTCATCCTCGGGACCCTGTCGCGCGAGATGCTGATGCGCTGGCGCGACCGGATGATGGGTATCGGAAAGGGCCTGAAAGCAGCCCTCGGTGCGATCCTGGTGGTCACCGGCGCGGCGATCCTCCTCGGAATCGACAAGAGCGTCGAAGCCGCATTGGTCGCCGCCTCGCCCGATTGGCTGACGGCCCTGACCACCCGTTTTTGAGGCATCCCGCAATGGTGCACCGCGTTTTGTCCGCTGGACAAAGCGGGCGGGCGGGATAGCATCGCCTCCATGCAGACGTCAGCACACACCACCGAGAGTTCTGGCTACCTCGACGGACAGTTCCTGGTTGCGATGCCGGGCTTGCTCGACGAGCGTTTCTCTCGCTCCGTCATCTATGTCTGCGCGCATTCCGCCGACGGGGCGATGGGGATCATCCTCAACAAGGCCGTCGACGACCTGAACATGCCCGACCTTTTGGTCCAGCTCGACATCGCGACAGAATCGGACGCGATCCGCCTGCGCGAGCGCATCGGCCACATGCCGGTGCTGATGGGCGGCCCGGTCGACGCCAAGCGCGGCTTCGTCCTGCACAGCGACGACTTCCATATCGCTCAATCGACGCTGCTCATCGACGACGGCATCTGCCTCACCGCCACGGTCGAGATCCTGCGGGCTATCGCCACGGGCGACGGGCCGGCCAACGCAGTGCTCGCCCTCGGTTATGCCGGCTGGCAGCCGGGGCAGCTCGAGACCGAGATCATGGCCAATGGCTGGCTCACCTGCCCGGCCGATCCAGACCTGATCTTCCACACGGAGCTTAGCGCCAAGTACGAGCGGATATTGCGGTCGAACGGCATCGATCCGGCCATGCTCTCGCTCAGCGCCGGACACGCCTGACCACTAGTCGGGAACTCCGGCCGCATCGGGGTTGAGCCCCTCGACCGCCGGCTTGCGGCGGGGCCGCGGGGCAGCCGCCGCCGATGACGGGGCGGCGCTCGGGGTGACGCCGAGGCGCGTCGCGAGCGCGATGGCACGGGCCTCGCTGATCCGGACGTGACAGAAGCCGTGCGCGCCTTCGCGGGCATAGCTGCGGCAGAGTTGCTCTCGATCGGAGGAGAAGGCGGCCTGTTCTGTCACGATGGGGCGGATGTCCTGTCCGCGGGCCCGCTGGGTCATCACCTTATAATTGTCGCGCACCGCCTTGTCGGCGACGCCGCGGGCGGTGTCCAACTCGGCCGAGCGCGGGATCAGAGTCGCGCCGGCCGGTCCCCAGAGGCCCACAGGCGTCGTCGCGCAATCGGCCGCCGCGAAGGTGCAGACCGGAGTGCTTGAGAGCGCCGTCACCAGGACGGAACCCTCCAGAACCTCGAACCGCAGCGGGCACTCGCCCCCCGCCGCCTCGAACCGCGGAATTCCATCCGCCCGCGCCTCGCTGGTCAGCGTCATGGGCGCGCCACCGTTGAGCGGGATCTTACAGGCCTCGGCCGGCTGCGAGACCTTTGAGCCGGGAAGCGTGACGCGCGCGACGATGGTGTTCCCGGCCCGTTCGAGCTTGAGCGACCCGGCGGAGCCGTTCCGCATCAGCTCCTGGCCGAAGACGTTGTCCTCCGCGGGAACCTTCAGCAGAACCGGCCGTGCCGGCGCCGGAGCGGCAGGCTTCGATTCCGCACCAGGTTCGGCCGGGATACTAGGAACGCCAGGCTCGCCGGGCGGACCCTGCGGAGGTGGCGCTGGAATCCCGCGCGGAGGCACCGGCGGCTTGGCGCCTCGGCCGATGCCGAACAGGTCTTCGAAGAAGGATTGCGCCAGGGCTGCTCGCGGGGTGACGACGAGGCCTGTTGCGGAAAGCACGACCGGGATCAGGGCCGTCAGCAGGAAAACGCGGGTCGGACGCATCAGGACTTTCGGGCCGGTGTCGCAGGAAGGCTTGACAGGTTAAAGCGAGATTAACACGTCAGCGTTCGAGCGGGCGTGGCGTTCCCGCAACAAACCGTTCCGGAGGCTCTGGTACGGACCGCCAAGCACGGAACTTCGTCCGAAGGGCTGGCAAACGGCCGAAACCATTGCCGGCGGCTCGTCTTGCGGCCCCGCATACACCTTCTTATATCCGACGGGGCGCGGGATTAAGACCCGGATTCGACCGTTTCGGTCACGCGATCCGGATCGGCCCCGTTCTCACGAATTCCAGTACGCACCGCCATGGGCCGAGCTGCTTCGGGGCTCGGCGGTCTGCTTGCAGAACACCAACAGAGGGATCCCACCATGGGTAAAGTTATCGGCATCGACTTGGGCACCACCAATTCGTGCGTGGCCGTCATGGAAGGCACGCAGCCCAAGGTCATCGAGAATGCAGAAGGCGCCCGCACCACGCCGTCCATCGTCGCCTTCACCGACGACGGCGAGCGCCTCGTCGGCCAGCCGGCCAAGCGCCAGGCGGTGACGAACCCAGAGCGCACCTTCTTCGCGATCAAGCGCCTCATCGGCCGTACCTACGACGACCCGATGACCCAGAAGGACAAGGGCCTCGTCCCCTACAAGATCGCCAAGGGCGACAACGGCGACGCATGGGTCGAGGCCGACGGCAAGAAGTACTCGCCCTCGCAGATCTCCGCCTTCACGCTACAGAAGATGAAGGAGACGGCCGAGGCGCATCTCGGCCAGCCGGTGACGCAGGCCGTCATCACGGTGCCGGCCTACTTCAACGACGCCCAGCGTCAGGCCACCAAGGATGCCGGCAGGATCGCCGGGCTCGAGGTGCTGCGCATCATCAACGAGCCGACGGCTGCCGCCCTCGCCTACGGCCTCGACAAGAAGAAGTCCGGCACCATCGCGGTCTACGACCTTGGCGGTGGCACCTTCGACGTCTCGATCCTCGAGATCGGCGACGGCGTATTCGAGGTGAAGTCGACGAACGGCGATACCTTCCTCGGCGGCGAGGATTTCGACAACCGCGTGGTCGAGTACCTGACCACCGAGTTCAAGCGCGAGCAGGGCATCGACCTGACCAAGGACAAGCTCGCCCTCCAGCGCCTCAAGGAGGCTGCCGAGAAGGCGAAGATCGAGTTGTCCTCGGCCACCCAGACCGAGATCAACCTGCCCTACATCACCGCCGATGCCACCGGGCCGAAGCACCTCGCGCTGAAGCTCAGCCGCGCCAAGTTCGAGAGCTTGGTCGACGACCTCGTTCAGCGCACGATGGAGCCCTGCCGCAAGGCGCTAAAGGATGCCGGCGTGTCGGCGAGCGAGATCGACGAGGTCGTGCTCGTCGGCGGCATGATCCGCATGCCCAAGGTCCAGGAGGTGGTCAAAGCCTTTTTCGGAAAGGAGCCCCATAAGGGCGTCAACCCGGACGAGGTCGTGGCGATCGGCGCCGCGGTCCAGGCCGGCGTGCTCCAGGGCGACGTCAAGGACGTGCTGCTCCTCGACGTGACGCCGCTGTCGCTCGGCATCGAGACGCTCGGCGGCGTGTTCACCCGGCTCATCGACCGCAACACCACGATCCCGACGAAGAAGTCCCAGACGTTCTCGACGGCTGAGGACAACCAGAACGCAGTCACCATCCGGGTCTTCCAGGGTGAGCGCGAGATGGCAGCCGACAACAAGCTGCTCGGCCAGTTCGACCTCGTCGGCATCCCGCCGGCTCCGCGCGGCCTGCCGCAGATCGAGGTGACCTTCGACATCGACGCCAACGGCATCGTCAACGTGACGGCCAAGGACAAGGCGACGAACAAGGAGCACCAGATCCGCATCCAGGCTTCCGGTGGCCTCTCGGACGCCGACATCGAGAAGATGGTCAAGGACGCCGAGGCCAATGCCGAGGCGGACAAGAAGCGTCGCGAAGTCGTCGAGGTGAAGAACCAGGGCGAGAGCCTTATCCATGCCACCGAGAAGTCGGTGAAGGAGTACGGCGACAAGGTCTCGCAGGGCGACCGGGATGGCATCGAGACCGCGATGACGGCGCTTCGCACCGCTCTCGAAGGCGACGACGTCGACGTCATCAAGGCTCGCACCACGGACCTGATGCAGGCATCGATGAAGCTCGGCGAGGCGATGTACGCCGCGAGCCAGACGCCGGAGGGCGGCCCTGAGGCCGCTGCCGGCACCGATCCGAAGAAGGAGGACGTCATCGACGCCGACTTCCAGGAAGTCGATGACAAGGATCAGAAGAAGCGCGCATAAGGCTTCTTTGAAGAACGCAGAAGGGGCGGGCGAGAGCCTGCCCTTTCGTCGCTGATCACACGAGAACGATGACGGCCTGATCCCTGGACCCTCCAAGTCCGGGGATCGGCTTGTGCGGACCTGAGGGCAGGCATGTCGAAGCGGGACTATTACGAGATCCTGGGCGTCTCAAAGACCGCGTCCGACGGCGAGATGAAGTCGGCTTTCCGCAAGCTCGCCATGGTCTACCACCCGGACCGCAACCCTGGCGACAAGGAGGCCGAGCTCAAGTTCAAGGAGCTCAACGAGGCCTACCAGTGCCTCTCCGACGGACAGAAGCGTGCAGCCTATGACCGCTTCGGCCACGCCGCCTTCAGCCAGGGTGGAGGTCCAGGCGGGCCCGGATTCGGAAACGAGTTCGGCGACTTCATGTCGGACATCTTCGACAACTTCTTCGGCGACGGCCGCGGTGCCGCCGGCGCGGGTCGCGGCGGGCGCCCGACGCCCGGCCGCGAGCGCGGTGCGGACCTGCGCTACAACCTCGAGATCACGCTGGAGGAGGCCTTCTCCGGCAAGACCGAGACGATCACGATCCCGACCGCGATCAGCTGCGATACCTGCAGTGGCACCGGCGCCAAGCCCGGCTCGAAGCCGCGGCCCTGCACAACCTGCGGCGGCTACGGCCGGGTTCGTGCGGCGCAGGGCTTCTTCGCCATCGAGCGGACCTGCCCGAACTGCCACGGCCGCGGCGAGATCGTCGACGATCCCTGCACGACCTGCAGCGGCGCCGGGCGGCTTACCCGCGAGCGCACGCTCTCGATCAACGTGCCCGCCGGCGTCGATGACGGACTGCGCATCCGCCTCGCCGGCGAGGGCGAGAGCGGCCAGCGCGGCGGCCCGGCCGGCGACCTCTACGTCTTCCTCTCGATCAAGCCGCACACCTTCTTCCAGCGCGACGGCGCCGATCTGTTTTGCCGCGTGCCGATCTCGATGGTCACCGCGGCTCTGTCCGGCGACATCACCGTGCCGGTGATCGACGGCACCCAGACCCAGGTGCGTATTCCGGCCGGCACCCAGACGGCCAAACAGTTCCGCATCAAGGGCAAGGGGATGCCGGTTCTTCGCTCTCGCGATGTCGGCGACCTCTACATCCAGGTCTTCGTCGAGACTCCGCAGAGCCTGACCAAGCGTCAGCGCGAGTTGCTGCAGGAATTCGACCAATCGGCCTCGGACGAGACCCACCCGGAAAGCGCAGGCTTCTTCTCGAAGATGCGAGATTTCCTCGGCGGACTCAGCGGGACTGCCAGACCTTGAGGAACGAAATTCCTGAGGGCCAGAGAAACCCTTCTTCAGCGTCTGGATCAAAAATCGACCGAGACGGTTATGCGATGGAAGCCGCGGTTGCGCTCGTCGCCTGTTGGCTTGTCTCTTGCCCTGTTGGCGGCAGCTTGACTGTGTCACCTCTTTCGTCGTCTAGCCTTCCCGTATCGTCAGCAACCTGAGGACGTTGGGTCTTGCCGTCGCTTCGCCGCTCGAACGCCAAATCCTCCCGCGACAAGGCTTTCGTCGCGACGCAGTCGATCAGCGCGCGGCGCGACCCGCTGGAGGACGAAGCCCGGTTCCTTCGCTCCTGGTTCGAGCGCCCCCTTGTCACGGGTTCGGTGACACCGTCGGGCAAGATGCTGGCGAGGACGATGGCGTCCTATGTCGATCCGAGGGTCGACGGGCCTGTGATCGAGCTGGGACCGGGCACCGGCCCTGTGACCGATGCCCTGGTGCGCCGTGGCATCGCGCAGGAACGGCTGATCCTGATCGAGTACAACCCGGACTTCTGCGACCTCCTCGAGCGGCGCTTTCCGCGGGCGACGATCGTCCAGGGCGACGCATACGCGATCCGCGAAACGGCCGGCCCGCTGCTGTCGGCCAAGGGCGCCGCCACGATCTCCAGCCTGCCGCTGTTCACGAAGCCCCTTGAGCAGCGGCTCAGCCTGCTCAATGCGGCCCACGACCTGATGCAGCCGAGCGCGCCATTCGTGCAGTTCACCTATGCGCTCGTGCCGCCGATCCCGAAGCGCTGCGATGCCGGCAGCTATATGGCGAGCCGCTCCAACAAGGTCTGGCTCAACCTGCCGCCGGCCCGGGTCTGGGTCTACCGCCGGCCCTGACGGATTTGCACAACGCTCGATGAATTCGGAGGACGGACGGCGTTCAGCGAAAGCCCGGTAATCCTGGAGTCAAGCCGAGGCTCTCTCGGCGGCAGCAGACAGGAATACCGTCATGGTCTCTCGTCATCTCAACCGTTTCGTCCGCGGCGGCTTGGCTGCCGCAGCACTAACCCTCGCGGGTCTCGCTTCCGGCGGAGCTCAAGCGGCACCGCTCCCCGCGGCTTCAGTTCTCGTCGGTCAGCCGGCCGAGGCCGGGATTGTCCCGGTGCAGTATGGCTGGGGACGCCATGATGATTACGGCTACCGCCGCGGTTGGGGCGGTCACCACCGTCATCGCGGCTGGGGCCATCGGGATCACGGTTGGGGCCATCGGCACCACCACCATGGTCATCGCCACGGCGGTCATCGCGGCTATTACCGCTATTGAAGGGCGTGTCCCGGTGCCGTCATCCGATCCGCGTGATGATGGCGGCACCGGTGGCCGGGCGATCTGAACCGACAGCGTAGGCGGCGCGCAACGCCGCCTCCGCCTCGTCCGCCTCGTTCTCGGACCGGGCGTGGACGATGCCGAGGGCCCGGCCCGGCCCGACCTCCTCCCCCGGGCGCGCCAGCCTGGCGAGCCCGACGGCCGGATCGATATCGTCCTGTGGCCGCGTACGTCCGCCGCCGAGCCCGATGACGGCAAGGCCGAGTTCGCGCGTCGCGATCGTAGCGACGATGCCCGGCTCCTTTGGGTGAACAGACCTGACGACCGGCGCCTCCGGCAGGTATTCCCCTGCTCTCTCGGCCAGGTCGGCGGGGCCGCCGAGTGCCGCAACCATACGTCCGAAGCACTCTGCCGCCTTGCCTGACAACAGCGCTTTTTCGAGTCGCGCCGAGGCCTCCGCAAGGTCGGGAGCGAGGCCGCCCAGCACCAGCATCTCGGCCCCGAGCGCCACCGTCACTGCGTGGAAAGCCGGTTCGCGCAACTGTCCGGTGAGGTAATCCAGCGCGTAGGCGACCTCCAACGCATTGCCGGCCGACGAAGCGAGCGGCGCATCCATGTCGGTGATTAGAGCAACGGTGCGCAAGCCGGCGCCGTTCGCCACGCCGACGATGCTCTCCGCAAGCCCGCGCGCATCATCGAGGCTCGCCATGAAGGCGCCGGAGCCGGTCTTCACGTCCATCACCAGCCCGTCGAGCCCGGCGGCGAGCTTCTTCGAGAGGATCGAGGCGGTGATGAGATCGAGGGACTCGACCGTTCCGGTGACGTCCCTGATGGCATAGAGCCGACGGTCGGCAGGGGCGAGGTCGGCGGTCTGCCCGATGATGGCGCAGCCCGACTCGCGCACCACCGCCCGGAATCGGTCGAGGTCGGGGGCGACGTCGTAGCCCGGGATGCTGGCGAGCTTGTCGAGGGTACCGCCGGTATGGCCGAGGCCGCGCCCCGAGATCATCGGCACGTAGCCGCCGCAGGCCGCCACCATCGGCGCGAGCGGCAGGCTAACCGTGTCGCCGACGCCGCCGCTCGAATGTTTGTCGAGAACCGGGCCGGGCAGGTCCCAGGCGAGCACGGTTCCCGATCGCGTCATCGCGCGGGTGAGTGCCACGCGCTCTGGGAGCGACAACCCGCGAAAGAACACCGCCATGGCGAAGGCCGCAGCCTGGCCTTCGGTAACGCGGCCGTCGGTGAGGCCCGCGATGAAGGCTTCGATCTCCTCCGCATCGAGAACCTGCCCGTCGCGCTTGGCCCGGATGAGTTCCTGGGGCAGCTTCATGGAACGGCATCCCTCGCGGCAACGAGTTCGGCATAGAGGCTGCTCGCCCCGAAGCGGAAGCGCGCCGGGCTCGCCCAGTTCGGCCCCATCACGGTGTCGGCGAGGGCGAGATAGGGCTCGGCATCGGCGAGGCTGCGCAGGCCGCCGGAGATCTTGAGTCCGGCCGGCCGGGCACCACGATGGTCGCGGATGACAGTCAGCATCGCGCTCGCGGCGTCGAGCGTCGCGGAGACCGGGCTCTTGCCGGTGGAGGTCTTCAGAAAATCCGCGCCCGCCTCCAGGGCGAGCCGGCTCGCGGCGGTGATCGCCTCCGGCGACCTCAACTCACCGGTTTCGAGGATGACCTTGAGCAGACGGTCGCCGTCGCAGAGACCGCGGACCGCCTCGATCATCTCGCGCGCCGGCCTCTCGTCGCCCTGCAGGAAGGCGCGATAGGGGAGGACGAGGTCGATCTCCTGCGCTCCGTCACCCAGCGCCTCCTCGGTGTCCTCGACGGCGCGCTCGACATCCTCGCCGCCCTTCGGGAAATTGATGACGGTGGCGATCGCGATGCCGGTTCCCGCGAGCGCGCGAGCCCCGCGGGTGACGAATTGCGGCCAGACACAGATCGCCGCCGCGCCACCGGCACGGGCCTTGGCGCAGAGGGCATCGATACCGGTCTCGGTGCAGGAATCGCTCAGATCCGTGAGGTCGAGGAGCGGGAGGGCGCGCCGGGCGAAGGCGGCCTGTTCGGACGGCGTCATCCTTTTGAACCTCCTGGCAGTCTCGCGACGAAGGCTTCGAACAGGCGGGCGAGGTCGTCGACCGCGGCTCCAGCCTGCGCCTTGGTCTCGGCATGATGGGGATCGCCGCCGCCGATGCCGGCGGCGAGGTTGGTGACGACCGAAACGGCAGCGACTTTCAGTCCGAAGAAGCGGGCGAAAATCACTTCCGGTACGGTGGACATGCCGACGAGGTCGGCCCCGAGGAGCCCGGCCATCCGCACCTCTGCAGGGGTCTCGAAGCTCGGCCCCGAGAACCAGGCATAGACGCCCTCGTGCAGGGCGATGCCGCAGGCCTTGGCGGCAGCCAACAGGTCGTTCCGGAGACCTTCGTCATAGGCCCCGACCATCGGCACGAAACGGGCATCGCTCGACTCGCCGATGAGCGGATTGAGCCCTGAAAGATTGATGTGGTCGCTGAGCGCAACGAGGCTGCCGGGGCCGGCCTGCGGCATCAGCGAGCCCGAGGCATTGGTAAGGAGGAGCGCACCGGCGCCGAACATCGAGGCGAGACCGACGGGCACACGCATCGCCGCGGCGTCACCCGTCTCATAGGCGTGAGCACGGCCCTCGTAGGCCAGCACCGGCCGCCCCGCGATCAGGCCGCGGTGAAGCGTACCGCCATGACCGCTGACCCGCGGTGCCGGGAAGCCGGGGATCTCGCGATATGGCAGCGAGACACGATCGTCGAGGCAGGCGACGAGGGCGCCGAGCCCGGTGCCGGTGACGATCGCGCAGGCATAGGGGCCGGCAAAGCCTCGCTCCACGATGTACGCTGCGGCGGCCGCGACGGCGTCGTCGCCGATCGCGGTCACGCGAGGTTGTCCGGTCCGAAGGAGGCGGGCAGGAGCGCCTCCAGGGTGAAGCTCCTTCGCACGCCTTCCGGGCCGGCGACGTGGATGTCCGTCGTGGGATCGGCGAATTCGCGGATGCGCTGCCGGCAGGCGCCACAGGGCGTCACCAGAGCCGGTCCGTCGCCGAGGACGAGGATCGCCGTGATCCGCTTTCCGCCATTCGCGATCATCGTGGCGATGGCCCCGGCCTCGGCGCAGGTGCCGACCGGGTAGGCCGCGTTCTCGACATTGCAGCCGGCATGGACGGCCCCCGCCTCATCAAGGACGGCCGCGCCGACGCGGAAGCGCGAATAGGGGGCATAGGCCCGCTCGCGCGCCGCCTGCGCGGCGGCGAAGAGTGCGGAGAGCGCCTCGGCGCTGCCGTTCATGGATCGTTTGTCCGGAAAGGCATGAGGTTCATGGACCACGTTAGGCACCAAGCCCAGGGGCCTGTCGAGACCCGTCGCGTCGACAACGTTCGGCCGGGCTCTTAAGAAGATGTGGGAGCAGGTTTCTGGACCGGGTGAGGACAATGCTGGGTCGATACGATCGGGGTGGCCCAGGGGAGGCCGTCGTTGAATACGGCGACGGCACCATGCGGGTGATCAAGCCGGGCACCTTCGTGCGCTGTGCCGTGACGGGCGCGCCGATCCCCCTCGACGACCTGCGCTACTGGAGCGTCGAGCGCCAGGAGGCCTACGCGACGCCCGAGGCGGTGATGCAACGGCTGGGGATGAGCCAGAGGAACGACTAGGACGAGCGCGGCACTCTCCGCCCGAATGCAAGAAGCTTCGTGCGCAGCAAAGCCATCACCGCAACTTCGTCGGCGAAGCGCAGCGACACCGCCAGCGTCTCGACCCGACCGACGAACGACTTCGGCAGGCGCACCGCATCCTTCTGCGTCGTGATCAGGTCGGCGCCGAGTTTCCGCGCCTCGGCGACGAGGCTCGTGAGGTCGCTGTCGCGATAGGGATGGTGATCCGGGAAGCTGCGTTCGCCCGACAGTTCGGCCCCGGCCTCGCGCAAAGTCGCGAAGAACTTTGACGGCCGCCCGATGCCGGCGAAGGGCAGGAGGCAGCGTCCGGCAAGTTCGCGAGCGGAGTGGTGCGGCACCAGCCGGGCCCGGAAGATCGGCAACCCTCTTGCGGCCGCAAGATCGGCCACCGCCTCCCCGGCCGATCCCTCGCCCACGAGCACCATTGCATCGACGTGGCGCCACTGGCGGTCGAGCGGGACCCTCAGGGGACCCGCCGGAAAAGGTAGCCCGTTGCCGATGCCCGCCCCCGCATCCACCACGGCGAGGGCGAGGTCCTTCATCAGACTCGGGTTCTGAAGCCCGTCATCCATGACGACGACGGATGCGCCGGAGACGACGCAGAGGCGAGCGCCGGCAGGTCGGTCGCGGGCGACGACGGTCATCGCCTCGCGGGTGAGCAGGAGGGCCTCGTCGCCGATCTCGGCCGCATCGTGCCGGCCGGCATCGACCAGCACCGGACCGGGAAGGCGTCCGCCGTAGCCGCGGGTGAGGAAGGCAGGGGCCGCGCCGAGGCCACGCAGCATCGCGGCGATCGCCAGGGCGGTCGGGGTCTTGCCGGCGCCGCCGAGGGTCAGGTTGCCAACGCAAATGACGGGGCAAGGGCCGGTAGCTCCGGGACGATCCATTCTGGCCGCCGTGAACAGGCCATAGAACGAGCCGAGCGGGCTGAGCAGCCGTGCGGCCGGGTGGCTCGGGGAAGCCTCCCAGAAGGCCGGCGCACGCATCAGGACCGGGTCACGAGGCCGAGGCCATGGCCGTGAGCTTCATCTGGGCGATGAAGGGGTCGATCACCGCAAGGGTGCGGTCGAGGGCGCCCTCGAACGGCCGCAGGGCGGTCTGGCCGGATGCCGCGATCGCCCGCAGGCGGTTGGGATCGCGCAGGAGATCGCCGACCGCCACGGCGAGGTCCTGCTCGTCCGCCACCGGCAGCGCGCCGCCCGCAGCGTCGAGGGCACCGTAGACCTGCGTGAAATTCTCGACATGCGGGCCGTGCAGGACAGCGGCGGCGAGCCGGGTCGGCTCGATCGGGTTCTGACCGCCATGGGGCACCAGGGAGCCACCGAGGAAGACGAGGGGGCTCAAGCGATAGAACAGCCCGAGTTCCCCGAGGGTGTCGGCAACGTAGAGGTCGACGGCCCCATGTGGCCAACCGCCCTGGGAGCGGCGAGCGGTGCGCAGGCCTGTCGCCGCGATGTCGCGCGCGATGTCGGGGCCGCGGTGAGGGTGGCGCGGCACAAGGATAGTGAGAAGGTTCGGCAGAGCGGATCTCAGCGCGAGATGCACCTGCCCTACCATCGCGTCCTCGCCCGGATGGGTGCTCGCGGCGACCCAGACCGGTCGCTCGCCGACGATGCTGCTCAGGTGCGCAAGATGACTGTGATCGACCACGGGCACGGCCGAGTCGTATTTCAGGTTGCCGGTGACGCTCACCCGCGGTGCACCGAGACGGGCGAAGCGCTCTGCGTCGTCCTTGGTCTGCGTGAGGCATACCGCAATCCGAGACAGCAGGGCTTCGGCGGTACGCGGCGAACGGCTCCAGCCCTTGAAGGATCGCTCCGACATGCGACCGTTGACGACGAGGAGCGGGATGCCGCGGGCGTGCAAGGCCATGACGGTGTTCGGCCAGATCTCGGATTCCGCGACCAAGGCGAGATCGGGCCGCCAATGATCGAGGAAGCGTGCCACCCAGCGCGATGCGTCGAGGGGGACGTATTGGTGGAACGCCTGCGGCGGCAGCCGGCCGCCGATGAGTTCCGCCGCGCTGCGGGTGCCCGTCGTCACCAGGACAGAGAACCCGCGCGCGATCATCCCATCGACGAGGCCGACCAGCGACAGGGCCTCGCCGATGCTCGCTCCGTGCATCCAGCACAACCGTCCCTTCGGGCGCAGGCGGCCAGCCAAGCCCTTGCGCTCGGGCAAGCGAGCGGGATCCTCCTTGCCACGCCGAGCGCGCAACGCCAGAAGCCCAGCGAGGGCCGGCTCAGCCAGGATGATGCCGGCTCCATAAGCCTTGAGCGCGACGGTGAGAGGGGGCGCCTTCATGGCGGGTTCCCGATGCGGTCCGGACGTCCGACCAGGGAGTAGGCGCGGTCATGAACGCGGTTCATCTCGTCCTGCACCCTCAAACGGATTACTTCGAAGGCGTCGGGCTCGATCTCGCGCGGAACCATGATGGGCTCGCCGAACACCATCGCACCGCGTCCGAAGGGAAGCCCGAAACAGGCCCGGTCCCAGCTGTTGAAGCGCAGGTGGCGGCTCGTCACCACGGCGACCGGCACGATCGGTCGACCGGAGAAGCGAGCGAGGGTGAGGATGCCTTCGTCGCAGCGGCGGGAGACCTTCGGCACGTCCGCGCTGAAGGCGACCGTCTGGCCGTCCTTGAGGGCGCGCAGCATGGCCCGCAGGCCCTCGGCACCGCCCTTCGCCCGGATGTCGCGGACAGCCCGGCCGCGGGCGCCGGAAGCGCGGATCACGCTCACGCCCATGCGGGTCAACGTGATGGTGTTGACGTTGCCGTCCGCCGACCGCGAGATGATGGTGGCGATGCGGTCGTGCGGCCGGCGCATGAACGAGATCATCGTGTGCTGGCCGTGCCACATCCCGGCGATGAAGGGCGACAATCCGTCAAGCCAGGCATTGGGCTCCGTCGGCTCGACGACGAAATGGTTGGTTCGCCGCACGAGCCGCAGGTAGCGCTCGGCGAGCATGCCAAGGGCGTTCTGGACCGGCGCGGCCCGGCCGATGCGTTTGATCAGGCTCATGCCCGCCGGCCGTCGCGGCACAACGTGTCGCGGATACCGGAACGATCGGTCGAGGCTGATCTCATATCAGGCTTCCGAGGCAGCTTTGCGGGGCGTCGGTGGCGGCGTCGTCCGGATGGTCCTGCCGGCCTGTCGTAGCATCGTGCGCCCCTGCGCCGGGTGTCTAAC
>NZ_JAIETD010000013.1 GCF_019745455.1 Methylobacterium sp.
CGTACTCGCGCTGTTCCGGGCCGATATAGAGCTGGCGCGGGCGGCCGATCTTTTGGGACGGGTCCTCGATCATCTCGGCCCATTGGGCGATCCAGCCAACGGTCCGCGCGAGTGCGAAGAGAACCGTGAACATCGAGGTCGGAAAGCCCATCGCCTTGAGGGTGATGCCCGAATAGAAGTCGATGTTCGGGTAGAGCTTCTTCTCGATGAAGTAGTCGTCTTTGAGAGCAATCTGCTCGAGCTGCACGGCGACTTCGAGCAACGGGTCGTCCTTGATGCCGAGCTGCCCGAGCACCTCGTGCGTGGTCTTCTGCATGATCCGCGCGCGCGGATCATAGTTCTTGTAGACGCGATGGCCGAAGCCCATCAGGCGGAACGGGTCGTTCTTGTCCTTGGCCTTGGCGACGTATTTGGCGACGTTGTCGGGAGTGCCGATCTCCTCGAGCATCTTCAGCGCCGCCTCGTTGGCGCCGCCATGGGCTGGCCCCCACAGGCAGGCGATGCCGGCCGCAACGCAAGCGAAGGGGTTTGCGCCAGACGAACCCGCGAGCCTCACAGTCGAGGTCGAGGCGTTCTGCTCGTGGTCAGCGTGGAGAATGAATATCCGATCAAGTGCGCGAGCGAAGATCGGGTTGACGACGAATTCCTCGCACGGAACGGCAAAGCACATCCGCAGAAAGTTTGATGTATAGTCGAGGTCGTTCTTCGGATAGACGAAGGGTTGGCCGATCGAATACTTGTAGGCCATCGCCGCGAGTGTCGGCATCTTGGCGATCATGCGCAGTGACGCGATCATCCGCTGCTTGTCGTCCGAGATGTCGGTCGAGTCGTGATAGAACGCTGAGAGCGCGCCGACGCAGGCGACCATGATGGCCATCGGGTGCGCGTCGCGGCGGAAGCCCTGGAAGAACCGGTTCATCTGGTCGTGCACCATGGTGTGGCGCGTGACCCGGTAGTCGAAATCGGCCTTCTGAGCCGGCGTCGGCAACTCGCCGAACAGCATTAGGTAGCAGGTCTCGAGGAAGTCGCCCTGCTCGGCGATCTGCTCGATCGGGTAGCCGCGATAGAGCAAGATGCCGGCATCGCCGTCGATATAGGTGATCTTGGATTCGCAGGACGCCGTCGATGTGAAGCCCGGATCGAAGGTGAAGGCTCCGGTCTTGGCGTGGAGCTTGCCGATGTCGATGACGTCGGGGCCGATGGTCCCGGTCTTGATCGGAAGCTCGACCTGCTTGTCGCCCACGGTGATCGTGCTGGATGCGCTCATGGAGACGTGGACCCTTTCCTGGCAGAGGACGGACCGTGGCGATGATGCCGAACCGGCCCGCCTGACGACGAAGCGACGATCGGCATCGGGTGTCCGCCTGCTTGGATTGCTGCAAGTGCGAACACCGTCACCGGGTTAGCGGATCGATCTTCGACCTTCAACTCACGCTCCGCGACACCCGGTCCTCTCGAAGCGAAATCCGGGCCGGGATGTCACCGTTTTCAGGCAACCTCGATCTGGTCGCGCAGGCGACCGAGGCTCGCCTCGCGCCCGAGCACCGCCATCACGTCGAAGAGCGGCGGCGAGGTGGCCCGGCCGGTGAGCGCCGCTCGCAAGGGCTGTGCGACCTGTCCGAGCTTCAGGCTGGCGCTTTCGGCGAAGAGGCGGACCGCGCCCTCGGTCGAGGTCGCATCCCATTCGGGCAGGGCTTCGAGCGGCGGGAGGATTGCGGCGAGACGCGCGCGCGCGTCCGGGTTGAGAAGCGCGGCGGCCTTCTCGTCGAGGGTCAACGGTCGGGCGGCGGTGAGGTAATAGGCGCTGTCGAGGAGGTCGACGAGGGTCTTGGCGCGCTCCTTCAGGCCCGGCATCGCCGCGGTGAACTTCTCTCGCAGATCCGCAGGCATCGGCGCGGGGATGCCACGGGCAGGGCCAAGGGCCGGCAGGATGCCGTCGATGGCATCGACGATCTGCGAATCTTCGGCGCCGCGGATGTAGATGCCGTTGAGGTTCTCGAGCTTGGCGAAATCGAAGCGGGCGGGCGAGCGGCCGATCGCCGGCAGGTCGAAGGCCGCGATCATCTCGTCGGTCGAGAAGATCTCTTGGTCGCCGTGGCTCCAGCCGAGGCGCACGAGGTAGTTGCGCAGGGCGCTCGGCAGATAGCCGAGGTCGCGATAGGCATCGACCCCGAGAGCGCCGTGGCGTTTCGACAGCTTGGCGCCGTCTGACCCGTGGATCAGCGGGATATGGGACATGTTCGGCACTGGCCAGTCCAAAGCCTGGTAGATCTGGCTCTGGCGAGCCGCATTGGTGAGGTGGTCGTCGCCGCGGATGACATGGGTCACGCCCATGTCGTGGTCGTCGACGACGACGGCGAGCATGTAGGTCGGGTTGCCGTCCGAGCGGAGCAAGACGAGGTCGTCGAGGTCGCGGTTCTGCCAGACTACGCGGCCCTGGACGCCGTCCTCGACCACCGTTTCGCCCTCCGAAGGCGCGCGCAGGCGGATCACCGGCTTGACGCCTGCCGGGGCTTCGGACGGATCGCGGTCGCGCCAGCGGCCGTCGTAGCGCATTGGCCGGCCTTCGGCGCGTGCCGCCTCGCGCATGGCGGTGAGTTCTTCCGGCGTCGCGTAGCAGCGGTAGGCGTTGCCCGAGGCGAGCAGGCTCTCGGCCGCCGCGCGATGACGCTCGGCGCGGGCGAATTGATAGACGACGTCTCCGTCCCAATCGAGGCCGAGCCAGTGCAGTCCGTCGACGATCGCGTCGATCGCTCCTTGCGTCGAGCGTTCGCGGTCGGTGTCCTCGATCCGCAGCAGCATGCGGCCGCCGAAACGGCGGGCATAGAGCCAGTTGAACAAGGCCGTACGGGCACCGCCGATATGGAGGTAGCCGGTGGGGGAGGGCGCAAAACGGGTGACGACGGCAGACGACATCGGGCGGGCTGACTTATGTGGGGAAGCGGGACCAGGGCCACTCGACCGGCCCGGATGGCGGCATGTAGCATGCGGTTGCTGGCACGTTAAGGAATCGTCTCGTGCCTGAATTCGGCGAGTCCTTCGCGATGCGGTGAGGCGCGATGGCATCGGGCGAGGCCAGGGCTCGGAGTTCGGGGGCGGTCGCCGCCCCGCGCCCCGGGTTCTCCGCCTACTGGCTGCGCGGCCTCACGGAGTGGGTTCTCGCGGGCCTGGCGCAGGAGCATGACCAGCGGCGTCTATTTCCCTGGCTGGCGGTCGCGTTCGGAGCCGGCGTTCTCGTCTATTTCACCGCGACGGCCGGCGAACCGGTGATGGCGGCCCCGCTCGGCCTCGCGATCCTGCTGTGCGTGGTGCTGCCCTTCTGCGCGGCGCGGCCGGTCGCCCGGGCGCTTCTGCTGGCGCTGATCGCGGCCCTGCTCGGCTTCTCAGCCGGTGCCTGGCGCGTCGCGCGGGTAGCGGGGCCGGTTCTCGCGCGGACGACCATCGCGCCGCTGACGGGCTTTGTCGAAACCCTCGACGAGCGGGAGGAGGGCGCCCGCCTCGTCGTTCTCGTCGAACGCTTCGGCACCTTGTCACCCGATCAGCGACCGACTCGGGTGCGAGTCTCCTACAAGACAGCGCAGACCCTCAAGCCGGGCGACTTCATCGCCGCCAATGCCCGCCTGCTGCCGCCGCCGGAAGCGGCCCGCCCGGGAGGCTACGATTTTGCGCGCGACGCGTACTTCCGCGGCCTCGGCGCCGTCGGTTCCCTGGTCGGCAAGATCGAGGTGCGGCCGCCGCCTCGTCCTCTGACCTGGACCCTTCGCCTCGCCGCCGCGACGGACGAGGCCCGCAATGCCCTGACCCGGCGGATCGCCGACGCGATCGGCGGGCAGGCCGGTGCCGTCGCGGCCGCCCTCGTCACCGGCAAAAGGGGGCTCATCGACGCGCAGAGCAACGAGGTCTTGCGCGCAGCGGGAATTTATCACGTCGTATCGATCTCAGGCTTGCACATGGTGCTCGCTGCAGGCGTCGTTTTCTGGCTCGTGCGGGCGGTTCTCGCGACGGTCCCGTTCCTCGCCCTGCACGCGCCCATCAAGAAGATCGCCGCCATCTTCGCCATGGTCGGCGTCACCGCCTATTGCGTGTTCTCGGGCTGGGACATCGCGGCCGAACGATCCCTGATCATGACGCTGGTGATGCTCGGCGCGATCCTCGTCGACCGGCCGGCCTTGAGCATGCGCAACCTCGCGCTCGCCGCCCTGATCGCATTGGCCCGCGAGCCCGAGGGCGTGCTCGGGCCGAGCTTCCAGATGTCGTTCGGCGCCGTCGCAGGCCTCATCGCCTGCGCCCGCTACATCAACGGGAGCCTGTTTCGAAGCGAAGGCGACAGCCGCATCATGCGGTTCCTATTCGGCATCGCCGCCGTCGTCATCGGCACGGTCGCGACCACCCTCGTCGCGCAGGTCGCCACGGCGCCGTTCTCGACGTTCCACTTCCAGACCGTGCAACCCTTCGGCCTCATCGGCAACGCCTTGACGTTGCCCCTCGTCTCGCTCGTGGTGATGCCGTCCGCGGTGCTCGGAATTCTCGTCTATCCCTTCGCCCTCGATCAGCCGGTCTGGTGGATGATGGGGCTCGCGATCCAGGGCATGCTGTCGATCTCCGCCTGGATCAGCGGTTTCGGGCATGCCAGCCTGGTGATCCCGGCCTTCAGTAGCGGGGCGCTCGCGTGGCTCGCCCTCGCGCTGATCATGCTGACAGTGCCGGTATCTCACCTTCGCTGGATCGGCCTCGCTCCGGCGGCGCTCGGGGTCGCGCTCGCGGCGACGCCCCAGCGGCACGACATTTACATCGATAGGGAAGCGGCGGGTGCCGCCGTTCGCGACAAGAGTGGGCGTCTCGTCACACTAGGACGGCCGTCCGCCTTCGTGATGGAGCAGTGGCTGAAGGCCGATGGTGATGGGCGTTCGGCTGCGACGGTCATCGAGGCCAGCACGGCCCGCTGCGACCGGATCGGCTGCACCCTTCAGGCGCAGGACGGGCGCTGGGTCGCGCTCCTCAGAGACAGGCGAGGCTTCGCCGAGGATTGCGCCCGTGCCGGGATTCTCATCGCCCGCGTCGCCTCGCCGCCGAACTGCGGAGCTGGAACGATCGTCGACGGCGCCTTCCTGCGCACTCATGGTGCGACGGCGATCCGCTTCGCGGCCGAAGGACCCGTGTTGACCACGGTACGCAAGCCCGGTGAGACCAAACCCTGGCGCCCTGCCCCGCAAGACCCGAAACCCGTGGTGAAGCCCGCCGCTCTGCCGTCCGAGATGCCGGAGAGCGACGAACCCGATATCCCGCCCGACAGCCCTCAGTAGCGGCGGACAAGGCTCACCAGACGGCCCTGGATGCGGACCCGGTCGGGACCGAGCACGCGGGTCTCATAGGCGGGGTTGGCGGCCTCCAGGGCGATCGAGGAACCGCGCCGGCGCAGGCGCTTCAGGGTGGCCTCCTCGTCGTCGATGAGCGCAACGATGATGTCCCCCGTGGCGGCCGTGTCCTGCTTGCGGATGACGACGAGGTCGCCGTCGAGGATGCCGGCCTCGACCATCGAATCGCCGCGCACCTCGAGGGCGTAATGCTCGCCGCCCGCCAGGAAGTCCGGCGACATCGCGATAGTGTGGCTCTGGTCCTGGATCGCCGAGATCGGTGTACCGGCGGCGATACGGCCCATCACAGGCACCATCACGGCCCGGCCGTCCTCGTCCGTCGCCCGCGCCATCATCGGGCGAGGCGGAGAAGTCTTCGCGGGGTTATTCTGCGACTTGCCTCCCTCGACGACGCTGGGAGTGAACCGGCGCACCTCTCCGGTCGGCGCCGGCCTTGCAGCCTCCTGGCCACCGAGGCTCTCGGGCATTCGAATCACCTCGATCGCCCGAGCCCGGTTGGGCAGGCGCCGCAGGAAGCCGCGCTCCTCTAGTGCCGTGATGAGCCGGTGAATGCCTGATTTCGACTTCAGGTCGAGGGCATCCTTCATCTCGTCGAACGAGGGGGGAACACTGCTCTCGCGCATCCTCTGCTGGATGAACTGAAGCAGGTCCAGTTGTTTGCGCGTCAACATCCGTCAGGCTCGCTCTTGCGCGAGTGCACCGGAGGCGCACTCGCAGAAACAAATCGCGAACACGTTAAGCGTTCTTCAAGTGTTCTGCAAGGGTTCCGGCAGCGTGACTTTGAGCGTGCGGCAGACTTCAGCGGACTGAACGATCGAGTCGCACGATTCGGCACGTCTCGCCTGACTCAGCTGCGGGCGCATTCGGCTCGCGGATCAGCAGAGCCTCCGCATGCCCGAGGATCGACAGCATCGAGGAATCCTGGCGGTTCTCGGGGAAAGCGACCGGCAAGCGGTCGGGCGCGGTCTCGATTCGCGCACGCATGTAGTCGGCGCGGCCGTCATTCTCAGGGAGCGGCGACCCAAGGATCGCGGGCTCGCTCCGATCGACACCGGCCTTGGGATCGCCGAGCATGGCGCGGATCGCCGGTACCACGAAGAGCAGGCCGCAGACGATGGCCGAGACCGGATTGCCCGGCAGGCCAATCACCATCATGCCGCCGAGGCGGCCATGCATCAGGGGCTTTCCGGGGCGCAAGGCGACGCGCCAGAACCCGAGCTCGAGGCCCTGCCGATGCAGGGCGGCCTGGACGAGGTCGTGATCGCCGACCGAGGCGCCGCCGAGGGTGACGAGAAGGTCGGCGCCGGCGGCCTGTGCCCGGCCGATCGCGTCGTCGAGAGCCTCGAGGCTGTCGCCCGCGATGCCGAGGTCGATCGCCTCCGCTCCCGCATCCCGGGCGAGCGCCGCCACGGCGAGGCCGTTCGAGGCGACGATCTGATCCCAGGCCGCCTGCGCGCCGGGCGCGACGAGCTCGTCTCCCGTGGCGAGGATCGCGACGCGCGGCGCGCGGCGAACCCAGAGGTCCGGGCATCCGGCGGCGGCAGCAAGCGCCAGGCGGCGCGGATCCAGGGACTCGCCGGCCTGGAGGAGCAGGTCGCCTTCTCGGAAGTCGAGGCCGGAGTGGCGGACGAACCGTCCGGCGGCGACGCTCTCGCGCACGGTGACGTGCTCGCCGTCGACCTCCGCATTCTCCTGGATCAAAATGGCGTCGGCGCCCTCAGGCACAGGTGCGCCGGTGAAGGTCCGGACGGTCTCGCCGGGTCCGACGGTGCCGGAGAAGCCGCGCCCTGCGGCGCTGACACCGACCTGACGCAGCCGGGCCGGCACGCTTGCCAGATCGGCGCTGCGAATCGCGTAACCGTCCATGGCGGATGCCGGGAAAGGTGGCTGGGTCCGGGTCGCGCGGAGATCGCGGGCGAGGACGCGGCCCGCCGCCCGGCCGATCGCCACGAGTTCCTCGCCCGTCGGTTGCTGAACGCCGGAGAGGATGCGCGCCAGGGCCTCGGCAACCGGGATCAACCCGCTCATGTGTCTGCCGTCGTCGCGTCGTCGGCGCGATAGGCGCCGGAGCGGCCGCCATCCTTGGCAATAAGGCGGATACCCTCGATCCGCATGCCGCGATCGACGGCTTTGACCATGTCGTAGATCGTGAGGCAGGCGACCGAGACCGCGGTGAGCGCCTCCATCTCGACGCCGGTCGGACCCAATACCTTCACCTCGGCGGTCACCCGAAGACCCGGCAAGGTCTCGTCCGGCTCGCACTCGACCTTGACCTTCGAGAGCAGGAGAGGATGGCAGAGCGGGATAAGCTCGTGGGTGCGCTTCGAGGCCATGATGCCGGCGAGCCGCGCCGTGCCGATCACGTCGCCCTTCTTGGCGTCGCCCTCGCGGATCAACGCCAGGGTCTCGGGCAGCATCACGACATGGCCGGCCGCGCGCGCGGTGCGGGCGGTGGCGGCCTTGTCTGAGACGTCGACCATGTTGGCCGCGCCGGCCGCATCGAGATGGGTCAGTCCAACCATGTCAGGCTTTCCCGAACAGAAGGATGCGCGTCGCCGAGGCGACATCGGCCTGCCGCATTAGGCTCTCGCCAACGAGGATCGTGTGAAGGCCGTGCTGGCGCAGGCGCAGCACCTCTTCATGGCCGGAGATGCCGCTCTCGGCCACGGCGATCCTGTCCTTCGGGATGCCCGCGGAGAGATCGATGGCGGTCTCGAACGAGACCTCGAAGGTCTTGAGGTTGCGGTTGTTGACGCCGACGAGCCGGGTTTCCAGTGGGATCGCCCGCTCCAGCTCGGCCTGATCGTGGACCTCGACGAGGACGTCCATGCCGAGGTCGTGCGCTGTCGCCACCAGCGCCTGCGCCTCGTCGTCGTCGAGGCAGGCCATGATGACGAGGATGCAGTCGGCACCCCAGGCCCGCGCCTCGTAGACCTGGTAGGGCTCGAACAGGAAGTCCTTGCGTAGGACCGGCAGGGCGCAGGCCGCGCGCGCCTCGACGAGATAGTCGGGCTTGCCCTGGAACGAGGGCGTGTCGGTGAGGACGGAGAGGCAACTCGCGCCGCCCTCCTCATACGCCTTGGCGATCGCCGCCGGGTCGAAATCCGCGCGGATCAGGCCCTTGGATGGCGAGGCCTTCTTCACCTCTGCGATCAGCGCGGGCCGGCCTTCCGCAATATGGGCCGCGATGGCGTCGGCGAAGCCCCGGACAGGACCGGCCTTGGCGACGCGCTTCTCCAGGGTCGCCAGAGGGAGGCGCAGCTTCGCCTCGGCGATCTCGCGGCGCTTATAGGCCTCGATCCGGGCGAGGACGTCGGAGCGGGTAGCGGTCGGGGCGTCGGACATGACCTCGCCTCCTCAGGCGTTCGAGATCTGGACGAGGCGCGCGAGGGTCGCGCGAGCGGCCCCCGATGTGATCGCGTCGCGGGCGCGGGCAACTCCATCCGCCAATGTATCCGCCGCATCGGCGACCACCAGGGCGGCGCCGGCATTGAGGATGGCGATGTCGAAATAGGCGCCTTCCGCGCCGTCGAGGACGGCTCTCAGCGCCAATGCGTTGTGCTCGGGATCGCCGCCGCGCAGGTCGTCGAGGGTCCAGGACGGCAGGCCGACCTCGCGCGGTTCGATGATAAAACGGTCGATGCGGCCATTCTCCAGGGAGACGACGGAGGTCGGACCGGTGACGGTGATCTCGTCGAGGCCGTCGCTTCCATGCACCGTCCAGACCTTGGCGGAGCCGAGCTCGGCGAGGACCCGCGTCAGCGGCTCGGCCCAGTCCGGGCTCGATACGCCGAATAGCTGGCGCTCGACTCCGGCCGGGTTCGAGAGGGGGCCGAGCAGGTTGAAGATCGTGCGGGTCGGAAGTTCCGCCCGGATCGGCGCGAGATGGCGCATGGCGCCGTGATGCGTCTGCGCGAACATGAAGCAGAGGCCCGCCTCCGCGAGGCAGCGCGACAGCCCCTCCGGATCGAGCCCGAGCTTGACACCGAGGGCCGCCAGCACGTCGGCGGCGCCCGAGCGCGAGGTCGCGGCGCGGTTGCCGTGCTTGGCCACCGGCACGCCGCAGGCGGCGGTGACGATAGCGGCGAGCGTAGAGACGTTGTAGCTGCCCGAATGGTCGCCGCCGGTCCCGACCACGTCGATGGCGCCGGCCACGGGATCGACCCGGATCATGCGGGCGCGCATGGCCTCGACGGCGCCGAGGATCTCGTCCTGCGCCTCGCCGCGGACCTTGAGGGCGATCAGGAAGGCGCTGGCCTGGACGGGGGTGACGTCGCCGGACAGGAGCGCGTCGAAGGCGGCGCGGGCCTCAACGCGCGCCAGGGGCTGCCCGGAAGCGACCTTCGCCAGGAGTGGCTTGAACGAATCCATGGGTGCGACGCGCGGCCCGCTAAAACCCGGCGAAGGTGCCGTGGCGCGCCGTCAATGCACGCCGTCGCGGCCCTTGTCACGTGCCGCGTTCCAGGCCGCGGCCTGGTCGAGGAAGTTGCGCACCATGACGGCGCCGTGCTCGGAGAGGATGCTCTCGGGGTGGAACTGAACGCCGTGGATCGGCAGGCTCGCGTGCTGGAGCGCCATGATCAGCCCGTCGGCCTCGGCCGTCACCTTAAGGACCTCCGGGCAGGTCGCACGCTCGACCACGAGCGAGTGGTAGCGCGTCGCCTCGAAAGGCCCGTTGAGCCCGCGGAACAGGCCCGAGGCCCGGTGATGGATCGTCGAGATCTTGCCGTGCTTCGGGGTGGGCGCCCGCACCACTTCGCCGCCGAAGGCCTGACCGATCGCCTGCAGCCCGAGACAGACGCCGAAGATCGGGATCGCCGCCGAAAGTTCGTCGATCACGTTCAGGCAGATGCCGGCCTCGTTCGGCGAACACGGGCCGGGCGACAGCACGACCGCATCGGGGGCCCGGCTCCGGATCTCGTCGATGGTGATCCGGTCGTTGCGCACGACGTCGATCGATCCGCAGAGCGGGCCGATGAGGTGGACGAGATTCCAGGTGAAGGAATCGTAGTTGTCGATGACGAGGACGTTGGACATCGGCTCGCGGCAGCTCAGCTCTCACGAGCCGATGTGACGGCAGGGTGAGGCGGGGTCAACCCTTCGGCGGTTCTTGCACGGCCGACCGGCATGTTTCGATCGGCGAATACCGGATCGTCGGCCCTGCACCCGAGATCCGGGAGTTCCAGCCAGCAGACTCGCGGTTGTGACGGGTGATCTGCTGCCGTAGAGCCGGGCGCGCCATCACCGTCCCTTTCATCGCGGTCAGGATCAAAGATGCTGAAATTCTTCTTCAACGGCTCGCCGAATCCGACGAAGGTCGCGCTTCTTCTGGAGGAACTCGGCCTTCCCTACGAGCCCGTGGCGATCGACACGCGCAAGGGCGACCAGTTCGCTCCCGATTTCCTGGCCCTCAACCCCAACGGCAAGGTGCCGGTCATCGTCGATGGCGACGTCACGGTCTTCGACAGCAACGCGATCCTGCTTTACCTCGCTGAGAAAACAGGCCGCTTCATCCCCACCGGGGTAGCGGAGCGCGGCCCGCTGCTGTCCTGGCTGATGTTCGTGGCCACCGGGATCGGTCCGTTCTCTGGCCAGGCCGTTCATTTCCGGCACTTCGCGCCGGAGAAGGTGCCTTACGCGCAGGAGCGATACCGCTTCGAGGCGAAGCGCCACTACGCGATCCTCGACGCACATCTCGCCGAGCGGCCGTTCATGCTAGGCAGCGACTACACCATCGTCGATATGAGCGTCTGGGGCTGGGCGCGGATGCTGCCATTCATTCTAGGCGACGAGGCCTGGGCCGACCTGCCGAACCTGAAGCGGCACCACGACACCATCGCGGCCCGTCCGGCCGCCGCTCGGGCCGTTGCCCTCAAGGACCGCTTCCCGTTCAAGGCCGAGATGGACGACGAGGCCCGCGCCCATATGTTCAAGCATCTGGCGAGCGGCACCGCAGCCTGATCCTGAGGAGAGTCGGCGGGGCTACTGCCCCCGCCGCGCTCGGCTCGCGAACACCACCGCGTCCTCTGCCGCCCGGAACAAGGCCTTGGCCTTGTTGACGCATTCCTGCTGCTCGGAGGCCGGGTCGGAATCGTAGACGATGCCGGCGCCCGCCTGGACGTGCATCCGGCCGTCCTTCACGAGGGCCGTGCGCAGGACGATGCAGGTATCCATCTCGCCGCGCGCGCCGAAATAGCCGATGCAGCCGCCATAAGGGCCGCGCTTCTGGCTCTCGAGCTCGTCGATGATCTCCATAGCCCGCACCTTCGGGGCGCCCGAGACCGTGCCGGCGGGGAAGCCGGCGGCCAGCGCGCTCAGCGGGTCGTGGGCTGGATCAATCGCACCCTCGACGTTCGAGACGATGTGCATGACCTGGCTGTAATATTCGAGGAAGAACGAGTCGGTCACCTTCACCGAGCCGATCTTCGAGACGCGGCCGACATCGTTTCGGCCGAGATCGAGGAGCATCAGGTGCTCGGAGCGCTCCTTGGGGTCGGCCAGGAGCTCCTCGGCGAGAGCCCGGTCCTCGGCCGGCGTCGCGCCGCGGCGGCGGGTTCCGGCGATGGGTCGGATCGTGACGACGCCCTCGCGCACGCGGACCAGGATCTCCGGCGACGAGCAGACGAGCTGGAAATCCTCGAAATCGAGGTAGCAGAGGAACGGCGCCGGATTGGTGCGCCGGAGCGAGCGGTAGAGCGCGAAGGCCGGCAGGGTGAAGGGCGCCTCGAAGCGTTGCGACAGCACCACCTGGAAGATGTCGCCGGCGACGATGTATTCCTTGGCCTGGGCGACCATGGCGTAGAACTGGTCGGGCGTGGTGTTCGAGACCGGCTCGGGTGCCGCGATGTCCCGGGGGTCGACCCGCGTGTCGACCGGCAGCGGCCCCTCCAGGGTTTCCGCCACCCGCTCGAGGGCCGTCATCGCCGTCTCGAAGGCGGCTTTCGCCGAGACGCCGTCTCGCGGCCGGATCGGTGCGACGACGGTGATGAGGTCGCGCACGGCGTCGAAAACCACCATCACCCGCGGCCGGATCAGGATTGCGTCGGGAACGCCGAGGGGATCGGGGTTCGGTTCCGGCAACCGCTCCATGGTCCGGACCATGTCGTAGCCGAGATAGCCGAACAGGCCCGCCGCCATCGGCGGAAGCGCATCGCCCTGAACCTGGTCGCCGACCGCGCTCTCGGCGATGAGCGCGCGTAGGCTCTCCAGCGGGTGCGCCGCCTCCGGCTCGAAGGCGGTGAGGTCGTGGCCGCGGGCGATCTCGGCCCGGCCGGCGCGGCAGCGCCAGGCGAGGTCGGGGTCGAGCCCGATCATCGAGTAGCGTCCGCGTACCGCCCCGCCCTCGACGGATTCGAGCAGGAAGGCCGGCCCGGAATGCCCGGCGCGGAGCTTGAGATAAGCCGCGACCGGAGTTTCCAGATCCGCCACCAGGGTCAGGCTCAGGAGCGTCGCGTGACCCGCCTCGTAGGAGCGGGCGACGTGCTCGGCGGCGGAGGGGTCGGGGGTCGGCATGGTCGCGGCGCTCAATACTCGCCGCCGATGGCGCGCCGGAAGGCGGCTTGATTGACGTTGACGCCGGCATCCTTCTGGACCTCGCCGATATACTGGCTGAGGACGTCGTCGGCCACGACCGTGCGGAAGCGTGTCTCGATGGCGGCGTCGGCGGGGCTGGCCAGGGCGAGGGCCGGCATCGTGGCGCTGGCGACCTTGAAGACGACGCGGGTCTCGCCCGATTCCACCGAGCTTGCCTTCTCTACCGCCGTCGCGAAGATGCGCTCGACGGTCGTCGGCGTGAGCTGCCCCTTGGGCTGGCCGCGGGTCAGGTCGCTCTCGGTCTCGGATTGCACGCCGGTCTCGGCGGCGAGCGCCTCCAGCGCCTCGCCCTTGTCGAGGCGGGTGGTGAGGTCCTTGGCCTTGGCGGCGAGGCGTTTGGCGACCTCCGCGCTGCGCCAGCCGGTGGAGACCGCATCGCGGACATCGGCCAGGGGCTTGTCGTGGGCGCGGTCGATGGCGGTGACGTCGTACCAGACATAACCGCCGCCCTTGGTACGCAGCGCCTCGGTATCGCCGCCGATCTCGCCGCGGAAGACGGCCGCCAGGGTCGTGTCGCGGTCGGGAATGCCCTCGACGGTCTTGCCCGAAGGATCGAGGCCGCGGGCATCCACCGCCGGAACCATCAGGAGCTGCAGGCCGCTTTCCTTGGCGATGTCGGCGAGCGGCTTGGTGTTGGCGCGCTGGTCCTCAATCTTGTCGTGGATCGTATCGATCTCCGTGGCGGCGCGCTCGGCCGCGATGGCCTTGCGGATCACCGGTTCCACCTCGGCGAGCGGCTTGATCGTCTCCGGAGATATGGCGGTGACGCGCAGCAGCACGGTGCCGAAGCGGCCCTGAACCGGGGCGCTGACGGTGTTCTGGGGGAGGGCGAAGGCTGCGTCCGCCACCGCCTTGTCGAACAGCTCGGCCTTGGTCAGGGTGCCGATCGACAGATCCTTGGCGTCGACGCCGCGGGCGATGGCGACCGCCTCGAACGGCTTCTCGCCGCTCTCGATCTCCTTGCGGGCTGCCTCGGCGGCGGCGGCGTCCGGGAACACGATCTGCTGGATCGTGCGCTTCTCGGGCGAGCCGTAGGTGCTGCGTGCGCTCTCGTAGCGCTTGCGCACGTCCTCGGCGCTCACCGCATCGGGCTTCGCAAGGGTGGCGGGATCGAGGACGAGCAGCGTCACGCCGCGGGTCTCCGGCGCGCGATACGAGGTCTTGTTGTCCTCGTAGAAGGCCTTCATCTCGTCCTCGCTCGGAGCGGGGATGTCGCCGGCAACCGAAGGAGGCAGGACCATGAAGGAAGCCGTCCGGCGCTCCGTCGCGTAGCGGTGGACCGCCTCGCGCATCGCCACCGGCACGTGGAGATCCGCCACGACGGCTTCGGCGAGTTGAAGCCGCGCGATCACGGCCCGCTGCTCGCGCACGAACGTCGCCTCGGTGATTCCGGCCCGCTGGAGAGTTTGGTAGAACAGCGTCGAGTCGAAGTTCCCGCTGGCACCCTTGAAGGCAGCCTCCTCACGGATCGCCCTCAGGACGGCCGCATCGGGCACGACGAGGCCGAGTTCGCGGGTCTGCTGGTCGAGGGAGGCTTCGCTGATGAGCTGCGCCAGAACTTGCCGGTCGATACCGAGCGCCCGAGCCTGGTCGGGGGTGAAGTTACGCTGGAGCTGGCTCTGATAGCGCTGCAATTGATTCTGGTAGGCGGAGCGGACCGCCTCGGCCGAGATCGATGTCTTGCCCACGGTTGCGACGCTGGTCGACGAGCCGCCACGGAAGAAATCCTCGACGCCGAACACGGCGACGCCGGCGATCAGGAAGACGAAGAGGACCGAAAGGACGATCTTGCCGAGCCAGTGGCGGCTCGCCGTGCGGATGGACTGAAGCATCGGGGGCTCGGGTGTCGGAAAGGTCGGGCACGCGATAGACCATCCGCCGGCCATCCGCAAAGCTCGCCTTGCGGAAAGGCCTCCGGACTGTTTACGCCCCGGATACGGCTCTGTTAGGCCCCGGCCCGAAACAAACGGGTCGTGAGGGACATAATGACGGGTCGGCTGCGGCGCCCTTTGGTCGCCGGCAACTGGAAGATGAACGGCCTCCGCGAGTCGGTCGCCATCGTCGAGGCGGTCCGCAACGGTCTCACGCCGCGGATGCGCGAGGCGGTCGACGTTCTCATATGCCCGCCCTCCACGCTGATCTCCTCCTGCGTCGCCGCTGTCTACGATACCCCGATCGCCATCGGCGGCCAGAACCTGCATGCCAAGGCGAGCGGCGCCTTCACCGGTTCGATCTCGGCCGAGATGCTGGCCGATCTCGGTGCCACCTACGTCATCGTCGGCCATTCCGAGCGACGCGCCTACCACCACGAGACCGATGATGGTGTCCACGCCAAGGCACTCGGCGCCCGTCGCGCCGGACTGTGCGGCATCATCTGCGTCGGAGAGACGAAGGAAGAACGTGAGGAGGGCCGCACGCTCGACATCGTCAGGGCGCAACTCGCGATCGGCGTACCGAAGGGTGCCAACGCGCGCGACACGGTCATCGCCTACGAGCCGGTCTGGGCGATCGGCACAGGCCTGACGCCCACGCCTGCAGACATCGCCGAGGTCCACGCCTCCCTGCGCGAGATGCTCGGGCAGATCATCGGATCAGAGGCGCAGAAGGTCCGCATCCTCTATGGTGGCTCGGTCAAGCCGGGAAATGCCCGCGAATTGATGGCGGTGGAAAACGTCGACGGCGCGCTCGTCGGAGGCGCCAGCCTCGTCGCCGAGGATTTCCTCGGCATCATTGCCGCCTGTGCCTGATCCTGCCACGATCGACGGTCTTGCGCGACTTGGTCCGCATGCCGATCTCGTGTAGGAGCGCGTTTTCTCCAAGGTGATCCGCTTCGGCGCGCCGGCTCCCGCCGGGCGTCATTCACGGACCATCGGGCTATCGTAAAGCGACATGCAGACCGTCCTGATCTCGATTCACCTCATCGTCGTCCTCGGCCTGATCGTCGTGGTCCTCCTTCAGCGTTCGGAAGGCGGACTCGGCCTCGGTGGCGGCGGTTCCGGTGGCGTGTCCGGCTTCATGACCGGGCGCGGCCAGGCCAACGCGCTGTCCCGCGCCACGGCGATCCTGGCGGCGATCTTCTTCGCCACCAGCATGACCCTGGCGGTGATGTCGCACAGGGCCGCCGCGCCGCGCTCTATTCTCGACGGAGCCGGAAATCCCGTGGCGACGCAGCCGGCTCAGCCGAATGCCGATAACCTGCTCGACACGCTGCGCCAGGGCCAGGGTACTCCCGCTCAGCCCGCGCCGAGCCAACCGACCGTCCCCGTTCCGCCGCCGGCCCAGCCCGCGACGCCGGACGCGCCGCAATCCCGCTGAGGCCTGTCACCCGCGTCTGAATCTGCGCGGGTACTCTCACGGAGCGCCGAGCCGTCGCTCCGGATTTCATCACGTGGTCGTTCGGGAATCGCCGGGCGAACGCCCGCCATCGCCTGTCGCCGACGGCTCAGGTGCCGAGCTGCGTGCGAACGCGCGTTTGGCGAATCGATGTTCCTTGCTTTATGGACCAAAGCCCATGACGCGGTACGTTTTCATCACCGGCGGCGTGGTCTCCTCGCTCGGCAAGGGTCTGGCATCGGCCGCACTGGCGGCCTTGCTTCAGGCGCGCGGCTACAAGGTCCGCCTGCGCAAGCTCGACCCCTATCTCAATGTCGATCCGGGCACGATGAGCCCGACCCAGCATGGCGAGGTCTTCGTCACCGACGACGGCGCCGAGACGGACCTCGACCTCGGCCATTACGAGCGCTTCACCGGGCTGCCGGCCACCAAGGCCGACAACATCACCACCGGCCGGATCTATCTCGACATCATCACCAAGGAGCGGCGCGGCGATTATCTCGGCGCGACGATCCAGGTGATCCCGCACGTCACGAACGCCATCAAGGCCTTCGTGCTCGACGGCAACGACGCCTTCGACTTCGTGCTCGTCGAGATCGGCGGAACGGTCGGCGACATCGAGGGCCTGCCCTTCTTCGAGGCGATCCGCCAGCTCGGGCAGGAGCTGCCGCGCGGCGCCACCGCCTTCGTGCACCTGACGCTGCTGCCCTACATCCCCTCTGCCGGCGAGCTGAAGACCAAGCCGACCCAGCATTCGGTGAAGGAGCTGCGCTCCATCGGCATCCAGCCCGACATGCTGCTGTGCCGCTGCGACCGTCCGATCCCGGTCGAGGAGCGGCGCAAGCTAGGGCTGTTCTGCAACGTCCGCGAGACGGCGGTGATCGAGGCGCGCGACGTCGCCTCGATCTACGACGTGCCGCTCTCCTACCGCGAGGCCGGTCTCGACCGCGAGGTGCTGGCGCATTTCGGCATCGAGCCGGAGGGCGAGCCCGACCTGACGCGCTGGACGACGATCTCGGAGCGGGTGCGCAACCCCGAGGGCGAGGTCAACATCGCCATCGTCGGCAAGTATACCGGCCTCAAGGACGCCTATAAGTCGCTCACCGAGGCACTCACCCATGGCGGCATCGCCAACCGGGTCCGGGTCAACCTCGAATGGATCGAGTCGGAGGTCTTCGAGCGCGAGGACCCGGCGCCGTTCCTCGAAGGAATCAACGGTATCCTCGTGCCCGGCGGCTTCGGCCAGCGCGGGGCCGAGGGCAAGATCCGGGCGGCCCGCTTCGCCCGCGAGCGCAAGATCCCGTATTTCGGCATCTGCTTCGGCATGCAGATGGCCGTGATCGAGGCGGCCCGATCGCTCGCCGGGGTGACCGACGCCAATTCCAGCGAGTTCGGCGAGACCGATCAGCCCGTGGTCGGCCTTCTCACCGAATGGCTGCGCGGCAACGAGCTCGAACGGCGCGCGGCCGAGGGCGACCTCGGTGGCACCATGCGGCTCGGCGCCTACAAGGCGAGCCTGCATCCGGAATCGAAGATCGCGGAAATCTACGGCACCACCGACATCTCCGAGCGGCACCGTCACCGCTACGAGGTCAACATGGCCTATCGCGACCGCCTGGAGGCCAAGGGCCTGCGCTTCTCCGGCCTGTCACCGGACGGGCTGCTGCCGGAGACCGTCGAGCACGAGGGCCATCCGTGGTTCATCGGCGTACAGTTCCACCCGGAGTTGAAATCGCGCCCGTTCGAGCCGCATCCTCTGTTCCGCAGCTTCATCGGCGCGGCGATCGATCAGAGCCGGCTGGTCTAATCCACAGGAGGGCCGGTGATGGTCTCGATTTCCGGCCTGCCGGCGTTTCTGTCCTACGTCGCCGTCGCGCTCGGACTCGTCGTGCTCTATCTCGGCGTCTACCTCACCGCGACGGCGCACCGCGAGATCGCGCTGATCCGGGACAACAACGTCGCCGCCGCGATGGCGCTCGGCGGCAGCCTGATCGGCTACACGCTGCCCCTGTCGGTCGCGATCTTCAACGCGCAATCGGTGCTGGATTGCGTGATCTGGGGTCTCGTCGCGCTCGTCTTTCAGATCCTGGTCTACTTTCTGGTGCGCCTCGCGATCCCGGATCTATCTGCGCGGATCGAGTCTGGGCAACTCGCCCCCGCCATCCTTCTCGCCGCGGCCTCCTTTGCCGCAGGCGTGGTCGATGCAGCCTCGATGACCTACTGATCCGGCCAAACGGCTGCGCTTCTTCCCAACAGCCTCGTTGTTTCCTACGCTTGCGTTGCAGCGTTCTGCTCACGGGGAGTCGAGCCGTTTTCGACGGCTGAACGGCGATGACATCATCAAGAGCGCCAGTCCCATCGCGCATCAAGCGCTCGACCTTGGTGACCTTGGTCCTCGTCGCGGGGGCCGGCACCACTGCCCTCGTCCTCGGCGAACTGGACCCATCGCAGCGCGAGGAGGATATGCTCGTCTATCCAGGTCCCGATGCCTGTTCCATGGCAGCCATTCGGACGGATGCAGATTGCCGCCGGGATTATGCGATCGCGCTCAGGGCCTATCCGGAAGCCGCGCCGCGCTATCCCGGATTGGCCGACTGCGAGGCCCATCACGGTCCAGCCCATTGCGTTCCAGGTGCGGCCGTCGCGGCCAGTGCCGCCGGCCGATACGTCCCGATGATGGCGGGCTATCTGCTAGGTCGTCGTGCGAGTCAGGACCTCACTCCGCAACCTCTCTATCACCATCGGCCGAACGAGGCCGTCCAGGCTCATTCCGGCCATGGCGGCTATTGCACGAGTTCGGGCAGCCGGATCGTGACCGCGAGCGGAGGGGCCTCGTCGAGCGCCCGCGTTTCTGCGGCATCCGTGCGCCCGGCATCCTTCGGCGGCTTCGGCCAGACCGGGAGGAGCTTCTCGTCGCACGGCTCGTCAAGCTAGGGGACGTCGATGCGGCGCGTCGCCCTCCCGGAGCGGCCGGACTGGCGGGAGACCGCGATCGCCATGGGCTTCACCTTCCACACCCTCGATGGTGCTCCCTACTGGGACGAGAGCCACGCCTACGCGTTCACCCTCGACGAAATCGAGCAGGGCATCGAGGCGCCGAGCGCCGAACTCCATGCCCTCTGCCTCGCCTTCGTCGCTCGGGCGGTCGAGGACGAGCGGATCCTCGCCTCGCTCGCCATCCCCAACCACGCCTGGGACGCGATCCGGGACAGCTGGCGCCGCGGCGACCCTTCTCTCTACGGACGCCTCGACCTCGCCTATGGCGGCGCCGGGGCCGGGCCCACCAAGCTCCTCGAATACAACGCCGATACCCCGACCGCCCTGTACGAGACCGGCGTCTTCCAGTGGCAATGGCTGGAGGAACTGCTGGCCTCGGGACACCTGCCTGCCGGAACGGATCAGTTCAATGCGGTCCATGAGCATCTGATCGCGAGGTTCAGGCAGGTGGCCGGCGACGGAACCCTCACGTTGACCGCCTATGCCGACGCGCCGGAAGATCGCGGCACCGTCGCGTATCTCGAGGATTGCGCGCGGCAGGCCGGTCTCGCCACGCGCTTCCTCGATCTTGCGCAGATCGGCCTCGATGCCGAGCAACGCTTCGTCGGCCCAGACGAAACTCCGATCGCGACCCTGTTCAAGCTCTATCCCTGGGAATGGATCTTCGCCGACGCGTTCGGCACTGCGATCGGTGCCACATCGACGCGCTTCCTCGAACCGCCCTGGAAGGCGGTGCTCTCGAACAAGGGGCTTCTGCCGCACCTCTTCGCCATGGAGCCGGGCCATCCCAACCTCCTCCCGGCCTATTTCGAGGATGACCCGCGAAAGAGCTCGCTCGGAAATTCCTTCGTCAAGAAGCCGCTATTCTCGCGCGAGGGCGCCAACATCCTGATCGTGCGCGACGGCGCCGTCCTGGCGCAGGATCACGGGCCTTACGGCGGGGAGGGCCATGTCCGCCAAGCACTCGCGCTCCTGCCGGACTTCGACGGCCGCTCCGCTCTCGTCGGTTCCTGGATCGTCGGCGACGAACCAGCGGGGATCTGCCTGCGCGAAGAGGCCGGCCCGATCACCAGGAACACCGCCCTGTTCGTGCCCCACATCATCGAGGCGCCTTGAGCGCCCGCTGTCCAAATCTGCCCGCTGTCAAAGACCGGGCAAGCACCTATCTGTCCTGACGTGACCGAGATCCTCTTCTACCACCTCCAGCGCCAGCCCCTCGAGAAGGTGCTGCCGAGCCTCGTCGAGCGCTCGCTGGAGCGCTCGTGGCGCGTGGCGATCCAGGCGGCCTCAGAGGAGCGGCTCCAGGCCCTCGACGACGGGCTGTGGACCTATTCCGACGACAGCTTCCTGCCCCATGGCACGGATCGCGAGGCCGATCCCGCAGGTCTGCCGGTGGTTCTCACCCTGGCGGAGACCAACCCGAACGCGGCGTCGATCCGGTTCCTCGTCGAGGGATCGCCGCTTCCCGCCGATGCGGAGAGCTATGCCCGCATCTGCGTGCTGTTCGAAGGCACCGATCAGGAGGCGCTGCTCCTCGCCCGCAGCCAGTGGAAGCTGGCCAAGGAGGCCGGACACACCCTCGCCTATTGGCAGCAGGACGACGACGGCCGCTGGCAGAAGAAGGCGTGAGCGGCACTCTCTTTCGTATCGCAGACGCCGCAGTGGCGGCCGGGACAGATCGATGACGCGTTTTTCCTACCTGGTGATCGCCCTTCTGTTCGGGCTGACGGGTGCGCCTGCCATCGGCCAGCCCAATCCTCATGGCGGCTCTCCGCCCGAGGCGCGTCGAAGCGCCGAGAGCCGCGGCCCGGAAGGCCGAAAGCTTCCCCCCGACGTCACGACCGAGCACGCCGTGACGCTGAAGGACGGCCGAGGCCTGACCTTCAAGGCGACGGCCGGCAGCCTGCCCCTCGTGGACGAGACGGGCAAGCTCCAGGCCGAGATCGCCTTCATCGCCTACATCGTTCCGACGAAGGCCGGAGAACCGGCGCGGCCGATCACCTTCGCTCTCAATGGCGGGCCCGGCGCGGCCTCCGCCTATCTCAACATCGGCGCGGTCGGCCCCTGGCGGCTACCGCTGCCGACCGACAGCATCAGCCCGTCGATGCCGCCTTCGCTCCTCGACAACGATGGCACCTGGCTCGACTTCACCGATCTCGTCTTCATCGACCCGGTCGGCAGCGGCTATAGCCGCGCCTCCGACGGCGATGCCAAGCGCTACTGGAGCATCGATTCCGACGCCTCGGTCCTCTCGGCCGCGATCTCCCGCTACCTTCGCGCCAACGACCGCATCGCCGCGCCGAAATTTTTCCTCGGCGAGAGCTATGGCGGTTTCCGCGGGCCACTGATCGCGGCCAAGCTCCAGGAGGAGGTCGGCATCGGCCTCTCTGGCCTCGTCCTGGTCTCCCCGGTGCTCGATTTCGCCTGGCTGCAGGCGCCGCGGACGACGCCGTGGATCCATGTCACCAAGCTGCCGTCCTTCGCCGCCGCCGCGATGGAGCGGGCCGGCCGGACGCCGGACCGGGCGTTGCTGGCCGAGGCCGAAGCCTATGCCGTCGGTCCCTATCTCGACGATCTCATCAAGGGTCCGGGGGACGGGGCCGCCGTCGCTCGCCTGGCCGACGGGGTCGGCGCGCTGACAGGCCTCGATCCGGCCTTCGTGCGGCGCCAGGCCGGGCGCCTCGGATCCACCAGCGTTCAACGCGAGATCGGTCGCGACGAGGGGCGGGTCGCCAGCGCCTATGACACGGCCGTCACCGGCTGGGACCCCGATCCGACGGCGCCGTCCGCGGGCTTCGAGGACCCGCTTCTCACCGGCATGCAGGCGCCGCTGACGAGCGCGATGCTCGACCTCTATGCGACGAAGCTGAACTACCGCGTGCCGGACCTGCGCTACGAACTCCTCAACAACGCGGTCAATCGCGGCTGGAACTGGGGTGGCGGGCGCACCGCGCCGGAGGCGGTCGGAGCCTTGCGAGGCGTCATGGCCCTCGACGGCAACCTGCGCGTCCTCATCGTCCACGGCTTCACCGACCTCGTGACGCCCTATTTCGCCTCGAAACTTCTGATCGACCAGATGCCGCCCCTCGGCGGAGGCGGCCGTCTCGGCCTCTCCGTCTATCCCGGCGGGCACATGTTCTATTCCCGTGCCGATTCCCGCGCGGCCTTCCACCGCGACGGCGCCGCGCTCTATGAGGCCGCGATCAAGGCGCGGGCCGCTACCGAGGGCAGACGATGATCGAACGATGTGTTGGGGCCGCGATGTTGTTCGGGCTCGGCGCCTGCGTTTCCAGCGAGGCTCCGCGACCCGCCCCCGTCGCGGCCGTGGCACCTCCTCCTGCCCCTGCGCTGACCTTCTCCGGCCCGGTCCTGAGATCCGATGGAACTTGTACCGAGCCAAGCCCATCGACCGCGACGGAGATCGCACCCGGCATCGGCGAATGCGACCTCGTGCGCCTCAAGGGAAAGCCGCCCACCGACGTGCTGGTCGGGGCAGGGCGGTCCGGCCGCGAGGTGCAGGTGCTCTATTCCGAGCCCGGCGCCAAGGAGCTCTACTTCTTCGTCAACAACCGCCTCGACCGCAGCCTAAAGTCCTGAATCAGCGCCCGGAATTCACCCAGCGCACGATGTCGGCGAGGACGATCTTCGTTGCGGCATCAAGACCGGCTGCAGCGGCGCCAGGCTCGACCGAGGCCACCGGCACTCGTGCCTGAAATACTCTGGCGGCGACCACACTACCGCTCGCATCGGCGATGTGCTTGACCGAGAGGTCAACCACCGCTTCGCGCGAACCGGCGGCGATGTCGAAGGCCCTGATCTCGCTGATGAGCTGATACTGCGCCGCGATCTTGTCGCCGGGCCGGCTCACCGAGCGCAGGCGCCCGGAATTCTCGAGGCTCTGGATGATGCGGGTCTGGATCAGCCGCGGAAGCCGATCGGACCACTGGCCACCGCCGAGGAACGAGAGGCCGCCGCCGGGCTCGCGCACGATGATGCGGTCCGCCTCGAATGGCTGCAGCCCGACGGGTTCCGCTACGACGATGGAACGCGCGGTCGCCGCAGGCCGGCCCTGGCCGGGAAGGGCCATAAGATCGAAGGTGAGGGGCGTCGCTCCTCCGCATCCGCCGAGGGGCAGCGCGAGGAGGATAGCTACGACCGCTGGTCTGAGAGACGTCATACGCGCAGAAGGCCTACAGGCGGTCGCGAAGTGAACCGCTGCCGAGCCTCAACTACGGCAAAGCTGATTTGGTGCCGTGCGGGGGAGCACGCGAGGGTGGAGATTGCCCTCATCATCGGGCGCCGTTGTATTCCGGCAACGTCGGCTTTCCGCCGAAGATCACCTGCGACGGGTCGCGTTCTAGGCTGCGAACTGTGCGGCTGAGGGTGTTCAGGGTCCGCTGCCCGTCCGTCGAGAGCGCCTCGACCTCGCGCTTACCGGTTCCGCTCAGGCGGCCGAAGCTCGTTGCGATGTTGGCGGTTCGCTTGTCGAGGTTTTCCGACAACGTGCGGAACGCCCGTCCGGCATCGCGCACCGAGATTGCGGCTTCACGTACCTCGGTGAATGTGCTGGTGCCGGCCTCGCCGGAGGCCGAGCCGAGGAAGCGCTGGGCACCGCTGAGGACCGAGTCCACCTTGTCGGCGGAGTCGTTGAGCTTACCCGCCAGCGAGCGCGCATCTTTCACCGCACCCTCGATATCGGGGCTCGATGTGCTCAGGGCCGCCGAGAACCGCTCGGCATTGTCGATGACGCGGTTCAGCTTCTGCCCGTCGATCGCCTTGACGAGGGCGCTCACCGCCGGCCCACTCTCCTGCATTGTCTTCGAGAAGGCCTCGACATTGGCCAGCGTCCGGTTAATCGCGCCCTCGTTGCCAGCGACGATCTTGTCGAGGCGCTGGAGCACGTCGTCGGCGCGCTGGGCGATCTGCTTGGCTGCCGTCAGCATGTCCTGAATGTCGGAGCTGTCGGCGAAGATCGTCGGCATCTCCTCCCCGTTGCTCGAGGGGAGGGGGGCCGCATCGGCGCTTCCGCCGCTCAGTGTCACGACGGAAACGCCGGTCAGAAGCGCGGAATCGAGTCTCGCCCGCGTGTCAGCGCGTAGCGGCGTCGTGCGCTCGACCTCGGCTACCGCGATCACGCGGCGCGGATCCTGCGGAAGCAGACGCACGCTCATCACCTCGCCGACCTTGATGCCGTTGAAGGTCACCGTCGAGCCCTTGGACAGGCCGCCGACGCTGCCCGAGAAGACGATGCGAACGCTCTCACGGGCTTGGCTGCGCGAGCCGCCCTGAAGCCAGAGCACGAATCCGAACCCGGCCACGATCACCGCAAGGGTGAAGGCACCGATCAGGGCATAGTTAGCACGGGTCTCCATCGGCTCAGACCTGTCCCGGATCGCCGCCGCGGACGCGGTGCGTCAGCGCACGCGCTCGCTGGGTACCGAGAGAAGACCGCGCGTCATGCATGAGCAGGAACCTTCGGCGCCTGCACCTTGCCCCCAGGGACGATGGCGCGGGCGCGCTTACCGTGAAAGTATGAGCGCAGCCAGGGATGATTGCTCGCCAGCATCGCCTCGATCGGTCCCTGCGCGATGATCTGTCCATCGCCGAGCGCCGCGATCCGGTCGCAAGCGGTGTAGAGGCTGTCGAGATCATGCGTCACCATGAAGACGGTCAGGCCGAGGGTCTGCTTCAGCGTGGCGACGAGCTCGTCGAACTCGCCGGCGCCGATCGGGTCGAGGCCGGAGGTCGGTTCGTCGAGGAACAGCACCTCGGGGTCGAGGGCGAGGGACCGGGCCAGCGCCGCTCGCTTGATCATGCCTCCGGAGAGTTCCGAGGGCAGCTTGTCGGCGGCGTCGGGCTTCAGGCCGACCATTTCGATCTTCAGCCTCGCGAACTCATCGAGCAGGCGCTCGGACAGGTTCAGGTGCTCGCGCATCGGCATCTGGATGTTCTGCTTGACCGTCAGGGCCGAGAACAGCGCACCTTGCTGGAACAGCACACCCCAGCGCTGTTCGATCCGACGGCGCTGCGAGATCGTCAGGCCATCGACGTCCTCGCCGAAAACCTCGATGGTGCCCGAACGCTTCGGGACGAGGCCGAGGATGGTGCGAGTCAACACCGACTTTCCCTGCCCGGACGGCCCGACGAAGCCGAGGATCTCGCCCCGATAGATGTCGAGGTCGAGCCCCTTCATCACGATCTTATCGCCGAAACCGACGACGAGGTCGCGAACGCGGATGATGGGGTCTCGGCTCGGCACCGAGACGGGGGGGAGGGATTGCTCTGTCACGGGCCTAGAAATTGATGGCGGCGAAGAAGACGGCGAAAAGTCCATCCAGCACGATCACCATGAAGATAGACTTCACGACTGAGGCGGTCACGTGACGGCCGAGGGATTCCGCCGAGCCTTCCACTGCGAAACCTTCGATCGTCGCGATGATGCCGATGATCAATGCCATGAACGGCGCCTTGATCAGTCCGACAGCGACGTGATGGAACGAGACCGCTGCCTGCAGGCGCGAAAGGAACGCCTCCGGCGTCATGCCGCCGTAGAGGGTGGCCACGAGCCCGCCCCCGGCGAGCGCCGCCAATGATGCCAGGAAAGCGAGGATCGGCAGGCCTATCACCAAAGCGAGGATGCGCGGCACGATCAGGATCTCGACCGGGTCGAGGCCCATCACGCGCAGGGCATCGACCTCCTCGCGCATCCGCATCGAGCCGATCTCGGCGGTGAAGGCCGAGCCCGAGCGGCCCGCCACCATGATCGAGGTGAGCAGTACCCCGAGCTCGCGCAGGATCAGGAGGCCGATCAGGTTCACGACGAAGCTCTGGGCGCCGAAGCGCTGGAGCTGGAAGATCCCCTGCTGCGCGACGATGCCGCCGACGAGGAAGGAGATCAGCACGATGATCGGTACGCCGTTGAAGGCGACCTGCTGGATCTGATTGACGAGGGCGGTGCCACGGAAGCTCGACGGCCGGGAGGCAACCCGCAAGCAGGCTATGACGACTTCGCCGAGGAAGGCGAGGCCGGTGATGAAGTCGGTCTTACCGCCGACGACGCGGACGCCGAAGGCATCGAAGAACGAATAGAGACGGCCCCGGCGAACGGGAGGCGGCGGCACAGGACTGCGGATCTGCGCTTCGCCGAGAAGGATTCGGTATTCGGGGGAGGCGCCGGCATAGATAAACTGACCGCCGGCCGCCTCGACCTCGCCGCGGGTGCGTTCCAGCACCCAGGCACCGAGGGTATCGAGCCGTGCGAGACCTGACATGTCGATACGGATCGGCGCGGTCCGTGCCGCCTTGATGATCCAGCCGGCCGATTCCTCCACCGCCGGCGCTTCGTCGGCGGTCCAGCGGCCTGACAGGAGGACGGTCCCGTTCTCAATCAGGGATGCGCCCGCACGGTCACGGTCCTGCACGGCTTCGGCGGTTCGCACAGAGTGACACTCCCGTCGATGGGCCGCGTCGAACACGGCCGCGATCTTCAGCCCCCTTCGCCTTGCTGACCTACAAACGCGGCGGTGTGAAGGCCTCGGTTGCAATCCGTCGCTTTGCCAGTTCCGTCAGGACGAGGCCGGACACGGCCAAAGGCGTCATCAGGGCGAAGGTCAGCGGCCCGCCTCCCGCCTGGTATGCTATGCCGCTCATCAGCGTTGAGGCGGCCGAGGCGAGGGCATTTGCGGAGCTGAAGGTTCCCTGTGCCCGGCCCCTAGCCCCGTCCGGCGCGAAACTCGATACGGCGGCCATGGCCCCGAGCTGCGTCGCGCCGAAGGTGAAGCCGTGCAGGCATTGCAGCATGAACATCGCCTCGAGCCTGTCGCCCACGAGGGCCATCCCGATGGCCCGCACCAGGGCCGCGGCCGCACCCATGGTGAGAAGACGGAACGGCGTCCGCCATGCCGCCGGCATCCTGCCGATTACTGCGAAGAGGATGATCTCGGACACGACGCCGATCGCCCAAAGGGCTCCGATCCAAGGCGCCGAGATGCCGCTAGCACCCCAATGGATGCTGGCGAAGGCGTAGATCGCGCCGTGGGTCGATTGAATTGCAGCGGCGGCCGCCACCGTCATGCATAGGACCTTCGGCAGCGGCACCCGGACCGATCGGTCGGCGGGGCGTGGGCTCTGAGGCGTGGCGACGCTGCTCGCCGTGGCAGTGAATGCGGCCACGAGGGCGAGGCCCGTCAGAAGCCAGGGGATCGCCGGCCGCTCGCCGAACCGATCGAGGAGCGCACCGCCCACGAGGCTTGCGGCGAGGAACGCGAGGGAGCCGGCCATGCGGATCCTGGCGTAATCGAGACGCCGGCTGGCACGCACCGCCGCAAGGGTCAGGTAATCGATGCTCGGCACGAGCGGCGCTCCCGCCACTGCGTTGAGGCCGATGAGAAGTGCGAGGATCGGCCATCCGATGACGGCGCCCGCCGGCATCAGCGCATAGGTGATCGCCAACGCCAGGCTTCCGGCGACGATCAGCCGGCGGGCGCTGACGCCCCGGTCTATCAGTCCGAGGAGCGGCGCCGTCGCCACGATCCTCACCGCAATGGGAAGCGCCAGGAGGGCGCCGATCAAGCGCGGATCAAGACCGAGTGCGTTCAGCCAGAGCGGCATGAACGGCATCGCGATCCCGATTTCGACGAAGACGACGGCATAGAGCAGCGAAAGGCGCGCGGCGTCGGGCTGGGCGGCAACGGGAGGACGGCTCTGCACGGACACCAAGCGCATGACGCGGGACGGGAATGCCCGGTTTTTCAGCGTAAAGCCGTCGTTAAAGTCGTCGTGTCAACCTGTCGGGCCTCGACGGCCTCAGTCATCGCTGACGGCTGTCGTGACGGTGTACCAAGGACGCGTTTGCATGTCGGGCTCCCGTTCCATCACGTCGACCGATGCCCCGGAATACGAGCTCATCGAAGCGACGATGTCGGAGAGCGCTCGCGGGCGCTGGTTCCTCCAGGAATACGCCCGCCGCAACCGCACCGCCGATACCGAGATGCTTCTCGGGGCGATCGAGCGTCTGGAAGGGGTCGTCACGGCCGAGCGGAACAGCGCGCCCGGACCCGACACGATCGATCGTGTGCGCGTCGACCTGATGGACATGGCGAACGCGATTGCCCGGACCAAGGTCGAGGTTGCGGCCATCCATGCTCCGGACGGCGACCACAGCCGCCTCGGCGTCGCCCTCGATGCGATCGTGCACACGACCGAGCGGGCAACCTCCGACATTCTCGGCGCGGCCGAGCATGTGCAGGAGGTGGCCTGGACCCTTCGCGAAGCCGGTTCCGACGACGCCGTTTGCGACGAGCTGGACCGCATGGCGACGCGCATCTACACGGCCTGCTCGTTCCAGGACATCACCGCACAGCGGACCGCTCGCATCATCCACACGCTGCGCTACCTCGAAGAGCGCCTCGGCGCGATGATGGCCGTCTGGGGTGACGAACTCGGTGACGTACCCGCGCAGAACCTGTCAGCGGAGGTTCCGGAGGAAGAGCTCTGCCAGAGCGACGTCGACCGCTACATCGGCATGGACGGCGTCCCGGCCACCGCATCCCATCCAAAGCCCGAACTGCCCGACGCGGCGTCCCTCGAGGACGAACTCCTGTTCGTCGAGAACTCGCAGGACGATGACGACATGTCGGTCGAAGCTCCGGTCGAGGACCCGACCGACCCGGTGTCCGAGAATGCGGAGGCAGCCAGCGAGGCCGCAACTCTCGACATGGCCGATGCCGAGGAGATCTCCACCCTGCCGTCGGAGCTCTTGGCTGACGCGACGGCCGAGGACGAGGAGTGGCCGGTGCAGACTGATATCGAGACCGCCTTCGCGGATATCGATCGGCTGACGCCCGAAGAGAAGTCTGCGCTGTTCTCTTGAAATCTCTCGATGCGGCAGCGTCCGATGCGCTAAGGGCAGGCGCATGGTGCTGCATCTTCTCAAGCTCTGCGTCGGCCCCGCTTCCATTGACGAACTTGTCGCCCGTATAGCGGCCAATCGGACCATGGCGCTGGCCACGGGCATCGATCCCGGCCCTGCGCACACAACCCGGATGTTCCCGAAGCGCGCGGTCGAGATCGCCGGGCGCGGTTCGATCTACTGGGTGATCAAAGGCACCCTGACCTGCCGCCAGGAGATTCGAGAAATCCTGCCGGTCACCGGCGCCGACGGGATCGGCCGTTGTCGGCTCGTCCTGGGTCCGGACGTGGTTCCGGTGGGGCCGCGACCGTGCCGGCCGTTCCAGGGCTGGCGCTACCTCGAAGCCAAGAATGCACCGCCCGATCTGGACGGCCGGCAGGCCGGAGATCTGGCCGAGATGCCGGAAAGCCTCCGCCGCGAGCTTGCCGGCCTCGGCCTGATCTGATCCCGGTCCGCGACGCACGGACCGGGCCGACGGCGTCGACCTACGCGCCGTCGAAACGGCCGCTGGCATGGGCCAGCATCGTGTAGACCTTGCCGGTTTCCGACGTGAGGTATGCGTCGGCGCGCTTCGAATCCCGGTCGTTGCGTGACACCTCACCGAGCAGGCGCTCGAACTCCGTCACATACCGGTCGACCGTGCGGTGGAACTCGGCATCCGCCCCGTAGCGCCGCCGGATCTCGTCGAAGGTCTGGCGACCCTGCTGCGTGTAGAGCGAGCGGTTGAACAGGTTCGGCTCTCCGCGGCGATAGCGCTCCCACAGGTCCACTGCCGTCTGATGATCGATCATCCTGGCGATGTCGGTGGTGAGCGTGTCGAGGGTCGTCGCCCGCCGGTCCGTCGCCGGCCTTACCGTCAGCGCGCTCGATGGGCCTGCTGCCGCGTCCGGCTTCGGCTGCGGCGAGCGAGCTGCCGGCTTCGACGCCGCCGGTACGGCATTGCGGATCTCCTCGTCCGTCGCCTCGTCGAGGGAAGCGCGGGTCAAGAGGTCCGAAAGCCAGCCCCGGTTGTCGCGGCTCGGCTTGGCCTCGTCTCGACGGGAGGAGGCGGGGCGTGCCTGCTCGGCGGAGGCCGGAGGTGCCGTCGTCACCACCGCGCGCGAGGGCGGCGTCGCGGCTGGAGCCTGCGGCGCTGGCTTCTGTTCGGCCGGGCGGCGCGCCTCGGGCTGTTCTGCGCGCGCCGGCACAACAGCCTGAACCATGGTCTTCGGCTGAGCGGCGGGCGCTGCCACATCCACCGACCGGCTCGAACGGGCGACGAGGGTGGACAGTTCGTTTAATGCCTTGATCTGATCCGATACGACGCGGCGCATTTCGCCAGTCGCATCCTGCGTCTCCCGCGGAAGATCGAGGACGCCGCGCTGCAGGTCGGCCCTGGTGGCTTCAAGCTCGCGCCGAATCTCAGCAGCCATGTCACGGAGCGTCGTCACCGACTCACCGAAGCGCGCAGAGGCGTTGCCGAACACCTCTGTCATTTGCTGCGACGCGCTAGCGACAGCAGCTTGAACGTGCTGCGTCGTTCTCTCGCCTTCGCTGCTGGCGCCTTCGCGCAACTTCTCGAACTCGCCCGTGACCTGTGTGCTGGCCGTCCTGGCGGTCTCAGACAACCTCTCGCCGATCTCTCTGGCGCGGTCCTCGGCAGCGCGTACGGTGTCACCGATCACGGAATCGAAGCGCTGAGCCTGGGTTTCGAGGGTGCCGGAGCGCTCCTCGATGCGGGCGAGTGCGGTCTCAATGGAAGCCACTCGCTCGGCAGCGCCCTGAGAGACGCGCCCTTCGATGTCCGCGAGTGAATTCGCCACCCGGGTGAGATTGCCCACATGCTCCCTGCCGCGCTCGGAGAGCAAGCGACTGCGATCGTCGAGGGAGGCGGCGAGCTCCGCGGCTTCGCGAAGGGCGCCTTCGGCCGTGCCCCGCAGCTGGTCGACCTGCGCGGCGACGGCGTCGCTGCCGCGGCGGGTCTCTTCCGCGATCTGGGAGAGCGCCCCCTGTATCTGATGGACCCGGCCGGCCAATCCTTCTTCGACGGCACCGAGGTTGCCGCCGGCTTCGCTGACGAGGGAACGCAGAGCCTCGTTGGCTCCGTTTATCCGCCCGAGCACTCCGTTGAGATCCCGACGAAGGTGCTCGTTAGTTTCATTGAGCGTCGCAATCGCGCGGGAGGCCCCGTCGTCGATCGTAGACAGAAGGGCCTTCGCCGAGGCGTCCGACTGGGCCACCAGAGCCTCGGTGCGCTCGCGAATCGCATCGATCAGCGGCTGACCATGCTCGCCGAGCGCGCGCTCGATCGCGCTGCCGCTCTCGTTGAGCGCGGTGACGAGTTCCGTCGCCGGGCCCTCGACGAGCCTGCGCAGGCGTTCGGCTTGATCGCCCATCGCATCGACGACGGCGTTACCGCGCCCGTCGAGCGTGCTGACGAGGGCACCGCCGCGCTCGTCGATCGCCCGGGTGATGACCTCCGCGCTCTCGGCAAGACGCTTCGAGAGCGCCTGGCCCCGCGAATCGATCAACGTGGCCAAGGCTCCCGAGCGGCGCTCGAAGGCGGTACCGAGCTCTTCCGCCCGGCCGTCGAGAAGTGACGCGATGGCATCGTTGCGCTGGTCGAGGGCGGCACCAAGCGCTGCCGCATGGGCATCGGCGAGGGCGGCGTGACGGCTGATGCGTTCGTCGAAGGCGGCGATCATCGTCGCTGTCCCTTGGTCGACGAGAGCCGCATAGGAATCCTGACGGTCGTCGAAGGCTGTGGCGAGGGCGTCGCCACGGGATGCGACGAGCGTCGCGAACGCCCTCATCCGGGTATCGATCCGGGTGGTGAAGGCTTCGCTTCGTGCATCGACTGCCTCGGTGAGGGTCGTGCCCTGCCTCTCGACCGTCTGCGCAAAAGCGGCGGCGCGGTCCTCAACCAACACGTCGAGGGCGCGCATGCGCTCGTCGAACAGGCTGGACAAGGTCTGGGTACGGGAATCAACGTGGTTGGTCAGGGCCGCCGTACGGCTGTCCACCAATCCGTCGAGGGCGCGCAGCATCTCGTCGAGAAGGCTGCGCATACCCGTTGTCCGCTCGTCGAGCGTCATGGCGACGCGCGCGCCGCTCCCATGGACAACCGCGTCGAGATTTCCGATGCGCTCGTCGAACAAGGTAGCGAGCGCTTGCGTGCGGATGTCGACGACCTCCGTGGCGTGCGTCAGGCTCGTCTCGATGGTGGTGACAAGATCCTGGCCGCGCTCGGCGAGGCCCTCCCGTAGCGGTCCGATACGGTCGTCGAAGGTCGCGGTGAGCGAACCCGCGTGGCTGTCGAGGATACCGCGGATCTCGTCGGTCCGCTCGTCCAGCGCCGTCGCCATAGCCCCTGCATGGCCCTGGAGTAGAGCGCGAATTTCGGCCGTGCGGTCTTCAAGCGTCGAGGAGACGGCACGGGAATGGCCGTCGACGAGTTCATGGATACGGCCGGTGCGTTCGTCGAGGGCTTCGGCAAGCGCCTGCGTCCGATGGTCGAGGATACCACGGACGTTCTCGGCGCGTCCGTCGATGGTCGCCGCGATGGCGCCGGACCGGTCGTCGAGCAGGCTGCGGATCTGCGCCGACCGTTCGTCGAACGTCGTCGCGAGCACGCCGGCATGATGGTCGAGGAGCCCGCGGATTTCGCCGGTGCGCCCATCGAGCAGGCCGTGGACCGTGCGCACGCCCTCATCGAGAAGCGCGCTGATGTCGGAGGTGCGCGAGTCCAAGGTCTTGCCGAGGCGGCCTTCGCCCTCCGTGAGCAGGCGCTCGGCCTCCGCGACGACGTCGCGTAGCCGTCCGAGCACAGCCTCGCCGCGCTGGTCGAGGATGGCGCCGAGGGAGGAGCTGCCGCTGTCGAACAGGCGGGCAAGGTCGGTGATGCGCGTTCCGAGGGCACCGAAGACCTGGCGCCCCTTCTCGTCGAGCTCGGTCGCCATCGCGGCGGTGCGCGCGTCGATGACCGAGCCGAGATCATCGGCACGCTGCGCGAAGGCCGTGCGGATCGCCTCCACCTGTCCGGCCAGTGCCTCATTGGCGCCGCCACTACGCTGCTCGATCAGCGAAACCAGTTCGCGGGTGCGGCTTGCAAGCTCGTCGTCCACCGCGCGGGTGCGGCTCTCGATGAGGCGGATCGCCTCGAAGGCTTGGGCGCCGAAGGTCTCGTCGATGAGGCGGCTGCGCTCTTCGAGGGCGGCGCTGATCGCGTCGAGACGATCGAGGACGCCGCTGTCGAAGCGGCCGACACCTTCGTCGAGGCGACGCGCGAGTTCGGTCGTCTGATGCTCGATGCGATCGGTGATCTCGCCGGTGCGGGCACTCAGGGTCTCACCGAGCCGCTGGCTGCGGGCGGCGATGTCCTCGGCCATGCCGTCGGCGCGGTTATCCAGGGCCTGAACCAGGTCGCGGCTGCTCTCGGCCATGATGCGCGCCATCTCGCCGGTGCGCACGATCAGGGCCTCATTGAGCGCAGTGGCGCGGGCGCCGAGGTGACCGTCGATATGGCTCACGAGGGTCGCGAAGGTCTCGCCGATCTCCGTCGAGCGCTTGACCGAGCGTTCCTCCAAGGCGCCGAGATGGGTCTCCACTGCCTCGCGCGCCTCGCGGGTGCGCTCGGCGATGGTCTCGGCCACGGCCTTGCCCTGGACGGTGATGACGCGGTCCATCTCCTCGAGCTGGCCGCCGACGACCTGACTCAGGGACGCGGTATCGCGGGAGATCCGGTCCGCCAAAATGTCGCCGCGGGAAATGACCTCCATCAGGGCACCGAGGCGGTCGTTGAGTACAGTGTCGAGTTCGCGGGTGCGGCCGTCGGCTGCTTCCGTGAAGTTGGCCCCGGTGCGGACCAAGGCCTCGTTGACCCGAGATCCTTGCGTCGTCACCGCCATCACGACGTCGCGTGCCGTCGTCGCGAGCTGGTTCTGGGCGTCGTTCGCGTGGGTCGAGATCAGATCGGTGAGGCTGCGTCCATGGCTCCCGAAGGCGGTCTCGACCTCCTGAATGCGCAGCGTCAGATCGGTGCGGATGTCCTCAGCGGTCGCTCCGAGGGAGCCGGCAGCCTCCGCGGCGCGTGCCGCCACGTCGACGTTGATGTCCTGAAGCGCGAGGCGGAGCGCCTCGACCGAGCTCCCGGTGCTACGGCCGATCTCCGCTCCGACGCCTTCGGCAACCTGCAGGAGGCTTGCGGCCGCATCGGAGGCCCGCGCCTCGAAGCCCTGGCCGAGAGCCCGGAACGCTTCGTCGAGGGCAGCGGACGCCTCTTCCGCCCGAAGGCTGACGAGGCTGACAACGCGCTCGCCGCTGGCGTTCAGGGTCGCCTCCAGCCCGCTTCCCTGGACGTTGACCGTCTCGTGCAGGCGGTCGGCAACCGCCGCCAGGCGATCGGCGAGGACCTCGCCCTTCGCGCCGACATCGGCGGACAAAATCTCGGCGGAGGCCAGGATCTCGTCCCGCAACTCGCTCGCGCGGGCACCGAAGGTCTCCACCACTCCGGTGGCGGCTTGCACAAGATCCGCCTGCGCATCGCGGCTGCGCGCTTCGATGAGCTCGGACACGCCGGCGCCGGCAGCTTCGATTTCGGCACGCAGGGCGGCGCCACGGCTGGCGATGTCGTCGCTGACGGCGGCGCCGGTGGTGGCGAAATGCTGGCGCAGTGCGTCGCCCGTCTCGGCGAAGCGCGCCGTGATGGTGCCGCCAGTGGAGGCGAACTGCTCAGTGAGCTCGTTACCCCGAGACAGGAACGTCGTCTCGAGAGAACGGGCGGATTCCTCGAAGCTCTGGCGCACCGAACCGCCCTGGCGGTTCAGGGCCGAGATGACCTCGGCGCCGGTCTCGGCAAGGGTCCGCGAGACCTGGCCGGCATTGTCTGCAAGCGTCGTCGTCAGAATGCCGCCGGTGCGCTCGAAAGCCTGGGTGACCTCGCTGGCTCGGACTTCCAGCGACTTGGCAAGGGCGTCACCGACTTCGGTCAGGCTGCCGCGAACGCCGTCGCTCGTGGCAACGAGGCGCTGCACGAGGTCATCGCCGCGATCGCTGACAAGTCCCACGACCTTATCGCCGGCCTCACCGAGCGCGGCGGTAATGGCTTCGCCGCGGGCATCGAGCGAACCGGTGACGCGGTCGCCGGCACCCGTCAGGGCGCTCACGATGCGCTCGGCTGCACCATCGAGTTCGGCGGTCAGGTTCTGGTGCGACCCGGTGATGGCGCCTCGAACGCGCTCGGCATTGGCGACGATGGATTCACGCTGGGCGACGAGTTCGTCGACCAGCGAGCGGATGCGGATTTCGTTCTCCGAATAGGCCCGCTCGAGGGTCGCGATCTCACCGCGCACGAGGGTCTCCAGCTCGCCGGCTCGGGCCAGCGCCCGCTCGACGCCGTCGCCGACAGCGGCGACCTCGCGGCGGACGGTCTGCGACATGGTGAGGACGGCATCGGTGGAGAAGTTCTCGGGTTCGGCCAGACGGATGGCGACCTCGCCCACGGCGCGCGCCACGAGGCGCATCTCCTGCGCCCGCACGGCCAGCATCGCCATGATGAAGCACAGGACGATGGGCCCGACGATTGCGCTTGCCGCCACGGCGGCCTGGATGGCGGTCAGCCCCAGGGCGAAGCCCTTGAGGTCGCCACCGGACTGGTTCCAGGCCAACGCCACGAGCGCACCAGCCCATACAAGGGCGGCGATCGCGGCCACGAGATAGGGCGTCGACGAGGGCCGCACACGCAGGGTCTGCTGCAGGATGCCGATGTTCTGGCGATCGTCGTTGGCAACAAGGGAGCGGTCGGGCGGCAGCAGCCCGCCTTCACGGCGAGGCCGGGTGCGCTCGACCTGGGCGAGGTCGGAGACGAGGGGCGGATCGATGTCGAGGCGCGGAGGAGACAGCCTTCCGCTGCGGTCGAGGAGGTCGTCGCCGTCGCCGACATCGGGCATCCGCGGCTCGACCCGCTTTTCATCCCGGTCCGGGGTGAGCATGTCGAGGTTCAGAGCGTGTTCGATCGCGGAAAGCGCCGCCTCGGCCGGGTCCTTGAGCTTCTTTTCCGTGGCCATTCAACGCCTCGTTACACTGGCTCCGACATGCCAACGGCCGCCGGAGTCATTTTTACCGATTTACCAAGGAAGTTTAGACTTCGTCGCCGGGCCGGGATACCCGCATCGCCCCGACGACGCGAAAAACCTTAACGGAATGGTTACCAAGCGAAAGCCCGACGACGTGGAGCGGCCTATCCGCATGATGCCTCAATGCTTAAGCAGAGGCGAATGGGAGTCGGACCGCCTGTGGACAGGCACCCGGCGGGGGAGGGGACGGCCATGACGATCGCTTCCGGAGAGCCGGCTTGATCGATCGCGATCACCTCTCCGCCCAGACCTTCGGCGATGCCGACCTTGCGCGGGAAGTTCTCGGCCTCTTTGTCCAACAATGCTCTCGGCTCATGCCTTTGATCCGCGACGGGAGCATCGAGCCGGGCCTGCGCGCGGATCACGTTCACACGCTTCGCGGCTCTGCGGTCGGGATCGGAGCGAACGCGGTCTCGCAGGTTTGCGCGATCCTGGAGGATGCCCTTCGGCGAAACGAGCCTGATGAAAAGGCCCTCGACCGTCTCTCGGACGCAGTCGACGCGACAGTTCTCGCCATCGCAAGCTGACAGACCTGAGGTTCGCGTCTGGCGGGAATGACGTCTGTGCGGCAAATGCGAGCCGCGACATATTCCTCCGGAACCGCCCTGGCGCTGCTGCGTCGGCGAAGGAATAAGGGCCGGTACGGCTTGAGCGCTTGCTTTCGGGGGCCCGCGCCTTCAAGGCAGGCGCGCGCCTTGAAACCGGCCACACCTGCGGTGGACGAAACCGGAGCCTGCGATGCCCAAAATCACCTACGTCGACCATGCCGGCACGGCCAGGACGGTAGACGGAGAGGTCGGATCGACCGTGATGGAGACGGCGATCCGCAACAACGTGCCCGGGATCGACGCCGAATGCGGCGGCGCCTGCGCCTGCGCGACCTGCCATGTCTATGTCGATGGGGAATGGGCGGCGATCGTCGGTCCGGCCGAGGCGATGGAGCAGGATATGCTCGATTTCGCGTCGGACGTCCGTTCAAGCTCGCGCCTGTCGTGTCAGATCCGGATCAAGCCGGAACTCGACGGCCTCACTGTGACGACCCCGGCGCGCCAGGGTTGAGGCTGCGAGTTCAGAGCGTCTCGGCAAATTGCAGGAGATAGCCGTCCCGGGCCTGGAAAAGGACCTGCCGGAGACCGGTCTCAAGCTGACCGACTCGGTACCGGGCGTCTTGGGGCGGTCGAAACAGCAGCCAGGAAGCCTCGCCGGGCCTTTTCGTGATCTGATCGAGGCTGTCTGACAGGGTCTGCAAGTTCACTCCGCGTCGCAGCGGCGGTTCGAGTGGGCGGTGAAACTGTTGCCTTTTACGAGGCACAACATGACCCCGGTGGTATCTCGGTCGATGAACGCGAATCCATCCTCAGATCGGGCATACGCAACTCCAAATCCAGAGATATCGCACCAGAAGTCGAGGTTGACTGCAGGATAACGTACATGGAGTGCGGGCATCAGGGCGCCGAACCCAACCGGCAGACCGCGTCTTAGCACGCGGTCTGAGACAGGCGGCTCCATCTCAGCGCATCAGCGCGCGTGTCGCCGCGTCGATGCCGTCGGGGTTGAGCGGAAACATTCTGTCCGCGACGAGGCGGCGGATCATCGTGGTGGATTGCGTGTACGCCCAATTACCGATGGGCACGGGGTTGAGCCAGACAGCCTTCGAAAAGTGATCGAGGAGCCGCCGGAGCCAGATCTCTCCCGCTTCCTCGTTCCAATGCTCCACCGATCCTCCAGGCATCGCGATCTCGTAAGGGCTCATCGCCGCGTCCCCTACGAAGACGAGGCGGTAATCCGAGGGGTAGGTGCGGATCACGTCGAGGAGAGGCACGCTTTCGTCGTGACGACGGCAATTGTCGCGCCATACTTTCTCGTAGGGACAATTGTGAAAGTAGAAATGCTCCAGGTGCTTGAACTCGGCGCGGGCGGCCGAGAACAGCTCCTCGGCGAGTTCGATATGCCAGTCCATCGAGCCGCCAACATCCAGGAACAGCAGCACCTTAACGCTGTTGCGCCGCTCTGGCCGCAGGCGCAGGTCGAGGTAACCGTTCGCCGCGCTCGCCCGGATCGTGCCATCGAGATCAAGTTCCTCCGCCGCCCCAGTCCTGGCGAAGCTGCGCAGACGCCGTAACGCCACGCGCAGATTGCGAGTGCCGAGCTCGACATCGCCGTCGAGATCTTTGAACTCGCGCTTATCCCAGACCTTCACCGCGCGGAAGTTGCGATTGCCGTCCTGGCCGATGCGAACGCCTTCCGGGTTGTAGCCGTAGGCGCCGAAGGGCGACGTGCCGCCGGTGCCGATCCACTTCGATCCGCCTTGATGACGCTCCTTCTGCTCCGCCAGACGCTGCTTCAGCGTCTCGAACAGCTTGTCCCAGCCCAAGGCCTTCAGCTCGGCCTTCTCCTCCTCGGTGAGGTACTTCTCGGTGAGCTTGCGAAGCCACTCGTCCGGGATCTCGACCGTATCGCTTTCGCCGGGGGCGAGCATGCCCTTGAAAACCCTGCCGAAGACGCGGTCGAATCGGTCGAGGTTCCGCTCGTCCTTTACGAGCGCGGTACGCGACAGAAGATAGAAGGTATCGGCGTTGCGGTCGGCGAGGTTGCGGTCGAGGGCTTCGAGCAGCGTGAGGTACTCTCGCAGAGTGACGGGAACCTTGGCAGCGCGAAGCTCGGCGAAGAACTGGAGCAGCATGGACGGACAACGCGCGAACCGGAGCATCTCGTCAAGTTGGCTGGAACCGTTCTGCGTGGCCGTCTCTCCAACCGCTCAGCGTCACTTGTACGTCCGGCCGGCGTCAAAAAAATATGAAGTTGGATAAGGATTTGGCCGGCGGGCTGATACAGCCGGGAGGGTAAAGGTTTTGCGATTCCCTGCACGAAGCTGGGTATAACCCCGGATTTCTGTTGATATCCCCCAAGCTAGGCTTCGACCCCCCTCCTTTAGCGTCACGAGAATCGAACAGCTAATCTCGCAGTGTCGCGCTGTGGTGGCCTCGGCGTGGGGCTTGCGTAGGGATGGACGCCATGTCGGTCGTCTTGCGATCTTTGAGCGACTTCAAACGGTTTCTGACGAAGCCGGGCGCGACGATTCAAATCGTGCGCAACACCTTCATCGAACGCCAGCCAAAGGCGTTTCAGGACGCTTATCGCGAAAAGGGCATGTACGAGCCCCGCACCGTCCAAGCCGTTTCAAAGAAAGCAGCCGTCTTTGCCGTAAAAGGCCATCCGACGACGATCTGGCTCTATTGGGATAAGGGCACCCGAAAATGGAGCTATTCCGGTGACACTGTCACCGTACCGCTCGATACGGCGCTCGGCCCACCTGACGAGATCGTTTATCGATGTAGTTACGCGACCGGCATGGAACCACGCACCAGGGTTGGTGTCCGTCGGGCCCCAAGAAAACCCGGAGAGCGGCCGATCGAGGCGCCCGCCCCCAAGCCGCCTAAGCCCAGCCTGCCGACACACAGTCAGGGACGTCTATTCTGATATTTACTTGAGCTCATCCGCCCTGAGTCGACGTAACGCGATAAACTGAAAGCATATCCTCGCCCATGCTCTTCGGTTTCAGATCTGACTGTCACGCCTCGACTTCGGCGACCCGTATTTCTGATTCCCGCACTGGAGGCAAGGTCGCCGACGGACGAAGCCGGCACAATAACAAAAATCTATTGGATGGCTGATTGCGCCTCCGGAAGGCCCGACTTCGATCACGCTTCCTTGATAGCGGGCGTTTCGGCGGTTTCGGGGACCGCCTTGCCGACGGTCCGGCGCGCGCGGAAGGCTGGCCGCACCTCCGTCTCCTTGCGCTTGAGCATGGCGCGGTACTCGTCCCGCCGTTCGTGGATCGAGGCGATGACGAGACCCATTGGCACCCCGACATCGACCAGTACCGCTTCCGAGAGCTGGAGCGATGCCTCGATGGTCTCCGGCACGGCATCGTCGACGCCGAGCTCGTAGAGGGCCGCCGCGTGACGGGCATCGCGGGCACGGGCGACGATTGTGATATCGCGCCGCTCAGCCCGCGCCGCCTCGACGACCGCTTCCACACCCCTCGGATTATCGAGCGTGACGACAAGCGCCCGCGCCGTTGCGATGTCGCAGCGGCGTAGCAATTCGGGGTTTGACGAATCGCCGAAATAGACGGGATTGCCCAGGCGCCGCTGCTCGGAAACGCGCGCCGCATCCGCGTCGAGGGCGAGATAGGGGATCTTGTGGCGGGTCAGCATCTCGCCGACGAGGCGGCCGACGCGGCCATAGCCGGCAATGATAACGCGGTTCTGCTGCTTGTCGGGGATCGGGTCGGCTCTGGCGCGGCCGAGGTTCTTGGTTGAAAGCCGGCGCCCGAGTCGCCTTGCGAGGACGGAGAGGCCGGGAATTGCGATCATCGTCACCGTCGTGACGATCAATGCCGCTTGGCCGACCTCGTTCGGCACGAGCCCGCCGACGATCGCCCCGCCGATGAGCACGAAGGCGAATTCTCCGCCAGGTCCGAGCAGCAAAGCCGATTCCAGCGCCACCGACCGCGAGACGCGGAAGAAGGGCGCGGCCGCGACGATGATCGCCGCCTTGATCGCGATCAGGCACAGAGCGAGCCCGATGATAGTTGCGGGAGCGGAGAGCAGCAGCGCGGGATCGAGGCCCATGCCCACCGAGACGAAGAAGACCCCGAGCAGAAGGCCCTTGAACGGGTCGATGGTCGCCTCGATCGCCCGGCGATACTCTGTTTCGGCCAGGAGTAGGCCGGCAACGAAGGCACCGAGCGTCATCGACAGGCCGCTTGCCGCAGCGGTGAGGGCAGTGGCGACGATGACGAGGAGACAGGCCGCCATGAACAGCTCGGGCGAGCGTGTCCGCGCAACGAGCTGGAACAGCGGCCGGAGCGCGAGGCGGCCGGCGACGACGATGACGAGGACGGCGATTGCTGCCTGGCCGAGCGCGATCGCCAGCACCGAGCCCACGTCGGCGCCGTCGCGTCGTCCGAGGACCGCCACCGCGAAAAGGAGCGGCGCGACCGCGAGATCCTGAAACAGTAGCACCGCGAAGCTGGCGCGGCCCGCCGGGCTGTTCAGGCGCTTCTGCTCGGCGAGCACGGGAATGACGACGGCGGTCGATGACAGAGCCAACGCGAAGCCGACGATCAGGGCCGCCGCCACGCCGACGCCCGCACCGTAGAGGCAGCTCGCGATGACCACCGCCGATGCGAGGACCTGCACGGAGCCGAGACCGAAGACGAGGCGCCGCAGGGTACGAAGGCGCTCCCATGACAACTCCACGCCGATCATGAACATGAGGAAGATCACGCCGAATTCGGCGAGGTGGCTGATCTGCTCCCGGTTGCCGATCGTAACGAGGCCGATCCAAGGCATAGCGTCGGCGAACCGTCCGAGGCCGAACGGTCCGAGAAGCGCGCCTGCGCCTATGAAACCGAGAACGGGGCTGATGCGCAGCCGATGGAACAGCGGTACGACCACGCCCGCCGTGACCAGAAAGATGATGGCTTCCTTGTAGGAGCCGGCGTGGACCTCGGTCATCGCGTTCCGGTTCGTGCGGGGGCGGATCGGATCATGAGCCAGTCCCTGGCCTTCGCAACCCTCAATCTGGCCGGCAGACCGACGGTGCTGCGGCTTCGAGAGAGGTGAGGTCGGTGTCTGTGCCCAATGACTGCTTGGCTCCGGCTTTGCGGGACACCGCCTAGTGAAGCAAGCGGGTTTCTCGCCGCTTTCGCGGAGCCATGAACAGAGATCGGGCGACTCTTTCTCGACGGCACGCCGAGGCGGCGCAAAAACGGCACAATAGCCGCATAACCGGACAGCTTAACCGAGTGTTAAAGACGCTCCGTCGCGTATCGAGACCCGAGTGGCCCATGCCGAGAAATCCGCCGAGCAGGGATGTCCAGCGCGAACGACGCGCCTGGATCCGCGAGAAGGAACATTGGCGTCACGAGCGCCACGTCGAGCGCGGATACCGCATCAAGTGGGGCTATGTCGGCATCGCCTACTTCGTCGAGGCAATGGTCATCGGCGCCTCGCTTTGGGGCGCATGGCTGTTCGCAGGCTACTACAGCGACGGCGATGAACGCGCCTTCTACTTCATGCTGCTGGCGCCGCTCGTTTACGCCGCTGTCGAACTCTGCCGCGTTCCCCTCGGAATTCTCGCCCGTACCCAGCGGTCTTACCTCGTACGTTCTCTCGCGATCATCGGCATCATCTTCGCCGCTGGCGTAACGACGAAGTCGGTGTCGCAGCTTGGTGAGATGATGTTCCATCCTCGTCTGATGGATGCGGCCAAGGCCAAGACGGCGCTGAAGGACGCCCAGGCTGACCGGGCTAGCATAGACACCCGCATCGCCGCCGCCGATGCGCGCGTCGCTCAGTACACCACCGAGCTCGATCAGATCGAGAAGCGCGCCGCGGACAACGCGTCCCAGCTCGCCGGTCTGCCGGCACAGCGCTGCGAGCGGATCTCCGGCACCAACAGCCGCGGTCAGCGCTATTCAAACCTCAAATGCGTCACCGATCCGCGCACGGCGACGCTCAATGCCAGCGTCGCCAAGGCCGGGACCGACCGCGCCCTTGTCGTGAAGTCCCTGGAGGATGCCCGCAAGGCTCGGGCCGAACTCGATCGGGGAGCCGCAGACCGAAAGGTCGCCGATGCCGAGCAGATTTATCGGAACTCGGTCAACCGCTCGCAGCTCCACTCGTTTACCGCCATGGTCTACGGCGTCGACCCGATCGAAGTGACGGACGCGCAGGTCCACGCCTTCCTTCGGATTTTCGTGTTCGTGCCGGCGCTCTGCGCCGCCTTCGCCTCGACGATCCTCGCCCTCTGCTCGGTCTCGGTGCGCAAGACTTTCATGGACGAGGACGACCTCGGCGCCACCGTCGACCCGGCGGCGACGCCTTACATGCTGGACTCGATCACCGATGCGATCCGCGAGGAGATGGGATTGCAGCAGCCCAAGCCCGCGGCGCGTGAGGCCGCGGCGTCCGGTGCGGTCATCCCGATGGATCGCCGTCCGGCGCAGAGCGCACCGATCCCGGTCCCGGCAAGCGCGGGAGCCGGCGCATGAGCCTCCACGCTCCTGGGACGCCGGAGAACGTCGTCCTTGCCCAGAGCGTCAACGGGCGCCTTCGGGCGGAGGCCCGGATGATCGGTGCCCGCGCCTTCCTGTTCCGCTCGCTCGGGGCAGGGGCCTTCACGCTCCTCGCGGGCGCTGGTCTCGGCGCGGCCTTCTACGGCTATGCGACCATGAACCAGTTCGACAGCGCGGCGGAGAAGATCGCCGCCGCGATGCAGACGGCGCTTGCCGATGTGACGATCAAGACCAAGGGCGAGGTGACGCTCACCGACAACACGCTGAAGCTCGAAGGCGGCATGCCGCGTAGCGGAGTGCCGACTCCGACCCAGGCGCAGCTCGGCAACGATGCCGCGCCGGCCTCGAAGGCGCCGGTGAACACTACCTTCACGGTGTTCAAGCAGGTGCCCTACATGGACGGGCAGATCGTGACCGGCTGGAACTTCCGTGCCAACGAGGACGCGCCCTTCCAGCAATATTGCTACTTCTCGCGCCGGACCAACGAGACGAAGGGGCAGGTCGAGATCAAGATCGACCTCGCAATGGACGGCAAGATCCTGCCGCAGCCAGCGAAATCCGACGTGAACCTCGAGATCCTCGGGCGCAATTGCGTGTGGAGCGAGGGGAAAAAGTCGTGAAGGGCGCCGTAGCAGCAACTTGAGCTTCGGTGATGCTCGCCAGGACTCATCGTCACCGCGCGTCACGGATCGAGCTCGCGACACGTCCGAAAAGGAACGACACGTCTGATGCGCTTTACCGGAACCGATGCCTACGTCGCGACGAACGACCTGACGATCGCGGTCAATGCCGCCATCGTGCTCGAACGCCCGCTCCTGGTTAAGGGCGAGCCCGGCACCGGCAAGACGGTTCTGGCCGAGGAGATCGCCAAGGGCCTCGGTGTCCCCCTGCTGACCTGGAACATCAAGTCGACCACCAAGGCGCAGCAGGGTCTCTACGAATACGATGCGGTCTCGCGCCTGCGCGATTCCCAGCTCGGCGACCCGCGCGTCTCCGACATCGGCAACTACATCCGCCGCGGCAAGCTCTGGGAGGCCTTCACGGCGCCCGAGCGCCCGGTTCTGCTCATCGACGAGATCGACAAGGCCGACATCGAATTTCCCAACGATCTCCTGACCGAGCTCGACCGAATGGAGTTCCACGTCTACGAGACCGGCGAGACCGTGAAGGCGGAACGCCGCCCGATCGTGATCATCACATCGAACAACGAGAAGGAATTGCCGGACGCGTTCCTGCGCCGGTGCTTTTTCCACTACATCAAGTTTCCCGACGCCGAGACGCTGCAGGCGATCGTCGATGTCCATTATCCCGGCATCAAGCAGCGGTTGGTGGCCGAGGCGTTGCGGATCTTCCTCGAAGTGCGCGAGACCCCGGGGATCAAGAAGAAGCCTTCGACCTCCGAACTGCTCGATTGGCTCAAGCTCCTCGTCTCCGAGGACATCTCGCCCGAGCAGCTGCGCGAACGCGACCCGCGTAAGCTGATCCCGCCGCTGCATGGAGCACTCCTCAAGAACGAGCAGGATGTCAGCCTCTTCGAGAAGCTCGCCTTCATGATGCGGCGCGAGGGTCGCGGAGGGTGAGGCTTCTCGCCTTCGAGCTATTGGACGTCGGGGTCCCCATTGGCGCCGCGGTTCGCGGGAGTTAGCTATGCCGGCGACGCGAGGAGGAAACCGGGGCTCATGAAGATCAAGAAGCTCGGCCGAACAGGCCTCGACGTTTCGCCGCTCTGCCTTGGCTGCATGACTTACGGCATCCCCGAGCGCGGTCCGCATTCCTGGACGCTTCGTGAAGACGAGAGCCGGCCGCTGATCAGGCGCGCCCTCGATCTCGGATTCAACTTCTTCGACACGGCGAATTTCTATTCGGACGGCACAAGCGAGGAGATCCTCGGGCGTGCCATCAAGGACTATGCCGACCGCGATGCCATCGTGCTGGCGACGAAGTGCTACTTCCCCCTGAGGAGCCAGCCCAATGCCGGCGGCCTCTCGCGCAAGGCCATCTTCTCATCGATCGATGCGTCCCTGCAACGCCTCGGCACCGACTACGTCGATCTCTTCCAAATCCATCGTTGGGATTACGAGACGCCGATCGAGGTGACGCTGGAGGCGCTTCACGACGTCGTGAAGGCCGGTAAGGCGCGCTATATCGGAGCCTCGTCGATGTATGCGTGGCAGTTTGCAAAGGCGCTGTTCACGGCCGATCTCAACGGCTGGACCCGGTTCGCGACGATGCAGGACCATTACAACCTGCTCCACCGCGAGGAGGAGCGCGAGATGATCCCGCTCTGTGCCGATCAGGGCGTCGCGATCCTGCCATGGAGCCCGCTTGCGCGGGGTCGCCTGACCCGCGATTGGAACGAGACCAGCCCGCGCCAGGACACCGACGAGGTCGGTCGCAAGCTCTACGCGGCGACGGAAGCCGCCGACCGCGCCGTCGTCGAGGCGGTGGCGACAATCGCCGCGTCGCGGTGCGTTCCGCGGGCACAGGTGGCCCTCGCCTGGGTCGCGCAGAAGCCGAACGTCTGCGCGCCGATCATCGGCGCCTCGAAGCCCCACCACCTCGACGATGCCGTGGCGGCCCTCGCCCTCGAACTGACGCCCGAGGAGACAAAGGCGCTGGAGGCGGCTTACGTCCCACACCCGATCGTCGGCTACCTGTGAGTGGAAAAGATCCTGTGCCCGATAACGCTCGCCGTCGCCTCATCCTGTTGCGCCATGCCAAGTCTGACCGGCCGGCCGGAATTCGCGATCTCGAGCGTCCGCTGAACCCACGCGGACGCCGGGCCGCGCCCCTCATCGGGCAGTACATGGCTAAGGAGGGCCTTCGCCCCGACCGCGCGGTGATCTCGACCTCCACGAGGACGCGCGAGACCTGGGACGCTGTGCGCGAAGCCATCGGCAACCCGCCTTCGGAGTTCGTCGAGGCGATCTACGAAGCTCCGGCGGAAGCCCTGCTGGCGGTAATCCGGTCCGCGCCTGACGACTCGGCCAGCCTGCTCCTCGTCGGCCACAATCCGGGGATCCAGGATCTCGCCATGGCGCTCGTAGGGTCTGGCCCCGAGGCCTTGCAGCGCCAGCTCTCCACCGAGTTCCCGACGGCGGCGCTCGCCGTCATCGACTTCGACGTCGCGGGCTGGGCGGATATCCGCCGCAGGTCCGGCGAGGTCGACCGCTTCGTCCGGCCGCGCGACCTCGAGGAAGAGGAAGCTTGATCGGTTCTCTTCATTGAACCGTTCCCCCCTGACGTCGTTGCCGAGAGCCATTCCGACAGCGTGAACCGCCCGTGCTCCTGACATCCCTCGTGATCGCGACGACCCTCTTTCCCGGCATGAGAAAGGGAATCGACGTCGTCCGGCGGAACGCCGACGACCTCGCCATGCGCATCGCCCTGCCGGCTGAAGCACCCGCACCTGCGCCGGTCTTCTCGACCGAAGCACGGGCGGTCTCGAACTGGCGGGCGGAGGCGGGACAATCGCTGCGTCCGGCCTCTCTTGCCCTCGTCGCACGCTACGCCGCCACCGAGCCGGTCTTCGTCGCCCGCTGCGTCCGGCTCAACAATTACTGGTGCATCAAAAGCGCCCGTTGGACCGGCGAGATCGGCGCCGATTCCGAAGGCCATACCGGCTTCGCCACGGCGGGCGCCGGAGCCGATGCGGCCGCGCAATTGCTGCGGCGCTACTACCGCGACCTCAACCGCCGCACAGCCCTTTCCATCGTACGCCGCTGGGCGCCGGCCGAATGCCGATCGCCCGCCCTGGCCTCCGCGCCGACGGGACCGGTCTCGAAGGAGGTGGCGCCTCTCGGCCTGCGCAAGAATCTGCGCGCCCGCTACCTTGCCCGCAACACCCGCGGCGGCATGCCGAAGGCAGTGGCGGCCTCCCGGCGTGCTCCGACGCCGTCCGCGGGGCCTCTTCGCGTCCAGCCCTGGTCAGCCCGCGCCCTGATGGCGCGCGGCCGGCCTCCCGGGCCTCCGGTACGTGCCCGCGAGGCGAGCGCGAGACCCGAGCCCGCTCCACAAAATCCGAATCTGCTGGTCAAGCCCTCGGTTCTTCTCGTCAAACCGTCGGTACTGCTGGTGCGCCCCTCGGAGCTTCTGATGCAGCCCAAGGCGGCAGGGACCCCCGCTCGCCAGCCGCGGGCGAAGCCCGAGGTTCCCACTCGGCCGGTAGCCGTTCTGGCGGAGCGCCTGGCAATGGAAGCCGCAGCCCTGCCTCCGATCGCAGCCGGCGGACCATCGATCCCGCTCCTCGACCTCAGCGTCCCGCCGCCGCTCTGTGCGAACGACGAGACCCGCATCCGCAACTACGCCACGCGGATCGCCGCCAGTATCGGCGTCAAGATCGAGGACGATCTCGGGCTCTTCGCCGCCGATGGCCGGCCGTCGGCCAACCTCGCGCCCGTCATGCTGGCGATGTCCGCGGTCGAGCTCGGCACGCTTCGGGCCAGTCCCGCTCTGGTCGAGGGGGCGATCGCTCGCCTGGCGGCCGGCACCCCGGCTGCCGGACCGTGAAAGCCGGAGCCGGCTCGGGCGGGGACGGCCCTTGCGGTCGCGCTTCCCGCGCGCCACCTCACCGCAGCCGCCAAGGTCCCGCGCCAAGATCCCCCCGCCACCCATGCCCTTCCGTCAATGATCCCTCGCCCATGATCCCTTGCCCATGATCCCTCGCCGATGACTAGCTTTACCGCGCGCGCCGGATCGGCGGTCCGGGCCTTCGCCGAAGCGTCGAGCGATCTCCTGATCCAGCCGACGCTCCGGCTCGGCGTCACCGGGCTCGCCCGCTCGGGCAAGACGGTGTTCACGACCGCCCTGATCCATCATCTCGTCGAGGCGCATCCCCTGCCGGCCTTCGCCCCGTCACAGGAAGGCCGCCTGCGGCGCGCCCGCCTGGTGCCCCAGCCGGACGACGACATCCCTCGCTTTCCCTTCGAGGATCATTACTCGGCACTGAGCGGCCCGCGCGTCTGGCCGCGATCCACGGACAGGATCAGCCAGTTCCGGCTCGCCATCGAGTACGAGCGCTCGGGAGGCTGGCGCTCGGGTCCCGGGACCCTGATGCTCGACGTGGTCGATTATCCAGGCGAATGGCTCCTCGACCTCGCCTTGATCGACCAGAGCTATACCGGCTGGTCGCGCGCTACCATCGCCGGCACGAGGCGAAGCGGCCGGGCCGAGGCCGCCGCGCCCTGGCTCGACACCCTCAAGGCCCTCGATCCGCAGGCGCCCCTCGACGAGGTGGTCGCCGAGCAGGCGAGCACGGCCTTCAAGACCTACCTCGCCGCCTTGCGGGCTGGGCCCGAAGCGGTGGCGACGACCCCGCCGGGCCGGTTCCTGATGCCGGGCGATCTCGCCGGCTCGCCGGCCCTGACCTTCGCGCCGCTGGACAACCTCGTCGAGCCGCTGAGCCCCGACAGCCTCGCGGGCCTGATGGAGCGGCGCTTCGAGGCCTACAAGGCGAAGGTGGTCGAGCCGTTCTTCCGCAACCATTTCCAGCGCGTCGACCGCCAAATCGTCCTCGTCGACGTTCTCGCCGCCGTGGATGCCGGGCCTGCCGCCCTCGCCGAGCTCGAGGAGGCCCTCGACGCGGTGCTCCTCAGCTTCCGCATCGGCCGCAACACCATCTTGTCTCGCCTGTTCGCGCCGCGGGCCGAGCGCATCCTGTTCGCCGCCACCAAGGCGGATCACCTGCACCAGACCAGCCACGACCGCCTCGACGCGCTCCTGCGCCATCTCGTCTCGCGCGCCATGCGCCGTACCGAGGCGGCGGGCGCCCGCGTCGGTACCGTCGCGCTGGCCTCGGTGCGGGCGACGCGAGAGACCACGATCCATGACGGCAACGAAATCCTTCGGGCGGTATCCGGCACGCCCGAGGCCGGCGAGATCGTCGGCGACGAGGTCTTCGACGGGTTGAGCGAGGCCGCGATCTTCCCCGGCGAGCTTCCGGCCCGCCCGGAGGCCGTCCTTGACGGCGCGGTGCCGCCGGGTTCCTTGCGCTTTCCACGCTTCCGCCCGCCCGCGATCAAGGCCGATGCGCTGGGCCGCCCCGGCCATCTGCCTCAGATCCGGCTGGACCGAGCGATGCAGTTCCTGATCGGAGACAAGCTTGCCTGATCGCCCCCGAAAGGTCGCGACATGACCTCGACACAGCGTCCCCGCGCCTTCCGCATCCCCTCTGCCGATGATTCCTCGGCCGTCGAGGCTGTGGTTACGCCGAGCACCGTCCGCATCGTCGAAGAACCCTTCGAGATCGTCGACGCCGCCGACGGGACGCCGGTGCCGGTGGCGCCCAAGGCGAGGGCGCCGTGGCTGTCGATCCTGTTCGTCGCCCTCGGCGGGCTCGTCTCCCTCGGGGTCGGGCTATCGCTCGAGCGGCTGATCGCCGACCTGTTCTCGGCGGCGCCCTGGCTCGGCTGGGTCGCGCTCGTGCTCCTGGCACTTGCCGGCATCGCCTTCCTGGCCATCGTCGCGCGTGAGCTCGGCGGGGTCTGGCGCGAGCGACAGATCGAGGCCCTGCGCGGGCGGGCGATGGAGGCCGTCGCGACGCGGGACCACAGCCAGGCGCAATCGGTCGTCCGCGATCTCGCCGCGCTCTACGCCGACAGGGCCGTTCTCAAAGCAGGACGTCAGCGCCTGGACACACTCGGCGACGCGATCCTCGACGTCGACGACCGTCTCGGCATCGCCGAGCACGAGCTGCTTTCGCCCCTCGACAGGCAGGCTCGCAACGCGATCGCGGCGTCCGCCAAGCAGGTCTCGGCGGTGACGGCACTCAGCCCCCGCGCCATCGTCGACGTCGCCTTCGTGGTCTTCGTGGCGGTGCGCCTGCTCCGGCGGATCGCGACGATCTATGGCGGCCGGCCGGGCTTCCTAGGCTTCATCCGCCTCGCACGCTCGGCCTTCGCCCATCTCACCGCCACGGGAGGCATGGCAGTGGGCGAGAGCATGATGCAGCAGGTGCTCGGCCTCGGCATCGCGGCCCGCGTTTCGGCCAAGCTCGGGGAGGGTGTTCTCAACGGGCTGATGACCGCGCGCTTCGGGCTCGCCGCCATGGCGGTATGCCGGCCGCTGCCCTTCATCCGCGAGGAGCCGCCACGCCTCATCGACGTCGCGAGCGAATTGCTGCGCGCCTCGACGGAGGAGAAGCCGTAGGCCTGATCAAAGGCCCTTCATGAAGCCGGCGAGCCGCATCAGCCCCTCCGGCCAGGGGCCGTGGCCGCTGGCGACGTTGATGTGGCCGGATTCGCCCGCATCGACCATCGCGGCGCCCCAGGAATAGGCGAAATCCTCGGCACGCTCGTAGCTGCAATAGGGATCGTTCCGGCTCGCCACCACCAGGGCCGGGAAGGGCAGGGGATCGCGCGGAACCGGTGCGAAGCGGCGAACGCTGTCAGGCAGGTTCGGCGTCGTCTCGACATCGGGAAACGCCACGAGAATGCCGCCGCGCACGACGCCCTGCGGGAAGCGCGGCGCCGCCAGTACCGTGGCGACGACGCCGAGGCTGTGGGCGATGGCGACGACCGGACGGCTCGCCTGGGCGACCGCTTCGACAATGCGGCCGCACCAGGCATCCGGATCGGGATTGTGCCAGTCGTCCTGCTCGACGATGCGCCCGGTGGAGAGCCGGCTGGCCCAGCGGGCCTGCCAATGCTCTTCGCCGGAGCCCGCAAGGCCCGGAAGGATGAGGATGTCGCAATCGGCCGTCTTCATGGGCGCTCGATAGCCGGCCGATCCGCTCGCGTCGAGATGGTGTCCGTCATGGCTGCTCGGCCATGGCGTCGACCACATCGCCTGCGAGGTTGGCGCGGCTGAGCCGCTCGATCTCTGCCATTTCCGCGTCTCGCAGGGACCGTGGCAAGTCCCGTATCCGAGACGCCAGCGCTCGCGCGGCGTCCCTCGCCGTAGCGAGGTCGACGGCAGCGAAGCGGATCTCATCGCCAGGCCTTCGCTGGGCGACGCGGCGCAGATCAGCGGAAATGACCGTCGCGATCTTAGGGTAGCCTCCCGTGGTCTGCCGGTCGGCCATGAGCACGATCGGACTGCCGTTGCCCGGCACTTGGATCGATCCCGGCGCGGTACCGTCCGAAACGATGTTGAAGCCCTTTGCACCGTGCGCGATGGCCGGACCGTCGAGCCGGTAGCCCATGCGATCGGCTTGGTGCGAGAGGGTAAAGACCTTTCCGAGAAAAGTCCGCAGGCCGTCGTCGGAGATATGGTCCTCCTGGGGACCGAGAATCACGCGGATCGGCTCCCCGCCATAGAGGGGAGCAGATTCGAGAGCGTAGTCGGGCAGGCGCCGTGACGTCGGCGTGGCTTTGAGCCTGTCGCCGTCCTTGAGCGGCGTGCCTGCAAGGCTGCCGATGCCCGCGCGCAGGTGGAGCGCGACGCTCCCGAGGACGGGCTTGGTCAGCCAGCCGCCTGCGACGGCAAGATAGCCGAAGCTGCCTTGGCGGGGCGGAGCGATCGTCATTTCGGCTCCGTCCGAGAGCGTGAAGGACCGGGAGCCGATCAGCGGTCTGCCGTCGACGGTGACGACACCGACAGCACCCGCGATCGCGAGGTGAAGTTCTGCGCCCTCCGCTCGAAAGCTTCCGCCGCCGAGGCCGAACTCGACGGCGGATACAGCCGGGGCGTTGCCCACCAGCGCATTAGCAGACGCCATGGCGAGCGGGTCCATGGGGCCAGACACGGAGAGGCCATATCGCTGGTAGCCTGGCCTGCCGCCATCCTGAAGGCTTGCAAGGCCGCTGCAGCGCAGGACGACGAGGGCCGTACCGCTCATTCCTCTACAAAACCGGCGATGCGCTCACCAGCCTGCGCGGCCCGGTCGAGCTCATCCCAGCGATCAGCGTCGATCGGCTCGAAGCGTACCCGGTCGCCAGGCTCGAAGAGGAAGATCGGATCGTCGCCCGGTCGGAAGGTTCGCACCGGCGTTCGCCCCAGGAGATGCCACCCGCTCGGCGCGGCGATGCTGGCGACGAGAGCCTGTGCGCCGCCGATCGAGATCGTTCCCGCCGGCGTGATTGATCGCGGATTCACGCGTCTGGGCAGGGCAAGGCGCGGGTCGAGGCCACCAAGATAGGCAAAGCCGGGCAGGAAGCCCAGCATGAAGACGCGGTATTCGGCGCTCGCGTGGATGTTCACCGCCTCGTCCGCTCCGATGCCGTGATGCGACGCGACGGCTTCGAGATCGATGCCGAACTCGCCGCCGTACACTACGGGAATCCGCCAGGTCCGCGAGCGGATTGCCGGTCCGACCTTGTGCTGGGCTAGGCTCAAGACGTTTGCCGCCAGGGTCGATGGATCGACGGCGACGGGATCGAGGTGGACGGTGAGGGACCGGTAAGTCGGGACCGTCTCGACGATGCCGTCGAGGCCAGTTTCACGAAGGACCCCGTCGAGTGCCAGAACTCGGTCGTTAAGATCCCCGTTGATGGACTCGCCGAACTCCACCGTGAAGGCAGTGTCGCCGTTCCAGAGCAGCTTGGCAGGCGTGGGTTCCATGTTGGCGCAGGTGACCTCCAGGCGCTCAAGAAAGCCGCACGATGATCGGGGCACCGACATGAAACAAGGGCGGTGCGCATCCTGCACCGCCCTTGCCGAGAGTCATCTAAGCAACAAGGCGTCAGTGCGTTCGCGGTCCGGACGCAGCAGCAGGCTGACCCTGGTCCTGGCTTGTAGACCGCTCGGTGGCAGCGCTGAGATTGTCCGGATCGAGCGCCGTTTCGACGAACTGACGACCCCGATTGGTGATGTCCTGAGCATAGCGCAAGCCCTGGTCGCGAAGGTCGTCGGCCCATGGACCGACCGCCTCGTTCTCGGCGCGGGTGCGAGGAAGCAGTGCGCCAAGTAGAAGCCCGGCGGCAACGCCAACGACGCCGACGAGGAGCGGGTTCTCGGACACGAAGCCCTCCACGGCGCTGCGGCCTTGCTGGATTCGCTCCTGTCCACGGCCAGAAAGGTCCCCGATCTTTCGACGATGGGTGGCGTGCTGGTCCGACGCCCATTCGCGGGTGTCATCGTAGGCTTGGGATGCCTGGCCGCGCAGACCTTCCGCGGTCTGCGCCACGCGCTCGCCAATGTTGGTGGCAGCGGATGTCACGCCTTCCTTTGCCCTGTTCAAAACGTCGGTCGCCGCATCCGAAGCCTTCGTAGAGCGAGACTTGGCGTGTTGCGAGGGATCGGAGGCCTCCTCTACCAGGCGTCGGTTCGCATCGAGGGCGTCCCCGACTGGCTTGGAGGAACCGCGCGGCAGTCCGGCCGCGGCGGCGATGTCATCGGGCGACGTGCCTGGACCGCCGATGGTGGTGTTGGTGGTGCTCATGGTCGTGAACTCCTGCTTCGTCGTCGGCCGCGACGGGTTTTGGTGGAACGCCGCATCGGCGGCTGGATCGTGTTGTGGATGGAACGATCGGACGCTTTAGGCCCGTCGCCTCAGATCTGAGTCTCCTCGCGAAGTCCTGCGGATGGATGACGGGTCGGTATGTCAGGGTCGTAGACACGGTCGCTGCCGTTCCGAAGGACGGGGAGTTCCTCGGCCGCCCGCTGCACGCGGCGGCGCTCGGCCTGCCGCATGGCATCTCCTGACATTCGGTGAAGAAGCCAGCCAACCCCGGCCGTTATCAAGAGTACGGGTACCGGGTTGTTGCGGATTGCCTGAAGAACGCCGTCATAGGCGCCATTCAGCGGTGTCTTGCGTACATTGCCGATCATCTCGTCCACGATACTGGACACCGACAGGCGATCCTGGATCCGATCGATGGTCTGATCGAGGCGAGCTCGGCTCGCCTCGATTTCCTGTTCGAGTTCGTTGAGCGAACCGGTCATCCCGAGACCCTTTCGGAAAGAGTGCGCGCATCTTCGCGGACCTGCCGGGTGGTCCGCGTCGGCGCGAGGGTCGACAGCGACATCGCGCTGCGGCCCCATAGGGCGAGGCCGACGGCTACGGCGAGCATCACGCCGCCAACGATGAGTGCGGCCAGGGCTTCCGAATTGACGACCGTGGCGAGCCATTTAACCAAGGCGTCCACGAGAACGAGCATCGCCACGACGCCGAAGACCGCTGCTCCAACGAGCATCGCAATGCCGAGGAAGAGCGAGCGGATATTGCTCGTCATCTCGTTGCGGAAGAGGGCGATCTCCTTGCGAGCGAGCTCGTTGGTTTCGCGCAAGGCGTCGCCGATGAGCCCCTGGATGCTTGACGGAGTTCCGTTGGACATCGGAGTACCCTCAGGCGCGATAGCCGTCGTAGCGGTCGCTCGTCTGCGACACGCTGGACGACTTGATGAAGCGGGCGACCATGAACCCTGTGACGAAGGTCGCAACGGCAACGGCGACCGGGGCGCGCCGGGCAAAAGCTTCCGCGTCATCGTAGAAATCGGCAAAGCTCCGATTCTCGATGGATCCACCAAGCTGTTCGAGGCCATCAGCCGCGCTATCGAAGAAGGCCTTGATGTTGGGCTTATCGTCGAACGTCTTGCTGGAATCGCGCAAACCGCGGGCAAGGTCGTGGACCGATTGCGCCGCATCTCCCTTGCGGCGGTCGACATAATCGGTGGCCTGAGCCTTGGCCGCGTCGACGAAGCCTTTACCGCGCTCAAGGGCCAGGTCCTTGATATCGTCGACATCGTCGCGAAGCGTTTTCAGGTCCGGCTGGGAGGCCGTGTTCCCCGCCGGGGAACTGGCTTCGGTCTGCCCTGGGGCATGTGTTGCGCTCACGGACAACTCTCCTTCTTCCGGATTATTCAGATTTATCGGTCGTGCGGGCAGCGCTCTACGGATGAGGAGTGCTCTGCGGACCAATGTTCTGCCTCGGTAACATTCACGACAGAGAGGCGGTTCCGTTGTGGACGTTCCTGCCGAAGCCTTCGTGAACGGGCGGGCCCGTCGTCGCAGGCAGCGCCTGAGGCTTCCATCCGGCGACGCAACATGGGGAAGCTCGGTCGAACTCCTTGACCGCGACCACGCAAATGCGTTTGGCTGTTGGGACGGATCAGGAACGGTTTCTGCGCGTTCACTGCACAGTTTCATTGCGGCAAGGCGCTGTCGTCGTGCCGAGCCGAAGGACCGGAGCCCACCTGCGTGGCACGCCTCGTCATCGTCTCCAACCGCGTCGCCGTTCCTGACGAGAACAAGACGGTCGCCGCCGGCGGTTTGGCGGTCGCCGTCAAGGAAGCCTTCACAGCTTACGAAGGGCTATGGTTCGGTTGGAGCGGCAACGTCACTGAGACGCCCTCGACCGAGCCGACCATCATCGATCGCGGACGCATACAGTATGCGGTGGTGGATCTCTCTCCGCAGGATCATCGAGAGTACTATAGCGGGTTCGCGAACCGGGCCCTTTGGCCGATCATGCATTACCGCCTCGGACTCGGGGCATTTTCGCGTTCGGACTATGCCGGGTATCTTCGCGTCAACCGTATCTTCGCCCGTGCGCTGGCGAAGCTGATTGAGCCCGACGACATCATCTGGGTGCACGACTACCACCTGCTGCCCCTCGCGGCGGAGCTGCGTGGCCTCGGCATCGCCAACCCTATCGGTTACTTCCACCACATTCCGTGGCCGGCGGCAGACGTGTTCAACACCCTTCCGGCAAGCGGCGACTTGCTGCGCGCTATCGCCGATTACGACCTCATCGGCCTTCAGACCGATCCTGACGTTCACAACCTTTCGCGCAATCTGATCGACGAGTTGCGGGCGATACCCCTTGGTGGCGGTTCACTGATGGTCGAGGGGCGGCGCACTCGTATCCGCAGCTTCCCGATCGGCATCGACGTCGCCGGGTTCAAGGAAGCGGCCGAGAACGCGGGAGCCAACAAGATCGTCCGCGAGACGCTGTCAGGCCTGAGAACTCGGAAGCTGCTGATCGGCGTCGATCGACTCGACTATTCCAAGGGCGTGCCTGAGCGGATGGAAGCGGTCGATCGCTTTTTCGCGTCTAACCCGGACCAACGCGGGAACGTCGTCTACATCCAGATCACGCCGAAATCCCGCACCGAGGTCCCGGAATACGAGGAACTCAGCCGCGAGGTGAACCAGACCGTCGGCGAGATCAACGGATCGCTCGGCGAGCCGAACTGGACGCCGATCCAGTACGTCACCAAGGCCTATCCACGGCCCGTCCTCGCCGGACTCTACCGCGCTGCCCGGGTCGGGCTGGTGACGCCAATGCGCGACGGCATGAACCTCGTCGCCAAGGAGTTCGTCGTGGCGCAGAGCCCCGACGATCCTGGCGTGCTCGTGCTGTCCAAGTTCGCCGGCGCGGCGCGGCAGCTGCCCGAGGCCCTGCTGGTCAACCCCTACGATCGTTTCGAGGTCGCCGAGGCAATTCGGACCGCACTCTACATGCCGCGGAGCGAGCGACTCGAACGCTGGAAGCCGATGGCCGAGCGGATGACCCGCGAGGACGTCGATTGGTGGGCCCGCAACTTCATGTCGGATCTCGAGAACTTTCGGACCATCGAGCGCGAGCCGCCACGCCCGGCCGCCGCGGCGGCGGAGTAGCGACCGCGGCGCTCTGGTGGCGACCGTCGACATTTGACGGTCCTGGCCCAGCGGCTAAGTTCCTGCTCCTCTCGAGATTGCAGGGACCACCAGCGTATGATCGGCATCGATGACGGCGTGCCATATCCTTTGGGCGCGCATTTCGATGGCCGGGGCGTAAACTTTGCGCTGTTCTCGGAGCACGCGACGTCCATTGATCTCTGCCTGTTCGGGCCGGGCGAGCGCCACGAGCATCACACCATTCGTCTTCCCTGCCGCACCGAGGATATCTGGCACGGTTATCTTCGCGGCGTATTCCCCGGACAGCTTTACGGATATCGGGTCCACGGACCTTGGGACCCTGTCCACGGCCATCGATTCAATCCGGCAAAACTCCTCCTTGATCCTTATGCCCGCGAGATCAGCGGGCGCGTGCGCTGGCACGACTCGCTGTACGGCCACCGGCGAAGCCTCCAGCGGGAGGACCAGATCGACCGGCGCGACAGCGCGATCCATATGCCGAAGGCGGTCGTCACCGGACCGGAGATCGCGGTGCCGGGCCATGGCTTCGCGCCGCGCCGACCGCTCTCCGAGACGGTGATCTACGAGACTCATGTCAAGGCGCTGACCCAACGCCATCCCGCAATCCCCGAGGACGAACGCGGTACCTATGCCGCCCTGGCCCACCCGGCGATCATCGAGCACCTGCTCAAGCTCGGCGTGACCGCCATCGAGCTGCTGCCGATCCAGTCCTTCGTCGACGATCGCTTCCTCGTCGAGAAGGGGCTCGTCAACTTCTGGGGCTACCAGCCGCTCGGCTACTTCGCCCCAGAGCCGCGCTATCTCGGCCCAGCCGGGATCGGGGGCCTCAAGGCTGCCATCCGCGAATTGGCGGCGGCCGAGATCGAGGTCTATCTCGACGTCGTCTACAACCACACCGCGGAGGCCGACAGGCTTGGGCCTACCTTGTCCTTCCGCGGCATCGACAACGCGAGCTACTACAAGCTCGACCCGAATGATCGCCGCCGCGACGTCGATTGCACCGGGTGCGGCAACACCCTCAACCTCGACCATCCGCGGGTAATGCAGCTCGTGCTCGACTCGCTGCGGCATTGGGTGACCGCCTACGGCGTGGCCGGCTTCCGTTTCGACCTTGCCTCGGCGCTGGGGCGCGCACCTCACGACTTCACCGCGAAGGCCGCCTTCTTCCAGGCCATCGCGCAGGATCCCATCCTCGCCCGGATCAAGATGATCGCGGAGCCCTGGGATATCGGCGACGGCGGCTACCAGCTTGGCGGCTATCCGAAGGGATGGAGTGAGTGGAACGACCAGTTCCGCGACAGCGTCCGCGGCTTCTGGCGCGGCGATCCGGGCATGCTCGGCAAGGTGACGCAGGGCCTGTCCGGCTCGCGAGAGATCTTCGGGCCCTCCGGTCGTCCGCCGCAAGCCAGCATCAACTACGCTGCGAGCCATGACGGCTACACCCTCGCCGACGTCGTCTCCTACGAACACAAGCACAACTGGGCCAATGGCGAGGAGAACCGCGACGGCCACGGACACAACCTGTCCCGCAACTACGGGACTGAGGGCCACAGCGACGATACGGCGATTCTCGCCCTGCGTGCCCGCCAGAAGCGCAACCTTCTCGCGACGATCATGCTGGCCCAGGGCGTGCCGATGATCCTCATGGGCGACGAGCGGTCCCGCAGCCAGGGCGGCAACAACAACGCCTATGCTCAGGACAACGAGACGAGCTGGGTGGATTGGGAGAACGATCCCGATCCGGGTCTCTCCGCCTTCTTTGCTCACCTGACGCGCCTGCGCCGCGAACAGCCGGCCCTGCGCCGGCGCTCCTTCCTCACCGGAGCTGCCATCGATCCGGACGAGGCGTTACGGGACGTCCACTGGCTCTCGCCCGACGGCCACGAGATGCAAGGCTCAGATTGGGGCGACGGCGACCGCCGCGCCTTCGGAATGCAGATCGGCAACGATCTGCCTGAAGCCGACCGCCTGCTGATCCTTGCCAATGCCGGCGAGGAACCGTGCGACTTCACCCTCGCGACGGTCATTAGCGGGCCATGGATGGTAATCTTCGATACCACGCGATCGACCGGGTCGGTGCCGGCTGGCCAAGCATTGTTTCCACCCGGCGCTCGGGTGCGGCTCGAAAGCCGCTCCCTCTTCGTCCTGCGCGCCCGCTCGGCTTCAGCTTACGGAGCGAGCTTCTCGCGCGGGTAAGTGTCAAGCCGGGACACGGCCGTCCGGGGTATACTGGTCGATCGCTTTAGGAAGCTCGCGGGAGAGGCGAGACAACAGCTCCTCCCGAGAGAGACCCGTCTGCTGCGACAAGGTCGCTAGCACATCGGGACCTATCGCCTGTTCGAGCTGAGGCGGAGCGATCTCACGGTTTGGGCCGTGATTCACCCAGGAATCGGCTGTCTCGCCCTGGCCTGCCTGCTTGAAGCGATCAACGAGTTCGCCAACGCCGCCGCCGAGGAAGCCGCCGGCTCCTGCGCCGCCCAAAGCTCCCGCAATGCTTCCAAGAATGCCACTCAGACCACCTTGATCGGCGGCCTGCCCTGGCTGATTGGGCTGACCACCCGGCGCCTTACCGAGACCGCCGAGCATCTCGGCAATCTTATCCCTGTTCTGGAAGCCGGCGACCGCCAGCAAACCCAGCAATGCCGTCATCGACGGATATCCACGGCTCATGGTCGTCTCCTCGTGCCTTTGTCGGCGCAAGGTAAGGAGAAGTGGCGCGTTCAGGTTCCAGCAGCACGAGAGAGACGAGCAACTCCAAGCTGCCGCTACGTCGTCACCACATGCAACCCTGTCGATTCTCCACTCCGTTTGGCGCTGCACAATTCCTCGGACTCGTCGGGTTGCCGACCCGCCGTCACGCCATAGGTCCGATGCGGGAACAAGACTCGGCCGTGAGGCCTTCTCAGACACGGCGTGACCGCCCCGCCGATACGGACCATCGAGGATGCCGGCCTGATGCAGCGCGCCCACACCATGCAATTCGGCGCTGAGCCGGTCGAGGACGGGATCCGCTTTGCGCTGTGGGCGCCGACCGCGAACGACGTCACCTTGGTCGTCGATGGGTCAGATCACGAGATTCCGGCTGTGGGCGGTGGATGGCGGCGCACGACCGTCTCCGGAACTCGGCCCGGCGCGCGCTACGGCTATCGCATCGATGGCGATCTCGTCGTGCCCGACCCGGCATCACGCTTTCAACCGGACGATGTGTCCGGCCTCAGCGAGGTCGTCGACGGGCGCTCCTATCCCTGGGCCGACACCAAGTGGACGGGCCGCCCGTGGGAAGAGGCGGTGCTCTACGAACTGCATGTCGGCACGGCGACGCCGGAAGGCACCTACGCAGCTCTGGCCGGAAAACTCGAGGAGCTGCGCGACCTCGGCGTGACCGCGATCGAGCTCCTTCCGCTCGGCGACTTCAAGGGCGCGCGCAACTGGGGTTACGACGGAGTGCTGCCCTACGCGCCTGATGCCGCCTACGGCCGCCCCGACGATCTCAAGCGCCTGATCGACCATGCCCATTCGCTCGGCCTGATGGTCTTCCTCGATGTCGTCTACAACCATTTCGGACCCGCCGGAAACTACCTCCACTCCTATGCAAAGACGTTCTTCACCGAGCGCCATCCCACCCCCTGGGGCGCCGGGATCAACGTCGACGGCAAGGAGAGCGGCCGCGTCGTGCGCGACTACTTCTTCGAGAACGCCCTGTACTGGCTTGAGGAGTACCATTTCGACGGCCTTCGCTTCGACGCCGTCCACGCCATCCTCGACGATTCCGAGACGCACTTCATCGGCGAGCTGGGCGAGACGATCCGGGCTCGGCTGCCCGGTCGCCATATCCACCTCGTCCTCGAGAACGAGGCCAACCAGGCCCGGTGGCTGGAGCGCGACGCATCGGGCCGGTCGATCCAGCACGACGCGCAATGGGCGGACGACCTCCACCATTGCTGGCACGTGCTGCTGACCGGCGAGGATGCGGGCTACTACGCGAGCTTCGCGGACAAGCCGGTGGTGCATCTGGCGCGCTGTCTGTCCGAAGGCTTCGCTTATCAGGGCGAGCCGTTCCCGACGCTGGATAACCACCCGCGCGGCGAGCCTTCCGCACACCTGCCACCTTCGGCCTTCGTCACGTTCCTGCAGAACCATGATCAGGTCGGCAACCGCGCGCTCGGCGAACGCCTGAGCGCCTTGTCCGATCCGAAGAAGCTCGCGCTGGCGCGCGCTAGCCTGCTTCTGTCGCCGCAGATTCCGATGCTCTGGATGGGCGAGGAATGGTCCGCCTCCGCGCCTTTCCTGTTCTTCGTCGATTTCGCTCCCGACGAGGAGCTGAACAAGGCGGTGCGCGAGGGTCGGCGCCGCGAGTTCAAGAGCTTCGCTGCCTTCGCGGACGACACCTCCGTCATACCCGATCCGACCGAGAAGAAGACATTCCTCGACTCCAAGATCGATTGGTCGGAGATCGATAAGCCAGGGCATCGTGAGGTCTGGGCCGATACCCGCAACCTGCTTCAGATCAGGCGGCAATCCGTGGTGCCCCTGACGAAGTCCCGCTATCTCGGATCCGAAGCGAGTCTGCCCCGGGCAGATGTCGTCGATTGTACTTGGAGATTCGAGGCCGGATCGCTGCGCTTCATCGCCAATCTCGGGCTCGACGATTTCGAGGCTAATGCCGAGGGCGCCCACACCATCTGGTCGAGCGACGCGGCCGAACCCGATCTTCTGCTGCCGTCTTGGTCCGGCATCTTCCTTACGAAAGCGTTTTGATGAGTGTCGACCTCGAAACCCTTGCGGATCTCGTCGGCGTCGCGCCGGGATACACTGATGCCTTCGGCCAGCCGGTGGAGACCAGCCTCGAAACGCGTCGCGGTATGCTCACGGCGCTCGGTATCGCCGTCGAGGACGACGCCGCCATTACGCAGAGCCTCGCCATCGTCGAGGACCTGCGCCGCGGGTTGATCCCTTCGCTGCTGCCAGCGGAATCACGGCGTACGACCTATGTCCCGCTCCGTACCCGGTCCGGTTCTGGTCACGTCGCCTGGCGTCTCGTGGACGAGCGTGGTCAGGTGCGCGAGGGCCGCGCGGCGATAACGGGAGGTGCGGAGCCGACCTTCCAACTTCCGCCCCTCACTCCTGGGTATCATCGCCTGACCGCCAGTCTAGGCGACAAACGTGCCGAAGCCTGGGTGATCGCAGCGCCCAAGCGCTGCTGGCGCCCGCGAGCGTATGCCGACGATGGAGCTCGCGACTGGGGTCTGGCGGCGCAACTTTATGGCCTTCGTTCTCCGGAGAACCTCGGCATCGGCTCCTACGCTGATGCGGGCCGTGCTGCACGGGATGCGGGATTGCGGGGAGCTTCGTTCCTGGGCCTCAGCCCGGTCCACGCCCTCTTCGAGTCCGATCGAACGAAAATCTCGCCCTACTCGCCTTCGTCGCGGTTGTTCCTTGAAACCCTGTTCATCGAACCTGCCTCGCTTCCTGGCTTCAGGGGATCGCGGGCAGCCACGCTGCTAGGCGAGATGGCGGGACGGGTCGAGGCGTTGCAGGAATCGGCACTCGTCGACCATGCGGGCGTCTGGGCCGTGCTCTCGCCTGTGCTGCGGGCGTTCTGGGAGGATTCCGCCGCCCGCACCGACCGCGACCCGGCTTTCCGGGCGTTTCGCGAGGCGGGAGGGGCAGATCTCGAAGCGCATGGCCGCTTCGAGGCTTTGTCGGAGCATTTCCAGGCGCGCGGCGCGCATTGGGTCGGCGACTGGCCAGAAGAGATGCGCGCGGCCGGCTCGCAGGCGGTGGCCGATTTTGCCCGCGAGCACGCCGAGGCGGTCAGCTACCATGTCTGGCTGCAATACCTCGCCGACCTTCAGCTCGGTGCGGCCTCGGAGGCCGCCCTCGGCACCGGCATGCGACTCGGTCTTTATCGCGACCTCGCGGTCGGGGCCGATCGCGGTGGTTCCGAGGTGTGGTCCCATTCCGAGCGCTTCGCTCTCGGCGTATCCATCGGCGCGCCGCCCGATCTCCTCGCCCCGAAAGGCCAAGATTGGGGCCTGCCCGCCTTCGATCCACTCGAGATGGAGAAGGACGGCCTCGCCGCCTTCAGGGCGCTGGTGCAGGCGAACATGCGCCATGCCGGCGCGATCCGCATCGATCACGCCTTCCAGCTCGCCCGCCTGTTCCTCATCCCGTCGAACGGTTCTGCCAAGGACGGCGCCTACGTGGCGATGCCGTTCGAGGCGATGCTGGCGGTCCTGCGCCTCGAGAGCCACCGCTCCAAGTGCCTCGTCATCGCCGAGGACCTCGGCACCGCGCCCGAGGGTTTCTCCGACGCGCTGATGCAGGCCGGAATCCTGAGCTACCGCATCCTCGCCTTCGAGCGCGAGCATGACGGCCGCTTCAAGCCGCCCTCGGCCTACCCGCGCGATGCGCTCACCGCCATCACGACCCACGACCTGCCGACCTTCGTCGGATGGTGGCGGGTGGTCGATACCGATACGCGCCAGGCCCTGGGGCTCTACGACGCCGAGCGCGCAGAGGCCGAGCGGGTCGGCCGCGTCACCGAGCGTCAGCGCCTGACCGATGCGCTTGCGGCCGACCAGCTCCTGCCGAGCTACGATCCCCCGGAGGCGGCGCCCTTCGAGGCAGCCGCCCGCTATCTCGCCCGCGCGCCCTCGATGCTGACGGCGGTCCAGTACGAGGATGTCGTCTCCGAACTGAGCCAGGCCAACGTACCGGGCTCGACCGAGGGCTATCCGAACTGGCGGAGGAAGCTCGACCGGAGCCTCGAAGCCATCGCGGCGCCGGGTGGTCCCCTGGCGAAGCTTGCCGCCGCGCTCTCGGCCGAGTTCCGAGGGCCGCGTTCCGGCGCCGCGCGCCTGTCTTCGCCGCCGCCGCGGGCGACCTACCGGCTCCAGTTCCACAAGGGCTTCACCTTCGCGGACGCTGAGGCGATCGTCCCGTATCTCGCCAAGCTCGGGATCAGCCACGTCTACGCCTCGCCGATCCAGAAGGCGCGGCCGGGCTCGACCCACGGCTACGACATCGCCGACCACTCGACGATCAACCCCGAGCTCGGCGGCGAGGAAGGCTTCGTCCGCTTCTCGGAAGCCTTACGCGAGCACGGCCTCAAGCTTCTCCTCGACATCATGCCCAACCACATGGGCGTCGGCGGGGCCGACAATCCGTGGTGGCTCTCGGTGCTCGAATGGGGAGGGCTTTCGCCCTACGCCCACGCCTTCGACATCGACTGGTCGCGGCTCGGCGCCAACAACAAGCTCGTGGTGCCCTTCCTCGGCGACCGCTACGGCGAGGCGCTGGAAAGCGGCAAGCTCGACCTGAAGTTCGATGCCGAGCAGGGGGCCTTCAGCGTCTGGCACTACGAGCACGCCTTCCCGATCTGCCCGCTTCAATACCCCTCGATCCTCAACCGCGCTCTGGCCGCCCTCGAGGATGTCGGCGACGCCGCGGCGTACGAGGTGCTCAGCATCTCCGAGCAGCTTCGGCTGATGGGTGAGGAGACCAAGCTCGACCGCCGCCGTGGTTTTCCCGAGGAGGCCGACGAGCTGAAGCAGCGCCTCTCAGAGGCCGTGGCCGCATCGCCGGCGCTCCAGGCCGCGATCGAGCGGACGCTTCGGCTGTTCAACGGCGTCGAGGGCTACCCGGACAGCTTCGGTCCCCTGCACCGGCTGCTCGAACTGCAATCCTACCGCCTCGCCCATTGGCGGGTGGCGGCGAGCGACATCAATTACCGGCGCTTCTTCGATGTGAACTCCCTCGCCGGTCTTCGGGTCGAGAAGTCCGACATCTTCCAGAAGTCGCACGAGACGATCTTCCGCCACGTTCGCGAAGGCCGGATCGACGGTCTGCGCATCGACCATATCGACGGCCTTGCCGATCCGCTCGGCTATGCTCGCGCCCTGCAGGCGGAGGTCGGGCCGGGCTTCTACGTCGTGGTCGAGAAGATCCTGGAGCCGGGCGAGAAGCTGCGGCCCTGGCCTGTCGCCGGCACCACCGGCTACGACGTCCTCAATCAGCTCGACGGCATCCTGGTCGATCAGGAGCGCCACAGCCGCGTTACCCAATTCTATCGCTGGGCCACCGGCGACGACGAGCCCTACGGCTTCCAGCTCCGCGCCGCCAAGGCCGAGATCATCGAGATCAGCTTCGCCAGCGAGCTCGAAGTCATGACGGCGGATCTCAAGCAGATCGCGGACGCCGACCGGCGCACACGCGACTTCTCCGTCAACGCGATCCGCCGAGCCTTGATCGAGATCATCGCCCGCTTCCCGACCTATCGCTCCTACCTGCCCGGCGATCTCGACGAGAGCGATGTCGAGGACGACGACGTGCAACTCATCGAAGGCGCCGTCGCCAAGGCCAAGCGCTGGAGTTCGTTGCCGGATCGATCGGTCCACGACTTCGCGGCCGACGCGCTGCTCGGACGCATCGAAACCGACGGACCGGGGCGCCCGGAACCCGCCGTGATCCTTCGTTTCCGCCGCCGCTTCCAGCAGCTCACCGGCCCGGTCATGGCCAAGAGCCTCGAAGACACCTTGTTCTATCGCTTCAGCGAGTTGCTGGCGCTCAACGAGGTCGGCGGCGACCCCGGCGAGTATGGCATCGACGCCATACATTTCCACGCGCTGCAGGCGGCGCGGGCCCGCGACTGGCCGAACGCCATGATCACGACGGCGACCCACGACACCAAGCGCGGGGAGGATGCCCGCACCCGGCTGCTGGCGCTTTCCGAGCTCCCGGAGGTCTGGGCGGAAGCCTGGACGATCCTCGGCCAGACGGCCCGCGCCCATCTTCATAAGGGCGATGACGGTCTCGAGCCGGATGCCAAGGATCAGTGGATGTTCCTCCAGGCGATCCTCGGCGCCTGGCCGATCGAGCTCCTCGACCACGACGACGAAGCCGTGATCGAGGATTTCCGTAAGCGCCTCGACGCCTATTCGGAGAAGGCTCTTCGCGAGGGCAAGCGCCGGTCGAGCTGGGTCAATGTCGACGAGGGCTACGAGAACGCCGTCAAGGCGCTCTTTGCCGGGCTGATCGCGCCTGGCGCCAAGTTCCTCCAGCTGACGCGGCCGATCGCGCGGCGCCTCGCCCATCTCGGGATGATCGCGAGCCTCGGGCGCACCGTCCTGAAATGCACGTTGCCCGGCCTGCCCGACACCTATCAGGGCACCGAGGCCTGGGATTTCTCCTTCGTCGATCCCGACAACCGCCGGCCGGTGGATTATGCGCGCCTTGCCGGCGCCCTTGAGGAGGCCGGCGATCCCCGCTCGCTGATCGGCAGCTGGCGCGACGGACGGGTCAAGCAGGCGACCTTGGCGCGGCTCCTGGCGGATCGTGCCGCGCGGCCCTCGTTCTATGCCGACGCGGATTACATCGCCGTTCCGGCCAAGGGCGAGAAGGCCGACCACGTGCTCGCCTTCACCCGCTCCGACAGCACGAGCGGGGAGGGCGACCTCCTCGTCGCCGTGCCTCGGCTAGTCGCCGATCTCGTCGGCGGCGAAGGCTGGTCGGGCGCGGGCTTTTCCGGAACGGTGCTGCCGGTGCCGGAGGCGAGCCGATGGGTCGATCTCGTGACCGGCGAGGAACGGATGGCAGGCGAGGGGCGTATCGATCTCACGACGCTGTTCGCGCAACTGCCATATGCGGTGCTTAAGCGAGTGGTCTGAGACGGGACGAACCCTCCCCCCTCCGTGGGGGGCGGGTGCCTCGTGGATGCGAGACGGGAGAGGGGACGACCTCTCCGGATAAGGCGCTCCCCTCTCCCGACCCGCTTCGCGGGCCACCCTCTCCCGCAGAGGGGAGAGGGATTGGTGGCAAGAATGACGAGGGACAGGATGAACGCACAGCCACCCGCCACGACCTCCGTGCAGCAGGCCAAGGCCGGAAGCGTCGCCCTTCCGGCGACCCTGGCGCCACGGGCCGAGGGGCCGCGGATCTACAACCTGTTCCCGCTCCTCGTCGGCCGCGTCTCGGCCTGGACTGCAGAGCTGCCCCGCATCGCCGCCCTCGGGTTCGACTGGATCTACCTCAACCCCTTCCACCAGACCGGCGGCTCGCGCAGCCTCTACGCCGTCTCGGATATCGAGCGCCTCGACGAGCGCTTCCGCGATCATGACGGCACCTCGGACGACGAGCAGATCCGCCGCTTCTGCGCCGCCGCCGAGGCGCATGGCCTCTCGGTGATGACCGACCTCGTCGTCAACCACACCGCCAAGGACGGCCCGCTGGCGCGGGAGCGGCCGGACCTCTTCGTCCTCGACGAACACGGCCAGCCCGAGAGCCCCTATGCCGTCGATCCCGACGACCCGTCGATCCGTACGGTCTGGGGCGATCTCGCCGAGCTCAACTACCATTCCGAGGCCGCCGCTCAGGAACTCACGAAGATCTGGGCAGCCTATATCAACCGCCTGCAGGACCTCGGCGTGCGCGGCTTTCGCTGCGATGCCGCCTACAAGGTGCCGCCCGAGGTCTGGCGCGTGCTGATCCAGTCGGCGAAAGCGCTGGAGCCGGATTGCCTCTTCGCCGCCGAGACGCTGGGCTGCACCTTCGAGGAGGCCCAGGCGACTGCCGGAGCCGGCTTCGATTACCTGTTCAATTCCTTCGCCTGGTGGGACCTGAAGGCACCCTGGGCCCTGGAGCAGTACGAGCGGCTTCGCATCATCGCGCCCTCGATCGCCTTTCCCGAGAACCACGACATGCCGCGGCTCGCGGCGGAGGCCGAGGGGGATGCCGGCGAGATCGCCCGCCACCTGAAGGCCCGCTACGCACTCGCTGCGTTCTTCTCAGCCGGCGTGCTGATGCCGATCGGCTACGAATGGGGCTATTCCCGCGCCCTGCACGTCGTCGAGACGACGCCCGAAAGCCGCGAATCCGAGACCGGTATCGACATCTCCGCCTTCGTTGCAGCGGTCAACGCTCTGCGCGCCGAGCTTCCGGCCGCCAATGTCGAGGGCGCCCAGGCACGCATCTCGGCGCCGGATGCCGACGTCGTGGCGTTGATCCGCTTCGATACCGGCCACGCGGCCTCGGCCCGCCACGCCGTGCTCGTGCTCCACAACCCGACGGCGGCGCCGATCCCCGTCGATGCTACCGCGATCCTTGCCCGTACCGGCGGCATGATCGGCACCTTCATCGACCGCACGCCGGACGCCTCGCCGATCGCCTTCCGCGTCGGCGATGCCGTCACCCTGCAGCCCGGCGAGGTCCGCATCCTCGCCGCCGACCAGCCGAAGGTGACGCGCTGGCCGCGGCCCACCAACCCGGATGGCCGCGGCCGCGTCGTCATCGAGGCGGTCTCGCCGGAGATCGACGGCGGCCGTTCGGCGGTGAAACGCGTGGTCGGCGAGCAGGTCGAGGTGACGGCCGATATCTTCAGCGACGGCCATGACATCATCGACGCCGAGATCCTATCGCGTGCTGCTGGCGAGACCGAGTGGCGCCGCGACCCGATGGTCTTCGTCGACAATGATCGCTGGCGCGGGCATTTCCCGCTGGAGCGCAACGCCCGCCACGTCTTCACCATCGAGGCCTGGCGCGATGCCTTCTCGTCCTGGGTCCGCGACACCCTGAAGAAGCGCGATGCCGGCGTTGATGTCCGTCTCGAGACGATCGAGGGCGTCGCCCTCGTGAAGGCCGCCGCCGGCCTTGCCACGGGCCCCGACGCTACCGCCCTGGCCGACCTCGTCGCTGCACTCGAAGCCGACGAGGCCGGATCGGCGTCGCAGCTCGACCGCATCCTCGCGCCGACGGCTGCCTCCCTGATCCGCCGCAATGCCGAGCGGGTGAACCTGTCGCGCTATCCGGTCGAGATCCCGGTCATCGCCGACCGCCTCGCGGCCCGGTTCTCGGCCTGGTACGAGATCTTCCCGCGCTCGCAATCGGGCGATCCGAACCGCCACGGCACCTTCGACGACGTCATCCGCCGCCTGCCCGAGATCCGCGAGCTCGGCTTCGACGTGCTCTATTTCACGCCGATCCACCCGATCGGGAAGACCAATCGGAAGGGCAAGAACAACACCCTCAAGGCCCAGCCCGGCGATGTCGGCTCGGTCTACGCCGTCGGCTCCGAGGAGGGCGGCCACGAGGCGGTGCATCCCGAACTCGGCACCCTCGACGACTTCTCGCGCCTGGTGGCGGCGAGCCATGCCTACGGCATGGAGATCGCCCTCGATTTCGCGATCCAGTGCTCGCCGGACCACCCCTGGATCAAGAACCACCCGGAATGGTTCGAATGGCGGCCCGACGGGACGTTGAGGTTCGCCGAGAACCCGCCCAAGAAATACGAGGACATCTCCAACGTCCATTTCTACGGCGGCGCGCTGCCCTCGCTCTGGATCGAGCTGCGCGACATCGTGATGGGATGGGCGGAGCGCGGGGTGCGCATCTTCCGCGTCGACAACCCGCACACCAAGCCGATCCCGTTCTGGGAATGGATGATCGCCGCGGTCAACGAGCGCTATCCCGACGTCATCTTCCTCGCCGAGGCTTTCACCAGGCCGAAGATGATGAAGAAGCTCGCCAAGGCCGGCTACCAGCAGAGCTACACCTACTTCACTTGGCGCAACACGAAGCAGGAGCTGATCGAGTACTCGACCGAACTCGCGGGAGAGATGGGGGAGTATTACCGGCCGAATTTCTTCGCCAACACGCCGGATATCAATCCAGTCTATCTTCAGACGAGCGGTCGCGCCGGCTTCATCGTCCGCGCGACGCTGGCGGCGACGCTCTCATCGGTCTACGGCATCTATAACGGCTTCGAACTCTGCGAGGCCGAACCCTATCCGGGCAAGGAAGAGTACCTCAACTCGGAGAAGTACGAGCTCAAGGCCTGGGATTATCACAAGCCCGGCAACATCCGCGAGCACATCATCAAGCTCAACCGCATCCGCCGCGAGAATCCGGCCCTGTGGGACTTCCGGAACGTCGTCTTCACCGGCGCTTACAACGAACAGATCTTGGCCTACGCCAAGGTGACGCCCGAGCGCGACAACTGCGTCTTCGTCCTCGTGAACCTCGATCCGCGCAGCCGCCAGGAATGCACCTACGAGGTACCTCTCTGGCTGCTAGGCCAGCCCGAAGACGGGGCGGTTGAGGTCGAGGACCTGCTTCAGGGCTACAAGTTCGAGCTTCGCGGCAAGTCGCACCGGATCGCCCTCGATCCGGCCGAGCGTTCGACGATCATCTGGCGCTTGCGGGTGCCGCGCCGGGTTGCGTGATGAGGGCGGGCGTGTCAGCAAAAAACATCACGGCCGGGCTGACCGTCGTGTTGTCGCCCAGAAGTTGGAGCCAAAGCTCCGGCCGACGCCCAGCCTCAGCCAAGCCTTTCCCGGCCGCCGGTGCGGATTCGTCCTATCCACCCTTGAACTCGACGCATGAGGCAACGACGCGATGATCGATCGCAGCGATCCGCAATGGTACCGGGACGCCATCATCTACCAGATCCACGTCAAGTCGTTCTTCGACTCGAACAATGACGGGATCGGTGATTTCGAGGGGCTGACGCAGAAGCTCGATTATGTTCGGGACCTCGGCGTCACGGCGATCTGGCTGATGCCGTTCTATCCGTCGCCGCTGCGCGACGATGGCTACGATATCGGCGATTATCGCGAGGTGAACCCGTCCTACGGGACGATGGAGGAGTTCAGGCGGTTCGTCGACGCCGCGCACGAACGCGGACTCCGCGTCATCACCGAACTCGTCATCAATCACACCTCCGACCAGCATCCCTGGTTCCAGGCCGCCCGCGAGGCGCCTCCGGGATCGCCGGAACGAGATTTCTACGTCTGGTCGGATACCGACACGCCCTATTCCGACACGCGCATCATCTTCCTCGACACCGAAGTTTCGAACTGGACCTGGGATCCGGTCGCCAAGCAGTATTTCTGGCACCGCTTCTACAGCCATCAGCCAGACCTGAACTTCGACAACCCGGCCGTGCTCGAGGCCGTCATCGAGGTGATGCGCTACTGGCTCGACATGGGAGTCGACGGCCTGCGTCTCGACGCGATCCCCTACCTGATCGAGCGTGACGGCACGAATTGCGAGAATCTGCCGGAGACCCACACGGTCATCAAGGCGATCCGCGCCGCCCTCGACGTCAGCTATCCTGACCGGATGCTCCTCGCCGAAGCCAACCAATGGCCGGAGGAGACGGCGCAGTATTTCGGCGACGGCGACGAATGCCACATGGCGTTCCACTTCCCGCTGATGCCGCGGATGTACATGGCGATCGCCCGCGAGGACCGGCACCCGATCACCGACATCATGCGCCAGACGCCGGAGATCCCTGAGGGATGCCAGTGGGCGATCTTCCTGCGTAACCACGACGAACTGACGCTCGAGATGGTGACCGCGGAAGAGCGCGATTACCTCTGGTCGTTCTATGCCGCCGAGCGCCGCGCCCGCATCAATCTCGGCATCCGCCGCCGCCTCGCGCCGCTCTTGGAGAACGACCGGCGCAAGATCGAGCTGATGAAGTCCCTCGTCCTGTCGATGCCTGGTACGCCGGTGCTCTACTATGGCGACGAGATCGGCATGGGTGACAACATCTATCTCGGCGACCGCGACGGCGTGCGTACGCCGATGCAATGGACCCCCGACCGGAACGGCGGTTTCTCGCGTGCGAACCCTCAGAGGCTGTTCCTGCCATCGGTGCAGGACCCGATCTACGGCTTCGACGCGATCAACGTCGAGGCACAGACCCAGTCGCAGACGAGCCTTTTGAACTGGACGCGTCGCATGATCGCGATCCGCAACAACAGCGTCGCGCTGGGTCGCGGCGGGATCCAGTTCCTCTATCCGTCGAACCGCAAGGTCCTTGCCTGGATCCGTGAGTTCGAGGGCGAGCGGGTGCTCTGCGTCGCCAACCTGTCGCGGGCACCCCAGGCGGTTCAGCTCGACCTCTCCGAGCTTCGCAGCGCCGTCCCGATCGAACTGACCGGCGGTTCGGAATTCCCACCGATCGGCGACCTGCCGTATCTGCTGACGCTGCCATCCTATGGCTTCTATTGGTTCTCCCTTAGCGCCGCCAATGCGGGCGAGGTCGGTCCGCAGCCGGAGGCTCCCGAGCTCTTCACACTCGTCCTCACCGGCGGGATCGAGACGCTGATGGCAGGGCGCGAGCGGATCGCGTTCGAGCGCACCGTGGCGCCACGTTTCATCAGTACGCGCCGCTGGTTCGGTGCCAAGGGCTCGCGCATCAAGTCCGTGCAGGTGATCGACAGCGTCACGCTGAAGGACGGTGGCGGAGAGGCGAAGTTCCTCCTACCTCGCGTCGCCGTCCATCTCGCCACGGGGGAACGGCAGGATTACTTCGTGCCGGTCGCGGTCGACGAGGGCCGCGAGGACGAGACACTGATGCCCTTCGCCGTGGCGCGCGTCCGGCGCGGTCCGCGCACCGGGCTGCTCTACGGCGCGGCCGCCTCGTCGTCTTTCGCCGTGGCAATCATCGAGGGGATGCGCGCCGGGCTCTCGGTTCCGAGCGAATCGGGGCGGCTTGAGTTCTCGACGACCTCTGCCTTCGACCGCGACGTCGTCGTGGAGGCCGGAGAGGTGCGCCGGCTTTCGGCCGAGCAGAGCAATACCTCCATCGCCATCGGCTCGAAGATGATGCTGAAGCTGCTGCGGCGGCTGCAGACCGGCATCCATCCCGAGATCGAGATCGGCCGCTTCCTGACCGAGACGGCGGGTTTCTCGAACACGCCTGCGCTCCTTGGGATACTCGAGCATGTGGACGCATCCGGCTCCCGCACGGCACTGGCCGTTCTCCAGAGGTTCGTCCCCAATCAGGGTGATGCCTGGACCCTGATGCTGGAGGGCTTGCGGCGCGACTTCGACACGGTGGTGCTCGCCCCCGAGAGCGAAGCGCCGACCGCCGAAGAGGCTTTCGGAGATCATCTGCGCTGGGCCGAGTTGCTCGGACGCCGCACGGCCGAGATGCACAAGGCGTTCGCGATCGAGACGGAGGATGCGGCCTTCGCCGCAGAGCCCTTCACTCATGACGACCTGCGGGCGCTCGGCGACGACACACGTCTCCAGGGCGAGCGCGCCTTCCGTGGGCTGGAAGCCCTGGCGGGGCGCCAGTCGAATGCTGCGAGCACGGAGCTGTTCGGCCGCCGTCGCGAGGTCGAGGATGCGATCGAGACACTGGTCGCGACGGTACCCAAGGGTGCGATGAAGACCCGTATCCATGGGGATTACCATCTCGGCCAGGTGCTGGCTTCGGAAGGCGATCTCGTCATCGTCGATTTCGAGGGCGAGCCGTCGCGGCCGGCCGACGAGCGGAGAGCGAAGGCGACGCCCCTGCGCGACGTCGCCGGCATGCTGCGGTCCTTCGCCTACGGGGCAGAAACGGTCACCCGCGAGATCACCGGACGCTTCGCGGATTCGCATTCACGTGCGCGCCGTGCCGCTTCGGATTGGCGCGGCATGATCGATGCTGCGTTCCTGGAGGGATATCGGGCGGCAGTCTCGGAGAGCCGGGCCGCCGTGACCGATGAGGGGACTGAAGGTCGGCTGCTGAAGCTCTGTCTGCTGACCAAGGCCCTCTACGAGGTCGATTACGAAGCCAACAACCGTCCCGACTGGATCGAAATCCCCGCCCGGGGGGTTCTGACCATTCTGGACGACATCAAGAGAGGCATATGAATGACGGTGGCCGACGAGACGTTTGCGAATCAGACGGGGCATTCTTCCCATACAGATGGGGCCTCGGACGTAACGCCTGTCGGCACGTCGTCGGCGCCTGTTCCTAAGACCGTGGGTCCCGATGCGATCGCGGCGATCATGTCAGCCAGTCACGGCGATCCCTTCGCCGTGCTGGGCCCGCACGAGGTCGGCTCCGGCATCTGGGAGGTTCGAGCCGTACTGCCCGAGGCGAAATCGGCGACCCTCCTCGTCGGTGGTGGACGCGTGCCGTTCGAGCGGCGCCACGCCGATGGATTCTACGTCGCGCGCGTCGAGAGTCAGGGGCGGCCACTCTATGAGATCGCCTACCAGACCTGGGACGGTACTGAGCATCATCGGCACGATCCCTACGGCTTCGGCTCGTCCCTGAACCAGACCGATGTCGACGCCCTGCGCGAGGTCGGCACCAATGTCACCTATCGCCTCCTTGGCGCTCAGGCGAAGACCGTCGACGGCATCGACGGATTCCGCTTCGCCGTCTGGGCGCCCAATGCCCGCCGGGTCAGCATCGTCGGCGACTTCAACGAATGGGATGGCCGCCGTCATCCCATGCGCCTCTGGCAGAATGGCGGGATCTGGGAGCTGTTCGTTCCCGGCCTGAAGGCCGGAGTTCATTACAAGTACGAACTGACCGGGCCCGACGGCACGTTGCTTCCGTTGAAGGCGGATCCTGTCGCTTTTGCCGCACAGCAGCCGCCGGAGACCGCCTCTGTCCTTCAGGGCACCAACGATCCTGCCTGGAGCGACGATAAATGGATGGCGACGCGTGGGGCCAAGGACCCTCGCCACATCCCGATCTCGATCTACGAGGTTCATCTCGGCTCCTGGGCTCGCGTAGCCGAAGAGGGCAATCGCTACCTCACCTATCGAGAGCTCGGCGAACGCCTTATTCCTTACGTCAAGGAGATGGGCTTCACCCATATCGAGATGCTGCCGATCACGGAGTTCCCGTTCGACGGCTCATGGGGTTATCAGCCCGTCTCGCTGTTCGCCCCGACGAGCCGCTTCGGCACGCCGGACGATTTCGCCGCCTTCGTCGATGAAGCCCACAAGGCCGGCATCGGCGTGATGCTCGATTGGGTGCCCGGCCACTTTCCCCTCGATGCCCATGGCCTTGGCCAGTTCGACGGGACGCATCTTTATGAACATGCCGACCCTCGCCAGGGCTTCCACCAGGATTGGGGAACCTACATCTATAATTTCGGGCGCACGGAAGTAGCGACCTTCCTCGCCGCCAATGCCCGGTTCTGGCTCGAACACTATCACCTCGACGGCCTGCGCGTGGATGCGGTGGCATCGATGCTCTACCTTGACTACTCGCGCCGACAGGGCGAGTGGATCCCGAACCAGTACGGCGGCAACGAGAATCTCGACGCGATCAATTTCCTGCGCAAGACCAACGAGGCGACATACACCCACGCGCCCGGCACGATCACGGTCGCGGAGGAGTCGACCTCATGGCCGGGCGTCTCGCACCCGACTTATACGGGCGGCCTCGGCTTCGGCTTCAAGTGGAACATGGGGTGGATGCACGACACCCTGAACTTCGTCTCGAAGGAGACGATCCACCGCCGCTACCACCACCACGACCTCACCTTCGGCCTGCTCTACGCCTTCTCGGAGAACTTCATCCTGCCGCTCTCACACGATGAGGTCGTACACGGGAAAGGCTCGCTCCTCGGCAAGATGCCGGGCGACCGCTGGCAGAAATTCGCAAACCTGCGGGCCTATTTCGGTTTCATGTGGGGGCATCCGGGCAAGAAGCTGCTCTTCATGGGTGGCGAGTTCGGACAGGAGCGGGAGTGGAACCACAACCAGAGTCTCGACTGGCATCTGCTCGGCGACGGCCTCCATGCCGGCGTGAAGGATCTGGTACGGGACCTCAACCACCTCTACCTCTCGACTCCGGCTCTCCATGCTCGAGATACGGAAGCGGCCGGTTTCCAGTGGCTCGTCGCCGACGACCAGGACAACAGCGTCATTGCCTGGGCGCGCAAGGGCCGCGAGTCGGGCGAGGTGGCGGTGGTCGTGTCGAACTTCACGCCGGTGCCGCGGCATGGCTACCGTATCGGGGTTCCCGAAGGTGGGTTCTACCGCGAGGCGATAAATAGTGATGCCGAACGTTACGGCGGTTCCAACGTCGGCAACTTGGGCGGCCTGCATGCAGAGCCTGTCGAGAGTCACGGGCAGCCCTATTCGGTGGTGCTGACCGCGCCGCCGCTCGCGACGACGATCTTCGTTCGCGAGGGGTAAAAATCCGGGATCGCTGACGAGCGTGATGCTTGAGAGTTCGAGAAGGGCCGCATTCGGCCCTTCATCTGACTAGCTGAGTCCGGAATGGTGTGCCGTTGCCGATGGTCCGGCCGTAGAGATCCGAATAATTCGCTGCAGAGCCATCCCAGCCGAAGCTACGGGACATGGCCTTGCGTCGCATTGCGTTGAGCCGCTTCTTCTGGCCGAAGGTCTCGAAAGCACGGCGGATCGCATTGCCAAAGCCACGCGGCGAGGCTTCGCTGAAGGTGAAGCCCGTCACGCCATCCTCGACCGTATCGGCGAGGCCACCTGTACGACGGACGATGGGGAGCGAGCCGAAGCGCTGGGCGTACATTTGGGCAAGGCCACAGGGTTCGAAGCGCGAAGGCATCAGCAGGAAGTCGCTGCCAGCGAACATGCGCCGTGCCTCCTTCTCCTCGAACCCCACATGGACGCCGACGGCGGAGGGGTGGCGTCTGGCGAGGTCGCGCAAGGCTCCCTCGAACCGGGTCTCGCCCTGACCGATCACTACGAGCTGGCCGCCCTGAGCGACAATGGTCTCGGCAGCGGCGATGCTGAGGTCGATTCCCTTCTGGTGGACGAGACGCGAGACGATGGCGAAGAGCGGCCCCCGCGAGACGGCGAGCCCGAACTGACGCCGGACCATCTCTGCATTGGCGCGCTTGCCCTTCCAATCATCCGGCTCGAAGCGGGTCGCGAGGTGCGGATCGGTACGCGGATCCCAAGTCTCGTCGATGCCGTTGAGGATACCGGCAAGCCTACCCTGGCTCGCGCGCGTGCGCAGCAGCCCGTCGAGGCCGCAGCCGTGCTCGGCCGTCATGATCTCGCTAGCGTAGGTCTCGCTCACCGTGGTGACGTGGGAAGCGTAGAAAATGCCGGCCTTGAGAAAGGACAGTTTCCCGTAGAACTCCACGCCGTCCATCTGGAAGGCATCGTCTGGCACGCCGAGACGGCCGAGGGCTTCTGCCGAGAACAGGCCTTGGTAGGCGAGGTTGTGGATCGTCAGCACGGTCGGGATGCGCTGACCAGTCCAGGCCAGGTAGGCCGGCGCAAGTGCTGTCTGCCAGTCGTTGAGGTGCAGCAAGTCCGCCGACCAGGATGGGTCGAGCCCGCGGGCGATCTCAGCCGCGGCGAGGCTCATTCTGGCGAAGCGCAGATCGTTGTCGGCGAAATCGCCAGCAGCGTCGCCATATGGGCTGCCGTCGCGCTGATAGAGATCGGTACTGAGGAGGACGTAGACCGACAGGCCATCGCTGGTCTCGACGAGGCCGAGCTCACAGGGCGGAAGGCCGGCATGACCGGGAATCTGGGCGACCACCGGGATATGGTCGAAGTGCTCGACGACTTGGCGATAGCCAGGGATCAGGACGCGAACGTCGTAGTGGCGCCGCAAGGCCCGTGGAAGCGAACCCGCGACCTCACCGAGGCCGCCGGTCTTCACGAAATCCGCCATCTCGGGCGTGACGTAGAGGATGCGCGTGCGAAATGATCTCGAGGGCGAGGTGTCGGCCATCGCCGGATGAGGCAGACTCGCCGAAGCATGACTGCGGCTGGCCACGGACTGAGACGGCTCGGCGCGATCCATCGACGGTGTCCCGCTTCCATCGTCCAGATGAGGCTCGTCGGTGCCGGCTGACACCACTTCCATCATCGGGGCCGAACCGGGGGTTCGCCCGGCCCGCTGCAATGCACAATCCAAGCCATGACCCTGGTAAATGGCCAGTTAATTTGCTGCGCTGCGATGCCGGTACGGACTGATCCGGACCGTAGAGTCTTTCCCGCCGCCTCCGGCAACTGAGGCGGGCATGGTCATAGTTCGGTCAGCGTCCTCGCCAATAACCTGTGTTGTCGGGACGTTGTCCATGGAAGGCATGGTGTTTGCAGCGAGGGAACCGAGGCCGCCGTCATCCCGACACGGCGATCACCCGGACCCACCATGCCGGCGCAAGCGTCCAAGGGCATAAGATCGCCAAAAGAGGCGGTCCTGCCGCGGATCGCCGAGCGCATTCCGGCGGCGACGAGGGGGAAACTAGACGTGCTGAACGATGTCCTGACCATACCGAAGCGCGAGCGGGGTGCGTCTGAAACGAGCGCAGAACCGATCCATGGCATGCCTGCGGCGCCAGCCTGGGCACAACCGGCCAGAAGCGTGTCCGGCGATCCGGTTATCGATATGCGCGAAGCCATCGTCGCCAAGCTCGCTTATGCGATCGGCAAGACCCCGCAGATCGCCCGCGAGCGCGACTGGTTCGCCGCAACGGCTCTGGTTCTTCGCGACCGGATCGTCGATGCCTGCATGACGTCCGAGAGCGAGAACGTTCCGAACAAGCGGGTCTATTATCTCTCCCTCGAATTCCTCATCGGACGCCTGATGTCCGATGCCATGAACAATCTCGGCCTGGTCGAGACGACTCGAGCGGCGCTCGCCGACCTCGGCATCTCCCTCGACACCGTAGAGGGCGCGGAGCCTGACGCTGCGCTCGGAAATGGAGGCCTCGGACGCCTCGCAGCCTGTTTCATGGAAAGCATGGCGAGCCTGTCGATCCCGGCGATCGGCTACGGCATCCGCTACGATCATGGACTATTCCGGCAATCCCTGGAGGATGGCTGGCAGAAGGAGGCACCGGAGACCTGGCTCGCCGAGGGTAATCCCTGGGAGTTCGCGCGGCCGGACGCCACCTATCGGATCGGTTTTGGCGGCCATGTCACCATGTCGTCGGTGACGGAAGGGATCATCCGGCGCCACTGGCAGCCGACCGAGACGGTGCTAGCCGTCGCTCACGATGTTCCGGTGGTCGGGTGGCGCGGTCGCCACGTGAACACCCTGCGCCTTTGGAAGGCGGAAGCCGAATCGCCGATCGAACTGGCGCGCTTCAACGGCGGCGATCATGTCGGCGCGGTCTCGGACCGCTCTCGGGTGGAGGCGATCTCGCGTGTGCTCTATCCGAGCGACTCCTCCGATGCCGGCCAGGAACTGCGCCTGCGCCAGGAGTATTTCTTCACCTCGGCCTCGCTCCAGGATCTCGTGCGGCGCCACGTCGCCGAGCGCGGAGACCTGCGGTCGCTGCCGGATCACGCGGCCATCCAGCTCAACGACACCCACCCGGCCATAGCTGTTCCCGAGCTGATGCGGCTCCTCCTGGAGGATCACGGCTTCAACTGGGAGGATGCCTGGCATATCACGACCAACACGCTCGGCTACACCAACCATACCCTGCTGCCGGAAGCCCTGGAGACCTGGCCCGTGGGCCTGATGGAGCGGCTGCTGCCGCGCCACATGCAGATCATCTACCTGATCAACTGGATGCATCTGGAGGAGCAGGGGCGCCACGGCCATTCGGATGCGGCTCACCTCGCGTCGGTCTCCCTGATCGAGGAGTCGCACGGCAAGCGCGTTCGGATGGGCCATCTCGCCTTCCTCGGCGCTCGCCGCGTCAACGGCGTGTCGGCGCTCCACACCGACCTGATGCGCTCGACGGTGTTCAAGGACCTGCACGCGCTCGACACCGATAAGATCGTCAACAAGACCAACGGCATCACATTCCGGCGTTGGCTGCACAACGCCAACCCGGAACTCACCAAACTCGCGGTCGAAGTTGCCGGGGAGCGGGTTCTCGATGATCCGAGCGCCCTTCTCGATCTCGCCGGCCACGCTGAGGACAAGACCTTCCAGGCTCGATACGCCGCCATGCGACTCGCCCGCAAGGAGGCCCTGGCCAAGGTCGTCGCGAACCGGACCGGGATCATCGTCGATCCGACCGCCTTGTTCGACGTGCAGATCAAGCGCATCCACGAGTACAAGCGCCAGCTCCTGAACGTGATCGAGACGGTTGCGCTCTACCAGGCGATCAAGGCCGACCCGAACAAGGAATGGACCCCAAGGGTCAAGATGTTCGGCGGCAAGGCGGCTCCGAGCTATGTCCAGGCCAAGCTCATCATCAAGCTCGCCTGCGACGTCGCCAAGGTCGTCAACGACGATCCCGACGTGGCCGGACGGCTCAAGGTCGCGTTTCTGCCGAACTACTCGGTGAGCCTCGCCGAGGCGATCATCCCGGCCTCCGATCTGTCCGAGCAGATCTCGACGGCGGGGATGGAGGCTTCCGGAACCGGCAACATGAAGCTCGCCCTCAACGGCGCTCTCACGATAGGCACCCTCGACGGCGCCAACATCGAGATCCGCGACCATGTCGGACCGGAGAACATCTTCATCTTCGGCCTGGACGCTGCCGGAGTCGCAGAACGGATGACGGAGGTCGGGTATCCGTCGAAGGCAATCGCCGCATCGCCGCGTCTCGCCGCGGCGCTCGACCTCATCGGATCAGGCGGGTTCTCGCCAGACGACCGCAGCCGCTTCCGGCCGCTCGTCGACGACCTGCGCCACCACGACCGCTACCTGCTCACCGTGGACTTCGACGATTACTGGCGCGCACAGCGCGAGATCGACGCTGCCTGGGGCAACCCGAAGGCATGGTGGAGATCGGCGATCCTCAACACGGCCCGCATGGCATGGTTCTCGTCGGACCGCTCGATGCGCGAATATGCCGAGGAGATCTGGCGGGTGAAGGTGGCCTGAAGCCGAAGAGACCGGTACGAGAAAAAATCCCCGGCGCAGCGATGCGCCGGGGATTCTTCTGTTCTGGGTCGCCGATCAGCCGGCCGGATCGAGAAGGGCGGGATAACAGCGGGCGCCGGCCGAGGCGGCGAGGACCTCCACGGCGCCCACTGTGGACGCATCGCCGACGACATGGACCACGTCGGTGGTCCGGAGAGAGGGAAGGTGGGCCGTCAGCGGTCCGGGCCTCACATCAGGCGGCCTCTGTCGCGAGCGATCCGCCACGAGGACGATCCGATTGATGCCTGTCGCGCGCAGCCAATCGAGGGACGGGCGCATGTAGAGATCGAGGGGATCGCGTGCCCCCGCGATCAGGACCACCTCACGGGCCGGCTCGATGTAACGAGCGGCCCGTGCGATCGCCCAGATCGGTGCGAAGCCGGTCTCGGCCGCGACGAGGACAAGGCGGCCGCCGCCGGGGCGATAGAAGCCGCGTCCGATCGGTCCCTTGACCTTGACTTCCGTCCCGAGCGCGACGGTCTCACCCAAGGCGCCGGCAAGAACGGTCCGGTCGTTCTTCAAAGGCAGATGAAACACGAGCTCGTTCAGTTCCGCGGCGCCGTCGATCCGGAGGGTCGGGCTCAGCGTCAGCGGCTCGTAGCCGTCGACCGTCACCACGACCTGATGGCCCGGCTCGAACGCGAGTCGCCGCGAGACGGTCACCACCATCTCGATGACGTGAGGGCCGAGGGCTCGAATGTCGGTGATCGTGCCGGTTCGGCGCGTGGGCAGAGACGCTTTGGCCGCTTCTGAGGGAACGAGAGCGAGAGGCTGCGGCAGGAGCGGCGCCAGTGCCTCGGACCTGAACCTCCGTGCCTGCGGACGGCGCGAGAGCGGGGCGAGGGCCTGCCCGAACGATGCGACGCCTTGAAGCCCATTCCCGGAGCCGATCATGCCTTCGGCCATCGCTGCCTCGACCGGCGTATCGCCGGTCGAGATACGGACGGCCTTGCCGTTGACGACGAGCGAACAGCGGGCGCTCATGGTCTGCTCCCAGGCAAGTGGATGGAGGAGAGATCCGGCCGGTCAGGCGCGGACGGGCTCAACGCGGCTGACGAAGCAGTTGATCGACGAGGATCGCCCAACGGTCGCGCACCTGCCTGACGTCTTCGACGGTGCCGTGCCCGGCCTGACCGAGCTGTGAGCGAAGCTCGGCATTCTCGCTGCGCTGGGCCTTCAGCACGGCCTTCATCAACGTCATCTCGGTCTTGAGGCGCAGAAGGTCCGGCGAAGGCTCCTCGTCAGCGTCGATCGGGTCCAGCTCCGAAGGGGAGGGCGGAACGAGGGTGAGCCTGGCGGCTGGCGGCTGGTCGTGGGCCCTGCGCAGCGGGCTCGCCACCAGCCGCCGAACGATGTCGGATTCGGTGTCCGCCTGCTTCTGCCACGCCACCTGCGCCATCGCCTTCGTCCCTTGTCCAACATCCCTCGGCATCACGCCGCCGCTCGGATCACGGGGCTACGATGCAAGATCATGGTTAAGGGAAGTTTAAATACATCCAACGGTTTGCGGATGTCTTACGCCGCCTCCGGCGCTGCTCCGACGAGTTGGCGCGCCTGAAGCATCGACATCGGCTCGCCGAATGCGAAGCCCTGCGCGTACTCGCAGCCCAGATCGGCCAGAGCCTGGGCATCGGCCTCGGATTCCGCGCCTTCCGCCACAATGGCGAGTCCGAGTTCCTGGGCCATCTTCACGATCGACCGCAGGATGACGGTCTGACCCGTGGCGATCTGGCGGACGAAGGACTGATCGATCTTGATCGTGTCGAAGGGGAAGCGCTGGAGGTAGGAGAGTGCCGAGTAACCGGTCCCGAAATCGTCGAGGGACAGGCCGGCGCCGAGATCGTGGATCCGCGTCAGCATCTGCGCGGCATATTCGGGGTTCTCCATCACCAGGCTCTCGGTGAGTTCAAGCTTGAGCGAGCCCGGCAGGACGCCGGAGCGCGCCAGAACCGTCTTCACGTCATGCAGCAGATCGTGGCGCAGGAGCTGACGTGAGGACACGTTGACGGAGGCGAAGATCGGCGGCTCGACATCGAGGGATCGCTGCCAGGCGGCGAGCTCGATCGCGGTTCGCTCCAGCACGAAGATGCCGAGATTGACGATGAACCCGGTCTCCTCGGCAATGGGAATGAACTTGACCGGGGGGATGCGCCCGAGCTTCGGGTGGTCCCACCGCAGCAGGGCCTCGAAACCGGCCACAGTCCGGTCCTCCAGCCGTACGATCGGCTGGAACAGCACCTTCATCTCGTTGCGTTCGAGGGAACGGCGCAGGTCGCTTTCCAGCATCAGGCGGTCGCTGCGCTCGTTGCGCATGTTGGCACGGAACACCTCCGAGCGGTCACCGCCCTGGCGCTTGGCCTGGATCATCGCGATCTCGGCGTTCTTGAAGACCTCCTCGCGCTTAAGGTTCGCGCCGGATTCGTGCAGCGCGATGCCGACGGAGACCGTCAGGAACAGTTCGCGCTCGGCATAGGTGATCGGCGTTGCAATCGCTTTCCGGATCATCTCGGCGAAGGCGATGATCCTGTCGGGCTCACGTTCGGAGAGCAGGATCAGGCCGAACTCGTCTCCGGCGATGCGGGCGAGGGTGTCCTGCGGTCGCAGAAGACGGCCGAGGCGGCGCGACAGGGTCAGGAGAATCGAGTCGCCGGCCGACAGGCCGATGGCATCGTTGACGGTCTTGAACCGATCGAGGTCGAGGACGATCGTCGTCGGCTTGAGGCGCGGGTCCTGGCTGGCGAAGGCGAGGGCCGCATCGAGACGATCGTAGAAGAGCTCGCGGTTCGGCAAGCCGGTCAGGCTGTCGTGGACCGCATCGTGGAGCAGACGCTCCTCGGCGGATTTGACCTCGGTGACGTCGGCGATCGTGCCGACGATCCTGGCCACCTCGCCATCGATGCCGATGACCGGCCGGGCCTTGAGGCGATACCAGTGATAGGCGCCGACCTGCGAGCGGAGGCGGAAATCGTGGAGGATGCGGCCGCGCCGTTCCTCGATCACGGTGTCCAGGGCGGCGGAATACCGCTCCACGTCGAACGGGTGGAGGAGGGCGAGCCAGTTCGCGGCCGGTCCTTCGAGAGCGCCGCGCTTGAGACCGAGTTGGCCTTCGATCTCCTGTCCGGCAAAGACACGGTCTCCCGGCACATCCCAATCGAAGACGACGTCGCCCGACCCGGTCAGCGCCAGCGCCCGGCGCTCGGTATCGGAGACGAGGGCATGGGTGAGGCCGCCGCCCGCGAAGGCGTGCTGCATCACCGTGAAGCCGATCAGCATGACGATGAGGACGAGGCCGCCGATCAGGGCGGGCTGGACCAGATCGCTTCCGATCTGACCGGTGATGGCGAAGCCCGCAGCCACCACCCACACCATCAGGAGGGCCCAGGTCGGCACCAGCAGGATGGCCCGGTCGTAGCCGTTATGTGCCGCCAGATAGACGATCAGCAGGAGCCCGACGGCGGCGACCGCGGCGATCGAGATCCGCGCGACTCCCGCAGCCACCGGCGGGTCGAACACGGCAAGTCCGACGAGGCCGGCCAGAAAGGCGAGCCAGAAGAACGCGACGTGGCTGTAGCGAACGTGCCACCGGCTGAGGTTGAGATAGGCGAACAGGAAGACGAGGAGCGTCGCCCCCAGGATCGCTTCGGCAGAGGCGCGATAGACCCTTTCGGCTACCTCGGTGAGCGGGAAGATCCGCTGCAGGAAGCCGAAATCGATGCAGGCATAGGCGAGCACCGACCAGGCGAGCGCCGCAGAGGCGGGGAAGATGATTGCTCCCTTCACCACGAAGATGATGGTGAGGAACAGGGCCAGGAGCCCGGCGATTCCGATAATGATGCCCTTGTAGAGCGTCAGGCCGGTGGACTTCTTGCGATAGGCCTCCTGGTCCCAGAGGTAGACCTGGGGAATGTTGGGGCCACGCAACTCAGCCACGAAGGTTACGGTCGCGCCGGGGTCGACGGTGATCATGAACTGATCGGCTTCGGGATTGTCCTCGCGCTCAGGGCGGATGCCCTGGCTCGCCGTGATAGCGGCGATGCGAGATCCACCGAGATCCGGCCAGACCACCCCGGAGCCGACGAGCCGGAAATGCGGCGCGACCAGGAGCCGGTCGATCTGTTCGTCGGTATCGTTTGTGAGAGCGAACACCATCCAGTCGGGGCGGGCGCCGGTGTCGCGCGCCTTCACCACGATGCGGCGGACGATGCCGTCCTTGCCCGGAGCGGTCGAGATCTGGATGAGGTCGCCGTCCGAGCGGTAACGCTCGATCATCGACGTCAGGTCGATGGCCGGCGCATCGAGGGTAAGACGCACGGCTTCCACGGCCCAGGTATCCCGGCTCGTCGCCAGGACAGAGAGGATGGCCGTTACGAGCACGGCCAGGGCGAGGAAGGCTTTACGCAACGGGCGGGTTTTCCGGCCGGAGTGGGTGTCCCGGCATCTACGGCTTAGGTTGCCCCGAGTCGTATCGATGGGGCGTTGGGCGAGCAAGGCGCAGTGCAGCGTCCAGTCCGACCACCCACCGTTTCGTGAGCGCCCGACACGGTTCGATCGCGCTCCTTTGCGGCTAAAACAAGCCGCGTCGGCCTCGCCTGACTCGGTCATCGTTGACGATGCCGTTGGATCGCTCAAGCGGCCTGAAGGGCCTGCCTCACATGCTCCAACGTGGGGAGTTTCTTGATGGGTCCGATCGCCGAAAGCGTCGGTGCGCCCTGAAGGAGCCGCCGCCCGGCCGCGCGCACATCCTCGACGGTGATCGCGTCGACCTTGGCGATGACATCCGCTGCCGGAATAACCTTACCCCAGGCCAGAAGCTGACGGGCATTGCGTTCGATGCGGCCGCCCGGCGTCTCCAACGCTGAGAGGAGCGAGACCTTGAGCTGTGCCTTTGCGCGGACGATCTCGACCGTGTCGATATCGGATACGGCCTTCACTGTCTCCGACAGGGTGACATCGACGAGTTGCGCGAGGTCGGCGCCGGATGTGCCCGCCCCGATTCCGAACAGGCCGCAATCCGAGAACGGCCAGTGGAAGGACTGGATCTCGTAGGCCAGCCCACGGGTCTCGCGGACCTCGTGCCAGAGCCGTGAAGTCAATCCCCCTCCGAGGATTTGCGCGAACATGTGGAGGGCGTAGTAGCCGTCGTCGCGGAATGACAGACCGGGCAGGCCGATGACGACGTTGGCCTGTTCGAGCTTCTTCGAGAGGCGTCGCTCGCCGCCGCGATAGATTCCCGGCACGGCCTCCGGTGCCTTGGCTGCCTTCATGCTCCCGAAGTGGCGCTCGGCCGCCTCGACGATCGCGTCGTGGGCAACGGCGCCCGCCGCCGCGACGACGATCCGTTCAGGCGTGTATTCGCGCTCGAGATAGGCCGAGATGGCGTTCCGGTCGAAGCTCTTGATGGTGGCTGGGGTGCCGATGATCGGACGGCCGATCGGCTGCTCCGGGAAGGCGGCCTCGGTGAAGGCTTCGTAGACGACGTCGTCGGGCGTATCCTCGATTGCTGCGTATTCCTGCAGAATGACGCCCTTCTCGCGGGCGAGCTCGCCCGGATCGAACAGCGAGTTCGTCAGGATGTCGCCGAGGACGTCGAAGGCGACGCCGACATCCTCGCCGAGGACGCGGGCACTGTAGCTGGTGCCTTCCGCGCTCGTGGCCGCGTTGATGTCGCCACCGACATCCTCGATCTCCTCGGCGATGCGGCGGGCCGAACGGGTCGCGGTGCCTTTGAACGCCATGTGCTCGATGAGGTGGCTAAGGCCGTGCTCGTCCGAGCGTTCATGGCGAGAGCCGGCTCCGACCCAGACGCCGAGCGTCGCCGTCGCAACCCCCGGCATCGCCTCGGTGACTACCGTCAGGCCGTTGTCGAGCCGTGTCACCTTGAGATCGGGTGAGGCACCGTGCGTGGCGAAATGCTGGTTCATACGGTTGAACATTCCTCATCGAAGAGGTGGTCACAGGCTGCGGACACACTGGCGGTGCGTCGGCTCGGAGCGGGGAAGGTCAGTTGGTGATCCGAGCGCGCTCACGGATGAACCGCTCCACCGCCGCCTGATCATTTGGCAAGCGCGAAAACAGTTCCTTGCGGTCCATCAGGTCGGCGAGGTGGGGCGGAAGGGACGGGCGCGGGCCCTTAATCGCTTGCGAGACCGCATCCGGGAACTTCGCCGGGTGAGCAGTGGCGAGGGCGACCACAGGCGTATGCGGATCACGCTCCAGCAGACGCCGGGCGGCATTGACGCCGATCGCGGTGTGAGGATCGAGGACATGTCCCGTCTGAGCATGGGTCTGGGCGATCTCGGCCATCACGGCTTCTTCGGGAACGGCCGTGGCGTCGAACTCATCGCGAACGCTAGCAAGGACCGAGGGATCGAGGCTGAAGCCGCCCGATTGCTTGAGGCCGGCCATGAGGCGACCGAGGCTCGATGAATCCCGGCCCAGGGCCTCGAACAGCAGCCGCTCGAAGTTCGACGAGATCTGGATGTCCATCGACGGCGACGTCGTCGGCTGGACGCCGCGGACCTCGTAGGCACCGTGTTCGAGGGTGCGGGCAAGGATGTCGTTGGCATTGGTGCCGATCATCAGCCGATCGATCGGCAGGCCCATGCGCTTGGCGACCCAGCCAGCGAGAATGTCGCCGAAATTGCCGGTGGGAACCGCGAAGGAGACTGGGCGATGGGGACTGCCGAGTGCCACCGCGCTGGTGAAGTAATAGACCGACTGCGCGGCCACGCGCGCCCAGTTGATGGAATTCACGCCCGACAGGCGGACCTCGTCGGCAAAATCGCCGTGCTGGAACAGGGCTTTGACGATGTTCTGGCAATCGTCGAAATTGCCGTCGATGGCGATGGCATGGACGTTCGCGGCACCCACAGTCGTCATCTGCCTGCGCTGCACGTCGGACACGCGGCCTTGCGGGTAGAGGATGAAGATGTCGACCTGGTCGAGCCCGCGGAAAGCCTCAACGGCAGCGCTGCCGGTATCGCCCGAGGTCGCGCCGACGATGGTCGCGCGGGAGCCACGAGTGCGCAGGACATGGTCCATCAGCCGCCCGAGAAGCTGCATCGCCACGTCCTTGAACGCGAGCGTCGGGCCATGGAAGAGTTCGAGCAGGAAGAGGTTGTCGTCGAGCTGCACCAGGGGGCAGACCGCCGGGTGGCGGAAGGTGGCGTAGGATTCCTCGATCATCCCGTCGAGCGCCACCTCCGCGATCTCGCCGTCGATCAGGGGGCGCAGAACGAGTTTTGCGGCGTCGGCGTAGCGGACGCCCGCCAATCCGGCGATGGCCTCGAGCGAGATCTGCGGCCAGGATTCCGGCACGTAGAGGCCGCCGTCGCGGGCAAGGCCCGCGAGCAAAGCATCGGAAAAGTTGAGTGGCGCCGCAGCGCCGCGGGTCGAGACGTGTAGCAAAGGGGCCTCCGGGAAGGGGCTCCGTCTACACGATGTCAGCGGGCGTGTCGAAAAGCTGAATGGCTTGAACGCCAGAAAGGTACATCGCCCTATCGCCAGTCACGCCGCGCTGCCAGGCGCCTTCACCAGCTTGCAGCCGTTGATCCGCCACGCTCCGTCTGACTGCTTCTCCAGGCTGTAGAGCGCCATCCAATCGACGCCCTCCTCGTCCTGAAGGGACACGCCGAGTGCCATGCCGTCTTCGCCTGCAGGCTCGATACGATCGACGCTGAAGCGGCGCGCCCGATAGACTGGCTTATAGCCGCTCCGCACCATGGCGATGAAGCTGTCGGGCGAGGGAAACATGCTTTGAATCGCGGGAGCGGCCTGAGCGTAAGCGGTGGCCGCATCGTCCTTGCGGAATGCCTCGATTTGGCGTTCCACGGTAGCCCGAGCCTGGGACTGGGCAGCTTCGTCGGCGGCGAATGTCGGCCCGCTCAGGAAGGCGAGCACGAATAAAGCGAGAACGGCGCGCATGACACCCTCCGCGTGAAAGTCGGCAACCGATGACGAGAGTAGAGCGGCAGGCCGCCTTGGCAACGAAGAACTGGCCAGCAAGAGGCTTGCCAATACAGGCGTTATGTCACGCCGGGGCCGCCTCCTTCAACCGAAGCCAGGCAAAGACGCCGAAGACGCCGATAAGGCAGCCGGCGATACCAAACCAGGTGAAGGCGTATTGCAGGTGATTGTTGGGCAGGTCGACCCGCAATTGGCCGCCCTTCGGCCAGCCGCCGGGATTGGAGGTCGCATCCGCTTCGATGAGGAAGGGCGGAACATCGGCGATCCCCTTCGCGGCGGCGATGCCGGCGATATCGCGGTTGTACCATTCGCCGCGAGCCGGGTCCGGAGCTGGGACGAACATCGTCCGCGGCTCGGAACCACGCAGGATGCCGGTGACCGTGACTTCGCCTGAGACCTGGCCGGCCGAGCGCCGGGCCGGATCCTTCAACTCAGTCCGGATGAATCCACGGTTGACCAGTACCGTGCCGCCGTCGTCGCGAACGAGGGGCGTCACGACGTAGAAACCCTGCTGCGCGCGTCCGGGCGTCGAACCTGCAGCGAGGCCGTGGACGAGGGTCTCCTTGTCATGGAAGAAGCTTCCGGTGACGCGGACACGCCGGAACTCATCGGAAGCGGGGTTCCAATCCCGCGGCGCGGGGAGGCTTGCCGGCGGCTCGACGCGGGACCGCGCGATGATCTGGGCGATCAGCGCCTCTTTCTCCGCCTTGCGCTGAAGCTGCCAAGTCCCGAGACCGAGCAGGATCGCCAGCACGATGCCGGCCGCGAGCGCTGGGATCGTAAGGCTGGCCAGGGGGTTCTGCCGCCCGGTCGCCTCGTTCACCGGAAGCGTCCCTGCTCGGCCTTGTTGGCGAACTGCAACGCTGCCAGCACACCCTTGAGCGGGCGGACCAGCAGCAGGCTAAGGCCGACCGATAGTCCACCGCCGACGAGCGCATGGACCCACATCGGCGGCTCGTAGGTGATCTCCAGCCAGAGCGCGATGCCTACCACCACCACGCCCACGATCGACATGACGAAGAAGGCCGGCCCATCTCCCGAGTTGAAGCCGGAATAGTCCAGGCCGCAGGCCTCGCACGAGGGGCGGAAGGTCAGGAATCCATCGAACATGTGTCCGCGGCCGCAGCGTGGGCAGCTTCCGCGCAGGCCGGCTGAAACCGGGGAGGGGGTCTGGCTTTCGTTCAAGGCGTCATGCTCCTCGGCCCGGCTGCACGCGCAGAGTCCGGGCCATGTCGTTGGATATGGGACGTCAACGACGCCACCACGCGAAAAGGGCGGCTCACGCCGCCCTTTTCCTGAAATTCCGACGATGACCTCGCGCGTCGCGAGACCGCTCAGTGAGCCGAGGGCCCGGCGCCCCAGACGTAGATCGAGGCGAACAGGAACAGCCAGACCACGTCGACGAAGTGCCAATACCAGGCAGCGAACTCGAAGCCGAGATGCTGCTGGGTGGTCATCTGGCCGAGGTAGATCCGATAGAGGCAAACGGCCAGGAAGATGGTCCCGATGATGACGTGCGCGCCATGAAAGCCCGTCGCCATGAAGAAGGTCGACGAGTAGATGCTGCCCGAGAAGCCGAAATGGGCGTGGCTGTACTCGTAAGCCTGGCAGGCGGTGAACAGCACGCCGAGGATGATCGTCAGCCACAGGCCGTATTTCAGGCCCTTCCGGTCGCCATGCAGAAGTGCATGGTGCGCCCAGGTGATGGTGGTGCCGGAGGTGAGCAGGATCAGGGTGTTGAGGAGCGGCAGATGCCAGGGATCGAAGGCCTCGATACCCTTTGGTGGCCATGTGCCGCCGGTGAAGGCGAGACGGGAGGCCTGGATCGGGTCGGCCGTGTAGAGCGCGGCCTCGAAATAGGCCCAGAACCACGCGGCGAAGAACATCACCTCGGAGGCGATGAACATGATCATGCCATAGCGGTGATGGAGCTGGACGACGCGGGTATGGTCGCCGCTATTGGCCTCGTGGACGACGTCCTTCCACCATGCCAGCATGGTGTAGAGCACCCCGAGGGTGCCGGCGCCGAACACGTAGGGACCGATCGCCAGATTGCCGATGGTAAGGCTCTTCATCCAGAAAACGGCACCGAACGCCATCAGGAAGCCGGAAAAGGCGCCGATGAGCGGCCAAGGGCTCGGGTTCAGGATGTGGTAGTCGTGATTCTTGGCGTGCGCCTCGGCCATCGAAACTGCTCTCCTCGCCCCTGCCCTTGAGCCGCTTGCGGCAACGGGCCTTTCATCCATCCAGAGGATCGCGCGATGCCCGATCCCTCTCCCCGAACCCATAATGCGACGAGCGTGACCTTGTCACGCCGACGGCATCAGAAATTCGACTTCGTCCCCGTGCCGCTTGGTGTCGCAAGCGCGGCCGTGGGCTGGCCGTTCTTCGACGCGAAGTATGTGTAGGACAAGGTCATCTCGCTCCACTGCGCCGTATTCGAGTCTTTGCGGACATCCGGGTCGATGTAAAACACCACCGGAAATTCCATGGTCTCGCCAGGCTGCAGGGTCTGCTCGTTAAAGCAGAAGCATTGAATCTTGAAGAAATATCCGCCCATCAGGGCCGGCTGGACGTTGAACGTTGCGATGCCGGTGGTGGGTGTCGTCCCGACGTTCTTGACCCGGAAGAATACGGTCTTGGTCTCACCCAGCTTCGCGGTGACCTCGCGTACCTCGGATTGGAAACGCCAAGGGAGCGACGGAGCGACGTTCGTATCGAAGCGGACGACCATGCTGTCGTCGCTTGCAACCGCGCTTGAAGCATCCGCGCGGCGGGGTGTGCCATCGAAACCGGTGGCCTTGCAGAACAGGTCATAGAGTGGCGACGAAGCGAACGCCAAGCCGCCCATCGTCAAGACGAGGGCGACGCAGGCGAAAGCCGTGCGTGCCGCCGGGGTATTTCCAGCCGATCCGGACCTCGAGCTCTCCGACATCCTATTTTCCTCAGAGCGGACGGTTGAGGACTTGCGGCCCCAACTTGGCGATCGTCAGGACGTAGAAGATAAGCACCAGGGTACCGAGCACGACGGCGATGGCGAGCGAGCGCTTGCGCCTTCGCTCAGCCTGAACCGCGTCCAACGACTTCGGCGCGACCTCGTTTCCCTTGGGTCCGCGGCTCATGCCAAGACCCCGCGGAAAAGGCCGAGGCCGTGCTCGGCGAGGAGCGCTGAGAACAGCAGGAACAGATAGAGGATCGAGAAACCGAACATCCCCAACGCCGCCCGCTTCTCCGCCTCGCCCTCGCGGTTGCGCATCACATGCACGCTGAAGGCGATCATGCCGAGTCCGCCGAGGAGACCGGTGATGCCATAGAGTAGGCCTCCGAAGCCGAGCGCCACCGGTGCGAGTCCGATGGGAAACAGCAGCAGCGAGTAGCCGAGGATCTGACGGCGTGTCGAAACCGGGCCGGCCACGTTCGGCATCATCGGTATGCCGGCCTTCGCGTATTCGCCCGCCTTGATAAGGGCCAGCGCCCAGAAATGCGGCGGTGTCCAGATGAAGATGATCAGGAACAGGACGATCGATTCGATGCCGACGGTACCGCTCACCGCGGCCTGTCCGATGATCGGGGGGAGGGCGCCGGCAGCGCCTCCGATGACGATGTTCTGCGGCGTCGCCCGCTTCAGCCACATCGAATAGATCACCGCGTAGAATACGATGGTGAAGGCGAGGAGCCCAGCCGCGAGCCAGTTGGCTGCGAGCCCCAGGATCATCACTGACCCCGCCGACAGGACGAGGCCGAAGGCGAGCGCTTCGCCGGGCTGGATGCGGCCATCCGGAATCGGGCGCTTGGCAGTGCGGGTCATCACCGCGTCGATATCAGCATCCCACCACATGTTGAGGCAGCCAGACGCACCGGCGCCGACCGCGATCATCAGGAGAGAGATCGTCGCCACGACTGGCTGGACGTGGACATGGGAGACCACCATGCCGACCAGCGCCGTGAAGATGACGAGCACCATCACGCGCGGCTTGAGCAGGGCGAAGAAATCCGAGACCTCGCCTTGTCCGGGAGATGCTGCGAAGGTCTGAGGCTCGACGTCAGCGGAAAAGCTGTTCGACAGGCTCGTCATGGGCACCATGGCTCAACGTTCGATCTTGGAAGTGTCGGGAGTCGCCACCTCGCGACATCCGTTCACGGACCAGCGGGCTTGGCCGTACGATCCGTCTTAAAGAGCGAGGACCGCCTGGGCGGTCCTCGCGATCGTCAGGATTGTCTCGGTTGCCTTGCCCGTTAGTGGGCAGGCTCTTCGACGATCTTCGGAAGCGTCTCGAACTGGTGGAAGGGAGGCGGAGAGGACAGTGTCCATTCCAAGGTAGTCGCACCGGGACCCCAGGGATTGTCCGCTGCGCGCCTGCTCGACCGGAAGGCCAGCACCACGCCGATCACGAACACCACCATGCCCAGGGCGAAAATGTGCCCGCCATAGGTCGAGACCTTGTGCCAACCGGCGAAGGCATCGGGGTAGTCGGCGTAGCGGCGCGGCATTCCGGCGAGGCCGAGAAAGTGCATCGGAAAGAACAGGACGTTCGCACCGATGAAGGCCAACCAGAAGTGGAGCTTGCCAGCCCATTCCGGGATGATGTGCCCGGTCATCTTCGGGAACCAGTAGTAGACACCGGCGAAGATGATGAACACGGCACCGAGCGAGAGCACGTAGTGGAAGTGCGCGACGACGTAGTAGGTGTCGTGGAGGTACTTATCGACTGCCGCGTTCGCCAGCACCACGCCGGTCACGCCGCCGACCGTGAACAGGAAGATGAAGCCGACTGCCCAATGCATCGCGGCGGTGAAGCGGATCGAGCCGCCCCACATGGTCGCGATCCAAGAGAAGATCTTCACACCCGTCGGCACCGCGATGACCATGGTCGCGAAGACGAAGTAGGACTGCGTCTGGAGCGACAGACCGACCGTGTACATGTGGTGCGCCCACACCACGAAACCGACGACGCCGATCGCCACCATCGCGTAGGCCATAGCCAGATAGCCGAACACGGGCTTGCGCGAGAAGGTCGAGATGATGTGGGAGACGATGCCGAAGGCCGGCAGGATCATGATGTAGACTTCGGGGTGCCCGAAAAACCAGAACAGGTGCTGGTACAGGATCGGGTCACCGCCGCCGGCCGGATCGAAGAAGGTCGTGCCGAAATTACGGTCGGTGAGCAGCATGGTGATCGCGCCGGCCAGGACCGGAAGCGACAGGAGCAGCAGGAAGGCGGTCACCAACATCGACCAGGCGAAGAGCGGCATCTTGTGCAGCGTCATGCCCGGGGCGCGCATGTTCAGGATCGTGGTGATGAAGTTGATCGCACCGAGGATCGATCCGGCACCCGAGAGGTGGAGAGCGAAGATCGCGAAATCGACGGAAGGTCCGGGATGGCCCGACGTCGAGAGCGGCGGATACACGGTCCAGCCCGTACCTGCGCCAGATGCGCCAGGTGCGCCTTCGACGAACAGCGAGCAGACGAGGCTGAGGAAGCCCGCCACCGTGAGCCAGAACGAGATGTTGTTCATGCGCGGAAACGCCATGTCGGGCGCGCCGATCATGAGGGGCACGAACCAGTTTCCGAAGCCGCCGATAAGGGCCGGCATCACCATGAAGAACACCATGATGAGACCGTGGCCGGTCACGAAGACGTTGTAGGTCTGCGGATTCGCGAAATACTGGAGGCCCGGCTCTTCCATCTCCATTCGGATACCGAAAGAGAGGAATGCGCCGATCATGCCCGCGCAAAACGCGAAGAGCAGGTAGAGCGTGCCGATGTCCTTGTGGTTCGTCGAGAGGAACCAGAGCGAGAAGAACGACGGAGTGTGAGAGGCGTGGGCGTCGTCGTGCCCGGTATGTGCTGCGGCGGTAGCCATGCGATGCAGACCTTGATTCAGGTGCCGGATGATCTCGTGAAGGTCGGTGCGCGACCCGGTTTCAGCGCCGAGCGTCGGCGAACTTGGAGCCGTCGTCGATGCTCGCGAACTTGGTTTTTCCTTCGACGAGCCACTGCGCGTAGGCCTGGTCGCTCACGACGCGGACCGTGATCGGCATGTAGGCGTGACGTGTGCCGCAGAGCTCCGAACACTGACCGTGAAACACGCCCTCACGGTCCGCCTTGAACCAGGCCTGGTTGAGGCGGCCGGGAACGGCATCCATCTTGAAGCCGAAAGCAGGCATAGCCCAGGAATGCATCACGTCGGCAGCGGTGACTTGCACCTTCACCACCTTGTTCACCGGCACGACCATCTCGTTGTCGACGTTGAGGAGCTTGGGCTCCTTCGCCTCGTCGAGGTTCGCATCGAAGGTGAACCCGCCGCCGTTCTCGACGGCGGGGTACTCATAGGACCAGTACCAGGCGTGCCCGGTGACCTTCACCACGACGTCGGGCTTCGGGTCGGAGAGCTGTGCACGCAGGAGCCGGAACGATGGAATCGCGACCGCGACCAGGATCAGCACCGGGACGATGGTCCACGCGACCTCGATCATCGTGTTGTGCGTCGTCTTCGACGGCGTCGGGTTTGCCTTCTCGTTGAAGCGATAGATGCAATAGATCAGCAGGCCGAGCACGAAGAGCGAGATGCCGAAAGACAGCCAATGCAGTCCGTGTTCGAATGCGTGAATATCCCTGCCGTTCTCGGTGACCTGGACCTGACGGTCCATCTGCCACGGCTCGGGCTGGCCGAGGCCGGCGGCTAGCGCCGAAACGGATGAGGTCAAGAATGCGCCGAGGCCGGCCAACATTCCCAGTGACAGGTACTGCGTCTGCGTCGTGCGCATCTGCCTCTCGCGGCTCCGCTCGAAAATCATGTTCGGTCGCGCCCGCTTTACCGTTTGGCGCGCGTTGCGCAATCCAAACCTCGCGGATGCTGTGTGGACCGCGCTTCGCTGCGGCCCTGGTCTCGTGAAAGGTGTCAGACCACAACGAACATGGACACGCAACCGCAACAGCGTCGCACTGGCGCCATGATTGCCGTCTCGCAAACGGCGCTCTCCTTACTTCTCGCCAGGCCGCTTCATGCATGCGCAGCGATCGTTTTCGTGCATACGAAACGAAGGACGGGACAGGAGCGCGTCCCTAGCGCGGCCTTGCCGTCGAGCGGGATGAAACCGTGATCGAAAGATTGGAATTCATGCTGGCCTTGGCGCGCGAACGCCATTTCGGCCGAGCCGCTCAGTTCTGCAACGTCTCGCAGCAGACCCTCTCGGCCGGAGTCAAGCAGCTTGAGGAGCGGCTCGGCGTCATGCTGGTCGAACGAGGGTCACGCTTCCAGGGGTTCACACCGGAAGGTGAGCGTGTCCTCGAATGGGCGCGGCGCATTGTCGGCGATACCCGTGCCATGCGCCAGGAAGTCGCAAGCCTGCGCCGCGGTCTCACCGGCATGCTGCGTCTCGCGGCGATTCCCACCGCGACGCCCGTAGTCGCGCTGCTGACGACGCCGTTTCGTGCTCGGCACCCTGACGTCTCCTTTTCCGTCCAGTCCACGACGTCCAGCGAGATCGGGCGCTTGATCGCCGACCGCGAGATCGATGCGGGTGTCACCTACCTGGAGAACGAGCCGCTCGGACGAGTCACGACTGTCCCGCTGTACCGGGAACGCTACAAGCTCCTCACCGCGATCGACGGTGCATACGGCGCCAGGGATGCTGTGAGTTGGGAGGATGTCAGACGCCTTCTGCTCTGCCTCCTGACCCCGGACATGCAGAACCGCCGCATCATCGACGCGCAGCTCAGCCCGGACGGACGGCCGACATCGCCCCTCCTCGAATCGAACTCGATGATCGTACTGCTCAGCCACGTTCGAACCGCGAAATGGGCGAGCGTGATGCCGGCGGTCCTTGCCGACAGCTTCAGGCTTGGAGAAAGGGTGCGCGCCGTTCCTATCGTCGAGCCGGATGTGAGTCACGTGGTGGGGCTTGTCGTACCGGAACGCGAACCGATGACTCCGCTCTGCGCGGCTCTGCTCATCGAAACCAGGGCGTCGGCGCCGAGCATCGCGGACACCATCGCGTCGCTCTGATTTTTTGCAGTGCAGCAATGTATTTTGACAAAAATTCCTTGTCGTTCCACCGAACCGCATGATTGATCCAGGGGTGGCGATGGACGACTTAGAGCAGGAATAAACTGCGATGAGTTGGAACAATGGTGCCGTACGAGCCGTGGAGCGCAACGCGCGCCGCCGGGATCATCGCCGAACACTCCCATCTCGAAGGCGCCACCTTGCCGATCCTGCACGCCCTGCAGGAGGCCTTCGGTTACGTCGATGAAGGCGCGGTTCCGCTCATCGCCGATGCGCTGAACCTTTCGCGCGCCGAAATCCACGGCTGCATCACCTTTTACCACGACTTTCGCCGGGAGCCTGCCGGGCGCCATCAGGTGAAGCTGTGCCGCGCCGAGGCGTGCCAGGCGATGGGCTCGGACGCGCTTCATGCGGAGATCCTCGGGCGTCTCGGCGTCGATTGGCATGGCACCACCTCCGACGGACGCATCACCGTGGAGCCCGTCTATTGCCTCGGCCTCTGCGCCAACGGCCCAGGGGCGCTCGTGGACGACATGCCGGTGGCGCGTCTCACGACCGACGGCCTCGAATCAGCCCTGACGGAGGCCGTCTCGTGAGCGTCACCATCTACGTCCCGCGCGACGCCGTCGCCATCGGGCTCGGCGCCAACCGTGTTGCCAAAGCCATCGCAGCCGGCGCTAAAAGGCGCGGCCTTGAGGTCGATATCATCCGCACGGGCTCGCGCGGGATGCTCTGGCTTGAGCCGATGGTCGAGGTGTCCACCCCGGAGGGCCGCATTGCCTACGGTCCGGTGACGCCTGGCGACGTCGAGGCTTTGCTCGATGCCGGCCTGGCGGAGGGCGGCGCCCACCCCCTGCGCCTCGGCAAGCCCGAGAAGATCCCCTATCTTGCGCGCCAGCACCGGCTCACCTTTCAGCGCTGCGGTGTGGTCGATCCCGTCTCGGTGCTCGATTACCGCGAGCATGGCGGCTATCGCGGCCTAGAGGCGGCCCTGAAGCTCGACGCCGAGGGTATCGTCGCCCAGGTGCGGGATTCAGGTCTGCGCGGCCGCGGCGGCGCCGGCTTCCCGGCCGGCATCAAGTGGAACACGGTGATGCTCGCCAAGGCCGAGCAGAAATACGTGGTCTGCAACGCCGACGAGGGCGATTCCGGCACCTTCGCCGACCGGATGATGATGGAGGGCGACCCCTTCAACCTCATCGAGGGCATGACTATCGCCGGCATCGCGACGGGCGCGACGCGAGGCTACATCTACCTTCGCTCGGAGTACCCGCAGGCTTTCGCGACCCTCAAGGAAGCCATCGCCAACGGCCTGAAGGCCGGTGTCCTCGGCGACAACGTCCTCGGGTCCGGCAAGGCGTTCCATCTCGAAGTCCGGCTCGGGGCCGGCGCCTATATCTGCGGCGAGGAGACGTCGCTGCTTGAGAGCTTGGAGGGCCGCCGCGGCATCGTCCGGGCCAAGCCCCCGATCCCGGCGCTCAAGGGCTTCCTCGGCCAGCCGACGCTCGTCAACAACGTCATGACCTTCACGGCCGTGCCTTACATCCTGGAGCACGGCGCCAAGTCTTATGCCGATTACGGCATGGGCCGTTCGCTCGGAACCCTCGCGATCCAGCTCGCCGGCAACATCAAGCATGGCGGCCTCATCGAGTACGCTTTCGGCATCACCCTCCGCGAGATCATCGAGGATTTCGGCGGCGGCACGGCCTCCGGGCGTCCGGTGCGCGCTGTACAGGTCGGCGGTCCGCTCGGCGCCTATTTCCCAGACGAGCTTCTCGATACGCCCCTCGATTATGAAGCCATGGCAGCCAAGAAGGGCCTCGTCGGTCACGGCGGCATCGTGGTGTTCGACGACACCGTCGACATGGCCAAGCAGGCACGCTTCGCATTCGAGTTCTGCGCGGTGGAATCCTGCGGCAAGTGCACGCCCTGCCGGATCGGCGCGACGCGCGGCGTCGAGACCATGGACAAGGTTATCGCCGGCATCCGGCCGGCCGAGAACCTCGCCGTCGTGGCCGACCTCTGCGAGGTCATGACCGACGGTTCGCTCTGCGCCATGGGCGGGCTCACGCCGATGCCCGTCATGAGCGCGATCACCCATTTCCCGGAAGATTTCCGTGAGCGCGGACCGATGTCCGTTGCCGCCGAGTGAGAAGGCTCTAACCCATGGCCCTCATCAAAGAGATCGATTACGGCACGCCGATCCGCGTCTCGGAGCAGACCGTCACGCTCACCATCGACGGAATGAGCGTCACGGTTCCGGCCGGAACCTCGGTGATGGCAGCCGCGATGCATGTCGGCACGCAGATCCCCAAGCTCTGTGCGACGGATTCGCTCGAAGCCTTCGGCTCGTGCCGCCTCTGCCTCGTCGAGATCGAAGGACGGCGCGGAACGCCCGCCTCCTGCACGACGCCGGCCGAGAACGGCATGGTTGTCTCGACGCAGACCGACAAGCTCGCCAAGCTCCGCAGGGGCGTGATGGAGCTCTACATCTCCGACCACCCGCTCGACTGCCTGACCTGCGCCGCCAACGGCGATTGCGAATTGCAGGACATGGCGGGCGCGGTGGGCCTGCGCGACGTCCGCTACGGCTATGACGGGGCCAACCACGTCAAGCCGAGCTCCGACCAATACCTGCCGAAGGACGAGTCTAACCCGTACTTCGCCTACGATCCGTCGAAGTGCATCGTCTGCAATCGCTGCGTCCGCGCCTGCGAGGAGGTGCAGGGCACCTTCGCGTTGACCATCTCCGGCCGCGGCTTCGACAGCCGCGTCGCCGCCGGCCCAACCGACTTCTTCAACTCCGAATGCGTCTCCTGCGGCGCCTGCGTCCAGGCCTGCCCGACCGCGACTCTGACGGAGAAGTCGATCATCGAGCACGGCCAGCCCGACCATTCCGAGGTGACGACCTGCGCCTATTGCGGGGTCGGCTGCTCGTTCAAGGCGGAGATGCAGGGCACACGCATCGTCCGCATGGTGCCCTACAAGGGCGGCAAGGCGAATGAGGGCCATTCCTGCGTCAAGGGCCGCTTCGCCTACGGCTACGCCACCCACAAGGACCGCATCACCAAGCCGATGATCCGCGAGAAGATCACCGATCCTTGGCGTGAGGTGACCTGGGACGAGGCGATCGGCCGTGCGGCCTCCGAGTTCAAGCGCATCCAGGCCAAATACGGCAAGGATTCGGTAGGCGGCATCACGTCGTCGCGCTGCACCAACGAGGAGGCCTACCTCGTCCAGAAGCTGGTGCGCGCCGCCTTCGGCAACAACAACGTCGACACCTGCGCCCGCGTCTGCCACTCGCCGACCGGCTACGGCCTGATGTCGACGCTCGGCACCTCGGCGGGCACGCAGGACTTCGCCTCCGTGGCCCATTCCGACGTGATCCTCGTGATCGGTGCCAACCCGACCGACGGTCACCCGGTCTTCGCCTCGCGGATGAAGAAGCGCCTGCGTGAGGGCGCCAGGCTCATCGTCGCCGATCCGCGCAAGATCGACCTCGTGAAGTCGCCGCATATCAAGGCCGACTTCCACCTGCCGCTGAAGCCCGGCTCCAACGTCGCCTTCATCAACGCGATGGCGCATGTCATCGTCACCGAAGGCCTCGTCGATGAAGGCTATGTCCGCGACCGCTGCGACCTAAACGACTTCGAGGCCTGGGCTCGCTTCGTCGCCGACGAGCGTCACTCGCCAGAGGCTCAGCAGCCATTCACCGGGATCGACCCGGACGAGCTCCGCGGCGCGGCGCGACTCTACGCGAAGGGTGGCGCGGCGGGCATCTATTACGGCCTCGGCGTCACCGAGCACAGCCAAGGCTCCACCATGGTGATGGGCATGGCGAACCTCGCCATGGCCACCGGCAATATCGGCATGCTGGGTGCGGGCGTGAACCCGCTGCGCGGGCAGAACAACGTCCAGGGCTCCTGCGACATGGGCTCGTTCCCGCACGAGCTGCCAGGCTATCGCCACGTCTCCGACGACGCCACCCGCGAGACCTTCGAGTCCCTCTGGGGCGTGTCGCTCGACAAGGACCCCGGCCTGCGCATCACCAACATGCTGGACGAGGCCGTCGACGGCTCGTTCAAGGGGATGTACATCCAGGGCGAGGACATCGCCCAGTCCGATCCCGACACGCACCACGTCACCGCCGGCCTGATGGCGATGGAATGCATCGTCATCCAGGACATCTTCCTGAACGAGACGGCGAAATACGCCCATGTCTTCCTACCGGGCGCCTCTTTCCTCGAGAAGGACGGTACCTTCACCAATGCCGAGCGCCGCATCTCCCGCGTCCGCAAGGTCATGCCGCCGCTCGCCGGCATCGGCGACTGGGAGGGTACGATGCTACTCTCGAATGCGCTGGGCTACCCGATGAACTACTCGCATCCGAGCGAGATCATGGACGAGATCGCAGCGCTGACGCCGAGCTTCAAGGGCGTCAATTTCGCCAAGCTCGACGAGCTCGGCTCGATCCAATGGCCGTGCAACGACGATGCGCCGCGCGGCACGCCGATGATGCATGTCGACCGCTTCGTGCGCGGCCTCGGCAAGTTCATGATCACCGAGTACGTGCCGACCGAGGAGCGGACCGGTCCGCGCTTCCCGCTGATTCTCACCACGGGACGCATCCTCTCTCAGTACAATGTGGGCGCGCAGACGCGGCGTACCGAGAACTCGCGCTGGCATGAGGAGGACGTGCTGGAGATCCACCCGTTCGACGCCGAGGTCCGCGGCATCGTCGACGGCGACCTCGTCGCCCTGGAGAGCCGGTCCGGCGACATCGCCCTGAAGGCGATCGTCTCCGAGCGGATGCAGCCTGGCGTCGTGTACACGACCTTCCACCATGCCAAGACCGGCGCCAACGTCATCACCACCGACTACTCGGACTGGGCCACGAACTGCCCCGAATACAAGGTGACGGCGGTGCAGGTGCGTCGAACCAACCGTCCGTCGGACTGGCAGGCGCGATTCTTCGAGGAGGATTTCTCGCTGACCCGTATCGCGACGCAGTTGAATGCGGCCGAGTAGCGAGATCGCGGGCGAGGCGAGCGCGGCGGCCGTCACGGTCCGCCGCGTTCCCACTCTCGTCGTCGCCTATGACGATCCGGCTCCGCGGCCCGGCGACCGGCCGCTCGCCGTCGAGATGCCGGTCAACCTCGTCTATGGGAGCGTCCCCTACGCCGTCATGATGACGACGCCGGCCGATCTCGAGGATTTCGCCTACGGGTTCAGCCTCACGGAAGGCATCATCGAGACTGCCGAAGAAATCCGCGGCGTCTCGGTGGAGCAGGCCGAGGACGGCATGCGCCTCCTCGTCGACCTCGTGCCCGGCAGGCTACGCGAGCATCTCGCCCGCAAGCGCGCCATCAGCGGCCGTACCGGGTGCGGCGTGTGCGGGATCGACGATCTCTCGGCCCTGCCGAAGGCCGCTCCCCGCACGGGCAATGATCGGGACGTCTCGATCGACGCCGTCCAGCGGGCGCTCACGGCGTTGGGCGACGCGCAGATGCTGAACCGCGAGACCCGCGCGGTCCATGCCGCCGCCTGGGCCGACCTCACCGGGAACCTCGTCGCCGTCCGCGAGGATGTCGGCCGACACAACGGCCTCGACAAGCTGATCGGCGCCTTGATCCGCCGCGGCACCGACCCGGCAGACGGCTTCGTCGTCATCACGAGTCGATGCTCGTTCGAGATGGTCGAGAAGACCGCTTCGTTCGGGGCAGCGGTGCTGGTGGCGATTTCGGCGCCCACATCCCTCGCCATCGATCGTGCCGGCCTTCACGGCATGACGCTCTGCGCCATCGCTCGGTCCGACACGCTCACGGTCTTCACCGGCCGCGAGCGCCTGATCCTCGAGTCCGTCAGCATGAGCGGCAACGCCACCACCGTCACAGAGCCAGAGTCATGAGCGCCCTCACCACCGACCAGAAGCTCGTCAGGATGGCGAACCAAATCGCCGGCTTCTTCCGGTCCTATCCGGACGACGAGGCCGTCGCCGGCATCCACAAGCACATCGTGGCGTTCTGGACACCCAAGATGCGACACGCCTTGCGTGCCTACGGTCCGAAGGAGGAGAGCGGTCTCGATCCGCTAGCCCTCAGGGCGATCCTCGAGGCGCCGGCCGCAGAGGGCCCGGTGCGTGCCGCCACGCGCGATCCGCAACTGATCGGCGCCGGCGCGAGCGATGCCGGATAGGCGGCTTACTCGGCGCCGCCCTTCTCAGCGGTCCCCGGCACGACGGTCGCGCCGTCGATGACGCGAACCGGGCGCTTGGCATCGGCCGGAGGATCCTTCCAGGCCTGGGCCTGCGGTGCCTTCGAGGCCATGCCGTCCGCCTTGGGAGCCTCCACCGGGTTGGGTTCGGCAGCCTTTGGCTCGGCGGGCTGAGGCGCAGCCGCCGGGGCCACAGCCGGAGCGGCCTTGGGCGGCTCGATCGCGGCCGTCGGTGCTTCCGGCTTCGCAGGCGCAGGCGTTGCGGCCTTGGGTGCATCGGGCGTGATGCGGGGAGCCGCCGGCTTTGCGGGTGGGTTCAGCCTGACGACCTTCTTGGGAGTCTCGGGGCGCGCGGCGCCCGCATCGGGATTCAGGCCGGACGGATTGCGATCCAGGGGTTCGGTGCGCTGGAGGCGGGCGAGAGGAGGCGCGGAGGGGATGTTGGCCGGCGGGACCATCCTTTCGGCTTCGTACATCGGCCGGCGCTGGGCGACATCGTCCTCGGTCCATCCGAATCCTGGCGCGGTCGGGCGGCTGACCCTGATTGGTGGGGCCGAAAGCCGCCGACGGCCGAGCACGGCGCCATCCTCGGCGTCGATGAAGAGGCGGATGCGATCACCGTAAGGGTTGGTGGCTTCGACCACGTAGGCACGGCCGTCGAAGCGAGGCCGGTCGATCTGCGTGAACCCGCGGTCGCTCAGGCGCGCCACGACGGCGCGCGGCGGCAGCAGATCGTCGAATCGATCGAAGTATTGCGCTTGGGCCGGGATCGCGGCGAGGGCCGCCGAACCGATCAGGACATACCAGAGGGCTTTCAAGGAGCGCACAGGCGCCTTGCGGCTCGAAACCATGGGACCTCGTCACTCAGATTGATGGCCCCGCCCGAACCTGAGCGCGGACGAGGCCGTCGTAATTTGGAAAGCCCGCTTTTGCCGCGGGTCTCGCCGATCGTGGCCGGGGTTGTCCCCGCATCCGCCTCGTGCTTGGCAAGCCTTTGTTAAGCGGGGGATTGGGGCGAGATTGCGAGGTGATCCGGGCGGCATCGCGCCGTTCGGTGTCGGATCGTTTCGCAGGCCCTCATCCCTGGGGTGAAGACCTGCCACCACGCCGCAGGCACAGGCGCTTCGAAAACTGAAGCGATGCGTCCTCCACCACTTGCTGGAGACGTTAAAATCTGTAATGTGCAGTCGTTAGGACAGTATGACTGTCCCATTTTCGATCCCCTGCGACTCCGACGATTCGCTATGCAGGGATGGGTGGGGATCTCGGCGCGTGACGGTGCTGGCGACCAAACGAGATTCGAAACCGGTCGCCACCACGGCGACGCGGTCTCGTACGGCTTGACCCGAGCCGCTCCGGGTCCGCGTCTGGCGGTCCCGTATTGACCGAAACCCCGTAGCGGACCTGCGACAGCGACGAGAACGGCACCACGGTGCCGAGGCACGAAACATGCTCGCCCGCGAGCCTGAGCGGAAGATGAGGGATGAAGCGCATGGCCGCATCTGCTGAGTTCGGGATCCTGCAAGGATCCATCCCCGCCTCCCGCGATGGCGGCGCGCCGATCATCGTGCGCGATCAGGCGCTGCCAGTGGCACAGGGGCTGTATGACCCGGCCCGCGAAGGGGATGCCTGTGGCGTCGGCTTCATTGCCGACATGCATGACCGCCGCACCCATGCGATCGTCCAGCAGGGCCTACTCATCCTTAAGAATCTCGACCATCGCGGTGCGGTCGGCGCCGATCCGAAGATGGGCGACGGCTGCGGCATTCTCACCCAGATCCCGCACGCCTTTTTCCAGGCTGAATGCGAGGCCCTCGGTTTCACCCTGCCCGAGCCGGGCCATTACGGCGTCGGCATGTTCTTCCTGCCCAAGGACGAGGAAGGACGCCAGATCGTCGAGGATATCGTCGCACAGGTTCTCGCCGACGAGGGTCTGCCGCAGCTCGGCTGGCGCGACGTGCCCGTGGACTCCGAGGACCTCGGGATCCGCGTCAAGGAGACCGAGCCGTTCCACCGTCAGGTCTTCATCGGGCGCCCGGCCTCGATCGCGGACGAGGACGCTTTCGAGCGGCGCCTCTTCACCGCGCGCAAGGTCATCTCGACCAAGGTCTACGGCCTCAACGACCCGAAGGTGAAGGCCTATTACCCGGTCTCGCTCTCGACCCGGACCATCGTCTACAAGGGCATGGTTCTGGTGACCCAGCTCGGCGAATATTACCGCGACCTGCAGGACGAGCGCTACGTTTCGGGCCTCGCGCTGGTCCACCAGCGCTTTGCCACCAACACCTTCCCGACCTGGCAGCTCTCCCATCCCTACCGGATGGTCGCGCATAACGGCGAGATCAACACGCTACGCGGCAACGTCAACTGGATGGCGGCGCGCCAGGTCAGTGTCGATTCCGAACTCTTCGGCAACGACATCTCGAAGCTCTGGCCCATCTCCTACGAGGGGCAGTCGGACACCGCCTGCTTCGACAATGCGCTCGAGTTCCTGGTCCAGGGTGGCTACTCGCTCGCCCATGCCATGATGATGCTGATCCCGGAGGCCTGGGCCGGCAACCCGCTCATGAGCGAGGAGCGCAAGGCATTCTACGAGTATCATGCCGCCCTGATGGAGCCATGGGATGGCCCGGCCGCTGTCTGCTTCACCGACGGACGCCAGATCGGCGCGACCCTCGACCGCAACGGCCTCAGGCCCGCCCGCTACCTCGTGACCGAGGATGGCCTCGTCGTTCTCGCCTCCGAGATGGGCGTGCTGCCGATTCCCGACGAGACCATCGTCGAATCCTGGCGCTTGCAGCCTGGCAAGATGCTGCTCATCGACCTGCAGAAGGGCCGCATCGTCTCCGACGAGGAGATCAAGAGCGAGCTCGCCGCCGCGCATCCCTACGCGCAATGGGTGAAGAACACCCAGATCGTGCTCGAAGACCTCAAGCCCGTCATTCCCCGCGCCTCGCGCTCCGACGTCTCGCTGCTCGATCGACAGCAGGCCTTCGGCTATAGCCAGGAAGACCTCAAGCTGCTCATGGCGCCCATGGCCGTCACTGGCCAGGAAGCTGTCGGCTCGATGGGTACCGACACCCCGCTCTCGGCTTTGTCCGACAAGCCGAAGTCGCTCTACACCTACTTCAAGCAGAATTTCGCGCAGGTGACGAACCCGCCGATCGATCCGATCCGCGAGGAGGCCGTGATGAGCCTCGTCTCGTTCATCGGGCCGCGGCCGAACCTGCTCGATATGGAAGGTGCCTCCCGCAAGAAGCGCCTCGAGGTGCGCCAGCCGATCCTGACCAATGGCGATCTCGAGAAGATCCGCTCGATCAGCCATTTCGAGGACCGCTTCGACACCAAGACCCTCGACATGACGTTCCCCGCGGAGGCCGGGGCGGCGGCAATGGAAGGTGCGCTCGACCGGCTCTGCGACCGGGCCGAGGTCGCCGTTCGCGGCGGCTACAACATCATCATCCTGTCGGACCGCGGCATCGGGCCGGACCGCATCGCGATTCCCGCGCTACTCGCCACGGCTGCGGTTCATAACTATTTGATCCGGAAGGGGCTTCGGACGTCTGTCGGACTCGTCGTCGAGTCGGGTGAGCCGCGCGAGGTGCATCACTTCGCATGTCTGGCCGGCTATGGCGCCGAGGCGATCAATCCCTACCTCGCCTTCGAGACGCTGATCGCCATGAAGGACGAGTTCCCGCCGGACCTCACCGACGACGAGATCGTCTACCGCTACATCAAGTCGATCGATAAGGGCCTGCTCAAGGTCATGTCCAAGATGGGCATCTCGACCTACCAGTCCTATTGCGGCGCCCAGATCTTCGACGCGATCGGCCTCAACTCGTCCTTCGTCGCCCGCGACTTCTTCGGCACCGCGACGACGATCGAGGGCATCGGCATGGCCGAGGTCGCCGAGGAGACCGCCCGGCGTCATGCCGACGCGTTCGGCGACGCGCCCGTCTATCGCCACGCCCTCGATGTCGGCGGCGAATACGCCTACCGACTGCGCGGCGAAAGCCATACCTGGACGCCCGACACCGTGGCGACCCTGCAGCACGCCGTGCGCCTCGGCCTGCCCGAGCGCTACCGCGAATACGCTCGGCTCGTGAACGAGCAGGAGAACCACCTCAAGACCATTCGCGGCCTGTTCCGTATCAAGCAGGCGACCGAGATCGGCCGCGCGCCGGTGAACATCGAGGCGGTCGAACCGGCCGCCGACATCGTCAAGCGCTTCGCCACCGGCGCGATGTCCTACGGCTCCATCTCGAAGGAGGCGCACGAGACGCTGGCTATCGCGGTCAACTCCTTCGGCGGCCGTTCGAATTCGGGCGAGGGCGGCGAGGAGGTCGAGCGCTTCAAGCCGATGGCCGACGGGCGGTCGCGCCGCTCGGCGATCAAGCAGGTGGCGTCCGGCCGCTTCGGGGTGACGACGGAGTATCTCGTCAATTCCGACATGATGCAGATCAAGGTCGCGCAGGGCGCCAAGCCCGGCGAGGGCGGCCAGCTGCCCGGCCACAAGGTCGATGCCAAGATCGCCAAGGTCCGCTACGCCACGCCGGGCGTCGGCCTGATCTCGCCGCCGCCGCACCACGACATCTACTCGATCGAGGACCTGGCCCAGCTCATCTTCGATCTGAAGAACGTGAACCCGTCCGCCGATGTCTCGGTGAAGCTCGTCTCCGAGGTCGGCGTCGGCACGGTCGCCACCGGCGTTGCCAAGGCGCGGGCCGACCACATCACGATCTCCGGCTTCGATGGCGGTACCGGCGCCGCTCCTCTCACCTCGATCAAGCATGCGGGCGGACCCTGGGAGACCGGCCTTGCCGAGACCCAGCAGACGCTGGTGCTCAGCCACCTGCGCGGCCGCGTCGTGCTCCAGGCCGATGGCGGCATCCGCACCGGCCGTGACGTGCTGGTCGCGGCCCTGCTCGGCGCGGACCAGTTCGGGTTCTCGACCGCGCCGCTGATCGCGGCCGGCTGCATCATGATGCGCAAGTGCCACCTCAATACCTGCCCGGTCGGCGTGGCGACGCAGGACCCGGTCCTGCGCAAGCGCTTCAAGGGCACGCCCGAGCACGTGGTGAACTACTTCTTCTACGTGGCCGAGGAACTGCGCGAGCTGATGGCGGAAATGGGCTTCACCAAGCTCGAAGACCTCATCGGCCGCGCGGACTACCTCGACACCAAGGAGGTCATCGCCCACTGGAAGGCGAAGGGGCTGGACTTCTCCAAGCTCTTCCATCGACCCGATGTCGGTCCCGAGGTGGCGATCCGCCATGTCGAGAAGCAGAAGCACCCGATCGACGACGTGCTAGACCGTCGGTTGATCGAGGCGGCGAAGCCCGCACTCGAACGGGCCGAGCCCGTCGCCATCGAGGACGTGATCAGGAACTCCGACCGGACCGCCGGCGCCATGCTCTCCGGCGCCGTCGCCAAGCTCTACGGCCACGAAGGCCTGCCCGACGACACCATCGTGGTGAACCTCTCGGGCACCGCCGGCCAGAGTTTCGGCGCCTGGCTCGCCGCCGGTGTGACCGTGAAGCTCACCGGCCATGCCAACGATTACGTCGGCAAGGGCCTGTCGGGCGGCAAGCTCATTATCCGCCCGTCCGACGCCCTCAAGGCGCCGGCCGGCCACACGATAATGGCCGGCAACACCGTGCTCTACGGGGCGATCGCGGGCGAATGCTACATCCGCGGCTCGGCCGGCGAACGCTTCGCCGTGCGCAATTCCGGCGCGATCGCGGTGGTCGAGGGCATGGGCGACCATGGCTGCGAATACATGACCGGCGGCGTCGTCGTGTCGATCGGCGAGACCGGGCGCAACTTCGCGGCCGGCATGTCCGGCGGCATCGCCTACGTCCTCGACGAGGACGGCTCGTTCGCCGCCCGGTGCAACCTCTCCATGGTCGATCTCGAACCGGTGGAGGAGGAGGACGACGTCATGCGCCGCTTCCACCAGGATGGCGACCTGGAGACCAAGGGGCGCGTCGACATCCTCGCCGACATGTCGGGCCATGACGAGGAGCGGCTCTCGCAGCTCATCACCAACCATCTGAAATACACCGGCTCGCCTCGCGCCAAGGCGATCCTCGACGATTGGGCAGGCTACCGCACCAAGTTCGTCAAGGTGATGCCGGTGGAGTACCGCCGGGCACTTCGCGAGATGGAGATGGCGCGGATGCCGGTGGCAGCGGAATAGGGTCGGGCATGCGGATCTACGGCGATCCCGTCTCCGGCAACTGCCTCAAGGTGAAGATCGTCGCCGATTTCGTTGGGCTCACCTACGACTGGGCTCCGGTCGACATCCTGAAGGGCGATAGCCGAACACCCGATTACCTCTCCCGCTTTCCGGCGGGGCAGGTTCCGGGCCTGCAACTCGACGACGGGCGCTGCCTGGCGCAATCTAACGCGATCATGCGGTACCTGGCGCGCGGCAGCGCCCTCGTCCCGCAGGAGAGCTTTCTGCAGGCCAAGATGGACGAATGGCTGTTCTGGGAGCAGTACAGCCACGAGCCAAACATCGCGGTCTGCAGGTTCGAGATGCGCTATCTCGGCAAGCCTGCATCGGCGCGCGACCCCAATCGGGTCGCCCGCGGCGAGGCGGCCCTCGACCTGATGGAGCTGCATCTCGGTGCTGCAGATTGGTTCGTCGGCGACGACGCGACCATCGCGGATGTCGCCCTTTACGCCTATACGCACTGGGCCGACGAAGGTGGATTCGATCTGGGGCCGAGGCCGGCGATCCGGGCTTGGCTCGGCCGTTGCACCGAAGCTTTCGGGGCAGGAACAGAGACGGCAAAGAGGTAAGGGCCGGTCGGCGTCACGCCGGATCGGTAAGAACAAGACACCAGCGCGGAACGAGCCGACCCGGCCGATTTCTGCGCGGCGGATCAGACAGACGCGCGAAAGACGGGCACGATGGGCAAGGTCACGGGTTTTCTCGAGTTCGATCGGCAAGAGCAGAAGTATCAGCTCGCGGCAGACCGCGTGCGGCATTTCCGTGAATTTACCCTGCCACTGGACGAGCACGACCTAAAGAAGCAGGCAGCCCGCTGCATGGATTGCGGCATCCCGTTCTGTCACGGCGATACCGGCTGTCCGGTTCACAACCAGATCCCCGACTGGAACGAGCTCGTCTATCAGTCGGACTGGGAGGAGGCGCACAGAAACCTCCACTCCACGAACAACTTCCCCGAATTCACCGGGCGCATCTGCCCAGCGCCCTGCGAAGAGGCCTGCACCCTCAACCTCGAGAACCAGCCGGTCGCGATCAAGACGATCGAGCAGGCGATTGCCGACCGCGCCTGGAACATGGGTTGGGTCAAGCCGGAGCCCGCCGAGACTCGCACGGGCAAGAAGGTCGCGGTGATCGGTTCAGGCCCTGCCGGAATGGCCGCAGCGCAGCAACTCGCGAGGGTTGGTCATGAAGTCCACGTGTTCGAGCGCGAGCCGAAGGCCGGTGGCCTGCTCCGCTACGGTATTCCCGACTTCAAGATGGAGAAGCGCCACATCGACCGGCGCGTGACGCAGATGGAAGCCGAAGGCGTGCGCTTCCACTACGGCGTCAATGTCGGCCTCAACAAGCAGATCGATGAGCTGACCTCGGAGTTCGACGCCGTGCTCTTCGCCGGCGGTGCCGAAGACCCGCGCAACCCGCAGCTTCCCGGCCAGGACCTCGCCGGCGTCCATTATGCGATGCCGTTCCTGGTTCAGTCGAACCGGCGTGTGGGCGCCGAGCCGATGCCAGGCAACGGCGAGCCGCCGATCCTTGCCACCGCCAAGAACGTCGTCGTCATCGGCGGCGGCGACACCGCATCGGATTGCGTCGGGACTTCGTTCAGGCAGGGCGCGCTTTCTGTGACCCAACTCGACATCCGTCCGCGCCCACCCGAGCGCGAGGACAAGCTCAGCGTCTGGCCCTACTGGCCGACCAAGATGCGGACTTCGTCGAGTCAGGCGGAGGGCGCCGAGCGTGAATTCCAGGCGGCGACCCTCAGGCTCGAGGGCAAGAAGGGCAAGCTCACCGGCGTCGTGTGCACCCGCGTCGACGAGAAGCGTCAGCCTATTCCCGGTGGCGAGTTCGTCCTGCCGGCCGACCTCGTCTTCCTGGCCATCGGATTCGCCGGTTCCGTCCGCAAGGGCCTGCTGGAGGAGTCCGGCGTCGCCATGGACAAGCGCGGCAACGTAACGGCCAACGACCGTGATTATCGGACCTCACACGAGAAGATCTTCACGGCAGGCGACATGCGCCGTGGCCAGTCCCTCGTTGTCTGGGCCATCCGCGAGGGCCGCCAGGCCGCCCGTTCGATCGACGAAGCCCTGATGGGTGCCAGCGTCCTGCCGCGCTGATCTCCCTAGCGCGGCGACCATCGGAAATCATCGGCCCGTCCGGGTTGAGGCGCCGGAGCGGCACCCTGGACCATGGTTCTTTCCAGGGCGGCTGACGTTTCGCTCTCGCGTGGGCGACCACTCATCAGCGTTCCTCCCGGCGAAACTTCGGCCCTGCTGAGAGGCACCACCGGCCCGGCAGCGGGCTTGACCGGCAGGGCCGGTATTCCGGGCGGTTCGGGCAAACTCGGCAGCATCGCCGTGATCAGCTTATCGATGGCTGCGGTATCGTCGAGCCGCGGCAAGTCCGCGCCGAGGCTGGATCCAGATGGCGTAGCCGCAACAGTGGCTGCCGGCTCCGCCGAATTCGGCGTATCGGCGCCCATAAGGCGCTTGAGTTCGACATCGGCGAAATGCGCGACCTTGCGGGAACCCGCGCCGGTGAAGTGAACGCCGTCCGAGGTTCTCAGCTTGGCCATCTGGCCATCGAGATCCGGACCCGTCACCGTATAGCGGTTGCGGTCATCCACGAAGGCCGGCCAAATGTCGACATAGGTGCCCCCCGACTTCGTGACCCTCTCCCGGTAGATGTCGTTCATCGCGGCAAGATCCTTCGATAGATTCTCGCTGCGCATCGGAGGCGTGCCGACCCAGATCAGCGGCACCTTGCGGTCTGTGAACACCTTGACGAGGGCATCGACCCGATTGCGGTAGATCTCGCGCCAACGCTCGCTTAGCGGTTCGAAGGCCTGGTCGCCCTCACGGATCGGCTGGCGATCGTTCGCGCCGAGCATGACGAGGGCATAGGTGGTCTTCTGTCCAGCCTTCAGCGCCTCCTCGGCGGACTTCGGCCAGTCCACGACATCCTTGCGGACGAGCCCGCTATCCGCCCGGGAACGGTCCAAGACCTCCACATCGGCATTGTCCTCGAACACATCGTCGAGGCCGCGGCCGAGATAGCTCGCCAGGGAATCCCCGAGGACGAGCAGGCGCCTCGTGGGCTCCACCTTCGGTGCCACCGGCTTCGGTTGCGCGACGGCTGGAGGTGTCTGTCGCGGCCGGCGCGGTGCCGGCCGGCGCTCGTCGGCATAGGAAGGCGGGGCATAGCCGCGCTGCCGAACGGACGGCACGGGAGCCGGCTGTGTCTGCTGCGGACGGTCCTCCCAAGGCCAGAAGAACTGGCGCGGTGCTTCCTGTGGCGGTGCCTGGTAGCGGCGCGCACTCGGCCGCGCGCCATAACCGTCGTCACGGTAATAGTCCGGGGGGCGGCGGCGCGGGACGTCGTCGTAACCGCTCCATTGCGCCAGAACCGGTGCCGCATCGGTGAGGCAGAACAGGGCGAACGCCAGAATCTGCACCGTGAGGATGCGCCCGGCTGCCAGATGACACCGAGCAGGCATCGCCCTCCAAAAATTCGTCGGTTCCATGCAGATGGACCTTGTCGTCACCGGCCCGGTACGCGAGGGCCTCGCAGCCTGAGAACATATAGGGCGAACCGAGCCCGGCGCCGAATCGTCAGCGGTACGTCTGCACATGTGCGAGGAGCTCGGGGGTCGCATAGCCGTCTGCCACGAGGCCGGCGCCGATCTGATAGCGCCGGACCGCTTCCCGGAGTTTCGGCCCGGCGCGGCCGTCGGTCTCCCCCTGGTAGAAGCCCGCAGCGGCGAGACCCTTCTGAAGGGCCTGCAGGCCGGCCCTGTCGAGGCGCGAAACGGCACTAGGCCATGGCACGGCGAGGGGTGGCCCACCGGCCAGGCGGTCCGCGAGGTGTCCGATGGCGAGGGCATAAGAATCGGAGGTATTATAGCCGCGGATCACCTCGAAGTTATCGGTGATGAGGAAGACAGGGCCGCTCGCGCCGCCGGGCAGGAAAAGGCTCGCATTTCCGGAAGCGGGCAGTGCCTTGCCATCGATCCGGCGTACGCCTCGTCCGGCGAAATCGGAGAGATCCCCGCGATAGCGCGTAAGGTCGAATCCGGGCGGCAGCGTCACGGCGTATCCCCACGACAGGCTCGCATTCCAGCCGAGGCTTCGCAGGAAGGCGGCGATGGAGGCAAGGGCGTCTGGACGCGAGGTCCAGATGTCGCGGCGCTTGTCGCCATCGTAATCGACGGCATGCTTGAGGTAGTTCGAGGGCAGGAACTGGACCTGCCCCATGGCGCCGGCCCAGGACCCCTTCATGGTGCCGGCAGAAACGTCGCCCTGTTCGAGGATGGTGAGCGCCGCCAGGAGCTCGTCGCGAAAAAGTGTGCCGCGGTATCGGACCTGCGAGAGGGTCGCCAGTGAGCGGATGACCGACGTGGTCCCGCCGCTGGCGCCGAAATCGGATTCAACTCCCCAGATCGCCACTAGGACCGCGCGGGGAACGCCGTAGCTCGCCTCGATCCGTGACAGGGTCGCATCAAGACGAGCAGCTTCTGCTTTCCCCCTATCGATCCGCCCCGACGATACTGCGCCCACGAGGTAGTCCCAAACCGGTCGCGAGAACTCCCCTTGCGCGCGGGTCCGGCTAATGACGGCAGGGTCTGGTGCGGTGACATCCTTGAACGCGGCAACGAAAGTGGCATCCGAGATCCCCAGCGCACGTGCATCGGGTTTCAGGGCCGCGACGAAAGCCTGGAATTCCCGGACAGTCGCCGCCTCGGCAGGTTGCTGGCGCTGCGCTGGTGCCGCAATCGCCCAGGGTGACACCATCGGAGCCAGAAGGGCAACCAGCGAGATGGCGGTGAAGCGCGTCACGTCCGGTTGCGGCGGGTGAGGGCTTCCTCCCAGGCAAGCGCCTGAGTGACGATGCCCTGAAGGTCGTCATTCTGCGGGCGCCAGCCGAGACGCTCGCGGATCCGGTCCGCCTTGGCGACGATCCGGGCTGGATCGCCGGCACGACGGGGGGAAAGCTTGACGGCAAAATCGACGCCTGAGACGCGTTTGACGACCTCGATCACTTCCAGCACCGAGTAGCCCCGGCCATAGCCGCAATTCAATGTCAGGCTCTCGCCGCCGCCGCGCAGGTGTTCGAGCGCGAGGCGATGTGCTTCGGCAAGGTCCGAGACTTGGATGTAGTCACGCAGGCACGAGCCGTCCGGCGTAGGGTAATCGGTGCCGAAGACCTCTAGATGCCGCCGCTGCCCGAGCGCCGCCTGGGTCGCGACCTTGATGAGGTGGGTGGCGTTCGGAGTGGATTGCCCGCTCCTGCCCCTGGGGTCGGCTCCGGCAACGTTGAAATAGCGCAGGATCACGTAATTGAAGCCGTGAGCTTCGGCGGCATCGGCGATCATCCACTCGCTCATCAGCTTCGAGCGGCCGTAGGGATTGATCGGCGAAGCAACGAGGTCCTCGGGAACGGGAACTACCTTGGGCTCGCCGTAGACCGCAGCGGTCGAGGAGAAGATGACGTGCTTCACGCCTTCCTTGACGGCAGTCTCGATGAGGGCGCGGGTCTTGACCGTATTGGCGAGATAGTATCCGAGCGGGTCGGCCACCGAGTCCGGAACGACGATACGGGCCGCAAAATGCGCGAGGGCGTCGATGCCGTGGCGGCGGATGACGTCGGCGACAAGGGTTTGGTCGCTGACGTCGCCGACGACGAGAGTGACCTCCGGCGGCAAAGCCCAATCGAAACCGGTGGAGAGATCATCGATGACGATGACGTCGTCGTGCCCGGCGTCGATCAGCGCAAGCACCATGTGGCTGCCGATGTAACCCGCGCCACCCGTTACAAGAACCGCCATTTCTTATTCCCTTGCCGTGATCCTGCGGGGCAGCCGAAGACCTGATCGTGGACGGACGAGGACCGGATCGAAGGCTCTCCTCTTGCCGGCGACGTTATATCGGAAAGGTATCACATCGTTTATGCCACGAGAGCGCGGTGGATGTCAGGGATTATGCGCCGGTCGATGGGGGCTGGTCGTCCTGACGGTCATCGCGACCGTGTGTCTTTCCGTAGCCGGGTTCCGATTGATGAAACCGATTCGCAAGGCCGTCCTTCCTGTCGCGGGCCTCGGCACCCGCTTTCTCCCGGCGACGAAGGCGGTCCCGAAGGAGATGTTGACGGTCGTTGACCGGCCCGTGGTGCAGCACGTCGTCGATGAGGCCCGCGAGGCTGGCATCGAGCATTTCATCTTCGTCACCGGCCGGGGCAAAGCGGTCATCGAGGATCATTTCGATATCGCGTTCGAACTCGACCACATGCTTCGGGAGCGCGGCAAGGAAGCCGCCTACGAGGAACTCAAGCGCGACCTGCCGAAGGCCGGCCAGACGAGCTTCACCCGCCAGCAGGCGCCGCTCGGTCTCGGCCATGCCGTCTGGTGCGCCCGCGAGATCGTCGGCGACGAGCCCTTCGCGGTGCTCCTGCCGGACATGCTCAGCCGCGGCTGCATGGGCCAGATGCTGGCCGCCTACGAGCGCCATGGCGGCAACGTCATCGCCGTCGAAGAGGTCAAGCCCGAGGAGACGCACCAGTACGGCATTGTCGGCGTCGGTCAGACCTTCGGGCAGACCTTCGAGATCGACGGAATGGTCGAAAAGCCGAAGCAAGGAACGGCGCCCTCCAACTTCATCATCTCGGGGCGCTACATTCTTCAACCGGAGATCTTCTCGATCCTCGAACGCGGCGAGAAGGGAGCGGGCGGTGAGATTCAGCTCACCGACGCGATGATCGCGCTCGCCAAGCAGCAGGCCTTCTTCGGGATGCGCTATGAGGGCCGGACATACGATACCGGTTCGAAGCTCGGCTTTCTCACAGCGAACCTCGCCTATGCCCTGGAGCGCAAGGAATTGGCCGAACCGCTCAAGGCCGAGATCGAACGCCTGCTCCGTGGTTCGTGAGAGCGCGTAGGCGGATTGCTTAGCTGGTGCGTGCAGCGCGGCGCGGGCATGCATGCAACGCAGCCATTCAGACGAGAACGTCCTTGCTTTTTGTGCGTCGCACTTTAATTATTGCGTTGCGGGATCGCGATGGCGTCGCGGTCCGGCAGCCCTTCTTGGGCGTTTCCTCCCTAGACTTCGGGCCGCTCTTCGGAGCGGCCTTTTTTCTTGGGCCATGCATTTCTTCTGGTGTCAGGCATCGTCGGAGCTGACAGCTCAAGTCGTCCGGCAAGACTGGTTGAGGCTATTCGGCGGCGATGCGCCGGGGCGTGAGATCGACGATCTCCGCTGCGACCGCAACGACCATCTCTCGCAGGTGCCATATCAGACCGGAGAATCCGTCCGTCACGGCGAGCGACGTCTCGTTCATGTAGAGGCCGCGGTTGATCTCGATCTGCAAGGCATGGCGCCCGATCCCCGGCTCACCGTAATGCTCGGTGATGAAGCCGCCGGCATAAGGCTTGTTGCGCAGGACCTTGAAGCCGCGGGACCTGAGGTGCTGTTCGACGAGACCGGTCAGGAGTGGCGCGCAGCTCGTCCCGAAGCGGTCGCCCAGGATGATGTCGGCCTTCGTTCCCTCGTCGCGTCCGAGGCTCGATGACGGCATCGAGTGGCAGTCGATCAGGATCGCATAGCCGAACTGCCTGGCCGTCCGCTGGATCAGGGCGCGTAGGGTGCGGTGATAGGGCTTGTAGAGTGCCTCGATACGCTCGACAGCGTCTTCGACCGGCAGGCGTCCGCGGTAAATCTCCTGCCCGTCCGCCACGACGCGCGGTACGGTGCCAAGTCCGCCCGCGACCCGCATTGAGCGGGTATTGGCGAAGGGCGGCAGGCGCCCGTCGAACATCCGTGGGTCGAGTTCGTAAGGTTCGCGATTGAGATCGAGATAGGCGCGAGGGAAATGCGCCCGCATCAAAGGTGCCCCGAGATCGACCACCGGGGCGAACAGCCGGTCCACATGTGCATCCTCCGATCGCCGGAGCGCAAGGGCGTCGAGGCGTGAGGATGCGAGGAACGAGCGAGGATAGACCGAACCGGAATGCGGCGTGTTGAAGACGAACGGAAGAGAATGGACCTCCGGCTCGTCGACCACGAAGGGCGGATCGAAGGCGGCGGAGGCGGAAATCTGGTTCGTGAACGGTTCTGTCATCGCAGCCAGGACGGGGGAACGCGCGCCGTTACTTTGCTGGCTCGCACCCTGGCTGTCCACTCCGATCGTGCGCCCGCGAGCATGGCCCGCGTGCCGGGAGGCACGGGCCGGGCCCGCGACTGTCAACACCTTGTTTACCAAGCGGACGCTTTATGGGAGGAACACACCGAATCGAAGGGTATGGGACGCCGCACGATGAAGATCCTCCTGGCGGAAGACGACAACGACATGCGGCGCTTCCTGGCCAAGGCGCTCCAGAACGCCGGCTACGATGTGCTGTCCTTCGATAACGGTCTTTCGGCCTATAACCGGCTGCGCGAAGAGCCATTCGAACTCCTCCTGACCGACATCGTCATGCCGGAGATGGACGGCATCGAGCTCGCACGCCGCGCCACCGAGCTCGACCCCGACATCAAGGTCATGTTCATCACGGGCTTTGCGGCCGTGGCGCTCAACCCCGACTCGAAGGCTCCCAAGGACGCAAAGGTCCTCTCCAAGCCGTTTCATCTCCGCGACCTCGTCAACGAGGTGGAGAAGCTGCTCGCCGCCTGAGTCTCTGACCGGGCTAGCCGAAAAACAGGTGCTTCCGGGGGCTGCGATAGCCCTGTACAAGGACGGATCGAGGCGGCGCCGTTCCGGTGCCACGCCCTGGAACCCGTTCAGCCTCATGTCGCAGCCGGTGACCCTCTATACCACCTCCTGGTGCCCATATTGCGCGGCGGCAAAGTCTCTGCTGCGGGAGAAGGGCGTCGCATTCACCGAGATCGACGTCGAGAAGACCCCAGGGTCGAGGGCGGCGATGGTCCAGCGGGCGGGCGGGCGCACGAGCGTGCCGCAAATCTTCATCGGCGAAACTCACATCGGTGGCTGCGACGACCTGCACGCGCTCGATCGGGCCGGCAAGCTCGACCCGCTCCTGCTCGCCGCATGAGTGCCACCGAACCGACATCCCGCTTTGTCGCCGCCTGCATCCAGATGCGATCGGGCCGCGAGATCGCCCCGAACCGCGATGCCGCGGTGGCAGGGCTGCGCGAAGCCGCTGCCGCGGGCGCCCACTACGTTCAAACCCCGGAGATGACCTCTCTGGTCGAACGAGAGCGAGCGCGGCTGCTCGAGCGGGTGAGGGTTCAAGGCGAAGACGAGACCCTGGCGGCCTGCCGCCAGGCGGCGCGCGATCTCGGCATTACGGTCCAGATCGGCTCGCTTCCGATCCTGAACGGCGACAAGGTCGCCAACCGAGCCTTCCTCATCGACGGCAAGGGCGACATCGTCGCGTCCTACGACAAGCTCCACCTCTACGATGTCGACCTTCCCAACGGCGAGCGCTGGCGGGAATCGGCGCTGTATACTGGCGGGGCCTGCGCTGTCGTCGCCGATACGGCCTGGGCGCCGATCGGCCTCGGCATCTGCTACGACCTTCGTTTCTCCGCCCTCTACCGGGCCTTGGCCGAAGCGGGAGCGTCGATTCTGACGGCGCCCGCCTGCTTCACGCGCCAGACCGGCGAGGCGCATTGGCACGTCCTGCACCGTGCGCGTGCCATCGAGACGGGATCCTTCATGATCTCGGCGGCGCAGGGCGGCCGCCACGAGGACGGCCGCGAGACCTACGGTCATTCTCTCATCGTCGATCCCTGGGGCCGTATCCTGGCCGAAGCGGATGGGGATGCTCCCGGTGTCATCCTCGCCGAGATCGACCTCGCCCGCGTCGCCGATGCGCGCGCTCGAATCCCGACGCTGGAGCATTCGCGGCCCTTCACCGTCGAGAGGATCGGGCGTCCTGCCTGACCTCGAGGACGACATTGCATCATGATCCGCTACACTCTCGCCTGCGAGGCCGGGCACGGTTTCGAGAGCTGGTTTCCGTCGAGCGAATCCTACGACGATCAGGCGGCACGCGGCTTCATCAGCTGCCCGATCTGCGGCTCGGCCAAGGTCGCCAAGACCATGATGGCGCCCGCGATCGGGCGGGCAAGCCGTGCGGCCGAGCCGTCGGCCGCGGCTAACCTTCCTGTGGCCGTGCCCGCGCCCGAGCCGGCCACCCTGATGGCGGAGCCCGAGCAGCGCCTGCGCGCCATGGTCAGGGCGCTTCGCGAGCATGTCGTCAAGACCGCAGACGATGTCGGCCCGCGCTTCCCCGACGAGGCGCGGCGCATCCATTACGGCGAGGTCGAGGAACGGGCGATCTACGGCGAGGCGAGTCCGGAGGAGGCCCGCGCCCTCGTCGAGGAAGGGATCGCCGTGGCGCCGCTTCCGATCCTGCCCGAGGATCGGAACTGATCAGCGGCGCGCCGCGGCCGTCCCTGCCACCGAAGCGAGGATTGCGGCGATGACTGCGTTCCAGCCCGCGAGGGACACGCCGAGGAAACGCCAGGCGGCGGTCGAACAATCCGCGACCCTGGTCTTGGCAAGCGCGTCGAGGAAGTCGCCGATCGCCGCCGGGGCCTGTCCCGTGCCGCCGCCGCAATCGGTCGGGCCGGACCAGAGGGCCCATTCCGCGCCTGCGTGATAGATGCTGAGGCCCGCGCCGTAGAGCAACCCCAGGGCGGCGACGCCGAGGAGCAGCCGAGTCAGCCGTTCGGGCGCGAACAGGCTCAGGAGCCCGAGCGGGATCGCCGCGTAATAGGGCAGCCGCTCGGTGAGGCAGAGCTTGCACGGCGCATAGCCGAGGACGAGCTCGAAATAGAAGGCTCCCGCCAGGGTGAGGACGGAGCCCACCACGACGGCGAGGGCGGCGCGGCGCAGCCGCAGCAGGGCGCGTTCATTCATCCTGTAAGACCTCGCATCGTCTAGCACCTTGCATCACAGGAGCACCTTGAACAGCATGAAGCCGAGGATGATGACGGCGACTGCGATCGCCGCGACGAGGTTGAGATGCCGGTCCATCACGCCGCGGATCTGGACCCCATAACGGCCGAGGAGGCCGGCAAGGAGGAAGAAGCGCGCGCCGCGGGTAATCAGCGACAGCACGATAAACCAGAAGAGGTCGTAATGGGCAAAGCCCGACGTGATGGTCACGAGCTTATAGGGGATCGGAGTGAGGCCCTTGAGCAGGATCACCCAGTGACCGTACTCGGCATAGGAGGCCTGGAACGTGGCCGCTTTGTCCGAGAGTCCGTAGACCTTGAACAGCCAGACCCCAATCGAGTCGAACAGCAGCGCACCGATCGCGTAGCCGACGAGGCCGCCCGTCACCGAGCCTATGGTGGTGATGAGCGCGTAGAACCAGACCCGATCGGGGCGGCTCACCGCCATTGGCACCAGCATCACGTCCGGCGGCACGGGAAAGAACGAACTCTCCGCGAAGGCGACGGCACCGAGCGCCCAGGGCGCGGATCGCTTGCCCGCCAGCGCGAGGATCCATTCATAGAGACGACGGATCATGGGGGGGCGTGTCCGGGATTGGCGATGGGCGCCCTTTGAGCATGGCCAACCGGACAGGGCGAGACCCCCGGCGCAGCGCGCCGGAGGTTTCTACAAGAGCTGCTCTGGAAGCAGGGTTCCTGTCGCTCAGTCCTTCCCGACCGACATCAGCAGACGCTCGGTCTTGGCATCCTCGATGCGGTTGACCATGCGCCGGCCCTCGTGGACGTCGCGGATGGTCTTGGTGGCGGTGATGCAGGACTGGACCAGCATGACGACACCCATGGTGAGGTAACCCTTCACCCAGATGTCCATCGGCATGAACAGGATGCCGAGGGCGACCATGGCGGCCGAGCCGATGAAGGAGGCGTAGGTGAAGGCGACCCAGGCGCCGGAATGCTGCGTGGTCTCGTTGGTCATGACATCTCTCCTGAAATTGGGGATGAAGGGGCGATTGTGGTTGACGGTCAGGCGGTGGCAGTCGCGACTTTGCTTTTGAGCCGCGCGAGGATGTCGGCGGCGTTGGGCCGGCTTTTGGCGCCGAAGCCCTCGCGTTCGAGCCTGTCCTTGATGTCCTGGCCCGGTTCGATCTCGGTGCGAGCTTCTTCGAGGTCGGCGGCCTCGGACTGATTGCGGCGCAGCCGCTCCAGGGTCGCCTCGGCCTCGCGGAGCGTGGCGCGGTCGCTCGTCGGCGCCGCCGCCCCGAGCCGCCGGACCGCCTCGGCCGCGGCGGCGATTCGGCGCCCGCGCTCGAGCTCGGCCTGCCGCCGCGTCGCATCCGCCACTACGTGGCGCAGGCGTCCGATCTCCGTCCCGAAGCGAAGGCGTGCGGCCCGGATCGATTCGGCTTCGCTTTCCAACTCCGCAATGGCGTCGGCGGCCTCGGTCGCGAGATCCTCGCGGCCGCCGCTCAAAGCGGCCACGGCGCGATCCTCGAGGTCGGATCCTCGGGCGGTGACCTCGGCGAGGCGCCGCGCCTCGGCACGGTCGCCGGCGATGGCGGTGGCGAGCGCGAGCTTGCTGCGCTCCAGTGAGGCCCGCGTCTCGCGGATCTGCTGGTCGAGCACGAGCAGGGCGTGGCGGTCGAACAACTCCTCCTCGGCCTGGGCGGCTGCGCCGCGAGCCAGGATCTTGAACAGCTTGAACATCGTGGACCTCCGAACCCCAGAAGCGGTGTTCACGAGTCCGGTTTGCCGCTATTTGAACGCTGTGTAAGTGCGTTTCTGCACGCCGTTCAAATTATCGGACGATGAGTTTGCGGCGGGGCAAATCCGTTGCCCTCTGGTCCGGGAAGAAAAGGTGTGCCATGAGGCTGACGTCGCGGGCGTGGTGGAACTGGTAGACGCGCCGGACTCAAAATCCGGTTCCGCAAGGAGTGTCGGTTCGATTCCGACCGCCCGCACCATCTTCCCAGCCGCGACGAGCTTCTCCTCGATCCTTAGAGCCGATCCCGGCGATCCGCCCTGACGGTCGCTCAGGTGGGGCATGTCCGGCGGGAAGCGGTTCAGATCGCTGGGTCGAGTGCAGGGACCGGGACAGCCGCCTTGCCCAGAAACCGCGACGCGATCACGGCGATCGCCATCAAGCTGGCGAAGACCGCGAAGATGACGGGATTGTAGACGACGAGGGCGACGAAGCAGACCCCGGCCATTGCCAGGGCGAAGGCGGGCGCGACCGGATAGAAGGGCGCCAGATATGGCCTTGCCAGATTCGGCTCCGTTCGGCGCAGCTTGAACAGGCTGGCCATGCTCATGGCGTACATCACCAGCGCGCCGAACACCGCCATGGTGACGATGCTGGCGGTCAGGGACTGACCGGCGATCTGGATGAGGTTGTCGCTGAAGATCGCCGCAATGCCCACGGCGCCGCCGAGAAGCGTGGCGATATGCGGCGTGCGGAAACGCGGGTGGACCGTGGCGAGGACCTTGGGCAGGTAGCCCGCGCGGGCGAGGGCGAAGATCTGGCGCGAATAGCCCATGATGATGCCGTGGAAGGAGGCGACGAGGCCGAACAGGCCGAGCCAGACCAGCATGTGCAGCCAGCCGCTCGATTCGCCGACTACGGTCTTCATCGCCCGGGGGCAGGGGATCGTTGAGGTTGCTCAGCGTTTTCCAGTCGCCGACGCCGCCCGCGAAGATCATCACGCCGAAGGCAAGGACCGTCAGCGTGAGGACACCGGTGATGTAGGCGATGGGAATCGTGCGCTTGGGGTCCTTCGCCTCCTCGGCCGCCATGGCGACGCCCTCGATGGCGAGGAAGAACCAGATCGCGAAGGGAATCGCCGCGAACATCCCGCCGATGGCGGGGAGGCCGAAGCTGGATTCTCCGGCCCAGCCATTGGCGGCGAAGTTCGACCAGCTGAAGGCCGGCGCCACGACGCCCATGAAGACGAGGAGTTCGCCCACGGCCAGGATGGTGACGAGCAATTCGAACGTCGCCGCGATCTGCACGCCGACGATGTTGAGCAGCATGAACACGAGATAGGCGCCGAGCGCGGCGTGCTTCGGGTCGAGGCTCGGGAACTGGACGTTGAGGTAGGCCCCGATGGCAAGGGCGATGGCCGGAGGGGCGAAGACGAACTCGATCAGCGTCGCGAAGCCGGCGATGCACCCGCCCGTCGGCCCGAAGGCACGGTAGCTGTATGCGAAGGGGCCGCCAGCCTGAGGGATGGCCGTGGTGAGTTCGGTGAAGCTGAAGATGAAGGCGACGTACATCGCCGCGATCAGCGTCGTGGTGACGAGGAAGCCGAGGGTGCCGGCACTCGCCCATCCATAGCTCCAGCCGAAATACTCGCCGGAAATGACGAGGCCGACCGCGATGCCCCAGAGGTGAAACGCATTGAGGCGCTTATCGAGTCCCGGTCCCGTGCCTGCCATCTCACCGCTCCTGGTCGCCGAACCACGTTCGATCAAGGGCGGAGCAAGATCGTTGCCGTGTCAACGAAGGTTCAGGCTGCACTCGCGCGGGGCCGCAGGCGACCGGTTTCCTTGGGGCGGATCTCCATGGCGTTCCCGCGCCAGACGATGGCGCTCTGCATCCAGGCGCTGGCCCAGATCGCCGGGAACAGAGCGTCCCTCACCAGGAAGGCGAGGAAGAGGCGCGGCCCGCGGTGCCAGCCGATACGGGCGGCCAGCATGTACTCGCCGGCGTACCAGAGGGTCGTCAGTACCGCGAGGCCGCCGGCCAGGATCGCGCTCGGCGCCGCCGCGAGGGCGATCGCGAAGGGCAGGAGCGGCCCGGTCCCGATCTCGGGGGCGAAGAACAGCGGAAAGGTCACGCGGCGCAGCCGGGCCCAGCGCTGCTGACGCGACCAGATCTCCTTGAGGCTGCGCCGCCCGAGCGGCTGCTCGAAGGGGGAGGCGACGAGGTGGACGCGGCGTCCCGCCGCCCGCACCAGCTTCGTCGCGGCCGCATCCTCGGCGATCTCGGCGGCAAGGGCACGGATCCCGCCTCGCTCGTCGAGGAACGGCTTGTGCCAGAGCATGCTCTTGCCTTGAGCAAAGCCGAGTCCCACGCTCTCGCCGGCATATTGCCAGCGTGCCTGAAGGGTATTGAGGAAGGCGCATTCGAGTTCGGCGAAGAACCCGTCCGGGCGGGCGCCCACGGGGGTCGAGCAGACGAGGCCGGTATCTGCCCGCCACGAAGCCTGGAGGCGCTGCAGATAGTCCGGCGGCATCAGGACGTTGGAATCGGCGAGGACGACCCAATCGTGGCGGGCCGCCTCCCAGCCGCGCACGCAGTTGTTGAGCTTCGGGTTGTCGCTCACGCGCTCGTCCCCGAGGATCAGCCGCGACGGCACCCGAGGATGCGCGGCCATGAGGCGATGCAGAAGCGGAACGACGGGGTCGTCGGCATCCGCCACGCAGAAGATCAGCTCGTATTCGGGATAATCGAGAAGGAAGCCGCGGGTCAGCATCTCCTCGCTGAAGGCCTCTATGCCGCAACACGGCCGCACCAGGGAAACCGGTGCTCCTGTCGGGAAGCTCGATGAGCCGCGGTCGCGCCCCAGGCGGCGGCCCGCGAGGACGAGGCTCGTCAGGTTGACGAGAGTCAGGAGGGCGCAGAGCGATAGGGCCAGCACCAGGCCGGTCCCGACGTTGCCCGTCATTGCCGTTTCCTCCGCGGGTCGAGCCTTGCTGGGGCGCCACACCACATCGATCGGCCCTAACAGCCGTCCTGTTTCAGCCGTATGACAGTCACCGGACTGCGAAGCGGGAGGATTGCATGACGGATCCGCGGCGTGTCGCGGTGCTCGGGGCGGGCCTGGCAGGCGCCACGGCCGCCCGGCGGCTGGCGCAGGCGGGCCTGGAGGTCGTCGTCCTCGACAAGGGCCGTGGCGTCGGCGGCCGCATGGCGATCCGCCGGGTCGGGGAGGGAGTGTCCTTCGATCACGGCGCGCAGTTCATACACCCTCGCGGACAGGCATTCCTCGATCAGATCGCCGACTGGCGGAGTCGCGGGATTGTCGCGCCCTGGGGCGGCCACGGGCGCTTCGTCGGCACGCCGTCGATGACGGCGCCTGTTCGCGATTTGCTCGCCGGGCTCGATGTCCGCACCGGGACGACGGTGACGTCCCTGACCCGTGAGGCGCAGGGCTGGCGCATCGTCACTGGGGAGGGCCGGGTGCCGGAACTCTTCTCGGCCGTGGTGATCGGTTTCCCGTCCATCCAGGCCAAACACCTCGTCGAGGCATCCGGCCTGGAACTCACCGGCGTCGATACGGCGGCCTACGCGCCGTGCTGGTCGCTGCTGCTCGCCACCGATGGACCGGCGCCCTTCGCGCAGACCGATCGCCGGGGAATCGGCGGCGCCATCGCCACCATCGTGCGCGACGATACTCGTCCCGGGCGCCCTCCCGGCACGCGGCTGACGGTCCATGCGGGGCCGGACTGGTCGCGACGTCACCTTGAGGAAACCAAGGAGGTCGTAGCCGAACGTCTCCTCGGAGAAGCCGAGGCCTGTCTCGGCAGGCCGATCGTGCCGACCTACGCCGCCGCCCATCGCTGGCGCTACGCCCTCGTCGAGACCGCCCTTGGCCGCGACTGCCTCTACGATCCGGGGCTCAGGATCGGCGCCTGCGGCGACTGGTGCCTCGGGCCGCGCATCGAGGCCGCTTTCGACAGCGGCTCCGCCCTGGCGGCCCGCGTGCTCGCCGATCTCGGCTGATCTCGATGGTGCCGCCGATCGTGTTCCATCCCGCCTACGAGGCGGCTCTGCCCGACGGCCATCGCTTTCCGATGCGCAAATACGGGCGCCTCGCGGAGGTGCTGGTTGCGCGAGGCCTCGCGCCGGATAGATTCATGACGCCCGAGCCGGCTTCGGCCGCGATCCTCGCCCATGCTCACCATCCTGATTACGTCGAGGCAGTCCTGGCATTGGCAGTTGCGCCCGCCATCGTGCGCGAGATCGGCTTGCCGGTGGATCACGGCGTCGTCGCCCGCGCCTGCGCCTCGGCCGGAGGAACGCTCGCCGCCGCACGGCTCGCCCTCGCCCATGGTCTCGCCGGCAGCGCGGCCGGCGGCAGCCATCATGCCCGGCGCGACAGCGGCGCCGGGTTCTGCGTGTTCAACGACGTCGCCATTGCCGCGCTCACCCTGCAGGCGGAGGGTGCGATCCGTCGGGCCCTCGTCGTCGACCTCGATGTCCATCAGGGCGACGGCACCGCCGACTGCCTCGGCCGCTCGCCCGACCTCTTCACGCTCTCCCTTCACGGCGAGAAGAACTATCCGACCCGCAAGATCCCTGGCGACCGCGACATCGGATTGCCGGATGGGCTCGACGATGCGGGTTACCTCGCGGCTCTCGAAGCCTGCCTGCCCGATCTGATCGACCGGCTTCAACCGGACCTCGTCTTCTACAATGCCGGCGTCGACCCGCATCGTGACGACCGTCTCGGGCGCCTCTCACTCACCGATGGCGGGCTCGCGGCACGTGACCGCTTCGTCGTGCGAGAGGCGCGTCGGCGGCGCATCCCACTCGTTGCGGTCATCGGAGGTGGTTACATCAGCGACATCGACGCCCTGGCATCGCGCCACGCCCTCGTCTTCGAGGCCATGGCCGCGGCGGTCTGAGTGAAGAGTCACGGCTCGACCGTATGCCCAGGCGAGCGCGATTTTTCGGGAAGCGACCTTGCTGCCGCCTCGAGGGCGTCGAAGAAGCGCGCGAGTTCCTGACCTTCCAGATTGTGGAAGCCCAGCGTGCGAGAAATCATCAGGCCGAGAGTCGCAAATGTGATCATAGCGGCCTCGCTGGCCACCCCCGGTATTTCCTCGAGCCTCGCCAGGTGTTGCCGCAGGAATTCGTTGAAGCCGGCGCAGGCCTCCGGATTGTCCGCGGTCGCCAGGAGCAAAGCCCGGGGAAAACCGTCCTCGTCGCAATATGACGTCTTGGCATGGGCGATCATGGCCAGCGGCAGGGCACTGACCCCCGGAGCCTGATCGGCCTCGTGCTGCGCGATGTCGTCCTTGATCGATTGCAGCTTCCGCTCGGCCAGCGCCGTGATCAGGGCGTCCTTCGAGGAGAAATGGTGCAGAACCCCGCCCTTGCTCAGGCTCGCTTCCGCCGCCACTGCGTCGATCGTCAGGGTTCGCGTGCCGGAACGCCGGATCAGTCGCTCGGCAGCGTCCAGGATGATGACCGGCCTGTCTTCGCGCCGGGTGCGCGCCTTCGTCATCATGACCCCTGTTAAAAACCGTCTGGACGGTTTTTAAGTTAGACGATATGAACCCCGAGCGATAGATGTTTCATGAGGCGCGAGCGTTGTGGCTGGCCTGATTTCGATCCCGGCGCGGGTTGGCGTCGTCTGTATCGCCTGGATGAGCCTCGTCGCGACAGCCTGCGCGGCTGACGGCACGACTCCCTTGGCTTCGCCTCAGCTCGCTCTCGTCCGCACCGTCAAGGCCGCGCGGACGACGATCGCCGCCGACCTGATCTTCACGGGCGATATCCAGACCCAGTCGCAGGTCAGCGTCTCGTTCCGCACCAACGGCAAGATCATCCGGCGCCTCGTGGAGGTCGGTGACCACGTTAAGGCCGATCAGGTTCTGGCCCAACTTGATCCGCAGGAGCAGCGCGCCAACCTGAACAATGCGCAGGCGACGTTGATCTCCGCCGAAGCTTTGCTGACCCAGGCCAAGATCAGCTTCAAGCGTCAGGAGGCACTGCTCGCAGGTGGCTTCACGACGCGCCCGAGCTACGACGATGCCGAGCAGCAGCTCCGGGTGACCCAGGCCTCCGTCGAATCCTCCAAGGCGGCTTTGGGCACGGCGCAGGAGCAGCTGAGCTATACCGAGCTGCGAGCCGGCGTGGACGGCGTCGTCCTCAGCCGCAGCTTCGAGGTGGGCCAGGTGGTTCAGGTCGGGCAGACGGTGTTGTCGCTGGCGCAGGATGGCCCCCGCGACGCGGTGTTCAACGTCTTCGAGGCCGTCCTGGCGGCGCCGCCCGAGAGCGACACCGTCGACGTCGAGCTCCAGGCTGATCCTAAGGTTCGGGCCGTCGGGTCCGTGCGAGAGATCTCGCCCAGCGTCGATGCGGCCTCCGGCACCGTAAGGGTCAAGGTCGGGCTCAAGGAGACGCCATCGGCGATGACGCTAGGAGCGATCGTCATCGGTCGGGGCAAGTTCCGTCCGCGCGAGGCTGTGGTGCTGCCATGGTCCGCGCTCTACCGCTGGGCAAACGGAGCCGCCGTGTGGATCCGTGATCCTGCCGCCGGGACGGTGAGCCCGCGTTCGGTGACCATCGACCATTACGGCGATGGCTCCATCGCCCTGTCCGCCGGCGTGGAGCCGGGCGAGGAGGTCGTCACCGCCGGCATTCAGCTCCTACGCCCCGGCCAGGCCGTGAGCGTCGCCGCGACGGCGGAGGCGGGGCGATGACACGGCTCGCGAGTCCCCTCGTCGTCGCGATCGCGGCGACGGTGTTGCTGACGGCTTGCAAGCCAGCGGAAGAGGCCGCTCCGCCCCCGGTCCGTCCTGTCCTCTACACGACCGCCAAGCCGGTCGACCGGGTGACCTTCGGGCCCTTCGCCGGGGTGATCGAACCGCGCTACAAGTCCGAGATCGGCTTCCAGATCGCCGGGCGGTTGATCGCCCGCGACGTGACCGTGGGCGACGTGGTGAAGAAGGGCCAGCGCATCGCCGCCCTAGATCAAGTGGTCACACGTTTTGCCCTCACTCGCGCCGAGGCCGACCTCGCCGACGCGCAAGCTCAAGCCGAGAATGCCATCGCGACGGAGGCGCGGCGGCGGCGTCTCATGGTCGGCGGCAACGTTGCGCAGGCTCAGCTCGACAGCGCCGTAGCAAGCCGCGACACCGCTCAGGCCAGGGTGGTTCAGGCTCAGGCGAGCCTCCAGAAGGCCCGTGATCAGATGAGTTACACCGAGCTCAAGGCCGACTTCGACGGCGTGGTCACGGTTCGCAGCGCCGAAGTCGGACAGGTTCTGAGCGCGGGCCAGGCCGTCGTTACGCTGGCGCGCCCGGAAGAGCGTGAAGCGGTGGTCGACATCCCCGAAGATCTCGTCGGCGCGATGCCGAAGGACGGACTTTTCAGCATCGCCCTCCAGAGTGCCTCAGGGATCACCGCGACCGGACGCGTGCGCGAGATCGCGCCTTTTGCCGACCAGATGACCCGGACGCGGCGTATCCGCATGACCCTGATCGATCCTCCGGAAGCCTTTCGCCTGGGCACGACGATCGCGGTGGCTTTGTCGCGGCCGACGAAGCCCTACGTCACCCTGCCGACCACGGCGATCGTCAGCGCGGAGGGCCGCGACGGCGTCTGGCTCGTGTCTCCGGCCGGAGATTCGGTTTCACTCCGCTCCATAACGATCGCTCAGCGCCGAGACGACCGGGTGACGATCACCGACGGGTTGTCCGCCGGAGACCGGATCGTGGTCGCAGGGGCGGCCAGCCTCAAGGAAGGGCAGGCCGTCCGCATCTCCGATACACCTCTCTGATCGCCTTTCCCTCTTCGGCCCTTCCGAGTGGTCGCGTCGAACTGTCGATCCGACTGACCTCCGGACATACGAGAACCACCCGTGAAGAACTTCAACCTTTCGGAGTGGGCGCTCGAGCACCGCTCGTTCGTTTGGTTCCTGATGCTGGTCTCCGCCCTTGCGGGGTTTCTCGCCTATGGGAAGCTCGGCCGCGAGGAGGACCCGCCCTTCGCGATCAAGACGATGATCGTCCAGGCGCGCTGGCCGGGCGCCACCATCGGCGACACCCTCGACCAGGTCACCGAGCGGATCGAGAAGGAGCTGCAGCAGATCGATGCGGTCGATTACAGCCGCAGCTACACCACGCCGGGCCAGACCACCGTCTTCGTCCAGCTGCGTGAGACGACGCCGCCCAAGACGATCCCGGCGATCTTCTACCAGGTCCGCAAACGCATCGGCGACATCCAGAACACGTTTCCTCAGGGCGTTCAGGGACCGTTCTTCAACGACGAGTTCGGCGACGTTTTCGGCAACGTCTACGCCTTCACCGCCGACGGCGTGACGATGCGCCAGCTCCGCGACTACGTCGAGCGCGTACGGGTCGAGCTGAAGAAGGTGCCGAGCGCGGGCAAGATGCAGCTCCTCGGCGCCCAGGACGAGGTGATCTACCTCGACTTCTCGACCCGTAAGCTCGCCGGCCTCGGGCTCAACGTGAACGCCGTCGTCAGCACGCTGCAGGCGCAGAACGCGATCGCGCCATCCGGCGTGATCCAGGCAGGGCCCGAACGGGTCTCGGTGCGCGTCGGCGGTCAGTTCCTCTCGGAAGACAGCCTCCGGGCGATCAACCTGCGGGTCAACGACCGGTTCTTCCGGCTCTCGGACGTCGCTGAGATCTCGCGCGGATTTACCGATCCGCCCACGGCTCTGTTCCGCTTCAACGGCCAGCCGGCGATCGGTCTTGCCATCGCCATGCAGCCGAGCGGCAACCTCCTCACCTTCGGCGAGGCGCTGAAGGAGCGGATGCGCAAGCTCGAAGGCGAGCTCCCCTACGGCGTCGGCATCCATTTGGTGTCGGATCAGCCGAAGATCGTCGAGGAGGCGGTGGGCGGCTTCACCAAGGCGCTGGTCGAGGCGGTGGTCATCGTGCTCGCGGTGAGCTTCATCAGCCTCGGCTGGCGGGCGGGGCTCGTGGTCTCTCTGTCGATCCCCCTCGTCCTCGCCATCGTCTTCGTGGTGATGCAGGTGATGGGGGTGACCCTGCAGCGCATCTCGCTCGGTGCCCTCATCATCGCCCTCGGTCTCCTCGTCGACGACGCGATGATCACGGTGGAGATGATGGTCGCCCGGCTCGAAGTCGGCGACAGCCTCAAGAAGGCGGCGACCTTCGCCTACACCTCCACCGCCTTCCCGATGCTGACCGGCACCCTCGTCACCGTGGCGGGCTTCCTTCCCATCGGGTTCAACGGCTCGGCGGCGGGCGAGTACACCTACAGCCTCTTCGTTGTGATCGCCGCCTCGCTCATCGTCTCCTGGGTCGTGGCGGTCCTGTTCGCGCCGCTCATCGGCGTGAAGCTGCTGCCTGCCGTCCTGAAGCACAAGCACCACGATCAGCCGGGCCGGCTCACGCGGCTGTTCCGCTTCCTGCTCCTCGGCGCCATGCGCGGCCGGTGGCTGACCGTCCTCGCGACGATCGGCATGCTCGGCCTGTCGATCTACGCGATGCAGTTCGTGCAGCAGCAGTTCTTCCCGGCCTCGGACAGGCCCGAACTCCTCGTCGACATGACGCTGCCGCAGAATGCCAGCATCGGCGAAACCAAGGATCAGATGGACCGCTTCGAGGAGAGCCTGAAGGGCGATCCCGACATCAAGCGCTGGACCTCCTATGTCGGCCAGGGCGCGGTGCGCTTCTACCTGCCCCTCGACCAGCAGCTCGGCAACGCCTTCTTCGGGCAGATCGTCATCGAGACCGCCTCGCTCGAGGCACGCGACAAGCTCAAGGTGCGGCTGGATCGACTGGCGCGGGACCAATTCGTCGGAACCGACGTCTTCGTCCATACCCTCGACCTCGGCCCGCCGGTGGGACGGCCGATCCAGTACCGGCTCAGCGGACCCGACCTGCAGAAACTGAGGGCTCTTGCCCTCGACCTCACCAATCTGGTGGGGAAAAACCCTCACATCGACGTCCCGACCCTCGACTGGAACGAGCCGGGCAAGGTGCTCAAGGTCGACATCATTCAGGACAAGGCGCGCCAGCTCGGCGTCACCTCGGAGGATATCGCGAGCCTCCTCAACGGGGTCGTGGGCGGCACCGCCATCACCCAGGTTCGGGACTCGATCTATCTCGTCAACGTCGTCGGCCGGGCCCTGGCCTCGGAGCGGCGCTCCCTCGAGACCTTGCAATCGATCCAGGTCGCGCTCTCGAACGGCAGCGTCGTCCCGCTCCTTTCCTTTGCGACAATCGCCTACGAGCTCGAACAGCCGATCGTCTGGCGGCGAGACCGCAGTCCGACCATCACGATCCGGGCGGCCATCGCCGACGGGACCCAGCCCGCCACGATCGTCGCCGAACTCGATCCGGCGATCACGGCATTCTCGAAGGCGCTGCCCGACGGCTACGTGCTGGAGACCGGCGGCGCCGTGGAGGAGAGCGCCAAGGGCCAGGGCCCGATCGCCGCGGTGGCGCCGGTGATGCTGCTCACCATGGCGTTCCTCCTGATGGTCCAGCTTCAGAGCTTCCAGAAGCTGTTCCTCGTCGCGAGCGTGGCGCCGCTCGGCCTCATCGGCGTGGTGGCGGCGCTCCTGCCCTTCGGCAAGCCCCTCGGCTTCGTCGCGATCCTCGGCGTGCTGGCGCTGATCGGCATCATCATCCGCAACTCGGTGATTCTGGTCGCCCAGATCGACGAGTACGAGCGCGACGGGATGGCCCCGTGGGATGCGGTCGTCGAGGCCACCGTCCACCGCATGCGCCCGATCCTGCTCACGGCGGCGGCAGCCAGCCTCGGACTGATCCCGATCGCGCGCGAGGTGTTCTGGGGGCCGATGGCCTATGCGATGATCGGGGGCATTCTTGTGGCTACCCTGCTGACGCTGCTCTTCCTGCCGGCCCTCTATGTTGGGTGGTACCGGATCAAGCGGCCGAAGCCCGCCACTGCCTGATCAGGAACTCGGCGCCGGCTTGAGGCCCGCCCGTTCGACCCTGGCCTCTGGTCTCGAGTCGGTGGAGGAAAAGTACGGCTTGATGTCGAGAAGCGGCGTGTTGTCGAGGCAGTCGAGGCCGTGCACCGTCAGAAGGTTGCCTTCGCGGCCGCGCAGTTCCACCACCGATAGGGCGATGGGGTTCGGGCGGGCAGGGGAGCGCAGCGAGAAGGTCCCGCGGCTGCCCTCAGCATGCCGTGGTTTCTGGAGGACGAGGTCGCGCGCCGCCCGGTCCATCCAGTACAGCACGATGAGATGGGTCGCGCCCTCGACGTTCTGGAGGGCAAGCGCGAAGAGTGGATCGACCTCGACGATACAGGTCGCATCCGTCTGCAGCCCATTTTTCGGGCAATCCTCGCGCCTGGACCACGGCGTGCGGATGCGGCCGATGAAGTAGAGCTCGGCGTCGGGTCGCCCGGGGAGCGTGATCGCGGTCTCTCCATCCCTGCGCTCGACGACATCGGCCATGATCCTGATCCTCGTTCATCACGGGAAAAATTCCCTCCCGCTTTCAGCCAGCCGGCGCCGGACGGCAAGCCGGCTTCGGGTCGCGACCACGGCGCGGGATGTGTAAGACGCAAGGACCACCGCGTTGATCCAGGGACCCGGCATGATCGTCAGCGAATTGCGGCCGATGGAATCGGTGGCGGACCCGAAGGCGGCGGTGGAGCGCCTGGCCGCCCTGCACGATACGGCGATCGCGGCGCTGAAGGAGGCTCTGACGCGCTACCTCGACGGCGGGCCGCCCCCCGACGCGACCGAACGGCTGCAGTTCCGCTATCCGGAATTGCGGGTGACCTACAACCCGTCAGGCCCGATCCCGCGGATCAACCGGGCCACCGCCAAATTCCAGGCTCCCGGCACCTATTCCACCACCGTGACCCAGGCTGGTCATTTCAGGGCCTACCTGCTCGAACAGCTCCAAGCTTTAGTCGGTGATTACGGTGCCAGCCTAGAAGTCGGCTTGAGCGCGCAGGAGATCCCCTACTCCTACGTCGTCGAACCGGGAGGCACCCTCGCCCGCGCCACGGTCTCGTCCCTCGATCTCGCCACGTATTTCCCCGTGCCGCTCCTCTCAGTGGTCGGCGACGAGATCGCCGACGGCCTCTGGCGCGACGTACCGGGCGAGCCGAGGCCGCTCGCCCTGTTCGATGCCGTCAGGGTCGATTACTCTCTGCGCCGCCTCGTTCATTACACGGGCTGCGACTGGCGCGACGTTCAGCCCTGGATCCTGCTCACGAACTATCACCGTTATGTCGACGGTTTCATCCGCCACGGGCTCGAACAGCTCACGACGGAGGGCAGTACCTACGAACGCATGATCCTGCCCGGGGGCATCAGCGTCGGGCGCGAGGAGGCGGCGTCCGCCGAGCCCGCCGCACTGATCGCGGCCTCGCCCTGGCACAGGTTCCAGATGCCGGCTTATCACCTCGTCGCTCGCGGTGCGGATGGAAGCGCGCAAGGCACGACGCTGGTCAATATCGGCGTCGGTCCCTCGAATGCGAAGACCATCACCGACCACCTCGCGGTGCTGCGCCCTCATTGCTGGCTGATGGTCGGGCATTGCGGCGGCCTGCGCCAGTCGCAGACCATCGGCGACTACGTCCTGGCGCACGGCTACTTCCGCCGGGACCGCATTCTCGACGAACTCGTGCCGCCGGACGTGCCGGTGCCAGCACTCGCGGAGGTGCAGCTCGCGCTTCAGGCCGCGGCGGCACAGGTCACGGGCGAGCGCAGCGACGCCCTCAAGCGGCGCCTGCGGACCGGGACCGTCGTGACCTATGACGACCGCAACTGGGAACTTCGCTTCAGCCAGGAGCGCCGGCGCATCAACCTGTCCCGCGCGATAGCGGTCGACATGGAAAGCGGCACCATCGCGGCCCAAGGCTATCGCCTGCGAGTTCCCTACGGCACGCTTCTCTGCGTCTCCGACAAGCCGCTTCATGGCGAGATCAAGTTGCCTGGGGCCGCCAACGCATTCTACGACCGAGCGGTCGCCGAGCACCTTCTCATCGGGCTCGCCGCCCTTGATGCTCTGCGCGGCGACCGGCACGGTCTCCACTCGCGCAAGCTGCGCAGCTTCGACGAACCGCCGTTCCGGTGAGCGGATGCGCCTTGGAGAACGAGGCGGCGCAGGTGCACGGGTTACGGAACGCGTGACGAGATCAGCATGATCGCGGCATTTCGCGGCGAACGGGAGCACGCGTGACCTGCCGCTGGCCTGTGCGCGATCAGGACCGGCTATGCGGTTCTGCCTGTCCTGATGCCGAGATCAAGGCAATACCTCGGTGACTTGGACGACAGCGCCGTTGGAGACCCCCGGCCTGGAGGGTTCAGGGACCTGCGCCGTTCCGAGAGCGGCAACCCCTTCATATTGGTTCAAGCGCCGGTCGATCATCCCGTCGATCCGGTCGCGCAACTCCGCCACTGTGAGGCTGCGCCGTGCCTTCCCGACCTTCTGGGTGAACAGGCTGTGGTTCGCCTTCGCCGCCGACCGGAATGCCGTCTTGGCAACCTGGGCCGGCTTCTCCTCGGTGAGGGCAAGGAAGCGGCCGGCGCTCGCAGTGCCGAGGAAATGGGCGAGGTAGAGCTCAGAGGTCGTGAGGTCCCGGCCAATCCGCTGGGCGATCCGCTCGCGATCACGCTTGATGAGCTCACCAGCCATCAGGGCGGCGATGTAAGGGTCCTGGCGCATCCGCAGCACACGTGCGCGCATGGTATCGTCAGCCACCGTGATGGCGCGACCGCGGCCGGTGACGGAGGCAGCCTCCGCGTCGAGCCCGTAACGGGGGCCGTATTTGCGAACGAGTTCGAGCCATGTGCCCGAGAGGAACTGGAACAAGCCTTCCGCCGACGATGTCGAAGCCTTCACCGTGGTCGAGAAGCTCGATTCCTTGTCCGCGAGCGCCATCATGTAGACGGGATCGACGCCGGTTTCCTCGGAGGCGCGCAGGATCGCATCCACGAGGTTGCGAGGAACCGTGACGTCCCCGAAGCGCAGGACCGTGCCATCACTCTGCGGTTTTGGCTGCGGCAGCGAAGCCAGGTCGTTCTCGATCAGGGACAAAGTCGGCGGTTCCTGTTCGACCAGGGGAACACCGAGCCAGTTCTCCTGTTGTCCGCCTGAAGCGGTGTCCCGGGCGAGGGACGACCGCTCAACCGTGAAGTTGATCCGGTCGTGCGCCATGGCGGCTGGAGCCAAGGCGCTTTGCGGCAAGCTGGCACCGAAAGCCAGACCTACGGCCAGAGCGGGAAGGGCGCGCCTCAGGACACTGCGGCGGGAGCGGCGGCGAAAGTGCCGCTCCGAAATCATCGACAATACGGTCTCGCTGGGCACGAGACGGCTCACGTCGTCGGCGCAGAGCGCCGGCTCCGGGAAAACCCCCATCATTCTTCCTTGTCGTGCCTGGACCTTCGTGGGCCCGGCTTCGGTCAGTTCAGCGAGCCGTCGTCTCGCGGAAGGCTGTGACCAGAATGGGACAGCGAGGTGATCCAACCGTGACGCGCTTAACGAACCGTTAAGGCCGTTTCTTAGTGCTTCGTTAAACGGACGTTCGGATGCCATTCAGGCTGGGCGCGGCAAAAAGGCG
>NZ_JAIETD010000040.1 GCF_019745455.1 Methylobacterium sp.
TCGGTGGAGCCGAACACCGCCTTGGTGTCCTGGAAGAGCGGCTTCGTCAGGGACGGGAAGTCGACCGAGCGATGGTCGTCTACCGCATCAACATGCGCGACCCCAACAGCCTGTTCCTCACCCAGGCCTTCCGCATGCGGAACCGCGACCTCGTCTACGTCTCAAACGCTCCCTTCACCGAAGTCCAAAAAGTCCTCTCCGTGTTCTCGACGGTGACGGCACCGGTCTCGGCCGCGGCCTCGGTCTACTCCGTCTCTCGCTGAGCCGGTTCAGACCGGCGGCGCCGCCAATGTCATCGGCCGCGATGTCGTCGACCAGGACGTCGCGGGCTTTGTCTCTTGCGTTCTGGCATGCCATCCCTCAGGGGACCGGCGACCGAACGTGCCGCGCGGTCGGTCGCCATGAGCTCCTCTGGCATCTCAGGATGTCAGGCGGCGGATCGTGGGGCTTTCGGACAGGACGGTGATACGGGGCGACATGATCAGACGGGGAGCTCCTCTTCTCGCATTGGCAGGATTGCTCGCCGGTGTCCTATCCAGCGCGGCCAGGGCCGAGGTGGTGATCGGCGTCGCGGTGCCGCGCTCGGGCGCCTATGTCGGGGTCGGCGAACAGGTGCTGCGCGGGGTCGAGGCGGCGGCGCGCGATTTCAACGCCAAGGGCGGACTCGACGGGCAACCCATACGCCTCGATGTCCAGGACGACGCCTGCGACTCGAACAAGGCGGTGGCGGTGGCCAATCACTACGCCAACAGCGGCGTCCGGCTCGTGGTCGGTCACGTCTGCTCGAACGCATCGATCGCCGCCTCCGAAATCTATGCCGCCAACGGCACCACGATGATCACGGCGGCCTCGGTGTCGTCCCGCCTCACCGATCGGGGATTGCCGACCATCTTCCGCGTCTGCGGCCGTGACGACGACCAGGCCAAGCTCTCGGCGACGGTGTTGGCCGAGAGATTCCGGGATCGCAAGATCGCGATCCTGAGCGACCAGACGCCCGGTGCCCGCAACCTCGCGGCCGCCACCAAGGAGAACCTCAACCGCATCGGCACCAACGAGGCGATCAGCACGCAGTTCACGCCCAGCGACGGCGATGACGCGGCGCTCGCCGACCGTCTCAAGGAGGCAGGGATCGCGGTGGTCTATTACGGCGGCGATGCCCGCGAGATGGGCCGCCTCGTGCGGATCTCGGCCGAGCGCGGGTTCAAGCCGCAATGGTTCGGCACGTCCGCCATCGCCACCCAGGAATTCGCCACCTTCGCCGGCCCGGCCAGCAACGGCGCCCTGATGACATTCTACCTCGATCCGCGCCGCAAGCCCGAGGCGGCGCAGGTCGTCCAGGCCTTCAAGGCCGAGGGTACCGAGCCGGAAGGGTCGACCATCTACGGATATGCCGCACTCCAGGCCCTCGTCGCCGCCGGCAACTTCGCCCGCAGCGTGGATTCCCGGCGCATCGCCGCGACGCTGCATTCCGAGCGTTTCGACCTCGTCCTCGGACCCGTCGGCTTCGACGCGAAGGGCGACGTCACAGCGCAGGGCTACGTCCTCTACGTCTGGAAGGACGGCACCTTCACCTACGCCAACTGAGGGACTCACCGGACCCGCTTCAGGGGATCGAATCCGGCCCTGTTCCGTTCGTAATCGGCGCCTTAAGCGTGCAGGAGACCGATCTCCTCGCCACTTTCCGCCCCGACACGTCCCACGGAGTCAGGACAAGCATGACCCCATCGTTCCCGCGACGCGGAGTTCTCGGTGCCGGACTGGCAGGAGCCGCAGCCACCCTGGCGGCACCGGCCGTCGCCCAGCCTGCCCCCGAAATCCGCTGGCGCCTCAGCAGCGGATACCCCAAGGGGCTCGACATCCTGTTCGGTGCCGCTGAGGCCCTGACCCGCATCGTCTCCGAGGCTACCGACAGCCGATTTCAGATTCAGCTCCAGGGTCCGGGCGAGCCCATCGGTCCCGATGCCCTGATCGAGTCGGTGGCCTCGGGCGCCGTCGAGATGGGATACGGGCCGGCCACGCTCTCCAAGGACCCGGTCTTCGCCCTTGCCACTGCCCTGCCCTTCGGCCTCAACGCCCGCGGCCAGAACGCATGGTGGCTCCAAGGCGGGGCGGCCGACCTCTTCGGTGAGGTCTTCGCCAAGCAGGGACTGGTGGCCTTGCCCGCGGGCAATACCGGCGCGCAGATGGGCGGCTGGTTCCGGCGTGAGATCAAGGCGGTCGCGGACCTTCAGGGATTGAAGCTCAGGGTCGGCGGCCTTGGCGCGGGCGTCCTCTCCCGCCTCGGCGTTGTGCCGCAGGCCACGCCGGGTCCGGAGATCTACGGTGCCCTGGAGGCGAGGACGATCGACGCCGCCGAATGGATCGGTCCCTACGATGACGAGAAGCTCGGGCTGCAGAAGGTCGCCCCGATCTATCACTATCCCGGTTTCTGGGAGGGCGGATCGCTGCTCTTCGCCTGGATCAACGCCGAGCGCTGGAAGGCCTTGCCGAAAGCCTATCGCGCGATTCTGCAGGCGGCGGCCGCACAGATCCATGCCGATGTGCAGGCGAGATACGATGCGCGCAATCCCACCGCCCTGCGTCGGCTGGTGGCCGGCGGCGCGCAACTTCGCCCGTTTCCACAGGATGTGATGGAGGCGGCTCTCAAGAACGCCAACGAGTTCTACGTCGAGACCGCGGCGAAGAATGCCGACTTCAAACGTATCCACGACGCTCTCAAGACTTTCCGCAACGAGGAATATCTCTGGTTCCAGGTCGCGGAATACACCTACGACAACTTCATGATCCGCGCCCGCGCCAGAAGCTGAATACGCGCCGGGGGAAGAAAGAAAAAAGGCCGCTCCGAAGAGCGGCCCGAAGTCTAGGGAGGAAACGCCCAAGGAGGGCAGCAGGACCGCGACGCCATCGCGCTCCCGCATCGCACAATCTGATACAGCGCGTAAAAATTGCAAGGGATGTGGGGCAGGACGACTGACGCTTTTTTCGCAGACCAGCTCATTGCCGTCGTCATGTAACCAAAATGTCGCAGGCTCGCTTGAGCAATGTACACAGGACGAGCGGTTGTATTGACGGCAGCTGCCCGAGGTAACGATCGGTTATCATGATGATTTCGCCGGCGGTAGCTGATGCTGCCTGAGCGGCGCGCTACCTTGTTGGCGTTGAATCCGCGGGCTGCACTCCCGATCGCAATGCCTCCCGTCGCCAAGTTCGAGAAGCGCCCGACGAATCGCTGACCTCCTTTCATCGGGACGTTTGCCAGCCCGTGACCAAATCCCGCGCCGGCTGCCCATGGCGATCCGGTATGGGTTCGGTCAGACCCGCCATCGCGCATCGCCGCATGCGGTGTCGCGAGCGAGAATCCTCGATGACGATCCCGGCCCAGCGCATCCGCCTCCTTGCCGACCACCCTCCTCGGCCGAAGGGCGAATACGTCCTCTACCTGATGCAGCAATCCCAGCGCGCGGGCTTCAACCCCGCTTTGGAATTCGCCGTCGAGGAAGGCAATCGGCTCGGGTGCCCGGTGGTGGTCGCCTTCGGACTCCTGGATGGTGCCAGCGGCTTTCCCGAGGCGAACGCCCGGCACTACGCGTTCATGCTTCAGGGTCTGAGCGACGCCAAGGAGGCAGTTGAGGAACGCGGCATCGCCTTCGTGGTCCGCAAGGCCTCTCCCGCCGACCTTGCTCGGGCCCTGTCCGAACGGGCCACCCTCCTCGTCCTCGACCGAGGCTATCTCGCGATCCAGAAACGCTGGTACGACGAGATCGCGGTGATCGAGGGTTTGCGCATCCTGCAGGTCGAGGGCGACGTCGTGGTTCCGGTGGAGACCGCATCGAACAAGCATGAATTCGCTGCCCGCACGCTCCGGCCGAAGATCCAGCGGCTGATGGACGATTACATCGCTCCGCTGGAAGCCCGGGCGGTGACGCATCTGGCCGGCGATCTCGGGCTTTGGAGCGAGGTCGACCTTAGCAACCCGGCCTCGGTTCTCGCGGGTTTGAGCCTCGACCGGTCGGTCGCGCCGGTAAAGCGGTTCAAGGGGGGGCGGGTCGAGGCCTTGAGGCGCCTCGAGGCTTATCTCGCCGGCCCCTTCGGCCGCTACGGCACCGAGCGCAACCGGCCGGAGGCGGGGGCCGCCTCGCACATGAGTCCCTATCTGCATTTCGGGCAGGTCTCGCCCGTCGAAATCGCCCTCGCGGTGAGGACGGCCCAGGCCGGTGGCCCCGAGGACAAGGCGTCGTATCTCGAGGAACTCGTCGTCCGGCGCGAATTGGCGATGAACCATGTCCACTTCACGCCTCGCTACGACAGCTACGAGGGTGCCCTCCCCGACTGGGCGAAGGCGGCGCTTGCCGAGCATGCCGGCGATCCGCGTCCCTACGATTACAGTGAGGAGGACCTCGCCGAGGGTCGCACGCACGACATCTACTGGAACGCGGCACAGGCCGAGATGAGGGTGACGGGCTACATGCACAACCACCTGCGCATGTACTGGGGCAAGAAGATCCTCGAATGGTCGCCGAGCCCCGAGGAGGGTTTCGCCCGGACGCTGAGGCTCAACAACCGCTACTTCCTCGACGGGCGCGACCCGAACTCCTTCACCAACGTCGCCTGGGTCTACGGCCTCCACGACCGTCCCTGGGCCAGGCGCAAGGTGTTCGGAACCATCCGATACCAGAGCGAGAACTCGCTAAAGAAAATCGACGCCAAGGCCTATCTGGCCGAGGTCGGGCGGCTCTGCCGGGCGGAGGGCTGACGGCACTCAAGGGCCGCGGCGAATTACAAGCTTGGCGGAACGCTTTCCCGGCGGGGTTGTTGTCGCTCGTTCGCATCTTCGGAACCCGATCCATGACCTTGCTGAAATGGGCCCTCATCTGCTTCGTGGTTTCGCTGATCGCCGGCGGACTCGGCTTTACCGGGATCGCGTCGGGCGCGGGCTCGCTCGCCCGCATCCTGTTCGGGCTGTTCCTGCTCCTCGCCATCGTCATCGTCGTGATCGCCTTCGCGATCGGCCAGGCGATCTTTTGAGCCGATGAGCGGCGCGGCTACGTCGATGGGAGGAATGACGTGTCTCGTCACCGGTGCCACCTCGGGCATCGGCTACGAGACGGCGCTCGGCCTCGCGCGCGCCGGTGCCAGGGTCGGGATCGTCGGACGAGATCCCCGGAAGGTCTTGGCTTCCGCGGCCTCGATCCGCGAGGCCGTTCCCGGCGCAGGCATCGACGATTTCGTGGCGGACCTGTCGTCGCAAGCCGAGACGAGGCGCCTGATCGACGAGGTCCGCGCCGCCTACGATCGCCTCGACGTCCTCGTGAACAATGCCGGCGCGATCTTCGACCGTCACCAGACTACGGTGGACGGCATCGAGCGGACATGGGCCCTCGACCACCTCGCCTACATGCAGGTGACCCTCGGCCTCCTCGATCTCCTCAAGGCGAGCGCTCCGGCCCGGGTCGTCAACGTCGCCTCTAGGGTGCATATGAACGGCGCCATCGATCTCGACGACATCGATTTGACCCGGTCCTACTCGCCGTTGAAGGCCTATTCCCAAGCCAAGCTCGGCAACGTGGTTTTTACCGCCGCTCTCGCGCGGCGCCTGGCCGGGAGCGGAGTCACCGCCAATTCGCTCCATCCCGGGGTGGTCGCCACCGGTTTTGCCGGGGATACCGGAGGCTGGTTCGGCTTCGGCTGGAAGCTGATTCGCCCCTTCCTTATCGCGCCCTCCGACGGCGCGGCGACGTCGCTGCACCTCGCGACCTCCCCGCAGGTCGACGGCATCTCCGGCCGCTACTTCGCCAAATGCCGTCCGGTCCAGCCCTCGGCAGCGGCCCGCGACGAGGCGCTGCAGGAGAAGGTCTGGGCGCTCAGTCTGCGTCAGCTCGGGCTCGCGGACGCGGCGTGATGCACTGGTCTCGCTGCTACCCGGCCAACTCGGCCACGAAAGCCCCCGACAGCGCCTGAGCGATCAGCGCCCGTGTCTCGGCGACTCCGTAGAGCGCGACGAAGGAGCCGAAGCGCGGCCCGCGCGCCTCGCCGAACAGCACGTTGTAGATCGTAGTGAACCAAGCCTGCGACACGCCGGGCCGCCCGTCCGGGCTCTTCGCCTTGCCCGACAGGTCGGGAAAATGACGGCGGCCGACTTCGTAGACGATGGCCTGCAGCCCCTCCGGATCGGTCGAGCCCTCGTGTCCCGCCAGGGTCTCAGAAAGGTCGGCCAGGGCCGCCCTCTCCTCATCCGTGGGCGCGCGATAGGTCTTGGCCGGCCGCACGAGGTCGCGAAAATAGGCGAGGGCATGGCCGACCAGCCGGTCGAGCACCGGATGGGTCGAAGGACCGACCTCGGGATCGTAGCGGCGGATGAAGCCCCACAGCACGGCCGGGTCCTCGGTATTCGCCACTGCCGCGAGGTTGAGGAGCATCGCGAAGGTCAGCGCACCTCCCTTGCCCACCGCCTCGGCCGCGGGCGGATGGCCGGCATGAAGGTGGAAGACCGGATTGCCGAGCTTCTGCGCCGGTTCCTGGCCCGGATACTTCTCGAGGAAGCTCAGGTAGTCGTCGACCTGCCGCGGGATCATCTCGACGAACAAGCGCTTGGCCTCGCGCGGCTTGTTGTACATGAACAGGGCGAGGCTGTCGGCGGTGCCGTAGACGAGCCAGTCGTCGATCGAGAGGCCGTTGCCCTTCGACTTCGAGATCTTCCGGCCCTCCTTGTCGAGGAAGAGCTCGTAGTTGAAGCCCTCCGGCGGCTCGCCGCCGAGGGCGTGGGCGATCTCGCCCGAGAGCTTCACGGAATCGATAAGATCCTTGCCGGCCATCTCGTAATCGACGCCGAGCGCCACCCAGCGCATCGCCCAGTCGGGCTTCCATTGCAGCTTGGCATGGCCGCCTGTTACCGGCGTCTCGTAGCCCTCGCCCGTCTTCGGGTCGCGCCAGACCAGTGTGCCCTTCGACGGCCTGACCTCGTCGATGGTCACCTGCATCACCTCGCCGGTGGCCGGGTGGAGCGGCAGGAACGGCGAGTAGCTCGCCGAGCGCTCGGCGCGGAGCGAGGGCAGCATGATCGCCATCACCGCCTCATAGCGGTCGAGCACGGTCATCAGCGCATCGTCGAACAGGCCCGAGCGGTAGCAATCGGTTGCCGAGCGGAACTCGTATTCGAACCCGAAGGCGTCGAGGAAGCGGCGAAGCTCCGCATTGTTGTGCGCGCCGAAACTGTCATGGGTGCCGAAGGGGTCGGGCACCTTCGTCAGAGGCTGGTTCAGCGCGCCGATCAGCATCTCCTTGTTCGGGACGTTGTCCGGCACCTTCCTGAGGCCGTCCATGTCGTCCGAGAAAGCGATGAGCCGTGTCGGCACGCTGTCGTTGGTGAGGACGCGGAAGGCGTGGCGCACCATCGAGGTGCGTGCGACCTCGCCGAAGGTGCCGATATGCGGCAGCCCAGAGGGGCCGTAGCCGGTCTCGAACAGAACCTCGTCCTTGGGCTTGCGCTCAAGCCGCGCCACCAGTTTGCGCGCCTCCTCGAACGGCCAGGCGGTGGCCTTGGCGGCGGCCGCGATGAGGTCTGGGTCGAGAGCAAGGGGGGACGGCATGATCTTTAGGAACGCAAGTCTGTCGAGTGTCTTGGAGGACCGGCACCGTACGGAGGGGGGCGGTGCCGGTCAACGCGAAGCGGGACGGCTCTGAATTTTGCTCCGTCTTCTCAGAACGGGCTCACCGGAAAGAACCGCAGGTACAGCTCGGTGTATTTTCCCTCGTCCCAGATACGCTGGAGCGCGTCGTCCAGCGCCCGCGAGAGGGCGGCATCCTCGGGGCGGGTGACGAAGCCGATACCCTCGCCGAAATAGCGGTTCTCGAGATAGTCGCCGCCGATCAGCGCGCAGCAGCCCTCGGATTCGGTGCCGCCGACCCAGAGGGCGAGGTTGAGCCCGTCGGCGAAGACGTAGTCGGTCTCGCCGCGCTTCAGCGCTCCCTCGGCGGCCGCGAGGTCGGTAAACTCGCGTCCCAGCGCTTTGGGGAAGAACGCCTTCAGATACGCCGCGTGGGCGCTTCCGGTGATAACGCCCACAGCCTTCCCGGCCAAGGCCTCGGCCGAGGGCGGCGGCAGGCCTTTTTCCGTGCGCGCGACGAAACGCGCCGGCCAACGAAAATAGGGCCGGGTCGCGAGGAACCGGCTCCGCAGGGTCGCCGTGAGCGGGATCGCCGCCGCGACGACGTCGCCCTGCCGCTCGGCCAGGGCGTCGAGCAGGGTGTCGAAGCGGCGGGCCTGAACCGTGCAGGTGATCGACAGGCGCTCGCAGACGAGGCGGGCCAGCTCCACCGAGAAGCCGGTCGGCGTGCCGTCCGGCCCGGCGAAGTGCAGGGGCGGGAATTCGTCGTCGGTCAGGAAGCGGACCGCCCGTCCGGTCTGAGGCGCCTCCACACGCTCCCCGCGGCTGCGAGGATTCCAGAAGTTCGGAATCGTAACCCCCTGCCCCGGCTGCGCGAGGCTGGGTTCGACCAAGATCATCAGGGCGAGCGCGACGAAAACTGCGCGCAACCCATGCGAGCATATTGACGAATCGGTTGCAGTGATGGCGCGCTGCTGAGGTATGGTGGTGGTTTGGCTCACGCCATTCCCCTAGCACGATCCGCGGCCGCTGGGAGCCGGAGCCGTTGTCGATCCTCGGACTTAGATGGTCGCCGAGCGAGGCCCGTGCGCTCCCTTTGGAGATCGGCTTCCTTGTGGCGCATGGCTTTGCCGCCGCGACCCTGGAAAGGGCCGCCGCACTGGCCGAGGCCAGTGGCACCGACGCTGCGACGGCGCTGATGATGATGGGCCTCGTCGGCGAAGCCAGCTATTACCGGGCACTGGCCCGCGCCCTCGATGCGCCGTTCCTCGAGGCGGCGCTGCCGCTCGGAGCCGGCACGCGATATCCCGAGAGCCTCGTCGCCGGGTTCGCGCCGCTGGCGCCGGGCGCCTGCGCGGCCTTCGTCTTCGCCCCTCGCGGCGGCGCCATCCGGGAACTACTCGCCGGCCGCAACCCGAACGGCCGGATGCCGGCGATCACAACGCCGACCGCTCTACGCCTGGCTGTCTTCGCCGAACATCCAACGGGTATCGCCGCCCATGCGGCCGACGAGCTTATGGTTCGCCGGCCGGACTGGGCCCTGAAGACCCGTCCTGGTTCCCCGGTTTTCGCTTGCGCAGGATTGAGGGTCTGGGCCGCCGTGATCGGCTATGCCAGCCTCCCGGCTTCGCTCCTCACGGCCCTCTGGACGACGCTACAGTTCGGGATCCTCGCCCTCGTGACGTTTCGGGTGGCGGCCGTATCGGTCGATCCGGCGAGCCCGCGGGCGGATCGGGACCTGCCGGATGGCGACCTGCCCATCTACACGGTCCTCGTCGCCCTCCACCGCGAGGCCGCGGTCGTGCCTCGACTGGTCGGGGCGTTGAGCCGGCTCGACTACCCGGCCGCCAAGCTCGACATCAAGTTCCTGATCGAGGCGCATGACGTCGAGACCGCCGCCGCCCTCGCCGTCATTCCGATGCCCGCGCGGTTCGAGACTGTCGTCGTGCCGGAAGGCCTGCCCCGCACGAAGCCGCGGGCGCTCAACGCGGCCCTTCCCCTCGCCCGCGGCGAGCACCTGGTCGTCTACGATGCCGAGGACGTCCCCGATCCCCGGCAGTTGCGCGACGCGGCCGCCATGTTCTCGCGGTCCTCCTCAACCACCGCCTGCCTGCAGGGCCGGCTCGTCATCGACAACGCTCGCGACTCCTTGCTGACGCGCTTCTTCGCCCTCGAATATGCAGCCCTCTTCGATGTGCTCGGGCCGGCTTTGGCCGCCTGGAGGCTGCCGACGCCGCTGGGCGGAACCTCCACCCATTTCCGCACCGCGACCTTGCGCGCGGTCCACGGGTGGGATGCCTGGAACGTCACCGAGGATTGCGACCTCGGCATCCGCCTGGCGCGGGCCGGCTACCATGTCGGCGATTTGCCCAGCGACACGATCGAAGAGGTTCCTGCCCGCCTCGGCGCCTGGCTTGGCCAGCGAACCCGCTGGATGAAGGGTTTCCTTCAGACCAGTCTCACCCACGGCCGGCATCCGATGAAGACCTTTCGCGACCTCGGAATGCTGGGCAGCCTCTGCACGCTTGCCCTGGTACCCGGCACGGTCCTCTCCGCCCTCGCCTATCCGTTCCTGATGCTCCCGGCTCTGGTCGCGCTCTGGCCGAGCCGCCTTGAATCGGCGGGCGGGTTCTGGTCCAACTTGCCGACCGGGACGGCTGTGGTCGTTCTCCTGTCGGGCCTGCTCGCCATGCTTCTTCCCGCCACCCTCGGCGCGATGCGAAGGGGCTGGTGGGACCTCCTGCCCTTCGTGCCGTTGCTGCCCGCCTACTTTTTGCTCATGAGCCTTGCCGCCTGGCTTGGCCTGATCGAACTCGTGACCGCTCCCGACCGCTGGAACAAGACCGAGCACGGCCTCTCGCGAACCTCGCGCAGCGGGGCACTCGGACCGGTCGGGCCTCAAAGGAACTTGGCGAGTTCGGCCGCGCTCTGCTCCGGCGGCCGCGTCAGGTTGAGGGCAGTCACGAAGCGGTTCTTCGCATCCATGATGTAGACCAAAGCCGTGTGGTCCATGGTATAGTCGTCGCCCTTGGTCGGCACCTTGCGGACATAGGCTCGGTAAGCCTTCACCGCCGCGTTCACCTCCTCGGGCGTTCCGGTCAGCCCGACGATGCGCGGGTCGAAGCTCGCGAGATAGGCTTTGAGCGCCTCCGGCGTGTCGCGCTCGGGGTCGACGGCGATGAACAGCGCCTTGGTGTCCCGGCCCTTGTTCCCGAGAGCCTTCAGCACGTCGCCGATCTGCTGAAGGGTCGTCGGGCAGATATCGGGGCAATGGGTGAAGCCGAAGAAGACGAGGTGGGCGGATCCGGTGAAATCGCGTTCGGTGACGCGCTTGCCGTCCTGCGTGGTTAGCGTGAACGGCCCGCCGACGCTGCTCGTCGCGGTCTGCTGTGCACCGGGCACGAGGATGAGTACGGCGGCGGCGACGAGGCCGACGAGGCCGAGCGCGAAGGCGATGAGGGGAAGCGCGCGGCGCAGGGACATCTCTCTCGATCCTAACCCCGAGCCCCGAGGGCCCGTATCGTGCGGGGCCAGACCATATGGCGGCCGTATCGGCAATCCGGCAAACCGTCGCCCACGATCCTATCACCCGGGAACGATACTCGGGACGCGGTCACAGGGATGCCGTAGCGATCCCCTAGACCTCTGATCCATGCCTGCCTTGTCCACCCTCGCGGCGGCGCCCGCCATCGGCCGTGCCGAGATCCTCTCGACGCGCCTCCTCTTCCTCATCGTCGGCTTCGGCGTCGCCGCCTGGGCGCCGCTGGTGCCGTTCGTGAAGGCAAGGGCCGGCCTCGACGACGGCGGGCTCGGCCTCCTTCTTCTGTGCCTCGGTGTCGGCTCGATCGCGGCGATGCCGGTGGCCGGCGTCCTGATCGCGCGGTTGGGATCCCGCCTGGTCCTCCTCACCGCCGTCGCCGCGATCGTCGTCACGCTCCCGATCCTTTCGCTCGCCTCGGACGTGGTGCTGCTCGCCGCCTCCCTGCTCCTGTTCGGGGCCGGGATGGGCGGTCTCGATTGCCTGATGAACCTTCAGGCGGTGGCGGTGGAGCGCTTCTCGGGGCGGCCGATGATGTCGGGCTTCCATGGGCTCTACAGCCTCGGCTGCATCGTCGGCGCCGCCGGCTTCAGCGCGATGCTGAGCCTCGGGGCCTCGCCCTCGACGGCGGCTGTCGCGGTGGTCGCCTGCATCCTTGCCGCCTTGGCCGCCGCCCTGCCCGGCCTCCTTCCCGGCGAAAGGCGCGGCGGCCCCGCCTTCGCGATCCCGCGCGGCCGCGTGCTCGTCCTCGGCCTCCTCTGCTTCGCCGTGTTCCTGACCGAGGGGGCCGCCCTCGACTGGAGCGCGGTGTTCCTGATCCAGGAGCGGGGCCTCGGCGCCTCCCAGGCCGGCCTCGGCTATGCCGCCTTCTCGCTGACCATGACGGTCGGCCGGCTGACGGGCGATGCCATCGTGCGCGAGGTCGGCCGAACCCGCATCGTGGCTCTGGGCGGCCTCATCGCCGCCGCCGGCCTCGTGATCGCGACCCTGGTGCCCTCCTGGCAGGCAACGCTTCTCGGCTACGCGCTGGTCGGGGCAGGCTGCGCGAACATCGTGCCGGTGTTGTTCACGGCGGTCGGGCGCCAGCGGGTCATGCCGGAGCGGCTCGCGATCCCGGCCGTCACCACGCTCGGCTATGCCGGCGTACTCGCGGGGCCGGCGGCGATCGGCTTTGTCGCCCATGCCACCAGCCTGTCGACGGCGCTCCTGATGGTCGCCGCCCTGCTCCTGGGCGTGGCAGCGAGCGCCCGGATGGTTCGGTCCTGAGGCTCAGACCGCGACCTGCCCGAGCTCGCTCGTCTCGGCCGTCGCCTCGGCCTGGCCACGGCTCAGCGCTTCGCCGACCATCAGCAGGGCCGGCCCCTCGAGCCCGGACGCCTCGACCCTGTCGGCGAGGTCTGCGGCCGTGCCGCTGACCACGGCCTGGTCGGGGCGCGTCGCCTTGAAAACGAGGAGCGCGGTCGTCGTCGGCGCCAGCCCTTCGGCCACGGCGCGCTCCAGGAGAACCCGCAGGGTCTTCTTCGGCATGTAGACCACGGTGGTGACGCTCGGATCGGCGAACGCCCCCCAGTTCAGGTCCTCCGGCAGGGCGCCGCGGCGGTCGTGGCCGGTGACGAATTGCAGGCGACGCGCCGCGTCGCGATTGGTCAGCGAGACGGTCAGGGAAGCCGCCGCCCCTTGAGCCGCCGAGATGCCCGGCACGACGCTGACCGGAATGCCGGCTTGGTGGCAAGCGTCGATCTCCTCGCCGGCCCGCCCGAAGACGAGCGGATCGCCGGATTTGAGCCGCACCACCTGCTTGCCGGATCTGGCCAGCGACACCATCAGCGCGTTGATGTCGTCCTGGCGGCAGGACGGGCCGTGGCCGGTCTTGCCGACCAGCATGGTCCGCGCCTCGCGGCGGGCGTAATCGAGGATCTCCGGCGCCACGAGGTCGTCGTAGAGGATGACGTCGGCATTGCGTAGTGCCCTCAGCGCCTTGAGGGTGAGGAGCTCGGCGTCGCCCGGCCCGGCGCCGACGAGCGTCACCGCGCCGCCCTTGGGTGCGGCCTCGGTCTGGCCGAGCAACTCGGCGAGATCGGTCTCGGTCGGTGTCCGGTCGGGCTCCGCGAAGGCGCGATCTGTGAAGCGTTCCCAGAAGGCGCGGCGGTCGGAGAAGGCGTGGAACCGGCCCGTCACCTCCTCGCGCCAGTCGCGGGCGGCGCCGATCCAGGCCTTGAACCCGCGCGGCAGCATGCCCTCGATCCTGGCCCGCACGGTCTGCCCGAAGACCGGAGCGGCACCCTCCGTCGAGATGCCGACCACCATCGGCGAGCGGTTGACGATGGCGCCGAACTTCACGTCGCAGAGATGCGGCCTATCGACGGCGTTGACGATGGCGCCGGCCCTGCGCGCGGCGGCGACGAACTCGATGCAATCGGTCTCGTCCTCCATCGCGCCGATGCAGAAGGCGGCGCCCTTCAGGTCGGCCGGATGCCATTGGCGCTCGTGCAGGGTGACGCTACCGGCGACGATCTCGCCGGGCACGGCACGCAGCTCCTCGCTCGGCTCCGGGGCGTAGACGTCCACATCGGCGCCGGCGGCGGCCAGGAGCTTCACCTTCCAGGGTGCGCCGCCATTGGAGCCCGCGAGCACCGCGCGCTTGCCCTGGAGAGGCACGAAGACCGGCAGGACGGCGAGCGGCTCGAGCCCGGCGACCTCGGCGGTGCGGCCGGTCCCGGCGGCGCGGGTTTCTCGGGGCTGACGGGGTGTACTCATGGCAACGCTCTGGTGTTCAACCCTCTCGCGTCATCCCGGTCTTGCTTCGCGGCAACAGAATGACGGAGGGTCGTCCTTGAAGAACGGATCTCGTTCTTCCGCAAACTGGCCCTAGGCCGCGTCGCGCGCAAGCGCGGCGGGGAGCAGCTTGCGGATCTCCGGGATGCACGAGCCGCAATTCGTGCCCGCCTTGCAGGCCGCGCCCACCGCCTCGACGCTCCCCGCCCCGGCGGCGACCGTCGCCGTGATGATGTCGAGACCGACGCCGTGGCAGGCGCAGACCGTCGGCCCGGCCGAGGCTGTCTCGGCCCTGCCTGAGAGGAGTGCGCGGCGGGCGCTCGCCTCCAGCTCCGGCAGAGCGAAATAGGCCTTCTCGGCCTCCCCGTTCGGCCGAACGGCGCTCGGAGCGAGTGCCAGACAGGCGACGAGGCGGCCCTGGTCGTAAACGGCGCACCGATAATGGCCGCGGCCATGGTCGGCATATTCGGCGAGATCGAGCCCCTGGAACAGGCCGCGCATCATCAGCGCCACTTCGCGCGAACTCTCCTGCGTGGCGAATTGAAGGCCCGAGCCGCCCTGGACCGTCGCCCTGGCCCACCACCAGCCCTCGGGCAAGTTGAGCGCATCGCGGGTCAGGATGAAGCCGCGATTGCGGTAGGGCACGGGGGCGATCGAGGCCGGCGTCGCCTTGAGTTCGGGCTGGCCCGACACGGGGTCCGGCACGCCGCGGACCAGGGCGCCAACGCGGGCATCCGAGGCGGTGGCGTCGCTCCAGTGGAAGGCGGCGAAGAGGGAGCCGGGGCGGATGCCCTCGGTGACCATGGCTTCGAGGATCGCCCTTCCATGGGCGGTCGTGACCTGGGCAAGATCGCCATGCGCGACGCCCATCGCCGACGCGTCGTCCGGATGGATCTCGACGAAGGGGACGGCGCGGTGTGCCGAGAGCCGCTGGCTTTTTCCCGTCCGCGTCATGGTGTGCCAGTGGTCGCGCACACGCCCGGTATTGAGGATGAAGGGCTGCTCGGCGGATGTCGCCAGGGCCAGGGCCGGCGGCGCCACGGCGACGAAGCGGGCGCGCCGGTCCGGCGTGAAGAAGCGGCCGTCGGCGAAGAGGCGGGCGTCCCCGACGGCGCTCTCGCGCATCGGCCATTGCAGCGGCCGCGTCACCGCGTAGGCGCCGTCGCTGATCGCGCTGATGCCGGTGAGGTCGAAATCGCGGCTGCCGTTATTCTCGAAGCCCGAGAGGGAGGCGTGCTCGCGAAACACGGCAGCAGGCCCGTCGAAGGCGAAGGCATGCCCATGCCCGAGCCTGCGTCCGACCTCGCTCAGGACCGCCCAATCCGCCCGCGCTTCGCCCGGAGCTTTCAGGAAGGCGCGCTGGCGCGAGATCCGGCGCTCGGAATTCGTCACCGTGCCGTCCTTCTCACCCCAGGCCAGGGCCGGGAGCAGGACGGTGGTCCGGCCCGTGGCCCTGACGGTGTCGCTGTCGTCGACCGCCTCCGAGACGACATAGAGGTCGAGCTTGGCGATGGCCGATTTCACGCGGTCGGCCCGCGGCATCGAGACGACGGGGTTGGTGCCCATCACCCAGAGCGCCTTGATCGTCCCGGCCTCGATCGCCTCGAACAGGGCGACGGCCTTCCTGCCCTCCCCCGTCACGATGGAGGGCGCGTCCCAGAACCGGCGGACGCGGTCGACCTCTGGGGGAGAGAAATTCATGTGGGCGGCGAGCATGTTGGCGAGCCCGCCGACCTCACGCCCGCCCATGGCGTTGGGCTGGCCCGTGAGAGAGAACGGCCCGGCGCCCGGCTTGCCGATCCGCCCGGTGGCAAGGTGGCAGTTGATGATCGCATTGCCCTTGTCGGTGCCCTGCGCCGACTGGTTGACCCCTTGCGAGAAGGCCGTGACCACCCGCCCGGTCCGGGCGAACAGGTCGAAGAATTCGGCCACATCCGCGGGCGCGAGGCCGGTCGCCTCGGCGGTCGCGGCGATGCTGGGCGCGATGGCGCGGGCGCGCTCCAGTGCTGTCCCGAAGTCGGCCGTGTGTTCGGCGATGAAGTTCCCGTCGAGGGTGCCGGTCTCGGCGAGATGGACGAGGAGGCCTGAGAACAGGGCCGCGTCGGTGCCGGGCTTCAACCCGAGGAAGAGGTCGGCCTCCTCCCCGGTCTGGGTGCGACGGGGATCGACGACGACGAGCTTCGTGCCGCGCTTGCTCCGCGCATCGACCATGCGGCGGAACAGGATCGGGTGGCACCAGGCGGTATTGGAGCCGACGAGCACCATGACGTCGGCCTCGTCGAGGTCCTCATAGCAGCCCGGCACCGTGTCCGAGCCGAAGGCGCGCTTGTGCGCGGCGACCGCGCTCGACATGCAGAGGCGGGAATTGGTGTCGACGTTGGGCGTGCCGATGAAGCCTTTGGCGAGTTTGTTGGCGACGTAATAATCCTCCGTCAGCAACTGGCCCGAGAGGTAGAAGGCAACCGCCTCGGGGCCGTGTTCCCTGACGACCCTGGCGAAGCCCTGCGCCACCGTATCGAGCGCCAGGTCCCAGCTCGCCCGCGCGCCGTCCACCTCCGGATGCAGCAGACGTCCGTCGAGGGACAGCGTCTCGCCGAGGGCGGATCCCTTGGAGCAGAGTCGGCCGAAATTGGCCGGATGCGTAGGGTCGCCCGCGATCTCTGCACCACCCTGCCCGTCAGGCGACGCGAGCACGCCGCAGCCGACGCCGCAATACGGGCAGGTGGTCTTCACGGTGACCGGCGTCGGGTCCGGGACGTGCGCGTCCATGGCGTGATCCTCGGGTTCTTTCTGATCCCTCCCCCGAAGAGGGGGGAGGGTCAGGGGCTAGTACACGTCGGCCTGATAGCGCCCGGTCTTCTTGAGGTGGCCGAGATAGGCGACCGCCTCGTCGGGGTTCTTGCCGCCATGGGCCGCGGCGACGTCGATGATCGCGCGCTCGACGTCCTTGGCCATGCGCTTGGCATCGCCGCAGACGTAGAAATGCGCGCCCTCCTCGAGCCACTTCCACAGCTCGGCGCCGTTCTCGCGCATGCGGTCCTGGACGTAGGTCTTCTCGGTGCCGTCGCGGGACCAGGCCAGCGACAGGCGGGTGAGCACCTTGTCGTCCTTCAGCTGGTTCAGCTCGTCCTTGTAGAAGAAGTCGCTGGCCTGCCGCTGGTGGCCGTAGAACAGCCAGTTGCGGCCGGGCGCCTTGGTGGCGGCGCGCTCGCGCAGGAAGGCCCGGAACGGCGCGATGCCGGTGCCGGGGCCGCACATGATCACGTCCTTCGACAGGTCCTCCGGCAACGCGAAGCCGTGGGCCTTCTGAAGGTAGACCTTGACCTTTGTCGTCTCGGAAATGCGCTCGCCCAGATGGGTCGATGCGACGCCGAGCCGTAGACGCGAGCGGTGGGTGTAGCGGACCGCATCGACGGTGAGAGAGACCCGGCCAGGATCGGCCTTGGGGCTCGACGAGATCGAGTAGAGCCGCGGCTGCAACTCGTCGAGCGCTTCCAAGAAGACTTCGGCATCGGGCCGGGCGCCCGGGAACTTGTGGAGCGCACCGAGTACGTCGAGATAGGCGGCGTCGCCGTCCGGGTCCTCGCCGGCGGCGAGCGCCTGCGCCTTCTTGCGCGCCTCGCCCGAGGTGAGGAGCGAGAGGAGCTGATAGAGGCCGTCCGGCGCGCCGCCCAGGGCGTAATCGGTGAGCAGGCGCTGGCGCAGGGTCTTGCCGCGGATCATCCTCTCGGGCCGGGTGCCGAGCTCGGCGATCACCGCGTCGACGAGGGCGGGAGCGTTCGAGGGAAACAGCCCGAGGGAATCGCCGACCACGTATTCGATCGGCGTATCTGTCAGGTCGATCTCGATATGCCAGGTTTCCTTCTCGCCGCCCGGCGCGTTGAGGCGGCGGCGGAACAGGAAGGTCGCCTCGACCGGATTCTCGCGGCAAAGCCCAAGCGGCCCAAGCTCGGGCTCCTTCTTCGGCGCTGCCTCGCCGGCATCAGCTTTTTTCGTGGCGGCACCGCCACTTACGCCGAACTCCTCCTCCAGTTTCTTGAGCATCCGGAGCGTGTCCTTGCCGCCGGGCTGGCAGAGGTTCAGGCGCTCCTCGTTCTTGAGGAAGATCGCGTTGGCATAGTCCGCGCAATTGTAGCCGCACTGGCCGCAATCCTGCTGGGCCATGGCGGCCATCAGCTTCTGCGGCTCGGTCCGGTCCTTGGCCATCTCCATGCGGTCGGGCAGCGGCAGCGACGGGTCGTGCCAGGGCGCGTCGTCGTTGTCCGCGAGCTTCGGGCCGCCCGGCATCTCGCCCGGGGCGAGCGCCGTGGCGCCCTCGACGGCGGGGCCGAGGAGGGCGGCGAAGTAGCCCGACAGCCAGGAGCGCTGGTCGGCGGAGAACGGCGCGGTCTCGGGGATAAGGATGAGGGGGGGCGTGACGTGCTCGCTCATGCGGCAGCCTTCAGGACGGGTTGCTCTTCGGCAAGGTTGCGTAGGGATTCGGGGCCGGTGCGGGCGGTAAAGGCCTGGAAGCTCTCGGTCATGCCCTGGCGGCTGGCGAGATAGGCGCGGAGCAGCGCCTCGATCCGGCCGGGACAATCCTCGGCCTTGACCGCCTTCCAGATCTCGGTGCCGATCTTCGGATTGTCGCCGAATCCGCCGCCGACGACGATGTCGTAGCCCTCGACGGTATCGCCCTCCTCCGAGACGACGACCTTGGCGCCGATGAGCCCGATATCGCCGATGTAATGCTGGGCGCAGCTATGGTGGCAGCCGGTGAGGTGGACGTTCACCGGCACGTCGAGCTCCTTCAGGTTCGCCTCGATGTAGTCGGCGATCTGGAGCGCATGGCCCTTCGTGTCTGAGGCGGCGAACTTGCAGCCGCGGCTGCCCGTGCAGGCGACCAGGCCGGCGCGGATGCTCGAAGCCTGCGTGGTCAGCCCCAGCGCCTCGACGCGGGCCTCGACCTCCGACACCTTCGCGTCGGGCACCCCGGAGAACAGGAAGTTCTGCCAGACGGTGAGGCGGATGGCGCCGTCGCCGCACTCGGACGCAATCCTGGCGAGCCCCCGCATCTGGTCGCTGGTCATCTTGCCGACGGGCAGGATCACGCCGACCCAGTTGTGACCGGGCTGGACCTGGGCATGCACGCCGACATGGGCGAAGCGTTCCATGGGCTTGCGCGGGGCGACATGGGCCGGATCGACCCGGTCCAGCTTGTAGCCGAGCTCGTCCTCGACGGCGGCGAGGTACTTGTCGAAGCCCCAGGCGTCGAGGACGTACTTCATCCGGCTCTTATTGCGGTTGGTGCGGTCGCCGTTCTTGATGAAGACGCGCAGGATCGCATCGGCGACCTTGTTGCAATCCTCGGGCTTGAGTACGACGCCGGTGTCGCGGGCGAGATCGCGGTGGCCCGAGATGCCGCCCAGAACGAGGCGCATCCAGACGCCCGGCGCCACGGCCGCGCCTTCGAGAACCTCGACCGCCTGGAAGCCGATATCGTTGGTCTCCTCCAGCACCGGCATGACGCCGCCGCCGTCGAAGGCGACGTTGAACTTGCGCGGCAGGCCGTAGAGCGAGCGGTCGTTGAGGATCCAGCTGTGCCAGGATCTGGCGAGCGGGCGCGTGTCGAGGAGTTCCTGCGCGTCGATGCCGGCCACCGGCGAGCCGGTGACGTTGCGGATGTTGTCGGCGCCCGAGCCGCGGGCGGTCAGCCCGAGATCGATCAAGCCGTCGAGGAAGGGCTGGCCGTGCTCGACCCTGATCTCGCGGACCTGGAGGTTGGCGCGGGTGGTGACGTGGGAGTAGCCGCCGCCATGGGCATCGGCGAGATCGGCGATGCCGGCGAACTGCCAATGCTGGAGGATGCCGTTGGGAATGCGCAGGCGGCACATGAAGTCGCTGCTCGCCGGCGAGAGCCAGAACAGGCCGTGATAGCGCCAGCGGAAATTGTCCTCGGGCTTGGGCTGCCTGCCCTCCGCCGCCTCCTTGATCAGGCGGTTATGGCCGTCGAACGGGTTCTCGGCGCGCTTCCACTTTTCCTGCTCGGCGAGCTTGCCGCCGGCCTTCACGGCGGCCTCCTGCGCCTTGATGTGGATCGCGTCCGGCCCCACCGGCTCGGCGGCCGGAGCGGATTGGCCGAGGGCGAGCCCGCCGGTGAGCCGGGCGGCGGCGATGCCCGAGGCGAAGCCTTCGAGGTAGCGCTTCTGCTCGGCGTTGAAGTCGTCAGCCATGGAAGCCTCCATCATGCTGCCAGGGGTTGGGCCTGGGGCGCTGGGCGCCCGAACATCAGGTCGTCGCGGAAAGTCGCGATGGATTCGCCAGAGCGGATCAGGCTCTTGCACCAGCCCTGCTCGGCGATGTCGCCGACGAAGACCGCGCCGAGCAGCCTGTCCTCGGCGATGACGAGCTTGCGGTAGAGGCCGAGGCCGGGGTCGGACATCACCACGGTCTCGGCTCCGTCCGGCGCCTCGATCTGGCCCGCGGAGAAGACCGGAAGCCCCGAGACCTTGAGGCTCGTCGAGAGCGCGGTACCGAGATAAGCCGCCTCCTCGCCGATGAGGTGGCGGCTCAAGGTCTCGGCCTGCTCGTAGGCCGGCTCGACGAGGCCGTAGACCATGCCGCGGTGCTCGGCGCATTCGCCCAGCGCGAAGATGCGGTCGTCGGAACTCTGCATCCGGTCGTCGACCTTGATGCCGCGGCCGACCTCGAGGCCCGCGTTCTGAGCCAGCGCCGCGTTCGGCCGGACACCGACCGACATCACGACGAGATCGGCGGGCAGGACGGTGCCGTCCGAGAGGACGAGACGCTCCACCTTGCCGTCGCCCTCGACGGTCGCGGTGTCGGCCTGGAGGAGGACGCGCACTCCGCGCGCCTCCATCGCTTGTCTCACGAGGTCGGCGGCCGCGTGGTCGAGCTGGCGCTCCATCAGGCGGTCCATGACGTGGAGGAGCGTGGTGTCGACCCCGAGCCGGGCAAGGCCGACGGCGGCCTCCAATCCGAGCAACCCGCCGCCGATCACGATGGCCTTGGCTCCGGTAATGGCCGCTCTGCGGATCGCGGCGACGTCGGCGAGATCGCGGAAAGTGAGAATTCCCGGCAGGTCCATCCCGGGCTTCGACAACCGGATCGGCAGCGAACCGGTGGCGAGGACGAGCTTGTCGAAGGGCAGCACATGGGTCTCGCCGACGACCACAAGGGAGTTCTCGCGATCGACCAGCGTCGCCGGGGCGCCGGTGATGAGCCGGATGCCGTGCTCTTCGTACCAGTCGAGGCCCTTGAAGGCGCAGCCGGCCTCGTCGACCTCGCCGCCGAGAAGCGACGAGAGCAGCACACGGTTGTAGGCGGCCACCGGCTCGGCGCCGACCACGGTGACGTCGTAGAGGCCTCGCGCCCTCTCGGTCAGCCGCTCCAGGAACCGCAGGGAGGCCATGCCGTTGCCGATGACGACGAGACGCTCACGCATGACCCTCTCCCGGCTCTCAGGCTCAGGCCGCGATCGCGGGCTTGGCGTGGCGGGCGTAGAGGAACTCGAGCACCTCGGCGCGGGCATGGGTATAGGTCGGGTCCTCGACGAGTTCGAGGCGGCGACGCGGCCGCTCGAGATCGACCTTGAGGATCTCGCCGACCGTGGCCGAGGGGCCGTTCGTCATCATCACGATGCGGTCGGAGAGCAGCACCGCCTCGTCGACGTCGTGGGTGATCATGATGACGGCGTTGCCGAGCCGGCCATGGATCTCCATCAGCGAATCCTGGAGATGGGCGCGGGTGAGGGCGTCGAGGGCGCCGAAAGGTTCGTCGAGGAGCAGCACCTTCGGCTCCATGGCCAGCGCCCTGGCGATGCCGACGCGCTGCTTCATGCCGCCCGAGATCTCGCTGGGGCGCCGCTCGGCGGCATGGGTCATGTTCACGAGGGCGAGGTTGTGGTCGATCCACTCGTTGCGCTCGGCCTTCGTCTTCTTGCCCTTCATCACCTTGTCGACGGCGAGGGAGACGTTCTCGCGCACCGTGAGCCAGGGCAGGAGCGAATGGTTCTGGAACACCACGGCGCGGTCCGGGCCGGGGCTGTTCACTTCCTTGTTCTCGAGGAGCACCGCGCCGGTTGAGGCCTTGAGCAGGCCGGCGACGATATTCAGCACCGTCGACTTGCCGCAGCCGGAATGGCCGATCAGCGAGACGAACTCGCCCTTGGCGATCTTCACGCTGACGTCGCGCAAAACCTCGTTGGTGCGGCCGTTGCGGGTGAAGCTGATGCCGATATTCTCGATGCTGAGATAGGTCATCGTTGGCTCTCTCGAAGGACGGGGGTGTGGGACCGGCGACGGGGCGCCGCCGGCCCACTTTCATGAGGGCTCAGGCTGCGGCGCCGCGGGTCACGAGATTGCCGATGAAGGCGACGAACCGGTCGAGGATGAAGCCGATGATGCCGACATAGACGAGGGCGACGATGATCTCGGAGATGTGCGAGGAGTTCCACGCATCCCAGATGAAGAACCCGATGCCGACGCCCCCGATCAGCATCTCCGCCGCCACGATGGCGAGCCAGGACAGGCCGACGCCGATGCGGAGCCCCGTGAAGATGTAGGGGGCGGCCGAAGGCAGCATGATCTTGGTGAAGAACTCGATCGGGTTGAGCTGCAGCACCGCCGAGACGTTGCGGTAATCCTGCGGGATGTTGCGGATGCCGACCGCCGTGTTGATGATGATTGGCCAGATCGAGGTGATGAAGATCACGAAGATCGCGCTAGGCTGACCATCGCGGAAGGCGGCCAGGGAGAGTGGCAGCCAGGCGAGCGGCGGGATCGTGCGCAGCACCTGGAAGATCGGGTCGAGCCCGCGCATCGCCCAGTCCGACTGGCCGATCAGCGTCCCGACGAGGATGCCCACGACGGTGGCGAGGGCGAAGCCGAAGGCGACGCGCTGGATGCTCGCCGCGATGTGCCAGAACAGGCCCTTGTCGGTGCCGCCGTTGTCGTAGAACGGGTGGGCGATGATGTCCCAGGCCTCGGTGACAACGCGCGAGGGCGGCGGCAGGCCGGCGCCGGGACGCGAGCACAGCAGCTCCCAGATCACCAGGAAGGCGAGCATCACCACCACGGGCGGTATCAGGTTCGCGGCGATCTGGCGGATCGTCGCCATGGTCACGAGGGGCGCGCGGTGCTTCGGCGCCGACGCGGCCTTTACGACCGCGGGGCCGGTGACGCCGAGGGAGGAGGTGTTGGCCATTAGGCGATCCTCTTGATGCCGAGGCTGGCGAGGTAGGCGGCGGGATCGGCGGGATCGAAGACCTTGCCGTCGAAGAACGTTTCCTTGCCGCGCGAGGTCGAGGCCGAGATCGCGGAGACGCCGAGCGCCTTGGCCGCCTCGCGCCAGAGGTCCTCGCGGTTGACCTTGGCGACGAGCGCCTTGGTGTCGGTCTGCGCGTCGAACTTGCCCCAGCGGATGTCCTCGGTGAGGAACCAGAGGTCGTGGGACTGATAGGGATAGGAGGCGTTGTCGGCGAAGAACTTCATCACGAACGGGCTGTTCTCGACGACGCGGCCATCGCCGTAATCGATCGTGCCCTTCATGCGTCCGGCGACATCGCCGACCGGAATGTTGATCCACTGGCGCTTGGCGACGATGGCGGCGAACTCGTCCCGGTTCTCGGGCTTGTCGCACCACATCTGGGCCTCGATAACCGCCATGAGCAGCGCCTTGGTGGCATTCGGGTACTTCTCGACCCAGCTCGCCCGCATCGCGAACGCCTTCTCGGGATGGTCCTTCCAGAGCTCGCCGGTGGTGAGGGCCGTGTAGCCGAGGCCCTGCTGCACGAGCTGCGCGTTCCACGGCTCGCCGACGCAGAAGCAATCCATCGTGCCGACCTTCATGTTCGCCACCATCTGGGGCGGGGGCACGACGATGGTCTCGATGTCTTTGTCGGGGTCGATGCCGCCGGCCGCCATCCAGTAGCGGATCCAGAGGTCGTGGGTGCCGCCCGGGAAGGTCATGGCGGCCTTCACCGACTTGCCGGCGGCCTTCTTCTTCTCGACGGCGGCCTTGAAGACCTTGGCGTCCAGCGCGACCTTCTGGTCGAGGTACTCCTTGGCCACCGAGATGCACTGGCCGTTGGTGTTGAGCCGGGCCAGGATCTGCATCGGTACGGGCACGTTGTTCTGCGTCACGCGGCCGGCGGTGATGAGGTAGGGCATCGGCGTCAGGATGTGCGCGCCGTCGATGCCGTTGCCCTCCGAGCCCAGGACGAGGTTGTCGCGGGTGGTGCCCCAGGAGGCCTGCTTCAGCACCTCGACGTCGGGCATGCCGTGCTTGGCAAAGAAGCCTTTCTCCTTGGCAACGAAGAGCGGGCCGGCATCGGTCAGCGCGATGAAGCCGAGCTTGGCGCCCTTGACCTCGGGGCCGGCGCTCTGCGCGAAGGCTCCGCCGGGCAGCGCGACGCGGGCGGCGGCTGCGACCGAGAGCGCGGCGGCCGCACCCTTGAGAAGATCGCGCCGGCTATTGTGGAAAGCGTCACCCATCGAACCGCTGACTCCTCATCGTGAGACCGATCAAACAAAAACCGCTGCCCAGCGCCGATCGTCGGCAGCTGCGGATGCGCGCCAACGGAAGACTTGGGTCAGCGGCTCTGCCGACGGATTCGCCCGTCGCCTTTGACGAGCGGAAGGGGCGTTGCAGGTCGCGTGCCAACTCCATGTGGAGGTTTGCGGACGCCCTACCCTCTCTCAAACCCGATGCCGGCAGGTAAGGCTGGGATCGGAGACTGCCGCTGCGCTGCACAAGAGTCGGGCAGTTTGCCGTTGTGCCGTGCAAAAAGGCATCGTCGGCGTCGGGAAGTGCTCAGACGAGGCCGTCGAGGGCGGCTGAGAAGAGATCGGGCCGGTAGATCGCCGCGGCTGCATCGCGAAGGCTCTGGGTGACATCGATTTGTCCCGCCCGCTGCATCGCATCGAGGCACCAGCCCGCATGGGCTGGATCGGGGCGTTCTGCATCTGCGCCGAACACGATGAATCGGGGATCGGTACGCTTCGATCCCTCCAGCCCGGAAAGGGGCGTCCCGTCGAGGGCTTGCCGAACCAGTCCCGCATCGACGCCGAGATAATCCGGTTGCGACAGGATGCCGGCGAGCTCGCCGCGGTTCGCCGGATCCTGACACCAGGCACCAGCGCGATGAAGCGCGCGGACTAGCGGAAGGCTCGCGGCCGTCTCGCTGGCAGGCAAGGCCAGCACCTTTTCCGGGCATTCGGGGATCAGTTGGCTGCCGAGGACGGCGATGCGGCCGTAGCCTTCCGCGACGGCAACGCTGTTCCACGGGCTGCCGACGCAGAAACCATCGATCAGCTTGCGCTCCAGAGCCTCGGCGATCTGGGGCGGGGGGATCACCACCAGGTGGACGCCGTCGTCGAGTTCGAGTCCGCCGAGTTCTCCGAAGCGCCTGAGCTGGTAGGTGTGGCTCGAGAACGGATGCACCGTGCCGATGACGAGGGGGCGGCTCGCACCCGCCCGGCGACGGGCGACCGCCGCGAAGGCCCGGGCGACGATGGCGACATCCTCGTCGCCCGCGAGCTCCATCGCCTCCCAGATGGGGAGCGAGACGGTGATGGCGTTGCCGTTGAGGTTGAGCGCGATCGGAACGATCAGGGGCGTCTCCAGGCCGCTGATCCCGAGCACGCTCGCCACGGCCAGGGGCGCCAGCATATGCGCGCCGTCGAGATGGCCGAGGGCGAGCCGGTCGCGCAATGTCGCCCAGGAGGGCTCTGCCACGAGATCGAGGCTCAGCCCCTCCTCGGCGGCAAAGCCCCGCTCGACAGCGGCGACCAGCGCGGCGGCATCGAGGAGCGGGACGTATCCGATCCGGAGCCTCATCCGAGCATGTCCGCGGCGGTGACGATGGCGAGCGCGATATCCGCGATCCGGCGCTTCTCGTTCATGGCTTTGCGCCGCATCATCTTGTAGGCCTCCTCCTCGCTCAGCCCTCGTGCGCTCATCAGGATGCCCTTGGCGCGCTCGATGAGCTTGCGGTCGGCCAGCTCTTCGCGGGCCTCGGACAATTCGCGTTGCAGCCGCGCGAAGGCGTTGAAGCGCAGGATCGCGATGTCGAGGATCGAGCGGATCCTCTGCGGCTGCAGGCCGTCGACGACGTAGGCCGAGATCCCGGCATCCACCGCCGCCTGCATCATCGGCACGTCCGAGCGGTCGACGAACATCGCCACCGGCCGCTCGACGTGGCGCGACAGGCCCGACATCTGTTCGAGAATGTCCCGGCTCGGGCTCTCCAGATGGATCACCACGACGTCGGGCTTCAAGGCCGCGACCTTGGCCGGTAGGTCGGCCCCGTCCGGGATGATGACGACGTGCTCGACTCCCGCCGCCCGCAAGCCCTCTTCGAGGATCGCGGCGCGGGCGTGGCTCGGGTCGATCACGGCGACGGTGAGCGTGATGTCGGTCATCGCTGCCCATCAGGGGCGGTTGAAGCATATGCGGCCGGAAACCAGCCCTCGCTGCAATCCGAGCAAGCCATGTGCCTGGACGACGGTACGAGAACCGGTCCCTAACCGACACCGTTACGGTCGCGCAAGGAAACGGCCCCGCTTCCGCCGCAAACGATGCCCTATGTGCGCTTTAGGCGCCACCAACGCGGGAGCAGGTCAAGATGGCTGCAAAAAGCCGGTTATGCTCCGAACCCGATGATTTTGCCGGCGCTTCGACGGCAGGCGCAGCCTTGCCTTTCCTGCCGACCCTCGCTTTCGCCGCCATCCTCGGGCTCGGCGCCGTATGCTGGGAAACCGCAGCTCCGCTTCGGGAACCTTCCGCCACGGCCTCCGCGGCGGTCGCGGCTTCGGCCCCGATGCCGCGAATGGCCCGCGCGGACACCGAAGTGGCAAACTCGACGGCGAAACCGGCCTTTGCGGGCGAGGTGACGCATCGCCCGCCCGCCGCGATCGTCTTCGCGCACCAATTTCCGCTCTCCGCCGATACCGTTATTTTGGCGAAGGCACCTGTGACGCGTCCCCTTCACCGGGTCGCACGCAGCGCGCCGTCCTGCACCGGATCTCGCTGCACCGAACCTTCGCAGACGGCATCGGCGGTGCTGCGCCGGCCCCATCCTCTGGCTGCAGCCCCGTCCTCCACGACGCCGGACGATCCCTTCGCGTCGTCGAGACAGGTGGAGAGGGCCGAGGCATCCGTCACTGAGGGTTCCGCGCCGGATCAGGCGCTGCCCTTCGCCCCCGCCATCCGCGCGGTCGGCCAGACAGTCGGCGTTATCGGGTCGCGCGCCGCGATCCTGCGCGGCGAGGCCGTCGCCCTCGGCGGGGTCGTCACCGATCTACTCGACGGCCTCCGCTGAGCGCCCGGCAATCCATCCCGGCCTGACCTGGCTTCGCCCTGGACCGTACCTCGATCGCGACCTAGGTGGAGCGTCGAAGTGGTAACCCGCTCTGGAGCGGGCGGCACCGGGTTTTCTGAATGGCTGGACGGATCGAGGATTACGCCCTCGTCGGCGATGGCCGCACCGCGGCACTGATCGGTCGCGACGGAAGCGTCGACTGGCTGTGCTGGCCGCGTTTCGACTCGTCCGCCTGCTTCGCCTCCCTGCTGGGCACAGAGGATCACGGCTTCTGGAAGCTATCGCCGGCCGGTGAAGCCACCATCCTGCGGCGCTATCGCGGAGGCAGCCTCGTTCTCGAGACCTGCTACGAGACCGCGTCGGGCGAAGTCCGCGTGACCGACTACATGCCGGTCAATGACGGATCGCATCTCGTTCGCATCGTCGAGGGCCTGCACGGGTCGGTGTCGATGCGGATGCGACTCGCCGTGCGGTTCGATTACGGCCTCGCCGTCCCCTGGGTCTCGCGTAACGAGCTCGGCGACCTGCGCGCCATCTCCGGGCCCCACAAGGTAGTGCTGCGGACCCCGGCACCGCTTCACGGCGAGGGCCAGACCACCCTCTCGGACTTCACGGTGTCAGCGGGAGAAAGCGTCGCCTTCACGTTGAGCTACGGCCCGTCCCACGAGGACGATCCGCCTCCGATCGAGCCGCGCAAGGTGCTGTACGAGACCGACCGCTACTGGCGCGACTGGTCGGGGCGATGCGCCCGCCAGACGGCCTGGGACGAGATCCTGCAGCGCTCGCTCCTGACCCTCAAGGCCCTGATCTACCAGCCCACCGGGGGCATCGTCGCGGCTCCCACCACGTCGTTGCCCGAGCAACTCGGCGGCGTGCGCAATTGGGACTACCGCTATTGCTGGCTTCGCGATTCGACCTTCACGCTGATCGCCCTGATGGATGGCGGCTACATCGACGAGGCGCGGGCCTGGCGCGACTGGCTGATCCGAGCGGTGGCCGGCAACCCGGAGCAGGCCCACATCCTCTACGGCATCGGCGGGGAGCGACTGCTGCCGGAGATCGAGCTCGACTGGCTGCCAGGCTACGAGGGCGCCAAGCCGGTCAGGATCGGCAATGCGGCGATCGGACAGTTCCAGCTCGACATCTATGGCGAGATCTTCGACGCGCTCTATCAGGCCCGCCAGCGCGGGCTACTCGGCGACAGCGACGGCTGGCGGGTCGGCCTCGCGCTCCTCGGCCATCTCGAACGAGTCTGGCGCGAGCCCGACGAGGGCATCTGGGAGGTGCGAGGCGGCCGGCGCCACTTCGTCCATTCGAAGGTCATGGCATGGGTCGCCTTCGACCGGGCGATCCGCTCCTTCGAGGAAGGCGCCGCGCCGCCCGTTCCGGTTGATCGCTGGCGCGCCATCCGCGACGAGATCCATACCGAGGTCTGCGAGAAGGGATTCGATCCTGAGCTCGACAGCTTCGTCCAGTCCTACGGGTCGAAGCGCCTCGATGCGAGTGTCCTCCTCATCGCCCATATGGGTTTCCTGCCCCAGGACGACCCACGTGTGGTCGGCACCGTCGCGGCGATCGGCCGATGCCTGATTCGCGACGGCCTGGTGCTGCGCTACGACACCGAGGACCAGGCGACCGATGGCTTGCCGAGCGGCGAAGGCGCTTTCCTGCCCTGCAGCTTCTGGTACGCCGACAACCTCATCGGCCTCGGCCGCCGCGACGAGGCACGGGCGATGATCGACCGCCTCGTCGGGCTCTGCACCGATCTGGGATTGCTGTCGGAGGAATACGATGTCGGAGCCAAGCGCCTCGTCGGGAATTTCCCTCAGGCGTTCAGTCACGTCACGCTGGTGAACACCATCTTGAACTATGCGCGCGCTGAAGGACCTGCCAAGGAGCGCAGCGACGGCGCGTGCATCGCGTCCGCGTCGGGCGGCATTCCGGCGAGGGACCTCGCCATACGAGAGATAGCGGCCGGCGTATCGCGGGCGTGATCCGTTTCGACGGACCGTCGCGGGGCCTCTGACCGGACAACAGGAAGACGAGCATGAGCGGAGCCGATACCAGCCCCAAGGGCACCCTGAGCGAGATCGACAAGCTCTCGATCGACACGATCCGGACCCTGGCGATCGATGCGGTGCAGAAGGCGAATTCCGGCCATGCCGGCGCGCCGATGGCGCTCGCGCCTGTCGCCTACACCCTGTGGAACCGGTATCTCCGCTACGATCCGGCCCATCCACATTGGCCCAACCGCGACCGCTTCGTGCTCTCGGCCGGCCACGCCTCGATGCTGCTCTACGCCTTGATCCACCTCGCAGGCGTCGCCCAGACCGACGGCGGCAACGAGGCGGCGGTGACGATTGACGACATCAAGAGCTTTCGCCAGCTCGACTCGAAGACGCCGGGCCACCCCGAATACCACTTCACCACCGGCGTCGAGACCACCACCGGCCCCCTCGGCCAGGGCGTCGCCAACTCGGTCGGCATGGCGATGGGCGCGCGCTTCCTCGGCGAGACCCTGAACCGGAGCGAGGTGCCGCTCTTCGACTTCAACGTCTATGCGATCTGCTCGGACGGCGACCTCATGGAGGGCGTCGCCGCCGAGGCCGCCTCGATGGCGGGCCACCTGCGCCTGTCGAACCTGTGCTGGATCTACGACAACAACACCATCACCATCGAGGGCCATACCGAGCTCGCCTTCTCGGAGGAGGTGGCGACGCGCTTCCTCGCCTATGGCTGGCAGGTGCTGCGGGTTGCCGACGCCAACGACGTCCATGCGATCTCGGGAGCCCTCGAGACCTTCCTCCAGTCGAGCGACCGCCCGACCCTGATCATCGTCAACTCGATCATCGGGTTCGGCGCGCCGAACAAGCAGAACACCTCGAAGGCCCATTCCGACCCCCTCGGCGATGACGAGGTCAAGGGCGCCAAGCGCGCCTATGGCTGGCCGGAGGATGCGCAGTTCCTCGTCCCGGACGGGGTGCGCGAGAACTTCCAGGCCGGCATCGGCGAGCGGGGTGCCGCCCTCTTCGCCGATTGGGAGAAGGCTCTCGCCGAGGCCAAGGCCTCCGATCCGGCACTCGCCGAGGAGATCGCCGCGTTCCTCGATGGCGGCCTGCCCGAGGGCTGGGACAGGGACATCCCGGTCTTCCCGGCCGATGCAAAGGGCATGGCCACCCGCGAATCCTCCGGCAAGGTCCTCAACGCCATTGCGAAGAACCTGCCGCATCTCCTTGGCGGATCGGCCGATCTCGCGCCCTCGAACAAGACCAAGCTGGAATTCGAGGGCGCCGGCACGCTCTCGCCCTTCGAGCCGGGCGGGCGCAACATCCATTTCGGCGTGCGCGAGCATGCCATGGGCTCGATCGTCAACGGCCTCGGCCTCGTCGGGCTCAGGGCCTACGGCGCCACCTTCCTCGTCTTCGCCGATTACATGCGTCCTCCGATCCGCCTCGCGGCCCTGATGGAGCTGCCGGTCTTCCATGTCTTCACGCATGATTCGATCGGCGTCGGCGAGGACGGCCCGACCCACCAGCCTGTGGAACAGCTCCTGTCGCTCCGCTGCATCCCCGGCCTCGTCACCCTGCGGCCGGCCGACGCCAACGAGGTGGCGGAGGCCTACCGCGTGATTTTGTCGCTCAAGGACCAGCCGGCGGTACTGGCGCTGAGCCGCCAGCCGCTTCCGACCCTCGACCGCTCGAAGTTCGCGAGCGCGGCCGGCGTCGCCAAGGGCGCCTACGTGCTGGCCGGCGGCGACGAGACCCCGGAGGTGATCCTGATCGGAACGGGGAGCGAAGTGCAGCTCTGCCTCGGCGCCTACGAGGCGCTGACGGGCGAGGGCGTCAAGGCGCGGGTCGTCTCGATGCCGTCCTGGGACCTGTTCGAGCGCCAGGACGAAGCCTACCGGAATTCCGTGCTGCCGCCGCAGGTGCTCGCCCGCGTAGCCGTCGAGCAGGGCTCGGTGATCGGCTGGGACCGTTATGCCGGTTCTTCGGGCACGATCATCGGTATGCACACCTTCGGTTCGTCGGCGCCGATCAAGGACCTCCAGACCAAATTCGGGTTCACCCCCGAGAAGGTGCTGCAAGCGGCTCGCGATCAGATCGCGAAACACAAGGGATGATTACGTATTGCTGATCCCACCCTCCGCCTCATCCTGAGGTGCCGAAGCGCAGCGACGGCCTCGAAGGAGGCCTCCATCTCGCTCGGAGGGTTCTGGAGACCTCCTTCGACGCCCGCCGGTGCGGGCACCTCAGGATGAGGTTTCCGTTTTTGGACGACGGAAGACAGACTCGGAGACCGGCATGAACCCGCTCAAGGCACTTTTCCCCGAACAGGGCCAGGCCGTTTGGCTCGACTTCGTGGCGCGCGGCTTCATCGCGCAGGGCAAGCTGAAGGCCCTGGTCGACGAGGACGGCCTGCGCGGCGTCACCTCCAACCCGTCGATCTTCGAGAAGGCGATCGGCGATTCGACCGAGTACGACGGCGCCCTCAAGAGCGTGATGGAGGCCGGGGATGCTCGGGTCATCGACCTCTACGAGGGCCTCGCCATCAATGACATCCGGAACGCGGCCGACGTGCTCAGGCCCGTCTATGACGGGAGCGACGGCGCCGACGGTTACGTCAGCCTCGAAGTCTCGCCCTACCTCGCGCTCAGCACGGAGGACACGCTCGAAGAGGCGAGGCGCCTGCACAAGGCGGTGGCTCGCGACAACCTGATGGTGAAGGTGCCGGCGACGCCCGCCGGCATCCCGGCGATCCAGGCGCTGACGGCGGACGGCATCAGCATCAACGTCACCCTGCTGTTCGGCCAGGATGCCTACGAGGAGGTCGCCCGCGCCTTCATCGCCGGGCTCGAGGAATTCGGCGCCAAGGGCGGCGACGTCTCGAAGGTGGCTAGTGTCGCGAGCTTCTTCATCAGCCGCATCGACGTCGCCGTCGACAAGGCGCTCGACGCCAAGATCGCCGCGGCCAACGACCCCGACGAGAAGGCGGCTCTCGAAGCCCTCAAGGGCAAGGTCGCGATCGCCAACGCCAAGCTCGCCTACCAGCGCTACAGGCGCATCTTCGCGGAAGACAAGTGGCAGGCGCTCGCGGCCAAGGGCGCGAAGGCGCAGCGCCTCCTCTGGGCCTCCACCGGCACCAAGAACAAGGCCTATTCCGACGTGCTCTACGTCGAGGAGCTGATCGGGCCCGACACCGTCAACACCATGCCGCCGGCCACCATGGACGCGTTTCGCGATCACGGCACCGTCCGAGCGGCGATCGAGGAGAATCTCGGCGACGCCGAGGCCGTGATGGCACGCCTCGCCAAGGCCGGCATCGACATCGATGCCATCGCCGAGACTCTCGTCGACGAGGGCGTGCAGCTCTTCGTCGACGCCGCCGACAAGCTGCTCGGCGCGGTGGCGGGCAAGCGCGCCGACCTCCTCGGGGCGAGGCTCAACGGGCAGACTCTGGTGCTCGACGAGGCGCTCGGCAGCCAGGCGAAGAAGGCGGTGGAGGCTTGGCGTGCCTCCGGCTCGATCCGCCGCCTCTGGGCCCGCGACAAGACCCTCTGGACCGGCACCGACGAGGACAAGTGGCTGGCTTGGCTGCGCATCGTCGAAGACGAGCTTGAGCATGTGGCCGATTACGAGGCCTTCGCCGAGGAGGTCCGCCAGGGAGGCTTCACCGATGTCGTCGTGCTCGGCATGGGCGGGTCGAGCCTCGGGCCGGAGGTGCTGGCTGAAACCTACGGTGCGCGCGAGGGGTTCCCGAAGCTGCGCATCCTCGATTCCACGGACCCCGATCAGGTCCGCGCCGTCGAGGCGGCGGTGACACTGGAGACGACGCTGTTCATCGTGGCGAGCAAATCCGGCTCGACCCTCGAGCCCAACGTCTTTCGCGACTACTTTCTCGGCCGGATGAAGGATGTCGTCGGGGAGCGCGCCGGCCAGCATTTCGTCGCCGTGACCGATCCCGGATCGGCGATGGAGGCGGCGGCCAGGGCCGACGGCTTCCGTAAAATCTTCCACGGCGTCAAGGAGATCGGTGGGCGCTACTCCGTGCTCTCGGCCTTCGGCCTCGTGCCGGCGGCGGCCTCAGGCATCGACGTGAAGGCGTTCCTCGATACGGCGCGGATCATGGTGCGCTCCTGCGGGCCGGCGGTGCCACCGGCGCAAAACCCGGGCGTGCTCCTCGGTACCGCCATGGCGGCCGCGGCACTGAACGGTGGGCGGGACAAGGTCACCTTCATCGCCTCGCCGGGAATCGAGACCTTCGGCGGCTGGGCCGAGCAGCTCATCGCCGAATCCACCGGCAAGCAGGGCAAAGGCCTGATCCCGGTCGATGGAGAGACGATCGACGTGCCGGCGGTGTATGACCACCACCGCTTCTTCGTCTATCTGCGCCTCGACGGCCGCGCCGACCCGCGTCAGGACGAGGCGGTACGCAACCTCGAACGCGAGGGGCACCCGGTGGTGCACATCACCCTCGCGAGAGCCGAGCAGCTTCCGCAGGAATTCTTCCGCTTCGAGATCGCCACGGCGGTGGCCGGTGCGCTTCTCGGCATCAATCCCTTCGATCAGCCCGATGTCGAGGCGAGCAAGATCGAAACGAAAAAGCTGTTCGAGGCGGCCGAGCGAGACGGCGCCCTTCCCTCCGAGGCGCCGCTGTTCTCCGACGACACCATCGGGCTCTACGCTGATCCGGCGAATGCCGAAGCCCTGCCCCAGGCGTCGGAGGGGCTCGAGGCCGCGCTGAAGGCCCATCTCGCCCGGGCAAAGGACGGCGATTACGTCGCCCTGCTCGCCTATGTCGCCCGCAACGAGGTTCACCACGCGATTCTGCAGAGTCCCCGCATTGCGCTCCGCGACGCCCGGAAGGTCGCGACATGCCTCGAATTCGGGCCTCGCTTCCTTCACTCGACGGGCCAAGCCTATAAGGGCGGCCCGAACACGGGCGTGTTCCTGCAGATCACCGCCGATCCGTCGCAGGATCTGGCGATCCCCGGCCGCAAGCTCGGCTTCGGCACGGTGGTTGCAGCCCAGGCGCGGGGCGATTTCGCCGTCCTGGCCGAGCGCGGCCGCAAGGCGTTGCGGGTGCATATCAAGGGCGGCGGCGTCGAAGCCGGCTTGAAGCGCATCGCTGCTGCGATCAAAGCGGCGATTTAGCGCCTCTCCTCCCCGCAAGGGGGAGGGAAACGCGAGGGAGACCCCGATGCAACTCGGAATGATAGGCCTGGGCCGAATGGGCGGCAACATCGTCCGGCGGCTCCTCAGGGGCGGCCATACGGCGGTGGTGTTCGACCAGAACCCGGACGCCGTCGCGGCCCTCGTGGCCGAGGGTGCCGTGGGAGCGGAGAGTCTCGAAGACTTCGTCGCCAAGCTCGATGTTCCCCGCTCTGCCTGGGTGATGCTGCCGGCCGGCGCGATCACCGAAGGGACCGTCACGAAGCTCGGCGGCCTGATGGCGGCGGACGACATCGTCATCGACGGCGGTAATTCCTTCTACAAGGACGACATCCGCCGCGCGGCCGAGCTCAAGCCCAAGTGCATTCACTACGTCGATGTCGGCACTTCGGGCGGCGTCTGGGGGATCGACCGGGGCTATTGCATGATGATCGGCGGCGACAAGGCCGCCGTTGAGCGGCTCGACCCGATCTTTCGCACCCTCGCGCCGGGGGAAGGCGCGATCCCCAAGACCCCCGGCCGCGAGGGTCGCGATCCCCGCGCCGAGCAGGGCTACATCCATGCCGGCCCGAGCGGGGCCGGACACTTCGTCAAGATGGTCCATAACGGCATCGAGTACGGGCTGATGCAGGCCTATGCCGAGGGCTTCGACATCCTCAAACACGCGAATTCCGAGGACCTTCCAGAGGCGCAGCGCTTCGAGCTCAATATCGGCGACATCGCCGAGGTCTGGCGCCGCGGCAGCGTGGTCTCGTCCTGGCTCCTCGACCTCACCGCGAGCGCGCTGGCCGGCGACGAAAAGCTCGAAGCCTTCTCCGGTTTCGTCGCCGATTCCGGCGAGGGCCGCTGGACCCTCAATGCCGCGATCGAGGAATCGGTGCCCGCCAACGTGCTCTCGGCTGCCCTCTATGCCCGCTTCCGCTCGCGCGAGGATGCGAGCTACGCCGACAAGCTGCTCTCGGCCATGCGCAAAGGCTTCGGCGGCCACCAGGAGCCGAAATAGGCCAGCCGCGTTCGGACAGGCACGAGGAGAGGCCGATGATCCCGTTGCCCGACAAGTCCCGTCTCCTCCGCGACGGCGAGGCCGTGGCCGAGGCGGCGGCGGAGCATCTGCGGAAGCTTTGCGCCGACGCGCCGAACGAGCGGATCGCCGTCTGCCTCTCGGGCGGCTCGACCCCCAAGCGCCTGTATGAGCGCCTTGCGGGTCCGGACTGTGCCGACCTGCCCTGGCCGCGCCTGCACTGGTTCTTCGGCGACGACAGGGCGGTGCCGTGGGACGATCCTTTGAGCAATGTCCGCATGGTCCGCCAGGCCTTCGGCACGACGACCCGGATTCCGTCCGAAAACTTCCACCCGATGCCGACGCAGGACGGTCCCGATGAGGGAGCGCGCCGCTACGAGGCTTTGCTGAAGCGCTATTATGGGGCCGAAACCCTCGACCCGGCCCGGCCCCTCTTCGACCTCGTCCTTCTCGGGCTCGGCGAGGACGGCCACGTCGCCTCGCTGTTCCCCGGCAAGCCCGCCGTCGACGAGGAACAGGCCTGGGTCGTCGGCGTGCCGGAGGCCGGGATGACGCCCTTCGTGCCCCGCATCAGCCTGACCTTCCCGGCCCTTGCGTCGGCCCGCTCGGTGCTCTTCCTGATCAGCGGCGCGGGCAAGCAGGACCCTCTCTCCCGCCTCGCGGAGGGGGAGGACCTGCCGGTCGGGCGCGTCCGTGGCACGAAGCTCTGGCTCATCGACGAGGCCGCCGCCGGGCGCTGAGACGACCGGCACGGCTGCCTTCAATCCCGCTTCGGCAGGACTCGGCTTAAGGCAAGTGCATTCGCCCTGGCCGGCTCGCTGGTCAGGCGAAGTGCTTGGACAGCTTGAGGCCCTGAGCCTGGTAGTTCGATCCCGCCCCGGCCCCGTAGAGGGTCGCCGGCACCTCGGCCATGCGCTCGTAGACGAGGCGGCCGACGACCTGCCCGTCCTCGAGCAGGAACGGCACGTCGCGCGAGCGGACTTCAAGGACGGCCCGCGCCCCTGCCCCGCCGGCACTCTCATGGCCGAAGCCGGGATCGAAGAAGCCGGCATAATGGACCCGGAACTCGCCGACGAGGGGATCGAACGGCACCATCTCGGCGGCATGGTCGGGCGGCACCTGCACCGATTCCTTCGAGGCCAGGATGTAGAACTGGCCGGGATCGAGGATGAGGGCGCGGGAATCCTCTGCGGGCAGCGGCTCCCAGAAATCGGCGATGCGATGTTTGCCGGGCGCATCGACATCGACGAGGCCGGTATGGCGCCGCGCCCGGTAGCCGATCAGACCATTGAACCCGGCAAGGTCCACCGAGACCGCGACGCCGCCCTGGAACGAGGGCGTCGCGGTGCTGACCAGCGGAGACCGCGCATGCAGCGCCGACAACTCGGTATCGGTGAGGCGAACCTCGCCGCGGCGGAACCGGATCTGCGACAGGCGCGAGCCGGTGCGGACCTTCACCGGGAAGGTTCGGGGCGAGATCTCGGCGTAGAGCGGCCCGCTATAACCGGCCTCGACCTGGTCGAAAGCGCCGCCGCGATCGGTGATGACGCGGGTGAAGACGTCGATGCGCCCCGTCGAGCTCTTCGGGTTGGCTCCTGCCGAGATGTCGGACGGGAGAGCAAGGCTCTCCTGAAGTTCGGCGATGAAGACGCAACCCGTCTCCAGCACCGCGCCCTTCGTCAGGTCGATCTCGTGGAGCGCGAAGGCCTCGATGCAGGCCGAGACGGGGCGGCTTCCCGGCAGGAAGCTGGTGCGCACGCGGTAGGCGCGGGCACCGAGGCGCAGATCGAGGCTCGCGGGCTGGATCTGATCGCTGTCGTAGGGGCTCGCGGGACGAATGCCACCGGCCTCGGTCAGCGCGACGATGCCCCGCGCCGACAGGATGCCGTCCTTGGTTTCGGAAACGAGTCCCATGTCGATTGTCACAATCCTATTCCGTCGTCTCGACCAGCTTTGTTGCATCTTGTCTGGATGGAGGTTCAACGCGAAGTCAAATGGCTGACTTGCCCAGACGCGACGTCGTCCCTTGTTCGGCAGGTCACTCAGCGAGAGCGCTCTATCCAACCCTCGACGTCCTCCTGAGGCGCTGGCGTGCGGCCTCATGATGAGGTCGAGGGCTGGGACGGACCAGCGCCGTCACTCGTCCTCATTCTCCCGGCCCGCCCTGAACAAGGTCCAGGCGATGACGAAGCGGGTGATCCCGCCCATCGCCAGCAGCCCGGCGACGAGACTTGAGAGAACCGGAAACCGGTCTGGCCATGTGAACGCGGCGGCGGCGAACAGGAAGGCAACCGCCATCGTTCCCCGCTCCGATGCGAGCACCATCGAGGGCATAGCGGCGAGGCCAGGACCGCTTGGGCCCCGCAACGCGAGGCGCGAAGCGATCCGGCCGAGGCCGTCGAGGCCGAGGGCGCCGATCAGCACGGCGGCCGACCAGACATTGCCGGCGGGATCGGCGAAGGCGAAGACCAGCGCTAAGGCGGCGAGGCCGATGGCCGCCAGGGCTCCGCCGAGATCGCCCCGGCGGCCGGTTCCGAGGCTCGCAGGGCTGGCCGTCACGATCTCGCGGCGCACGTCAGAACCTCAAGCTTCCTCTGGAACGGCGTGAGCGCCGCCGCGTTCGATGCTCGGTCGCATCCGGCATACAGGGACCCGAGGCGGGTTCGGTCCGCACCGGCGAACGCCCCGTCTACGGTCTTCGCACCGATTGACGTGGTTTTCCGGTGGACGTACCACGGCGCCAACGACCTGTCGCGCGACCGACGACGGTCTGCGGCGCGAGCCCGGACGATGCCGGCGAGGGAGGCTTTCCACGGCGATGTACAAGGCCCAGACGCGCGGTATCAGCGTGACAGTCCAGCCCCGCTTCGTGGAGGAGGAATCCTCCCCGACCGAGAGCCGCTACTTCTTCGCCTACACCGTCGAGATCGTGAATAACGGTCCCGAGCAGGTCCAGCTGCGCGCGCGCCACTGGCGCATCATCGATGGGCGTGGCGCCTGCCAGGAGGTGCGCGGCGCCGGCGTCGTCGGCAAGCAGCCGGTGCTCGAGCCCGGCGAATCGTTCAGCTACACCAGCGGCTGTCCGCTCACGACGCCCGACGGCCTGATGGCCGGCAGCTACACCATGGCGACCGATGACGGCGAGAGCTTCGAGGCCGAGATCCCGGCCTTCTCCCTCGATTCGCCCCACGTCCGCCGCAGCGTCCACTAGGGCGATGTCCGCGCGCGAGCCGCGGCCTTCCTATCTCTCCCTCCTCGAACGGCTCGTCTCGTTCGACACCGAGAGTTCGAAATCGAACCTGGCGCTCATCGACAGCGTCTGCGACTACCTCGATGAACTCGGTGTGCCGTTCGTCCGCGTGCCCAACGCCGAGGGCAACAAGGCCGCGATCTTCGCCACGATCGGCCCCATGGTCGACGGCGGCATCGTCCTGTCAGGCCATACCGACGTTGTCCCGGTCACTGGCCAAGCCTGGACCACCGATCCGTTCACGTTGCGCGTCGCCGACGGGCGGGCCTACGGCCGGGGCACCGTCGACATGAAGGGCTTCTGCGCCCTGGCGCTGGCAGCGGTGCCGGACGCCATGGCTGCGAATTTGAAGCGGCCGATCCACATTCTCCTCTCCTACGACGAGGAGACGACCTGCCTCGGTGTCGCCGACACCATCGCGCGCTTCGGCGCCGATCTGCCCCGGCCGGGCGCGGTGATCGTCGGCGAGCCGACCGACATGGAGGTGGCCGACGCCCATAAGAGCATCGTCACCTACTTCACCACGGTCCATGGCCACGAGGCGCATTCGGCGAAGCCCATGCTCGGGGCCAATGCGGTCATGGCGGCGGCGGATCTCGTCTCTGAGCTCAATCGCATCGCCGACGCGATGATCGCGCGCGGCGACGCCTCGGGCCGGTTCGACCCGCCGGCGACGACCGTGCATGTCGGCACCATCCATGGCGGCACCGCCCGCAACATCCTGCCAAAGAGCTGTACGTTCCACTGGGAGTTCCGCGGCCTCCCCGACCTCGACATGGGAGAGATTCCGGCCCTCTTCGCCGCCAAGGTCGAGACGGTGACGCGCGAGCGCCTCAACCGCTACGGCGATTTCGGACGGATCGAGACCCGAGAGGAGGTGGCGGTGCCGGGCCTCGCACCGGAGCCGGGCTCCGAGGCCGAGCGTCTCGCGCTCAGGTTGGCCGGCCGAAACCATACGATCTCGGTGCCCTACGCCACGGAAGCCGGCCGTTTCCAGGTCGCCGGCATCCCGACTGTTGTCTGCGGGCCAGGCTCGATCGACCAGGCCCACCAGCCCGACGAGTACATCACCCTCGACGCTCTGGAGGCCGGCGCCGCCTTCATGCGCCGCCTGATAGCCGAATGCGGGACCCCGTGAGATCTCGGCCATGAGAACCGTCACCACCCGCACCATCGCCGCCGACGGCCCGGTCAAGCTGAGGCCGCTGGAGCGCGAAGACCTGATGTTCGTGCATCAGCTCAACAACAACGACAGCATCATGCGCTACTGGTTCGAGGAGGCCTACGAGTCCTTCGCCGAGCTGGCGCAGCTCTACGAGCGCAACATCCACAATCAGACCGAGCGGCGCTTCATCATCGCCAATTCCGACGGCGAGCCCGCCGGCCTCGTCGAGCTCGTGGAGATCAACCACCTGCACCGGCGCTGCGAATTCCAGATCGCGATTCACCCGGCCTTCCAGGGCCAGGGCTACGCGCCGCGGGCGACCCGGATCGCCATGGATTACGCCTTCAGCGTGCTCAACATCCACAAGCTCTACCTACATGTGGACCGCGATAATGCCCGAGCGGTGCGGATCTACGAGCGCTGCGGCTTCGAGCCCGAAGGCATCCTCAAGGACGAGTTCTTCGTCAACGGCAAGTACCGCGACGCCGTGCGGATGTGCCTGTTCCAGCCGGCCTATCTCGCCAGGCGCGGCGGCGGCGACATCGCGGAACCCATCCTCAAGACCTGAGGGCGGCGTCGATCAGATCTTCGCCATGGCATCCGGAACGACGAAGGGGCGGCCGATCGGCCGCCCCTCTTTGAGCTCAGGTATCGACCTCAGTTGCGGCCGCCACCAGCCGCCGCACCGCCAGAGGCGCCACCCGCGCCGCCGCCCATGCCGCCGCCCGCGCCCATGCTACCGCCGGCACCGCCGCCGGAACGACCCGAATTGGTCCCGACATTGCGGGTCCCTTCGTTCATGCCGCCCTGGCCGCGCTCGGCGCCGCCACGCTCACCGCGATCGGCGGCGTTGCGGATGCCCGAGGACTCGGTGCCGCGCTCGTTGCGGTTGGCCTCGTTGCGAGTGCCCTCGCCGCGGAGGTTGCGCTCGCTACGGTTCTCGTCGCGGCTAACGCTCCGTTCCTCGGACCGCGTGCTGACGCTGCCGCGCTCGCTCCGCTCACGACGCTCGTTGAAGTTGGCGTTCACGGTGCCGCCGCGGCGCTCGGTGGTGGTGACCGACAGGCGACGATACTCAGGCGAACCGTAGACGACGCGCTGTCCGCGGATCGTCACGTAGCGCTGCCCGCCTTCGCGGACGGTCACGAGACGACGATACTCAGGCGAACCGTAGATCACGCGTTTGCCACGGACGACGACGTAGCGCTTACGACCGCCTTCGACGTAGCGCTCACCGCCACCGCGGCGCTCGATCACGACGAGACGACGATACTCGGGCGAGCCATAGACGACGCGCTTGCCGCTGATGGTGACATAACGGCCGGACCGACCACCACCGAACCGCTCCGAGCGGACGTCGGTGCGGCTCTCGCTGACGCGCCCACGGGTCTCCCCACGGGTCTCGGTGACGCTTCCCCGGTTCTCGCGGCTGGAGACATCGCTGCGGCTGCTGCGCTCGGTGCTCCCGTCCTCACGGCCGCCGCGGCGCTCGGCCCGATCCTCGTTCCCCTGACGGCTGCCGCGCTCGGCGCCGTCGCGGCCAGCGGCCTGACCCTGGCTTGCACCGTCGCTGCGTCCGCCCGAGCGCTGAGCGGATTGCTCGCTGCCCGACGCTCCGCCGCCACGGCTCGCACCCATCTGTCCGCCCGAGGACTCGCCGCCACGGCTCGTACCCATCTGCCCGCCGCTGGTTCCGCCGGCTCCGCCCGCCCCACCAGCGCCTGCCCCGCCAGCACCCTGCGCGTACACAGACGTCGTCATCAACAAAGCAGCTAAGCCAATCGCGTACTTCTTCATCGACGTTCCTCCAATGTGATTGCAGGCTTCGAAACGCCGAAGGTTGCCAAACGGTTTCAAGCCAATTTTGCTTTTATCGCCCACCTTATTGAACTGGTGATTTCATCATGAAGATTGCGAGAGGTGCATCCACGAATGGGTGGCAGCAATGAAAACAAGTGCAATTTTTGATGGTGCCGCTGACTTCGGCCCTTTTACTGCGCAGCTTGCGTGAGGTGCTCACCCTAGACCTCGTCAGCCCAGCCTTAGCATCTGAAAGGCCGAAGTCTTTGGGGCCTCTTACGGCCGCTCCGCCTGCGCATCGATCTCAGCTACCACCTCTGCCGGATCGATATCGTAGCGGCGCGAGCAGAACTCGCAGGTGATGCCGATACGGCCGTCATCGGCGACCATGTCGCGGCGCTCGGCATCAGAGAAGGACCGGATCATGCCGAGCACGCGCTCGCGCGAGCAGCGGCATTCTTCGCGCACGGATTGCGCCTCGAACACCCTGACCCCGCGCTCGTGGAACAGGCGGTACAGCAGGGTCTCGCTCGACACCGTGGGATCCACGAGCTCGTGGTCCTCGATCGTCGAGACCAGCGAGCGGGCCTCCACCCAGGCATCGTCCTCGGGCGTTCCATTCTGGTCGAGGTGGACGTGGCCCTCGGGGATGTCGCCGGGAGGCAGGTCGGCGAGGCGGGCCCGGTCGATCGATTGCGGCAGGAACTGAACCAGGAGACCGCCGGCCCGGTAGGTCGTCGCGCCGTCCTCGAACTTCTCGGCAACCGCGAGTCGTACCTGCGTCGGAATCTGTTCGGACTGGCGAAAATACTGGTGGGCCGCCTCCTCGAAGCTCTGGCCTTCCAGGGCGACGACGCCCTGGTAGCGGCTGCGCTCGGACCCCTGGTCGATGGTCATGGCGAGATGACCTTGGCCGACGAGGTCGGCGGCCTTGGCCGGCGCGCCTTTGAGCGCCGCCACCCGTTCCGCATCGAACCGTGCGGTTGCACGCAGCCGGTCCGGCGCCTCGAAATCGACGACGATCATCTCGACTGGGCCGTCGGTGCGGGTCTGGAGCTGGAAGCGGCCTTCGAACTTCAGCGACGATCCGAGCAGCACCGTCAGCGCCGCCGCCTCGCCGATGAGCCGAGCCACCGGATCTGGATAGCCATGCCGGCGCAGGATCGTATCGATGCAAGGGCCGAGGCGCACCACCCGCCCGCGCACGTCGAGGGTCTCGACGGAGAATGGCAGGACGGCATCATCGCCGCCTTCGATTGCGTGTTCTGAGGTCATTCCGTGTTCTGAGGTCATGGCCTCTCATATAGGGAGGAGCTGCGAACCTCTAAAGCCCGTCTGCGCGCAGGCACCACGCCAGGATGCCCTTCTGCGCGTGAAGGCGATTCTCGGCCTCGTCGAACACCACCGATTGCGGCCCGTCGATGACATCGCCGGTGACCTCCTCTCCGCGGTGGGCCGGCAGGCAGTGCATGAAGACCGCGTCCTTGGCCGCAGCCTTCATCAGCTTGGCATCGACCCGATAGGGCGAGAGCAGGTTGTGGCGATAATGCTCGTCGTCGTCGCCCATCGAGACCCAGCAATCGGTGACGACGGCATCCGCTCCGTCCACCGCCTCGTAGGGATCGGTGGTGACGTTGATGCGCGCGCCCTCAGCCTTCGCCCAGGCGATCAGGTCCGGCGGGGTCGAGAGCTCGGGCGGGGCGGCGACATTGAGGGTGAAGTCGAACCGCGCCGCCGCATGGGCCCAGGAGGCGAGGACGTTGTTGGCGTCCCCGGACCAGGCGACCGTCCGGCCCTTGATCGGCCCGCGATGCTCCTCGAACGTCATCACGTCGGCCATGATCTGGCAGGGATGAGAGACCTTGGTCAGGGCATTGATCACCGGCACCTCGGCATGCTCGGCGAGCTCTCGCATGAGGCCGTGGTCGAGGATGCGGATCATGATCGCATCGATGTAGCGGGACAGCACGCGAGCTGTGTCGCCCACGGTCTCGCCGCGCCCGAGCTGCATTTCCTTGCCGGTGAGCATCAGCGTCTCGCCGCCGAGTTCGCGCATCGCCACGTCGAAGGAGACGCGGGTGCGGGTCGAGGGCCGGTCGAACACCATCGCCAGCATCTTGCCGGTGAGCGGCCGCCCGGCGGCGACCTCGCCCTTGCGGCGGCGGCTCTTCATGGCCGAGCTGGCGTCCAGGATGGCGCGCAAGGTCTCGGCAGGAAAATCCTTGAGGTCGAGGAAGTGGCGGGGACCTGCCGCGGCCCCATTGAGCGTCGTCGTCATCTGTCCGTTCTTCAGCTTGTCCGGCTAAGGGAAGGGGGCCGTTCGATTGGTTGGCCCGGTCCGCCGGATGGAAAACCCGTCCGCCTCCCATCGAGGCGGGCGAGGGTCTTGCGAGGTCTTGCTTTGCTGAGATCCGTGGCCACCCCTACTCGGCGGCGCCGCGCAGCTGGACCTCGAAGCGTGCCGCCGTCGCCTCGATCCGCCCCACGGCCGCGGCGATGTCGGCTTCGGTGAGGATCAGCGGAGGCAACAGCCGGACCACGTTGTCGCCTGCGGGGATCAGCAGGAGGCGCTGGTCCCGCGCCGCCGCGGCGAACTCGGTGTTCACGACATTGAGCTTGAGGCCGAGCAGCAGGCCATCGCCGCGGATCTCGGTGACCACATGCGGATAGCGGTCCCGCACGGCGGCGAGGCGCTGCTTGAGGAGGAGGCCCATCCGCCGGACATGGTCGAGGAAGCCGTCTTCCAGCACCACGTCGAGAACGGCATTGCCCACCGCCATGGCGAGCGGGTTGCCGCCGAAGGTGGTGCCGTGGCTGCCGGGCGTCATGCCGCGGGCGGCTTCCCTGGTGGCGAGGCAGACACCCAGGGGGAAGCCGCCGCCGATGCCCTTGGCGGCGCTCATGATGTCGGGGGCCATGCCGGCCCATTCATGCGCGAAGAGCTTGCCGGTGCGCCCGACCCCGGTCTGGACCTCGTCCATGATGAGGAGGAGGCCGCGCTCGTCGCAGAGCTCGCGCAGGCCGCGCAGGCATTGCGGCGGCACCGAGCGGATGCCGCCCTCTCCCTGGATCGGCTCGATCATCAGGGCGGCGGTCTCCGGGCCGACGGCCGCGAGGAGCGCCTCGTGGTCGCCGAAGGGCACCTGGTCGAATCCGTCGACCTTCGGGCCGAAGCCCTCGATGTATTTCTGCTGGCCGCCGGCCGCGAGCGTCGCGAGGGTCCGGCCATGGAAGGCGCCCTCGAAGGTGACGATCCGGTACCGCTCCGGCTGGCCGCCGGCCGCATGGTACTTGCGCGCCATCTTGATGGCGGCCTCGTTGGCTTCCGCGCCCGAATTGCAGAAGAACGCGACGTCGGCGAAGCTCGCATCGACGAGGCGCTGGCCGAGCCGCTCGCCCTCCGGGATCTGGAACAGGTTCGAGGTGTGCCAGAGCTTGCCCGCCTGGGTCGTCAGCGCGGCGACGAGGTGCGGATGGGCGTGACCGAGTGCGTTCACCGCGATCCCGGCGCCGAAATCGAGGTAGCGCTCGCCCTCTGGCGTGACTAGCCACACGCCCTCGCCGCGCTCGAACGCGACGGGAGCCCGGGCATAGGTCGGCAGCAGGGCGGATGTCACGTGTCCGTCTCCGTCGCTCTCGCGGCCTAACAGGAGCCGCAAATGACAATGCCGCCTCGAAAGGGGGCGGCACGCGCGCGATTACTAGAGAAGCGAGTGGTTCTGTCAATCACGCCGTCGGCATCGGATGGTCTATGCCTCATCAACAGGCAGACATGAACACGGCGGCCGCGTGCAAACCGCAGGACTTGCATCCCGCCACGCCTCCATGCTCAGAGCGCCGGCAATGGCGCGGTGCAGCGCCGGCCGAGAGGACACACCCGCCTATGAGCACCGTCACGGAACGCCTGGCCGAACTCGGCCTCACCCTGCCCAAGGCCGCGGCCCCGGTGGCGAATTACGTCCCCTTCATCCGCAGCGGCAACCTCGTTATCGTTTCCGGCCAGATCTGCTTCGGCCTCGATGGCACCCTTGCGGCTGATCACAAGGGCAAGCTCGGCGCCGAGGTCACGGCCGAGGCGGGGCTGGAAGCGGCCAAGCTCTGTGCCCTCAACGTGCTGGCACAGGTCCAGGCGGCGGTGGGCGACCTCGATCATGGCGTCGTCCAGTGCCTGCGTCTCGGCGGCTTCATCAACGCCGCCCCCGGCTTCCACGCCCTGGCGCCCATCATGAATGGCGCCTCCGACCTGATGGTGGCTGTGCTCGGCGACCGCGGCCGCCACGCCCGTTCCACCGTCGGGGTCGCCGGCCTGCCCCTCGACGCCGCCGTCGAGGTCGAGGCGATGTTCGAGGTGAAGTGAGGCGTGGGATGGGCGTGACCATGAACGCCCCCGCCTGGCTCACGGCGCGGCCGATCGCCCATCGCGGCCTGCACGATCGCGCCGCCGGCATCCCGGAGAACACCTGCGCGGCGGCGCGAGCCGCCATCGCCGGCGGCTACGCGATCGAATGCGACGTCCAGCTCAGCGCCGATGGCGAGGCGATGGTGTTCCACGACGACGCCCTCGGGCGCTTGACCGAGGCCACCGACCCGATCGGAACGCGCAGCGCATCGGATCTCGCCGGCCTCGCCATCGCCGGGACGAGCGAGCGCATCCCGACGCTGGCGGACTTCCTCTCGATCATCGCCGGGCAGGTGCCGATCGTGATCGAGGTGAAGTCGCGCTTCTCCGGTGACCTCCGCCTGACGCGGCGGGTCGTCGACGTGGTCTCCCCGTATGACGGCCCGGCGGCGGTCAAATCCTTCGATCCGGCCGTCGTCGCGGCACTCGCCGAGCTTGCGCCCGCGATCCCGCGCGGGATGGTCGGCGAGTCGAATCAGGACGATGCGTCCTACGCGAGCCTGAGCCCGAGCTTTCGCCGCTCGCTCGCCAACCTCCTGCATCTCGGCGAGACCCGGCCCCACTTTCTGTCCTGGCGCGTCGACGACCTGCCCTGCGCCGCCACCTTCCTCTGCCGCCACCTCGCCGGCATGCCGCTGATGACGTGGACGGTGCGCAACCAGGACCACCGGGCGCTGGCCGCGGCCCATTCCGACCAGATGGTGTTCGAGGGATTCCGGCCTTGAGGCTTCCAGGTCGCCCGTGGCCATAGGCGACCCTATGGCCGCTTGCCCCTCGCCCACCTGCCATTAGATTGCTGGCCATGGAGAAACCGGGCGATGCGGCCAGGGCCGCGCCAGAGTTGCAGGTGCGGCCGCTGACGGGCCTCGCCCAGATCCCAGCCGCGGATTGGGATGCCTGCGCCACCTCGCCCGAGACTCTGGCAGCCGGCGACGAGACCCACAACCCCTTCCTGTCCCATGCGTTTCTCTCCGCATTGGAGGATTCAGGGTGCGTCTCCCGCCGCTCCGGCTGGATGCCGCTGCATGTCCGTGTCGAGTGCGAGGGGAAGCTCGTCGGCGTGGCGCCCTGCTACCTGAAGTCCCACAGCCAGGGCGAGTACGTGTTCGATCACGGCTGGGCCGACGCCTACGAACGGGCCGGCGGCAGCTATTATCCGAAGCTCCAGGTCAGCGTGCCGTTCACGCCGGTGACGGGCCCGCGCTTCCTGATCGCGCCGGGGCAGGATGTCGAGCTGGCGACCTCCGCCCTCGTCGCCGGACTTCGCGCCCTCAGGCAGGAGACGGAGGCCTCCTCGATCCACGTCACCTTCATGCAGGAGCGCGAATGGGCCGCCGCCGGCGCTCTGGGCTTCCTGCAGAGGGTCGACCAGCAATTCCACTGGGACAATGCCGGCTACGCCGGTTTCGAGGATTTCCTCGGGGCTTTGGCATCCCGCAAGCGAAAGGCGATCCGGCGCGAGCGCCGCGACGCGCTGACCAACGGCATCACCATCGAACACCTCACCGGCGCCGACCTCACCGAGGAGGTCTGGGACGCGTTCTACGGCTTCTACGTCGATACCGGCGCCCGCAAATGGGGCAGGCCCTACCTCAACCGGCGGTTCTTCGCGCTCATCGGCGAGCGGATGCCGGAGCGCGTCCTGCTGGTCATGGCGAAACGCGAGGGCCGCTACATCGCCGGCGCGATCAACTTCATCGGCGATGCCGCCCTCTACGGCCGCAACTGGGGCTGCTCGGAGGATCATCCCTTCCTGCATTTCGAGGTCTGCTACTATCAGGCCATCGATTTCGCGATCGCGCGCGGGTTGAGGCGGGTCGAGGCCGGCGCTCAGGGCGAGCACAAGCTCGCCCGCGGCTATCGCCCGGTGATCATGCACTCGGCTCATGATATCGCCGATCCGGGCCTGCGCCGTGCGGTGGCGGATTATTTGGCGCGCGAGCGCGCGCACATCGTCGAGGTGGCCGGCGCCCTCGACACCCTGACGCCGTTCCGCCGCGGCGAGGCGCTTGGATCGTCCAGCGAGGAGAGCGAATGAACACGATCGACCGCATCGGCACCTATGCCGCGGAACTCACCGCCCTGAGGCGCGATCTCCACGCCCATCCCGAACTCGGCTTCGAGGAGGTGCGCACCTCGGGCGTCGTGGCGGAGCAGTTGGAGCGGTTCGGGATCGCGGTGCATCGCGGCATCGGCGGCACCGGGCTCGTCGGCGTGCTGGAGGGGCGCTCCGCCAATGGCCGCCGCATCGGGCTGCGGGCCGACATGGACGCGCTGCCGATCGAGGAGGCGACCAACCTTCCCTATCGCTCGACGATCCCCGGAAAGATGCATGCCTGCGGTCATGACGGCCACACCACCATGCTGGTCGGCGCCGCGCGCTACCTCGCCGAGACCCGCGATTTCGACGGGACCGCGCTCTTCATCTTCCAGCCGGCCGAGGAGGGCTTGGGCGGCGCCCGGGCGATGATCGCCGACGGGTTGTTCGAGCGGTTCCCCTGCGACGAGGTCTACGGCCTTCACAACGCTCCCAACGTTCCGCGCGGTCGCATGCATATGCGCCAGGGCCCGGCGATGGCGGCAGCCGATTTCTTCGACATCCGCGTCATCGGCCGCGGCGCTCACGGCGCCCAGCCCCATCGCGGGATCGACCCGATCCTCGTCGCCACGGCCCTCGCCCAGGCGATGCAGTCGATCGTCTCGCGCAATGCCAACCCGCTCGAGAGCGCGGTCCTTTCGATCACGCAGATCCATGCAGGAGCCGCCTACAACGTCATTCCCGAGGAGGCGCATCTCGCCGGCACCATTCGGACCTTCGATCCGGAGCTGCGCCGACTGATTTCGGCCCGCATCCGCGAACTCGCCGCAGGCCTCGCATCCGCCTATGGCGCGACCATCGAGGTCGAGATCCGCGACGTGTTCTCGGTGCTGGTCAACAGCCCGGCCCAGACCGCGGCGGCCGCGGAGATCGCCCGCGAGCTGTTCGGCGCGGAGTCGGTCGACGATTCCGCCCGCCCCCATATGGGCAGCGAGGATTTCGCCGACATGATCGCGGCGGTACCCGGCGCCTATGCCTGGATCGGCATGGATACCGGGCCGAACCTGCACAATGCGGCCTATGATTTCGACGACCGCATCATTCCACTCGGCAGCGCCTACCTCGCCAGCCTCGTCGAGCGCCGCACCGGAGCCTCGATCGCGTGACATCTCTCTACGACCTCGCGCCGAGGAGCGCCGACGGCGCGCCCTATCCGCTGGCCCAGCATCGCGGAAAGGTTCTGCTCATCGTCAACACCGCCTCGAAATGCGGGTTCACGCCGCAATACGAGGGGCTGGAGGCCTTGTGGCGGCGCCATCGCGCTGATGGGCTCGTGGTGCTCGGCTTTCCCTGCAACCAGTTCGGCGCGCAGGAGCCGGGCGATTCCGAGGAGATCTCGCGATTCTGCAGCCTCACCTACGATGTCAGCTTTCCCCTGATGGCGAAGGTCGCGGTCAACGGGCCTGAGACGGACCCGGTCTTCGGCTATCTGAAGAGCGAGAAGAAGGGCTTGCTCGGCACTGCCGGCATCAAGTGGAACTTCACCAAGTTCCTCGTGGGGCGGGACGGCCGCGTCATCGGCCGCTACCCGCCCCAGACCAAGCCGGCCGACCTCGAAGGCGAGATCGCGAAGGCCCTGGCCGAGCCGGGGCCCTGAGGCTCGTCAGGCGGGCATAGCCAGGGCCTGCTGGCGGGACTGCACCTCGATGAAGATCCGCGTCACGGTGGGATGGCGCTGCTTCAGCCCGGTCTCCAGACGCGAGACCATGGCCTCGATCTCGTCCGCCCGCAGGCTGTCGTCCATGTCGAGGCTGACATTCACCAGGATATCGGCCGGCCCGAGATGCTGCGTCAGCACGGCGTTGACGGCGCAGACCCCGGGCTCGGCATGCATGGCGGCGTGGATGTCGGAGACGAGCTCGGGATCGGCCGCCTCGCCGACGAGAAGGCCGTGCGTCTCGATCATCAGGAAGGCCGCCATGCCCACCAGGATGAGGCCGATCCCGATGGAGGCCCAGCCGTCCAGGGCCGGCGCATCGAGGACATGGGCCAGGACCACGCCGGCAAAGGCGACGATGAGGCCCAGAAGCGCGGCGACATCCTCGACGAGCACCGTGAACAGGGCCGGGTCCTTGCTGCGGCGGATCGCGGTGATGGGAGAGCGGCCGCCCTTCTCGGCCCAGAACGCCCTCATGGCGACGAGGCAGGAATAGCTCTCCGCCGCCAGCGCGAAGCCGAGGATCGCGAGGTTGACCCAGATGCCCGGGACCGTGCGGCCACCGATCACCGCATCCGCCGGGGCTTCCGGATAGTGGATCTTGTGAATGCCCTCGTAGATCGCGAAGGCGCCGCCGCCGAGGAAGATGAACAGCGCGACGATGAAGGCGTAGAAATAGATTTCGCGGCCGTAGCCGTAGGGGTGACGCGCATCCGCCCGGCGCTTGGCGCGCTTGAGGCCCACCAGCAGCAGGATCTGGTTGGCGGTGTCGACGAGGGAATGGACTCCCTCCGCCAGCATCGCCGAGCTTCCGGTGAAAATGGCGCCGAAGAATTTCGCGGCGGCGATGGCGAGGTTGGCGCCGGCCGCGGTGTAGATCGCGGCGTTGCTCTCATGGGCCATGCGGGTGGTCGTCTCCTCGTCCGTCCCGACGCGAACGCATGGCGAGCGGCCATTGTTCGTCAGATCCGAGCCGGAGTGGACGCGGCGGGGCCGCCTGTGCATCGTGCCGGCCCTGGAGCATGCCGGAGCCGCCACATGACCACTGCCTACGATCCCGATAACGTCTTCGCCAAAATCCTGCGCGGCGAGATCCCGGCTCACCGCGTCTTTGAGGATGCCGACACCCTCGCCTTCATGGACGTGATGCCCCAGGCCGAGGGACACACCCTGGTCATCCCCAAAGCCCCCGCCCGTGGGCTCCTCGATGCCGAGTCTGCCTCGCTCGCCTCAACCATGGCGACGGTCCAGCGCGTTGCAAGGGCGGTGAAGACCGCCTTCAGGGCCGACGGCCTGACGATTCTCCAGTATAACGAGCCGGCGGGCGGGCAGACGGTGTTCCACCTTCACGTCCACATCCTGCCCCGCCATACGGGGGTGGCGCTGACCGGCCATACCGGCCGCATGGCAGAGCCTATTCAGCTTGCCGAGCATGCGGCGCGAATTCGGAAGGTGTTGGAGGCGGGATGATTTCCGGCTAGGCGCGCGGTGCAGCGTCGCTGATCTTCGGACCGGGACGTCGCCGTGAGGCGCGGATCGAGGGACCGCGGGTTGGATGTTCTCCAGACGCACAGCCCTTCCAGGTCGACGCTAGGTCGCGCTCGCGTTCTGGACCTTGAGCAGTTCCGACAGCGTCTGCCGAAGGGCGGTGTTCTCGGCCTCGAGTTCGCTGACCCGCCGCTGAAGCTGTAAGATGGTGACGGAATCATCCTTCGCGGGTGCAGGCTCGGGCAGTACCGATGCCGTCGCCGTGGGCGCCGGCACAGCGTTGAAACTCCGCTGGACCGCGCCGGCCGACTCGTCGGCGAACACGATGCCGACGCCGTCGCTGCGCCGCCAGCAGAGGCTCGACCGATAGGTCTTCTCCTTGGCCGGGATCAACAGATCGAAGCTATCAGGCAGGATCGCCGATTGGCTCAAAGCCAGGCGTGCCCCCGACGCGGACATGTCCCGAACGAGACAGTCCATGCTCGAAGCGCCGTTATTGAAGATGATGCGGCCCTTGAGGAACGTCCTCTGGCGCAATTCCCTGCGATGCTCCGACATGGCGTCGGTCTCCGGCTCCGTCGTGACCTGATGAGACACTTGCACAATTCACATTAAGAAAAGTTGGATCGGAATAGCGATTAAGGCTTAAGTCCTTCAGCAAAAGCGCGAGTCCGGCGTCTGGAACAGATAGAAGCCGTTGAATCTAACTCCTGCCAGAGCCGCGACCTCGTCGAAGCCTGTCGGAACCTGATTTCCGGTATCGAGCTTGCCGTCGAAGGTCCAGCGCTCGCCGCTCAGAAAGCGCGGCACCGCCGAGGTCTCTGGGACCGCGCAGCACAGGCCGCGCGCACTCTTCAGGCAGAAGACATTGTAGCTCCGCATCGCGTCCTCTCCGCTCGGCCACCCTCGCGTCGTCGAATCGCTGCTCAATGGGACCGTATCATGATCGTCAGGTTTCGGGGACGTTAAGGTCGAGCTCTTCGAGCCAAGCGCGGGCGTTTCCGTCCGAGGGCGCGCGCCAGTCGCCGCGTGGGGAAAGGGAGCCGCCGGCCGAGACCTTCGGCCCATTGGGAAGCGCGGATCGCTTGAACTGGCTGAAGCCGAAGAACCGCTTCAGGAACACGCCGAGCCAGGCCCGGATCTCGGGCAGGGCGTAGGCCCGACGCTTGTCGGGGGACATGTCCGGCGGCCACTCGCCGCTCGCCGCGTCTCCCCACGCATGGAGCGCCAGGAAAGCGATCTTCGAGGGTCGGAACCCGTGGCGCAGCGTATAGTAGAGGTTGAAGTCCTGAAGCGCGTAGGGGCCGATGGCGCTCTCCGTGCTCTGGGGCGTCGCGCCTTCTTCCACGGGCACGAGTTCGGGCGAGATCTCGGTGTCGAGGATCGCCTGCAGGATGATCCCTGCCTCGACCGAGAACAGCCCCTCGGCGATCACCCAGCGGATGAGATGCTGGATCAGGGTTTTGGGGACGCCGGCATTGACGCCGTAATGGCTCATCTGGTCGCCGACGCCGTAGGTACACCAGCCGAGTGCCAGCTCCGAAAGGTCGCCGGTGCCGATGACGATGGCACCGTTCTGGTTGGCGAGGCGGAACAGGTAGTCGGTGCGCAGGCCCGCCTGCACGTTCTCGAAGGTGACGTCGTAGACGGGCTCTCCGCGACCGAACGGGTGGCCCATGTCGGCGAGCATCTGCCGGGCCGCCGGGCGGATGTCGATCTCCTGGGCGCTGACGCCCAGCGCCGCCATCAGGGCGTGTGCGTTGGCCTTGGTGGCATCCGAGGTGGCGAAGCCCGGCAGCGTGTAGGCGAGGATGCCGCTGCGAGGCAGTCCGAGCCGGTCGAAGGCCCGCGCCACCACGATGAGCGCGTGTGTGGAGTCGAGACCGCCCGAGACGCCGATCACCACCTTCGACAGGCCGATGCTTTCGAGCCGCCGGGCAAGCCCCGCGACCTGGATGTTGTAGGCCTCGTAGCAATCCTGGGCGAGGCGGGTCCGGTCGGCCGGCACGAAGGGAAATCGCTCGATCTGCCGCATCAGGCCGAGGTCGACGGTCGGCGGATCGAGGCGGAAGGCGATCCTCCGCCAGGATCGCGGCTCGGCGCGGGCATTGTCCTCGAAGCTGCCCATCTGGAGCCGCTCCTGGGCGATGAGGTCGAGGTCGATATCGGCCAGCGTCACGACCGGATCGACCGGAAATCGCTCGCCCTCGGCGAGGCGCACGCCGAGCTCGTCGATGCTGGTCTGCCCGTCCCAGGACAGATCGGTAGTGGATTCGCCCGATCCCGCCGCCGCATACGCATAGGCGCAGAGGCAGCGCATCGAGGCCGCACGCGTCAGCATGGCTCGCGATTCCGCCCGGCCCACGGTGATCGGGCTGCCCGACGGGTTGACGATGAGTGTCGCCCCCGCGAGGGCCGCTCCCGTGCCGGGGCTCGAAGGCACCCAGAGGTCCTCGCAGATCTCGATCGCCAGGACGAGGCCGGGCAGGTCCGCGGCCGCGAACAGAAGATTGGTGCCGAACGGCACCTCGATCCCGCCGACGGTGATGATCTGTTCCGTGATGCCGGCGCCGGAGGCGAAGTGGCGCTTCTCGTAGAACTCGCGGTAATTCGGCAGGTAGCTCTTGGGCACGACGCCGAGAATCCTGCCGCGATGGATGGCGAGGGCGCAATTGTAGAGCCGCGAGCCCCAGCGCAGGGGGGCGCCGACGACGAGAACCGGCGTCAGTTCCGACGAGGCGTCGACCAGGCTCAGGATCGCCGTCTCGACGGCATCGAGAAGCGTCGCCTGCAGGAACAGGTCCTCGATGGCATAGGCCGAAATGCCGAGCTCGGGAAACACCGCGACCGCCGCGCCGGCCTCGTGGCAGCGTTGCGCCAGGCCGAGATGGGCCTCGACGTTGCGGCGCGGATCTGCCGGCTCGCTGCGCCCCGTGCAGGCGGCGATCCGGGCGAAGCCCTGACGATAGAGCGACCGGAAGCTCTGCGCGGGAGAGGGCTGTTCCAAGGATGCGGCCTCCTCGACGACGATGGGCGGACCCTAGACCATGATGCAGGGAAGGGGAATCGGAGGTCCCAGGAAGATCATGCGCATCCAATAGCTTGGCGCGCGGCCTTGGTGCTGCGTGGAAGCGGCATCGGCGACAGTCGCGTCGATCGGCGATGCGAGAGGGGTTCGCACAAGCGTCTGTTAACGACGATAGGCCTAACTCAGCGTGAACCGCGCCATCGGGGGCGCGGACAGGTCTGAGTATAACCGGCAATCATGCGTGCATCGGGACGGCCTCCCTATTCCCTTCGTGACCCCTCCCGGCCCGGACGCGGCGTCGATCGCCCGGGTCTCTCGCTCGGCGCCCTGGCGAACCGATTGATGACGTTAAGGGCGAGCCTCGCCCGCCGTCTTGCCGGACCACCACCACGGGCGGGCTACGGCGCTGCCGGCCCGCGCCCCGCCCCCTCCTGGATGGTGCCTCCCGCATCAATGCTCGGGCGCGAGCCCGCGGAGATGAGCCCGAGGCAGGCCCAGGCCTGGCCGATGGAGGTCTTCGACGATCGCGCGACCCTGGACATGCTGGCGCCGCAGCCGCGCTTCGGTGAAAGCCGCATTGACGAGGACGCGTCGGGCCCACGCGTGCTGATCCGCTCGCCGCGCCGTCCTGCCGCAGTCATCGCCGATGGCGAGGTCGAGACTCCGACACTGCCGTCCGTGCAGGCGCCCCCGCAGGCCGTGCGCTATACGCGTACTCCCGATCCGGTTCTGCAGGAGCGCCGGCAGCGCGTGCGCGATGCCGAGCGTGCCGCCGAGGCCGAGGCCGAGGCGCTGGCCGCCGCTCGGGCTGAGGCCGTAATCGCCGCGGAAGCCGAGCGTGCGGTCCAGGCCGCTGCCCTGCCGCCGGAACCGCCGCTGCCGCTGTGGCGCCAGCCCTTCGTCGTCCCCCCCGGCGTGCGCTTCTTCCGGAGCCCGGATCGCAAGCCGGCGCCCCTACCCAAGGCTGCGCTGCCTCGGGGGGCGGAGGCGGAGATCGTCGCCGGCGACTGGTCGGACGTTCCCGACTGGTCGGACATGTGCTCCTGGTTCGACGGCCGCGACAGCGCCGCCCTGGACGCCTGGTCGGCGATCCAGGCCGAGGCGCCTCCCGCTCTCCCCTCAGAGCCGTTGCCAATCCCGGCAGAGGTTGCGACGATCGTTCCCGCGATGGTGACCGCCGCCCCACCGGCCTACGGCCTCGACCGGCTCGTGTGCTTCGCGCCCGCGGCGGTTCCCCGCCCGGCCGACGGTCAGGACAACGCCTTGGGCGCCGTCTTGCCCGCTCCACGTGATATCCGTCGGGCTGGTCTCTCGGCGATGGCGGCCCGCGCCGCCATCCGCTCCGCCGGGACTCCGCAGGACCAGACCCCCTCCCATGCTGCCGAACCCGTCCTCGTCCCCGTCGAGCTGCCGGTGGCGCAGGTGATCCCGTTCGCGGTGCCGCCGCCAATGGATGTGCTGCCGGACGAGGCGGCTTCGCCAGAGTTGCCGGCCTTCGTCCCGACCGCGATTGCGCCGCGGCCCGTGCTGCTGCGCAACCCGAAGCCTGTCGTGGTCGTGCCGCAAGAGCCTGAAGTGCCGGCTCAGCCGGTTCTCGCCCTCGTCGAGCCGGTGGCGGAGGTGGTGCCGGAGCCTGCCCCTCTCCAGGCGCCGCGCGCGATCCTGCCCGAGCCGCGGCAGACCCTCATTCCCGCAGGCCGGCATGTGCCGATGTCGGTGGTGGAGAATGCCGATTACGAGCTGCCCGCCCTCGAGCTCCTGGCCGAACCGCCGGCCACCGGGACCGAGGAGGTCGATGCCGACGTGCTGGAGCAGAACGCGCTCAACCTGCAGCAGACGGTCCAGGATTTCGGCGTTCGCGGCGACATCCTCGCGGTGCGGCCGGGCCCCGTCGTCACCCTCTACGAACTCGAGCCGGCGCCGGGGACGAAGTCGAGCCGCGTGATCGGCCTCTCGGACGACATCGCGCGGTCGATGTCGGCGGTCTCCGCCCGCGTCGCCGTCGTGCCTGGCCGAAACGTCATCGGCATCGAGTTGCCGAACGAGAAGCGCGAGACCGTGTACCTGCGCGAGCTCCTCGCTTCGGAGGATTTCGGGGTCAGCAAGCACAAGCTCGCTCTGTGCCTCGGCAAGAACATCGGCGGCGAGCCGATCATCGCCGACTTGGCCAAGATGCCCCACCTGCTGGTCGCCGGCACCACCGGCTCGGGCAAGTCGGTGGCCATCAACACCATGATCCTGTCTCTCCTCTACCGGCTGAAGCCGGAGGAGTGCCGCCTGATCATGGTCGACCCCAAGATGCTGGAGCTGTCGGTCTATGACGGCATTCCGCACCTGCTCTCCCCCGTCGTCATCGACCCGAAGAAGGCGGTCATCGCCTTGAAGTGGGCCGTGCGCGAGATGGAGGAGCGCTACAAGAAGATGTCCAAGATCGCCGTCAGGAACATCGACGGCTACAACGCCCGGATGGCGGAAGCCCGCGCGAAGGGCGAGGTCATCACCCGCGAGATCCATACCGGCTTCAACCGCGAGACCGGCCAGCCGGTCTTCGAGACCGAGGAGATGGATCTTTCGGCCCTGCCCTACATCGTGATCGTGGTCGACGAGATGGCCGACCTGATGATGGTGGCCGGCAAGGACATCGAAGGGGCGATCCAGCGCCTCGCTCAGATGGCGAGAGCGGCCGGCATCCACCTGATCATGGCGACCCAGCGCCCGAGCGTCGACGTGATCACCGGCACGATCAAGGCGAACTTCCCGACCCGGATCTCCTTCCAGGTCACGAGCAAGATCGACTCGCGCACGATCTTAGGGGAGATGGGCGCCGAGCAGCTCCTGGGTCAAGGCGACATGCTGTTCATGGCCGGCGGCGGGCGCACCACGCGCGTGCACGGGCCGTTCTGCTCGGACTCGGAGGTCGAGAGCGTGGTGGCGCATCTCAAGCGCCAGGGCCGGCCTTCCTACCTCGATGCCGTCACCGCCGATGACGGCTCGGGCGATGAGAAGCCTGCCAAGGGCGCCAAGGCCGACAAGGCCGCGGCTTCGGAAGCGGAAGACGTCGATGCCCCGATCTTCGACGCGGGCGCCTATGCGGGCAGCGGCGGCATCGATCCGGGCGCCGAGCTCTACGACCAGGCGGTGCAGGTCGTGATGCGCGACCGAAAGGCCTCGACGAGCTACATCCAGCGCCGCCTTCAGATCGGCTACAACCGCGCCGCCTCGCTGATGGAGCGGATGGAGATCGAGGGCATCGTCGGGCCGGCGAACCATGCCGGAAAGCGCGAGATCCTGATGGAGAGCGCCGCCGGAATGATGCATGGCCACATGATGGACGACGACGACTGATCGAGGCCTCGGCTCGCCACGTCCCATAATCGCCACAGGGCGGGGTTCTAAGCGGGATCCCGCCCTTCATTTCAGGAGCACGCCGCACGATGACCGGCCGACGCCCTTCCCTCGCCGCCGGCTCGCTCCTCGTCCTGGCCGCCCTCCTCCCGTCAAAGCCGGCAGAGGCCCAGCTCGGCGCCTTCATCGACGGCCTTCTCGGGCGCCAGGAACAGCCCGCGCCCGCGCCCGAGGCGCCCGCGACCACCGCGCCGGCCGCTCCGAAGAAGCCACCTGCCCCGGCCGTAAAGCCTCAGAAGGATGCCAGGCCGGCCACGACGCCCGAGAAGCCTGCTGCCGCCAAGAGCGCCGCCAAGCCGACTGACGCGCCCCCCAAGGCCGGCGCCGCCAGTCCGGCGGGCGAGACCGACCCGGCGACCCTGCTCGCCCAGGCCAACGCCTATTTCAACGGCATCACCACGCTCACCGGCAGCTTCATCCAGATCGGCGCTGACGGTCGCCGGATCGGCGGGAAGCTCACCCTGTCGAAGCCCGGCCGGCTGCGCTTCGACTACGACCAGCCCTCCCCGCTCGAAGTCGTCGCCGATGGCACCTCGGTGGCGGTCCGCGACCGCAAGCTCGGGACGCAGGACCTCTACTTCATCTCGCAGACGCCGCTGAAATTCCTGCTCCGCGAGAAGATCGACCTAGGCCGCGACCTGACGGTGACCGATGTCGGCACCGATCCGGGCGGCGTACGCATCGTCATGGAGGACCGCGCGACCTTGGGCGGCACCTCCAAGATCCAACTCTTCTTCGACGCGGAGATGAAGACCCTGAGCCAGTGGCGGATCACCGACCCGCAGGGCTACCAGACCACCGTGCAGCTCTCGAACCTGCAGAAGGGCCGCACGGTCGACGCGAGCGCGTTCTTCATCAATTACGGCCGCGCCGAGGACAAGGCGATGCAGGAGAAGCTTCAGCGGCAATAGGCGGTCGAACGCTTCAGCTCGAGTATCCCGCCCGCGACCTCATCCTGAGAGCTTGCCCCGGACTTGATCCGGGGTGCCGTGTCAGCGGCCTCGGAGCCCTCCAGCAGCGATGCGGTCCCTGGAGCCCTCCTTCGAGGGCACAGCTGCGCTGCGCCGCCTCAGGATGAGGTCTTGGAGTGGGACAGGAGACGATTGAGGTCTTTCCTCACCACCACGTGCGCGGGCGGTTCGGCGCGGGCGTCCACAAGCCGGGTTCCCCGAAATCCGCGGGCGGCCTGTCGGCGTTGGCGCGCGCAGCAGTGCTCGCCGACGTGCTCGCCGAGCGGCGGGTCGGTGCCGGCTCGGCCGGGCGGACCATCTGCACGGGCTTGCGCTGCGGCTCGGGCGAGACGTTGACCATCGCAGGACCCGACGAACCGAGGCCCAGCGCCGCCTTCATCCGGGGATCGTAGCCGTAGAGATCGGGCAGGCTGCGATAGACCCCGCCATCATCCACGTAAGCGGTGAAGTAGGCGAGGTGGACGGGCAGCTTCTGCGTCAGCCGGACCGTGCGCTCGCCCTTGCCGATCATCTTCTTCAGCCGCTCGCTCGACCATTCCTCGGGGAGAACCGCGTCGGCGAAGCGGAACGGGTCGTCGACGCGCACGCAGCCATGGCTCATCGCCCGGTGGGAGGCGGAGAACAGCGAGCGGTTCGGTGTGTCGTGCAGGTAGACCGCGTGGTTGTTCGGGAACATGAACTTGATGAAGCCGAGCGCGTTGCGCTCGCCCGGCGGCTGGCGCACCGAGACATTACCGTTCCGGTAGACGACCTCGTAGCCCTTGCGCGCCGCGTAGTTCGGGTCGCGGGCGAGAGCGGGCAGGAACTCGTTCTTCATGATCGAGGGCGGCACGTTCCAGGACGGGTTGACCACCGCGTATTCCATCGCGCCGGAGAAGATCGGCGTCGGCGATTCCGTCTTGCCGACGATGACCCGCGCCTCGTCGCGCGGCCGCCCTTCGCGCACCACCCGCAGCCTGAACTCGGGGATGTTGACCATCACGTAATCCGGCCCGAGATCGGACGGCAGCCAGCGCCAGCGCTCCATGTTGACGAGGAGCGCGGCCTCGTCTGCATTGCCCCGCGAAGCGCCGTCGGCCTGGGCAAGGGCCGCCACCGTCTGAAGCGTGAGCGTGCCCGTGGCGGGCAGGCCGCGCCGCTTCTGGAATCCCGCCACTGCGTCAGCCACGGCGGCATCGTAGGCATCGGGCTCGCCTGGGCCCGAATCCAGCGTGCCCGCTGTGCGGCTCTCGAGATCGAAATGCGCCCGGATCAGCGGCACCCGCGCATCGCGCATGCCGAGCTTGAGCACCGGCCCGGCCGGGAGCCTGAGGATCGTTCCCGAAATCGGCTGGGCACGGCCGCGCATCGTGGCGAGGCGGGCCTTGAGGGCGCGGTACCCCGGCTGGTCGGGGTTGAAGCGCTGCAACAGGGTGCCGGCCTCCGGCCCGGCCGAGGCGAGCCGGCCGAGGACGGCGTCGGGTGCGGGCAAGTCGAGGGTCGGGGTGATGAGCTTGGAAAGGTTGGCGAGGTTGATGCGGCCCCCGCGGGCGTCGCGGGCGTAGAGGACCACCGCCGCCGAGAGCCTGAGGTCGGCATTTGCCACCTCGGCATCCGAGAGTTTCGCGGTGCCGAGCACCGGAGCCGGATAGGCGAGCGGATCGAGGCCGTCCTCGGCAGCAAGGGCGAGCTGTGCCATCGCGGCCTTCGCCGCAGGTGTGAAGGCACCGTCCACGATCCAGACAGGCTTGAACGCCCCGAGGGCGTAGAAAGCCTGCATCGCCTCGCGGTCCTTCGTCGTCAGCCGCGAGAGCAACGGCGCCGGATCCGCGAGGCGCGCCGCCAATGCGGTGCCGAGCGGATCGGCCGGCGCCACGGGTGTCGGTGCGGCGGCTTCGGACGTCACGGGAGTAACGGCTTTCACTGCCCCCTCCGCGGGCGAGGTGGCCTGCGCGGCTGACTCTTGCGAGGGAACGGCGGGAGCCTCGACTGACGGGGCGCTCGTCTGCGCGTAAGCCGAGGGCGCGATCAAGGCCGTCTGCGCGACGGACGTCGCCAGGGCCATGGCCAGGGCGATGGAGGCGGTGCGCGACGCGCCTTTTGAACCGCCCATGCAAGCGCCCATGATCGTCATCTCCTCGGAGGCGGGTTCATCCCGGTCCAGGTTTGCCGGAAACCATTGTCCCAAGCGCGGCCTCGCGCAAGTCCGTCCGCGCAGGGCCGTGCGTAAGTGCACGCGCCTCAACCGCTTTTCGGTTCCGACACCCGCGTCGTCATAAGTCTTCCCGCCCTCAGGCAGCGGCGTCGTCGATCTTGTCGTCCGCGTCGAGACCGAGGTCCTTGAGCTTTCGATACAGGGTCGAGCGCCCGATGCCGAGCCGGCGCGACACCTCTGACATCCGACCGCGGTAGAATTGCAACGCGAAGCGGATCACCTCGCTCTCGACGACGTCCATCGTCTTCATCTCGCCGGTCTCGTCGAGGACGAGCGACATCGCATGCGGATCGCGCACCTCGACGCGGACGATCTCACGGACCGGGTCCGGCATGCCGGCATGAACCATCGGCTGGCTCGGTGCGGCCGGAATGCGCACGTCGAAGCCGTCGACCTGGGCCGCGATCTGCGGGAACTCGGCGATGGTGAGTTCGTCGCTGTCGGCGAGCACCACGGCGCGAAAGAGGGCGTTCTCCAATTGGCGGACATTCCCCGGCCAGCCGTAGCGGGTCAGCAGCGCCATCGCCTCGGGGGTCACGGCGCGGACGCGCTTGCCCTCCTCCGCGGCGAAGCGGGCGCAGAACGAGCGCACGAGGTCCGGGATGTCCTCGCGACGGGCCCGCAGGGGCGGGAGGGTCATCGGGAAGACGTTGAGGCGGTAATAGAGGTCCTCGCGGAACCGGCCCTGCTTCACGAGGTCGAGGAGGGACCGGTTCGTCGCCGAGATCAGGCGGATGTCGACCCGGACGCTGCGCTTGCCGCCGACCGGATCGACCTCCCCCTCCTGCAGCGCGCGCAGGAGCTTCACCTGCGCATCGAGCGGCAACTCGCCGATCTCGTCGAGGAAGAGCGTGCCTCCCGAGGCCTCGACGAACTTGCCGGTGTGGCGCTCGGTGGCACCGGTGAAGGCGCCCTTCTCGTGGCCGAAAAGGGTCGATTCGACGAGGTTGTCGGGGATCGCGCCGCAATTGACGGTGACGAAGGGTTTGCCGCGCCGGTCGCCCGATCCCTGGATCGCACGGGCGAGGACCTCCTTGCCGACGCCCGACTCGCCCTCGATGAGGACGGGGATGTTGGATTTCGCTGCGCGCTCTGCGAGGCGCGTGACCCGGTCCATGTCCGGGCTCTTCGAGGCGAGATCCTTGAAGCTCAGGGAGCCGGAGGCGCGCCGGCGCATGCGCCGCACTTCCTCTTCGAGCTGATCGACCTTGAGCGCGTTCTTGATCGAGACCTGGAGCCGCTCGGCGCCCGCCGGTTTCACCACGAAATCGACAGCGCCTGCTCGCATGGCGGTGACCACCGCGTCGATGGAGCCGTTGGCGGTCTGCACGATCACCGGCGTGTCGATGCCGGCCTTGCGCAGTTCCGCCATCACGCCGAGGCCATCGAGGCCACCCGGCATGACGAGATCGAGGAGCACCACGTCGATCGAATCGCCGGCACGCAGGGCTTCGACCGCCTGCTCGCCGTTCTCGGCAATGCGGGCATCGAAGCCGAGGCGGCGGACCATGGCTTCTGCGAGACGCCGCTGCACCGGATCGTCGTCGACGATGAGGATTGTTGTCGACATACGGTGGAACCTCGGATCCGCCATGCCGCATGGGTCAAGGGAGTCGAAGGTGACTCCCTGCAACCGCCAGCCGCTGTTTCGTTTCGAGGCGTACCGTGCGCCAAGACCGTAAAGCTGCGCTTAACGACGATTGCACTTATTGGCGTCGCTACGCCGATGGGGACCCTGCGACTGCTTGACCCGGCAACGGTCATGGGTGCGCTCGGTTGATCCCGGAGGCCTGGCGTTCGATATCAGCGTGAGCGGCGCAGCACCGCCGACACGAAGCGGTGAGCACCTGCCGCACGAGGATCCTGCACAGCATGTCGAGCCGTTTCGTCGCGAACACCACGGCGTCGATCCCGACGCGGTCTCCCGAGGGTGCGAACCAGGCACGTGCGGCGGCCCTCGCCGTCGGCCTCGGCGCCCTGCCCGAATGGGATCTGTCCGATCTCTACTCGGGTATCGATTCGGAGGATTTCACGGCCGACCTCGCCCGGGCCGAGGCCGAGTGCCGAGAGTTCTCGCAACGCTATGCCGGACGCGTGGCGGCATTGGCGGAGTCCCAGCAGGCTTCGGTGGAACTCGGCGCCGCAGTCGCGGCCTACGAGGGCATCGAGGATAGACTTGGGAGGCTCATGTCCTTCGCCGGGCTCGTCTATTCCGGTGACACCACCGACGAGCGCCGCGAGAAGTTCTACGGCGACACCCAGGAGCGGCTCACCACGGCCTCCGGCGATCTCCTGTTTTTCACCCTCGAACTCAACCGGGTCGACGACGCGCTGATGGACCGGGCGCTCACCAGGGAGCCGCTGAGTCATTATCGTCCCTGGATCGAGGACCTGCGCCGGGAGAAGCCGTTCCAGCTCGACGATCGTACCGAGAAGCTGTTTCTGGAGAAGTCGGTCACCGGCCGGGCCGCCTGGAACCGGCTGTTCGACGGCACCATCGCGAGCCTGCGTTTCCCCGTGCAGGGCGAACAGCTCACCCTCGAGCCGACCCTCAACAAGCTGCAGGATTCCGACGGCGAGGTCCGCAAGGCTGCGGCCGGCGCGCTGAGCGAGGTGTTCCGCGCAAATCTCCGCACCTTCACGCTGATCACCAACACGCTCGCCAAGGACAAGGAGATCGCCGACCGCTGGCGCGGGTTCAAGGACGTCGCGGATTCGCGCCACCTCGCCAACCGGGTCGAACCCGAGGTGGTCTCAGCCATGGTCGAGGCCGTGCAGGCGGCCTATCCGCGCCTGTCGCACCGCTATTACCGGCTGAAGGCGCGCTGGTTCGGTATCGAGGCGATGCCGTACTGGGACCGCAACGCGCCGTTGCCGCGGGTCGAGCAACGCACGATCTCCTGGGCGGAGGCGCGCGATACCGTGCTCGATGCCTACGGCGCGTTCTCGCCGCGGATGGCCGACATCGCCCGGACTTTCTTCGACCGGCGCTGGATCGACGCCCCGACCCGGCCCGGCAAGGCGCCGGGTGCCTTCGCCCATCCCACCGTGCCGTCGGCCCACCCCTATGTGCTGGTGAACTACCAGGGCAAGCCACGGGACGTGATGACCCTGGCGCACGAACTCGGGCACGGCGTCCACCAAGTGCTGGCGGCGCCGAACGGCGCCCTCATGGCCCCGACCCCCCTCACCCTCGCCGAGACCGCGAGCGTGTTCGGCGAGATGCTGACCTTCCGCCGCCTGCTCGCCGGCATCACCGACCCGTCCCAGCGGCGCGCCATGTTGGCCGCAAAGGTCGAGGACATGATCAACACGGTGGTGCGCCAGATCGCGTTCTACTCCTTCGAACGCAAGGTCCACCTTGCACGTGCGGACGGCGAGCTCACCGCCGACCAGATCAATGCGCTCTGGATCTCGGTGCAGGCGGAGAGCCTCGGACCGGCCATCGCCCTCGACCCGAGCTACGAGCCGTTCTGGGCCTACATCCCGCACTTCATCCACTCCCCGTTCTACGTCTACGCCTATGCCTTCGGCGATTGCCTCGTGAACTCCCTCTACGGCGTCTACGCCAAGGCCGAGCCCGGCTTCGTCGAGCGCTACTTCGCCCTCCTCTCGGCCGGCGGCGCCAAGCCCTACGGCGAACTCCTCGAGCCCTTCGGCCTCGACGCCCGCGACCCGGCCTTCTGGCAGATCGGGCTCAACATGATCGAGGGCATGATCGTGGAGTTGGAGGCGATGGAGAGCTGAGGGCTCTAGGTGGCGCAAGCTTCTCGTTGTACGTCACGTATAACGAGAGGTGCCCATCATGAAGCTCGAAGTGAAGAAGATCGGCAATTCCACTGGGCTCATCCTGCCTAGAGAACTGCTCTCCAAGCTCAACCTCGCCCAAGGCGATTGGGTCTCGGTGACGGAGAACGCCGATGGCTCGGTGCGGCTCTCGCCTCTCGATCCTACATTCGAGAGGGGCATGGAGATCGCCGAGAAGGCGATGAAGACCTATCGCAACGCCCTCTCTGAACTCGCGAAGTGAGCGAGTTCGTCTGGCTGACGAGCGATCTCGTCCAGGGTATCCATGCCCGTCAGCTCAAGCTCTTTGGAGGGCCGACAGGCCTTCGCGATGAGGGCGCACTCGAATCCGCGCTCGGGCGCCCGATGAATAGGGCAGTTTATGGCGACGTTGACCTCGCCGAGCTGGCCGCGGCCTATGCCTTCGGGATTGCGAAGAATCATCCCTTCATCGACGGGAACAAGCGTGCGGCTCTGCTGGCACTCATCACCTTCCTCGGCCTCAACGGCATCGACTTCGTCGCCGACGAAGCCGAAGCCGTCGTGATGATCCGGGGGCTCGCCGCCGGCGATGTCGACGAGGGCGGCCCCACCCGCTGGATCCGGGACAACTGCCCGGCGGCCTGACGCCCGCGACCCGCGGCCTCATTGCCCTGGCATCGCAGTGGCCGGTGCTTATCTCTGAGTCATCCACTCAGACCCGGAACCCTCCCGATGGCCGACTACGACAGCGAAGCCAATCGCTTCTCCGCACGCGCGAGCCGCTACGCCCGCGTCGGCGCCAATGTCGGCGGCGTGGCGGCGCGCATGGCCGGTGCCAAGCTCTTCGGGGGCAAGGGCGGTGAGGCGCCGACCAACGCGGCGGCCCTGGCGCAGGCCCTCGGCGGTCTTAAGGGGCCGATCATGAAGGTGGCTCAGCTCCTTGCCACCGTGCCGGACCTGCTACCTCCGGAATACGCCAGCGAGCTGCAGAAGCTCCAGGCCGACGCGCCTCCCATGGGCGCGGCCTTCGTCAAGCGCCGGATGATGGCCGAGCTCGGTCCCGACTGGCCGTCGCGCTTTTCGAGCTTCGACCTGAAGCCGGCCGCGGCGGCCTCCCTCGGCCAGGTGCACAAGGCCGTCGGCCTTGATGGGACGCCCTTCGCCTGCAAGCTCCAGTACCCGGACATGCAGTCGGCCGTCGAGGCCGACCTCAAGCAATTGGAGGTCGCTTTCGCGCTCCACCGCCGCCTGAGTTCCTGGCTCGACACCCGAGAGATCGCCAAGGAGATCGGCGCCAGGGTGCGCGAGGAACTCGACTACGAGCGCGAGGCCAAGCACGCGGTGCTGTACGGCAACGTCCTTCGCGATATCGACGCCGTGCGCGTGCCCGCCATTCACAAGGATCTCTCGACGAAGCGTCTGCTCACCCTCGGCTGGCTCGAAGGGGAGAAGATCCTGAGTTTCGCCGATGCGCCCCTCGAGGTCCGGAATCATCTGGCCCAATCGATGTTCAAGGCGTGGTGGCACCCCTTCAGCCGGGCCGCTGTCATCCACGGTGACCCCCATCTCGGCAACTACACCGTCTTCTCGGAGGGTGGTGATCCGATGGGCATCAACCTCCTCGATTACGGATGCGTGCGCATCTTCCACCCGCGCTTCGTCGGCGGCGTGGTCGACCTCTATCGCGGGCTCCTCACCGGGGATCAGGCCCGCATCGTCCACGCCTACGAAACTTGGGGCTTCAAGAACCTCAATCGCGAGCTCATCGACATCCTCAACATCTGGGCCCGCTTCATTTACGGCCCGCTCCTGGAGGATCGCACCCGCACCGTGGCGGACGGGGTCAAGCCCGGCGAGTATGGAAGGCGGCAGGCTTTCGAGGTCCATCAGGCGCTCAAGGAACGCGGCCCCGTCACCGTCCCTCAGGAATTCGTGTTCATGGACCGTGCGGCGGTGGGCCTCGGGGCCGTTTTCCTGCACCTGCGTTCGGAGCTGAACTATCACCGTCTCTTCGAAGCGGAGATCGACCGCTTCAGCCTCGACGAACTGGCCGCGCGACAGGGCGATGCCCTCGCGGTCGCGGGGTTGCCCCCGCCGGTCTGATCGCGGGCGGGGCCGCCCGCCCGTCCCCCGCGAAACGAGCGATAAGGAATCCGTCCGCTCGCAACTCGATTGCGGGCCGCCGAAGCTTGCGCTAGATCCCCTTGGAACCAAGCAAGATGACGTCATGGGGACGACCGCACGATGGCCGACACGAAGACCACGCCCGGCTTGAGCTACAGCCCGGCGATGGACGATAAAACCCACGAACAGACCTACCGTGGCTTCGTCCGTTTCGTAGAAATCGGCACCGGTGTGGTGCTGTGTTGGGTGCTCGCCCTCGCCGTCGGCGGCATTCGTGAAGCCTGGCTTCTGGCAATCTTCGGCGTCTTCCTGTCGGGCGCCGCCGGGGCCGCTGGCGCACTCCTGCCGGCCATCGGCTGGAAGGGACCCTTGGTCGTCGGCATCTTCCTCTTCCTCTATCTCGCCTTCGCCTGACCGTCCAAGGGCCGCTTCGCGGCTTCCAAGAAAAGCCCAATCCCAGGGGGAATCGTCGAATGCGCGTCGCTGTCCTGTCCGAGACGGATCCCGCCGAGCCGCGGGTCGCGGCGGTCCCCGAGACGGTCAAGAAGTTCAAGGCCCTGGGCGCCGACGTCGTGGTTCAGGCCGGGGCCGGCTCGAAGGCTGGTGTTCCCGATGCCGAGTACGAGGCGGCGGGCGCCACGATCGCGGGCTCTGCTCGGGACGCTGCTGACGGTGCCGACCTCGTGCTGAAGGTGCGTCGTCCGGCCGAGGACGAGCTCCATCACCTCAAGAGCGGCACGACCGTCGTGGCGATCATGGACCCCTACGGCAACGAGCAGGCCTTGAAGGCGATGGCCGATGCGGGCCTCGCGACCTTCTCCATGGAACTGATGCCGCGCATCACCCGCGCCCAGGTGATGGACGTGCTCTCGAGCCAGGCCAACCTAGCCGGCTATCGCGCGGTGGTGGACGGCGCCGCCGAATATGGTCGCGCCATGCCGATGATGATGACCGCCGCCGGCACGGTACCGGCCGCCCGCGTCTTCGTGATGGGCGTCGGCGTTGCCGGACTCCAGGCGATCGCAACGGCCCGTCGCATGGGTGCGGTCGTCACCGCAACCGACGTTCGCCCCGCGACCAAGGAGCAGGTCGAGTCTCTCGGGGCGAAGTTCGTCGCCGTCGAGGACGAGGAATTCAAACAGGCGGAAACCTCTGGCGGCTACGCCAAGGAGATGTCGGCCGAGTACCAGAAGAAGCAGGCCGAGCTCGTCGCCACCCACATTGCCAAGCAGGACATCGTCATCACGACGGCTTTGATCCCGGGGCGCCCTGCCCCGAAGTTGATTTCCGAGGCGATGGTCGCCTCGATGAAGCCCGGCTCGGTTCTCATCGACCTCGCGGTTGAGCGCGGCGGCAACGTCGAGGGTGCCAAGGCGGGCGAGATCGTGACAACGGCGAACGGCGCCAAGATCGTCGGCCACCTCAACGTGCCTGGACGCCTCGCCGCCACCGCCTCGAGCCTCTACGCGCGCAATCTCTACGCCTTCGTCGAAACGCTGGTCGACAAGGAAGCCAAGACCCTGGCCATCAAATGGGACGACGAGCTCGTCAAGGCCACGAACCTGACCCGCGACGGCCAGGTGGTGCACGCCGCCTTCCAGCCCAAAGCCTGATCCCGCCGGAGGACCCTAGATGGCCACGCTTCCCCCCGAACTGGCGGCCGAGCAGGCGCGCGCCGCCGCCGCCGCCGCCCGCACCGCGGCCGACATCGCGCGCCAGAACGCCGATCAGGCGCAGAGCATCGCCGACGGCCTCGGCCACGGGCTCTCGGCTATCACACACGGCGCCGTCGATCCGACGGTTTTCCAGCTCGCGATCTTCGTGCTGGCGATCGCCGTCGGCTACTACGTCGTGTGGTCGGTGACCCCAGCGCTGCATACGCCGCTGATGTCGGTGACCAACGCGATCTCCTCGGTGATCATCGTCGGCGCCATCCTCGCTGCCGGCGTGCCGTTCATCGAGAACGGCACGGGCTGGGCCCGCTTCTTCGGGTTCCTCGGCATCGTCTTTGCCAGCGTGAACATCTTCGGCGGCTTCCTCGTCACCCAGCGCATGCTCGCCATGTACAAGAAGAAGGCCTGAGACGATGTCCCAGAACGTCTCATCCCTTCTCTACATCGTCGCCGGCGTCCTGTTCATCATGGCGCTGAGGGGGCTCTCGCACCCCACGACGTCGCGACAGGGTAACCTCTACGGCATGGTCGGTATGGGCCTCGCCGTGCTTACGACGCTTGTCGGGCATCCGCCGTCGGGCCTCGGCGCATGGGTCATCGTGCTCCTCGGCCTCGCCATCGGCGGCGGAGCCGGCGCGGTGATCGCCAAGCGCGTGCCGATGACCGCGATGCCCGAGCTCGTGGCAGCCTTCCACTCGCTCGTCGGTCTCGCGGCGGTGGCAGGCGCGGCGGGGACTCTCTACGCGCCGCAGGCCGTCGGCATCCTCGAGAACGGCCATATCCATAAGGAATCGCTGTTCGAGATGGCGCTCGGCGTCGCGATCGGCGCAATCACCTTCACAGGCTCGGTCATCGCCTTCGCCAAGCTATCAGGACGGATGTCGGGGAAGCCGATCATCCTGCCGCAGCGCCATGCCATCAACATCGCTCTTGGCATCGCCCTCGTCGGCCTCATCGCCGTCTTCATCGGTACGGAGAGCAAGCTGCTCTTCTGGCTGATCGTGATCCTGTCCTTCGTCCTCGGCGGGCTCCTGATCATCCCGATCGGCGGCGCAGACATGCCCGTCGTGGTGTCGATGCTGAACTCGTACTCCGGTTGGGCGGCGGCCGGAATCGGCTTCACCCTGGGCAACCTTGCCCTGATCATCACCGGAGCGCTCGTCGGCTCGTCTGGTGCGATTCTGTCCTACATCATGTGCAAGGCGATGAACCGGTCGTTCATCTCCGTCATACTCGGCGGCTTCGGCGGCGATAGCGCCGCTGCGGGAGTCGGCGGGGCCGTCGAGACCCGGCCGGTGAAGCAGGGTTCGGCGGACGATGCCGCCTACATCATGAAGAACGCCGAGCGCGTCATCATCGTGCCGGGCTACGGCATGGCGGTGGCCCAGGCCCAGCATTCGCTGCGCGAGATGGCGGACCTGCTCAAGAAGGAGGGCGTCGACGTCAAATACGCCATCCACCCTGTGGCCGGCCGTATGCCTGGCCACATGAACGTGCTGCTCGCCGAGGCCAACGTGCCCTACGACGAGGTATTCGAGCTCGAGGACATCAACGGCGAGTTCCCGCAGGCGGACGTCGCCTTCGTCATCGGCGCCAACGACGTCACCAACCCCGCCGCCAAGACCGACAAAGCCTCGCCGATCTACGGCATGCCGATCCTGGACGTCGAGCGGGCCAAGACCGTACTGTTCATCAAGCGCGGCATGGGCTCGGGCTATGCGGGCGTCGAGAACGAGGTGTTCTTCCGCGACAACACCATGATGCTGTTCGGAGACGCCAAGAAGGTCGTGGATTCGATCCTCAAGAATCTCTGACCCGCCGGACACCGACGGATCCGATCGGGGCCGGCGTTCTTCGCCGGCCCCTTTTTCGTGACGACGGCTTCGCCGGCGAACGGGACGGTGGCGCCCGAAGGCCTTGACCGGCTAGAACCACCCGGTGTCATCCGCATCTATCATCGCTCGACCCCGTGCGTTCCTCGGCGTCGAGGCCTCGCTTCTCGGCCGCCCCTGGCGCGATCGCTGTGCTGATTCAGCCGTACAGGCTTACGCCGCCACCATGACCCAGGCGCACGGCCTGCCGGACCTCCTCGCCCGCGTGCTGGCCGGCCGCGGCGTCCGCCCGGCGGAGGCGCAAGCCTTCCTCGAACCGCGCCTGCGCGACCTCCTGCCCGATCCGTACTGCCTCGTGGACATGGAGGCGGCGGCCGACCGTCTTGCCAGGGCTTGCCGCGAGGCCGAGAGCGTCGCGGTCTTCGGCGATTACGACGTGGACGGTGCCGCCAGCGCCAGCCTTCTGGCCGGGTATCTCGGCGCCTTCGGCTGCCCAACCCGCATCCACATCCCCGATCGGATCACCGAGGGCTACGGTCCGAACGTCGCCGCCATCACCGAGCTGGCGAGGGGCGGGGCGACCCTGCTCGTCACCGTGGATTGCGGCACGGCCGGCCACGAGCCGCTGGCGGCCGCGGCAACGCTCGGCCTCGACGTCATCGTCCTCGACCATCACGGCGCCCCCGAGCACCTGCCGCTGGCAAAGGCGGTCGTGAATCCTAACCGCCTCGACGACCTCTCCGGCCTCGGTCATCTCTGCGCCGCCGGCGTGGTGTTCCTGACGCTCGTCGCCCTGAACCGGTGCCTACGTGCGAGCGGCATGCCCTCCGAGAGGTTGCCGAATCTCCAGGACGGGCTCGACCTCGTGGCCCTGGCGACGATCGCAGACGTGGTGCCGCTACACGGCCTGAACCGTGCTTTCGTGGTCCAGGGGCTCACCGTGATGCGAGCCCGGGGCCGTCCGGGCCTCGCGGCCCTCCTCGATGCCGCTGCCCTGAGCGAGCCGCCGCAAGCATGGCATCTCGGCTATCTCCTGGGTCCACGCATCAATGCAGGCGGCCGTATCGGCGACGCCGCCCTCGGCGCTCGGCTGCTCGGCACCGACGATCCCGCAGAAGCGGTCCGCATCGCGGCCGAGCTCGACCGGCTCAACCGCGAGCGCCAGGCGATCGAGGCCGAGGCCGTTGCCGAGGCAGAGGCCGAGATGGACCGGGCCCTGACCCTCGATCCCGATCAGCCCGTTCTCGTCACCGGCTCAGCGGAGTGGCATCCCGGCATCGTCGGCCTCATCGCGGCGCGTCTCAAGGAGCGCTTTGGCCGGCCTGCCTTCGCCTTCGCCTTCAAGCCAGACGGTAGCGCCGTCGGCTCCGGGCGCTCCATTCCGGGCGCCGACCTCGGGGCAGCCGTGCGCGAGGCCGTGGAGGCCGGCCTCGCGGTCAAGGGCGGCGGCCATGCCATGGCTGCCGGAGTGACCCTGGCGGGAACAGAGGTCGCAGCCTTCCGCGACGCTCTGGCGAAAAGGCTCGACGGCGCGGTGGCGCAAGCCCGCGCCGTCGATGCGCTCCTCCTCGATGGCAGCGTCAGCGCGGGCGGCGCCAGCGCCGAGATGGTCAGGCTCATCCACAGGGCCGGCCCTTTCGGGCAGGGCGCGCCGGAGCCGGTCTTCGCCCTTCCACGCCACCGCATCGTCGATGCCGGAATCGTCGGCAGCGGCCATGTCCGCGCCAGGCTCCGCAGCCGCGACGGACAGGCGATCGGGGCAATCTGCTTCCGTGCCGCGCAGTCGCCGCTGGGAACCGCCCTCCTCTCCGGAATCGGGCAGGAATTCCATGTGGCCGGGACCCTCTCCTGCGATAATTGGCGCGGCGCCGAGCGGGCCCAGCTCCGGATCTGCGATCTTGCTGATATCGCGGGCGGCCAAGACCCGTGATTCGGTTGACACCCGGCAGAGGCCTCACCATAAGGACCGCCGCGGCCCGATGGGACGCGGTTTGGGGGAATGTCCCGAGCGGCAAAGGGGGCGGACTGTAAATCCGCTGCGTAAGCTTCGTAGGTTCGAGTCCTACTTCCCCCACCAAACACGTTATCAGAACTTCGTCTCGCCCGATTGCAGGCGCTTCCGGCGCTGAGCGGACGGCCGGCCTCAGCCACTCGATCTTCGTCTGACATGCCGATAGCGCGCGCAGATCAGGCGCGAGCGAGCGTTGCCCCCTGGGGGACCCCATCCCATTTCGATCCTCGTAGTCGGCGGAGTGACGGGCCGCCGCAACCCGCGAGGATCACATGGAATATCGGCAATTCGGACGATCCGGCCTGAAGGTACCGGTTCTCAGCTTCGGCACGGGGACGTTCGGCGGGACGGACGAGTTCTTCCAGCGCTGGGGCCAGACGGATGTCGCCGGGGCCACGCGCCTCGTCGACCTGTGCCTCGATACGGGCGCCAATTTGTTCGACACCGCCGACATCTACTCGCAGGGTGCCTCGGAGGAGATCCTGGGCCAAGCCCTCAAGGGCAAGCGGAACCGGGCATTGATCTCGACGAAGGCGACCTTCCCGTTCGGCGAGGGGCCGAACGACATGGGTTCCTCACGCTACCACCTCGTGCGCGCCTGCGAAGCGAGCCTCAAGCGCCTCGGCACGGACCATATCGACGTCTATTTCATGCATGGCTTCGACGCGCTGACCCCCGTCGACGAAACCCTGCGGGCCCTCGACGACCTCGTGACCGCCGGCAAGATCGGTTACATCGGCGCCTCTAACTTCTCGGGCTGGCACCTGATGAAGGCACTTGCGACCTCGGAGCGCTACGGGCTCGCCCGCTATGTCGCCTACCAGGGCTATTACTCGCTGATCGGCCGGCACTACGAATGGGAGCTGATGCCGCTCGGGATCGACCAGGGCGTCGGCCTCATGGTCTGGAGCCCCCTCGGCTGGGGACGGCTCACGGGCAAGATCCGGCGCGGCCAGGGACCTCAGGGCGGACGTATAGCCGCCGGCGGCGCTGAGGGCGGTCCGATCGTGTCGGACGAGTACCTGTACGGCGTCGTCGACGCCCTCGACGCGGTAGCGGCGGAAACGGGCAAGACCGTGCCGCAGGTGGCGCTTAACTGGCTCCTCAGCCGGCCGACCGTGGTCAACATCGTGATCGGTGCCCGCAACGAGGAGCAGCTTAAGCAGAATCTCGGCGCCGTCGGCTGGTCTCTCAACGAGGACCAGATCGGCCGCCTCGATGCGGCGAGCCAGGAGGTGCCGATCTATCCCTATTGGCACCAGAAGGGGTTCGACATCCGCAACCCGAAACCGACGACCTGGTGAGGGGGGCGTTCGCATCGCCTTCTCAAGCCGGCTGGAGCGTGCTATCCGGCCGGCAGCGCGGGTGTAGCTCAATGGTAGAGCAGCAGCCTTCCAAGCTGAATACCCGGGTTCGATTCCCGGTACCCGCTCCAATTACGACCCTTCGGCGGCATCGATCGCGCTCGCATCGCGTCGGTTTTGTGGATGACGGTCGGCGTTGTGCCTGTCGCTGCGCATGCCTACCCGGATACTGTGAGACCGAGTGCAGGGCCGCCAGACGGGGCCGACCAACTCATAGTTTCTTGGCCAAGGCCGAGCGTGAGGGCCGCGCTGCCGAGGGCAGCTCCGGTGGCATTGCCGAGATTGAACTCCCCGATCGGGGGCGAGACGAGATTTCGCGCAACGCTGTCCGCTTCCACCGCCCAGATCTGCGACGGCAGAACCAGGGGGAAGACGACAGGTCCCCAGAGCGGCAGTGTCGAAACCGCAGGCAGGTCAACTCGGCTCGCGAACAGCACAATCGGCTACGTGGCCGAGGAGCCCTTCGATGATCGTCGTGGCCATCCGTCGGCCGGCGAGGCGCCCGCGTGCGAGGTTGCCCGCGCGGTAGCCAGATCCCGAATATGAGAAGCGCCCTGGCCACCTCGTCAGGCGCGGGCCGCAGCAGCAAGGCCGATGCCGAGCACGGCGAGGAAGGCGACGCGCCATCCGTGCGCCTGGCCGGGTGCCGTCCCGAAGGGCACGCCGAGCACGTTGGCGAGCGTCAGGCCGGCGAACGTGAGCGCGCCGGACCGGGTCCGCTGGTGATGGGGTCCCAGCGAGCGCGCTACCACTCCGCCGAGACCGAGGAACGCGCCATGGGCAAAGGCGATGACGACCCGTGCGAGCATCATCAGGGGGTCGTCTGGCGCCAGCGTGCAGACGGGATTCCCAACAGCGAGAACCGCCATCGGCGCGAGAAGTTCTACCTCTTGCCGGAGTCGTGCGTTGGCGATGGCGACGATCGGCGTATCCACGCCGACGCCGGGTGCATAGCTGGATACGAGAAGCTTTCCTTTCGGAAATCCTGCGCCAAGGCTGTCGGCGACCTCGGAAGAAGCCTCATGTTCACGAAAGCTGGTGGTTCCGATCGCGAAGGACACCGCCGCGAGGACGACAAGCGGACCGGACGGTATGCGAGCCCGTCTAGTGGCCGCACCGATCAGGCGCCCTCGCCATATTGCGTTGCAACCCAGCCGAAGAAGTTCCCCCTCATGGCCAATAGCTCGTAGCTGTCCGATGGGTTTGACGCACCAAATGCAAGCGCCCGCCCGACGGCTGTCGAGCGGGCGCACCAGCGGCGTAGATGCGATTAGGTCTATCGCTGAAGCGACGTTTCGGCCGACGGGCCGCCCTCGCGGCCTTCAAGAGGCTTAAGCCGCTTCCTTCTTGCTCGAAGCACGGCGCTTTTTCTCAGGTACTTTTTGAGCGGGCGCCTCGGACACGCTCGCTGCAGGCTCGGCGGCAACCAGTTTGGGGCTACTCTTGCGACGCTGCTGGCCGAGACCGAGGGCGCGTGCAAGCTCGGAACGCTGCTCCGAATAAGCGGCCGACGTCATCGGGTAATCGGGCGGAAGGCCCCACTTCGTGCGGTACTGCTCCGGGCTAAGCCCACGCAGAGTCAGGTGGCGGCGCAAGGTCTTGTACTGCTTTCCGTCTTCGAAGCTGATCAGATACTCGTTCGAGATCGAACGGCGAATTTCCTGCGGCGTCGCCTTCGGAGGCCCAGCTTCGACGGCAGGTGCGCCCTTGCCGCTCATGTTGCGTACGGATTCGTAGACATCGCTAAGCAGCTTAGGGAGCTCGCCGCTTTGAACATGGTTGTTGCTGACATAAGCGGAGACGATATCGGCCGTCAGCGTAATCAGGCGGCTCTCGTCGCTATCGAAATCGGTCATAAGGATTAGTCCATTACCACGTTGCAGATTCAATGTTCGGAAGATTAAGCTCAGTGAGCGATATTAGCAAGATCTAACCCAGAACCTTACGCGAAATTGGCGATTATTTCTCGACAAAGCAGCATTTTTTCGCGCTCAGCCTGCACGGCGCGGGCTGATCGCTCTCAGGTTGCCGTGACCCAAAAGCCGATTTCGCGTGTAAAGGACACAATGGTTGACAGGCGGAGCCTTTGCGCCGACCGATGAGATCGGCAGCTCTACTGTCTCGCGAAGTGAAGTTCGGATCTCGCGACAAGACGCGTGTCAGACGTCGACGCGCATCGATCACTTGGCAAGACCGAGTTGAATGCCTCGCTACAACCTCGGGGAGTGCGCCGGTGCCGCACGACCGAGTTCGATCCATATGTGTGTGATAGTGACCGAAAACCGGTGGCGGAGCCCTTCAATGTGCGACGCCAGTCGAGTTGGTTGGCTGAACAACATCTTTGCCTGCCCGGCGTGAGCAGTTCCCGTCTGATAGGGACAATAAGAACGCCAGTGACGGGCCTCCTTGGAGCCACTTTGAGTGACTATCGCATTTTTGAAACGCCTGGGCAGAAACCAAGCTGAATTCTAAAGCCCGAGATCCGATAAACCAGGATGGTCCGCAGGCCGTGGACCCTGTTCCCAGTGGAACTTGCGCTGCGATTCCTGGATCGCGACGTCGTTGATGCTCGCTTCACGCCGACGCATCAGACCAGTTTCGGTGAACTCCCATTGCTCGTTACCGTGCGAGCGGAACCACTGGCCGTCGTCGTCGTGCCATTCATAGGCGAAGCGCGCGGCGATCCGGTTCTCGTGGAAGGCCCAGACTTCCTTGATGAGGCGGTACTGGCGCTCGCGCTCCCACTTGCGGGTGAGGAACATCACGATAGCCTCGCGGCCAATCAGGAACTCCGATCGATTCCGCCACCACGAATCGGGGGTGTAGGCGAGCGAGACTCTTTGCGGATCCCGGGTGTTCCAAGCATCCTCCGCCCCACGCGCCTTCTTGGCAGCAGTCTCCGCAGTAAAGGGCGGAGTTGGCGGGCGGGTCTCGGACATGTTTTCTAACTCCCGAATGATCGGGAAGCTTTGCCTTTGTAAGTCGTATGGCGTCAATAGATCGCAAGCGGAAGACCACCCGCGGCGGCTGTCATAGCCGCCGCCTTCTCATCCGATGTCTTGGGGCTTTCAATCCAGTCCGAGCATCAATCCGATATTCTGAACCGCCGCGCCGGAGGCGCCCTTGCCGAGGTTGTCGAGGCGGGCGACGAGGAGGGCCTGGCGGGCGCTCTCCGAGCCGAAGATGCGCAATTCGAGCCGGTCTGTGTCGTTGAGCGCTTCCGGTTCGATGCGGGTGGAGCCGGCCGTGGGAACGACCGCGACGAGATGGCTGCCCGCGTAGTAGGCGCTCAAGGCTGCCTCGAGGTCGGCGACCTTCGGGCGGGCCGGGAGGGTGTCGAGGTGGAGCGGCACGCTCACCAGCATGCCCTGGCGGAAATTCCCGACCGAGGGGATGAAGATCGGCCTGCGGGTGAGCAGGCTGTAGGCCTGCGTCTCGGGCAGGTGCTTGTGATCGAGGCCGAGGCCGTAGAGTAGGAACGGCTCGCCGCTGCCTGTCTCGTAGCTCTCGATCATGGTCTTGCCGCCGCCGCTATAGCCGCTCACCGCGTTGATGCTGAGCGCATAGTCGGATGGGATCAGCCCGGCCTCCACCAGGGGACGGATCAACCCGATGGCGCCGGTGGGATAGCAGCCGGGATTGGCGACTCGCCGCGAGCCGCGGATCGCGTCGGCTTGGCCTCCATGGAGCTCGGCGAAGCCGTAGACCCAGTCGGGATCGACCCGGTGGGCGGTGCTGGCGTCGAGGATGCGCGGCCCGCCCCCTGGCATCGCGTCGGCCAATGCCACGGTTTCGCGGGCGGCGTCGTCGGGCAGGCACAGGACGACGAGATCCACGCTCTCCATCAGGGTGCGCTTGGCCGCGACATCCTTGCGCTGCTCGTGCGGAATGCTCCTGAGCGTGACGCGTCCCTCGCGCTCCAGGCGCTCGCGGATGCCGAGTCCCGTAGTGCCGGCCTCGCCGTCGATGAAGACCGTGGGTTGGCCGGTAAGGGTCTCGCTCATCGCCTCGTATCCCGTGATGTGCGGCGCCTGTGATCTGTGCTGCTTGGCTGCCGCGTCCCGCCAAGTGGCGGGGCTAACCTGTCGAGTCAACGATTAGGCGCGGCGTTGCGCATTCTGATGACAGGAACAGCTCCCGCCGAGTGCCCGTTATCGCTCGAATGTCATGAGAAGGTTCGAGCCGATGACGCAGAGCGCCGAGAAATCCGACCCGAAGCTCTGGGACAAGGTGAAGGCCGAGGTCACCGCCTCGTCGAAGGGCGGCAAGCCGGGGCAGTGGTCGGCCCGCAAGGCGCAAGCCGCCACGAAGGCCTACAAGGATGCCGGCGGCGGCTACGAGGGCAAGAAGTCGAAGGACAACAGCCTCGCCCGCTGGACCGACGAGGAGTGGGATACGAAGTCGGGCAAGGAAAGCGGCAAGACCGGCGAGCGCTACTTGCCGAAGAAGGCACGCGAATCCCTCTCGGACGAGGAATACGCCCGCTCGACCAAGGCCAAGCGGGCCGACAGCGCCAAGGGCCGCCAGTTCTCGAAGCAGCCGGCTGATATCTCCAAGAAAGCCGCCGCGGCGCGGAAGGGCTCGGCGACCAAGGCCGATTTGATGAAACGAGCCAGGACCAAGAAGATCCCCGGTCGCTCGTCGATGTCGAAGGCCGAGCTGGAAAAGGCTCTGGCCGCGGCCTGAGCTTTCCGGGCGGCGCCTGTCAGGCCGCCGGCTCCCAGTCGATCGACCGGCGCAGGAACGCCATCCCGAGCGCCAGGAAGGCGGCCTTCTCGGCATTGTCCTTGCCGTAGCCGTGGCCGCCCGCGGCCGGCTCGTAGAAGGCCGGATCGTAGCCGAGCGCCCTGAGCTTCTCTGCCATCTTGCGGGCATGACCGGGATGAACCCGGTCATCCCGGCGCGTCGTAGCAATGAGGATCGGCGGATAGGGCCGTCCGGCTTCGGCCATGTGATAGGCTGAGATCGGCCCAAGGAAATCCCAATCCTCCGCAATATCGGGGTCGCCGTATTCGGCGATCCAGCTCGCTCCGGCCAGGAGCTTCGCGTAGCGGCGCATGTCGATGAGCGGGATCGTGCAGAACAGGGCGCCGAAGCGCTCCGGGTAGCGGGTCAGCATGTTGGCAATCAGCAAGCCGCCATTGGAGCCGCCTTGCGCCGCGATCCGCCCCGGACGTGTGACGCCGCGAGCGACGAGATCGGCCGCAACCGCGGCGAAGTCGTCGTGGGCGAGCGCCTTGCCCTCGCGCCTTCCGGCCTGGTGCCAATGGGTGCCGAACTCGCCGCCGCCCCGGATATTGGCGACCACTCCGGTGCCGCCCTTCTCCAGCCAGAGCTTGCCCAGAACCGCGTCATAGGTCGGCAACAGGGAGATCTGGAATCCGCCATAGGCGGTGAGGTGGACCGGCGCCTCGCCACTCGCATCAGCCGGCCCGGTCTGGACGTAGGGAATGGGTGTCCCATCCGCCGAGATCGCCTCGTGGCGAGTGACCCTCAAACCTGCGGGATCGAAGGAGGGCGCGGTGGTGCGCAGGATCGCTGGCGCCGAGAGATCGGGTGGGATCGACAGCAGCGTCGGCGGGGTCAGCGGGTCCTGCGTCAGCGCCAGGAGCGTGCCGTCCGCCTCGCTCGGCTCGGCGTCGAGGGGCCAGACCGAGACGCTGCCGATCGCCGGCAGGCCGGGCAGGTCGCGGGGCTTCCAGCCCGAGCCGTCGCGCCCGAAGGCGATGTAGCCCGGCCGCAGGTCGTCGAGGGCGTCGACTACGAGCCGGGAGCCGGACCAGAACACGTTCTGCAACGCGCGGCGGACGGACGGCTCCCACAGCACCGCGAAATCCCGGTCGCCGGCCAGGAATGCCGACAAGGACATTGCCAGCACCGTATCCGCCGCATGGGTCAGGCCGCCGACCTCCCATTCCGACCGCGTCCGAACCGCGAGGCCGTCGCCCTGCACCGAGACCTCGGCGTCGGAGGGGATGTCGAGCCTGTGCTTTGGTCCGGTGCGGTCGCCGAGATGGATGAACCCGTCGAAGAAGCCCGTCCGCTCGGCGAAGACGACGCGCTCGGGGCCCGCATCGTGCTCGACACCGCCCCAGAGGCCCATATTCTCTGGTGCCGTCTCGAACAGCACCGTGGCCTCGCTCGGATCGGTGCCGCGCCGCCACAGGCGCACGGTGCGCGAATAGCCCGCCCGCGTCGCCATCCCCTCGCCGAAGGCGCTGGACAGGATCACCGTGTCGCGGTCGAGCCAGTCGCCTGATCCCTTGGCTTCGGGCAGAACGAAGCCGTCCGCGACGAACCGGCGGGTCGACAGGTCGAACTCGCGGATCACGACGGCGTCGCCGCCGCCGCGGCTGAGCTTGATCAGGACAAGGTGGCTTCCAGGCAGGCCGTTCGCGCCGCCCCAGACCCATTCCTCGCCCTCGGCGGCGGCCAGGGCATCGATGTCGAGGAGGATATCCCATTCGGGCGTGCCGGCCCGGTATGAGGCCTCGTCGGTGCGCCGCCACAGGCCGAGGGGATGCTCGGCATCGCGCCAGAGATTGTAGAGAAGGCCGCCGCGGCGGGCCACCATGGGGATACGGTCCGGCCGATCGAGGATCGCGAGAGCCGCGTCGCGATCCCTCCCCATGATTGCGTCGGAGACCCGGGCCACCGTCTCGGCATTTCGGGCCTCGACCCAGGCCAGGGCCTCGGCGCCGTCGATCTCCTCGAGCCAGAGATGCGGGTCGTCGTCGGGCTGCTGAAGGGTCGGGCGTGGGTCGAGGAGCGGCTGATTCATGCCGTCAGGGTACGTGATTTCGCTCGCGCGTGCAGGTCTTCAGCGCCGCAAGCTGCTCGGCGAGTTCGGTGCGCACGAATTCCCGGAAAAGCCGCACGCGGGCCGGCAATTCCCGTCCGGCGAGGCTGACGGCGCGCAGGGTCCCGTCCCGGCCCTGCCAGTCGGGCAGCACCGGGACGAGGTCCCCGGCGAGGACCGAACGCGCGGCGACGAGGCTGGGGATCACGCCGATGCCGATGCCGGCTAGCGTGAGCCGCAGAACGGTGGCGAAATCGGTGGCCCGGACGACGGGGGGCAGCCCGAGAGCGAAGGTCCGCCCCTCCCCGTCGGTCAGTCGCGAATGCGGCGCATTCGGGTGCTCGCGCGACAGGACGAGATCGTGATCGGCGAGGCCATCGACATCATGCGGAGCTGGATGCCGGGCGAGGTAAGCGGGCGCCGCGTAGAAGCCGATGGTGAGGCCGGCGAGGATCGGGGCCCTGTATCCGCTATCGGGCGCGTCCCGCCCGAGGCGCAGGGCAAGATCGATGCGGTTGGCGGCGAGGTCGAGCCGGGTATCGGTGACGATCAGGTCGAGGGTGATCTGGGGGTAGAGGGTCCTGAAGCCCGCGACGAGGTCGGGCATCACCTCGATTCCGAAATCCACCGAGGTCGTCACCCGTAGCTGGCCGCGCGGGACGTGGCGGGCGTCGCGCGCCGTTTCCAGCGCCTCGTCGAGGATCGCGAGGCTCTCCTGCGCCCGCGCATGGAAGACGAGACCCTCGGCCGTAGGCGAGACGGCGCGTGAGGTGCGGGCGAGCAGGGTCGTCCCCAGGGCTGACTCGAGCCGCGAGATGCGGCGGCTGATGCTACCCTTCGTTTCCGCCATGGCCTCGGCAGCGCGGGTGACGATGCCGAAATCGACCACCGCGCAGAAGGCGCGGACATCGTCGAGACGGCCGTGGAAGGTTTCCGAACGAGCAACCATGAGTCACCCGATACCCGTCTTTTGTTCGGGCGAGAACGTCCTACCTGCAATGCCCAAGCTATGTTCGTCCAAGCGATCGCGGCGGTGCGCCCGCCCGGTTCGTGCTCATCGTCGGAGATTGCCCGTGACCCGTTTCGCCTATCCAGGCCTCCTCGCCGCCGCTCTCGTCTTCGCGGCCCCGGCCCTCGCCCAGACGCCGCCGACCCGTGATCCGGCCCAGGTCCAGGGCGGCAGCTACGCCGTCGATCCCGGCCACACCCAGGTGACCTTCATGGTCTCGCATTTCGGCTTCTCGAACTATTCCGGCACCTTCTCCGATGTGTCGGGAACACTCAATCTCGATCCCAAGAACCCCGGTGCCTCCAAGCTGAACATCAAGCTGCCCGTCGCCTCGGTCGCGACCACCAGCGCCCACCTCACCAATTCCCTCAAGGGCGACCAGTGGCTCGATGCCGCCAAGTATCCCGAGATGACCTTCGTCTCGACCAAGGTCGCTCCAGAAGGCCGGGACAAGGCCAAGGTCACCGGGGACCTTACCCTCCACGGCGTGACGAAGCCCGTTACTCTCGACGTGACCTTCTTCGGAGCCGGCAGCAACCCGATGAACAAGAAGTACACCGTCGGTTTCTCCGCCACCGGCACGGTCAAGCGCTCGGAGTTCGGCGTGAAGACCTACATTCCGGCGATCGGCGACGACCTTCAGCTCAGGATCGACGCCGCCTTCGAGCGCACCGAGTAGTCGCGGAGCTCGATCGATGCCGAGTGCACGGCGCTATTCCCTCGTCGCCATCGTCCTGCACTGGCTGAGTGCGCTCGGTATCCTGGCGCTCGTCGCCATGGGGCTCGCCATGACGCAGCTCGAACTCGCTCCGATGCGCAAGTTCGAGCTTTACCAGTGGCACAAATCCCTCGGGATCACGGTGCTGCTGCTCACCCTTCTGTGCCTCGGCTGGCGGCTCCTTCGACCGCCGCCGGCCCTGCCGCCCGGGATGACGAAGGTCGAGCGCCGGGCGGCCAATGGCGCGCACATCCTGCTCTACGGGCTGCTGATCGGCATGCCGCTCACCGGGTGGGCCGTGGTCTCGGCCTCGCCCTTCAATATCCCGACCCTGCTCTATGGAACGATCCCGTGGCCGCACCTGCCGGTGATCGCGACGCTTGTCGACAAGGCCAGTGCCGAGAAGCTGCTGGCCGTGGTCCATGCGGGCGGCGCCTGGATCCTGATCGCGCTGCTCATGCTGCATGTCGGCGCGGCTCTGCGCCACCACTTCATCCTGCGCGACGATACCCTGCGGCGGATGCTTCCCCTCGTCGCCCGACGCCCTGGAGCCGTTCGATGATCCTTGCTCGCCTCGGCCTCGCCGCGTGCCTCCTCCTGCCATTCACGGCCGAGGCGGCGGATTGGGCCATCGCTCCATCGAAAAGCCGGATCGGCTTCTCGGGGGTGCAGGTCGGCGCTCCGTTCAGCGGCCGGTTCACCCGCTTCGAAGGGCAGATCAGCTTCGATCCGGATAAGCCCGAGGCTGGCCGCGCCGTGATCCTCATCGATCTCGCCAGCGCGCAGACCGGCGACGCTCAGCGCGACAGCGCCCTGCCTCAGGCCGAATGGTTCGACGCCAAGACGAACCCGAAGGCCCGCTTCGAGGCGACGCGCTTCGTACACAAGGGTAACGACGCCTATGAGGCGTCGGGTACCCTGACGATCCGCGGAATCGCCAAGGACGTCATCCTGCCCTTCCGGCTGGCGCGCGACGGGAACATCGCCCGCGCTACCGGCCATCTCGACCTCGTGCGGAGCCAGTTCGGCGTCGGACAGGGTGCATGGGCCACGGGCCAGTGGGTCGGCCTGGAGGTCGGCGTCGACATCGACGTCACAGCGACGGCGCGCTGAGGCGGCTTCAGCCCTCCAGCTCGCCCCAGCTCGGCTTCCACACCCCTTGCGGGTCCATCACGACGATCTCCAGCCCGCCGGTATTGGCGATGTGGACGGCGATGCCGAAGGCCTGGGCGATCGGCAGCTCGCCGGTCGTGCTGAAGGTTTTGCCGTCGGCGAGCTTGACCTCCCCCACCACGTCCGATCCCGAACGCGCGAGGCTCAACGTCACCGCCGTGACCACGGGCGCGACGACGCGCCGGAACCTGTTGGCCATTCTGCGATCTCCCGCACACGAAACGTTTCAAACGAAAAGGGCGGGCCCTCGCGGACCCGCCCATCTGAATGGCCTGAGGCCAATGGCTTTTAGCGCTTCGAGAACTGGAAGCTGCGGCGGGCCTTCTTGCGGCCGTACTTCTTGCGCTCGACGACGCGGGCGTCGCGGGTGAGGAAGCCCTCGCGCTTGAGCGGCGCCCGAAGCTCGGGCTCGTAGTAGGTCAGGGCCTTCGACAGACCGTGGCGCACCGCGCCGGCCTGGCCGGAGAGACCGCCGCCATGGACGCTGACCATGATGTCGTACTGGTCGACGCGGTTGGCGATCTGCAGCGGCTGGCGCAGGATCATGCGCAGCACCGGACGGGCGAAGTAGACTTCGATCGTGCGGCCGTTGACGACGACCTGGCCGGTACCGGGCTTGATCCAAACGCGGGCGACCGCGTCCTTGCGCTTGCCCGTGGCATAGGCACGGCCCTGCGCATCGAGCTTCTGCACATGGACGGGCGCCGCATTCTCGGGCGATTCGACGTTCGACCGGTTGAGGTCGGCGAGGGACTGGAGGGTCGCCATGATCAAGCGCTCACGTTCTTGCGGTTGAGGCTGCCGACGTCGAGCGCCTGCGGCTGCTGGGCGGTGTGGGGATGCTCGGTGCCCTTGTAGACCCGGAGGTTGCCCATGATCTGGCGGAAGAGCGGGCCGCGCGGCAGCATGCGCTCGACGGCCTTCTCGACGACGCGCTCGGGGAACCGGCCGTCCAAGATGTACTTGGCAGTCCGCTCCTTGATGCCGCCCGGATAGCCGGTGTGGTGGTAGTACACCTTCTGCTCACGCTTGCGGCCGGTGAACTTCACTTTCTCGGCGTTGATGACGATGACGTTGTCGCCGCAATCGACGTGGGGCGTGTAGGCGGGCTTGTGCTTGCCGCGCAAACGCATGGCGACGATGGAGGCGAGCCGGCCGACGACCAGGCCCTCCGCATCGACGACGATCCACTTCTTGTCGACGTCGGCGGGTTTCAGCGAAGTAGTGCTCATCGCGCTGCTCATCCCGTGGCGTTCCGTATGATCGAATCAACAAAATGATGCGCCGCCGCGTTCAGGACGCGACGGCGTTAGGCGGTGAATAAAAGCGGGCGCGTCCGGCGTCAAGTGCATTTCGGCGGACGAAACGGGCAAAAATCCAATTAACTGAGGGGGTTCGGTATTGCGGTATCAAGATACCGCAATACCGACATGAACTTGTCCCTCCCGCAGATCTGGACGCCGGTCATCCGGTTATGTCTGCAGGAAGGGGTTCGTCAGCCTCTCCTCGCCGAGCGTCCCCGTCGGGCCATGACCGGGGATGAAGGCGACGTCGTCGCCGAGAGGCAGGACCTTCTCCTTGATCGCGCGGATGAGTTGGTCGTGGTTGCCGCCGGGAAGATCGGTGCGGCCGACCGAACCCTTGAACACCACGTCGCCGACGAGGGCGAAGCGCGCGTCGCGGCTCACGAACACCACGCTGCCCGGCGAGTGGCCGGGAGCGTGAAGGATGTCGAACACGAGGCCCCCGACCTCGACGGCGTCGCCATCCACGAGCCAGCGGTCCGGTGTGACGGAGCGCGCGCCTTCGAGGCCGTAATTGGCTCCAGTCTCGGGCAGGCTGTCGAGGAGGTAGCGGTCGGCCTCGTGCGGGCCTTCGATCGGCACGCCGAGCCGCTCGCGCAGCTCTTCGGCCCCGCCGGCATGGTCGATATGGCCGTGGGTCAACAGGATCTTCTCGATCCTGATGCCCTGGTCGGCGATCGCTGCCTCGATCCGGTCGAGGTCGCCGCCGGGATCGACTACGGCGCCGACCTTGGTCTCGTCTGACCAGATCAGGGTGCAGTTCTGCTGAAAGGGTGTCACCGGGATGATTCCGGCACGGGGCGTTCCAGGCATCGGGACCGTTTTTGAAAGCGGCGCGGTATCGCGCGGGAGCGGTGAGCTCTAGCGCGCTGGGCGCGAAGGTGCGACTCCCCGCGCCGGGCACAGCGGCTCCGCTCGCCAAATTTCGGCCTCGCAGTCAAACTACTGAGGCTTGGCCTTAAAATCTTCCCGATCTTCACGCCACCCGGGGCAGCCCCTTGCACACATGCTGAAAACCGCCTTCGTCGCCGCGCGCGACCGGCAGCGTCTCGGGGAGATTGCCGTCGTCCTCATCGGCTACGGCGTCAACAAGGCCGTCGACCGCCTCGGCCTTGCCACGGTCGCACGCTTCGCCAAGCGCAAGGCCCCGCAGGTCGACGTGACCCGCCTGTCGCAGCCGCAGAGAGTGCGGCGCGCGATCGAGGCCCTGGGGCCGACCTTCGTCAAGCTCGGCCAGATCCTGGCGAGCCGTCCCGACCTCCTGACGCCGGAATGGACCGAGGAACTCGAGAAGCTCCACAGCCAGGTCTCGCCGATCCCGTGGGAGAAGATCCGGCCGCAGCTCGAAGCCGATCTCGGCGCCTCGCCGCACGAGGTCTTCGCCGAGTTCGACACGACGCCGCTCGCCGCCGCCTCGATCGCCCAGGTCTACAAGGCGCGGCTGCAGACCGGCGAGGAGGTCATCGTCAAGGTCCTGCGCCCGGGCCTGCGCAAGATCATCGAGGCGGACCTGCGGCTCCTCGCCCACGCGACTCGCATCGTCGTCGACGAATGGCCCGAATTCGCCCGCTACCAGCCGCACGAGCAGATGCGCCACCTCTCGGGGGGACTCTACGGCGAGCTCGACCTCGTCAACGAGGCGCGCAATTGCGAGACCATCGCGGCGATCTTCTCCGACCGCGACGACATCGTCATCCCGAAGATCCATTGGGAATGGACCTCCGAGCGCGTCCTCGTACAGGAGTTCATCCACGGCATCCCGCCCAACGACCACGCCCGTCTCGATGCGGCCGGTGTCGACAAGGTGGCGGTCGCCCAGAAGGGCACCGACGCCTTCCTCAACATGACCCTGATCGAGGGCGTGTTCCACGCCGACCCGCATCCGGGCAACATGCTGATCCTGGAGGGCAACAGGATCGGCTTCATCGATTTCGGGATCATCGGGCGCCTGTCCGGACGGCGGCGAACCCAGCTCCTGATGCTGATCGGCGCCATGCTCAAGGAGGATGCCGACGGCCTCATGGCGGTGCTCCTCGACTGGACCGGATCGAGCAACCCGGATCTGACCAAGCTCGAGACCTCCTCCCAGGCCTTCATCACCCGCCATGCCGGCGCGGTGCTCAACTTCGCGGACCTCCTCACCGACTTCATGACCATGGCCCGCGAGAACGACCTCGCGATGCCCACCGACCTCGCGATCCTGTTCAAGGGCCTCGTCACGGCGGACGGCGTGATGCGCCACCTCGACCCGAAATTCGATCTCTTCACCGCGGCCGGACCCACGGTGAAGAGCAAGCTCGCCTCGCAATTCTCGATCAAGGGCATCACCCGCAAGGTCGAGGCGGTGGGCGCGGGCCTATTCGGCGCCGCCTCCGAACTGCCGACCCTGATCCACCTCATGCTGGTGCGGCTGAAGCAGGGCCGCGTCACCGTCGAGATCGAGGTGAAGGGGATCGACAAGCTGACCCGGGGCATCGAGCGCGCCGCCGCCCGCGTCGCCGTCGCCCTCATCGTCGCCGCCTTCGCGACGCAGCTCGCGCCGCGCTTCATGGACCTCGGCACGCCTGCCTTCGTGACGGTCGGCTTCGGCGTCTTCGTCATCGGGATCGGCTGGCTGGTACTGCTGGGGCGGAATAAGTAGGCGATTCGGGCTCTTGCGCGGGGTCGAACGGCTAGAAGTCCACCGATCCGCTATTGCGTCGGCACCGTCTGCAATTCCGGACTGCGGATTGTCGAGTAGTCGCCGGTCGCGCGCGCCCTGGACAGGTCGTGCGCGTTCTGGAGGTTGAGCCAGAACTGAGCCGACGTGCCGAACCGGACACCGAGCCGGATCGCGGTGTCGGCCGTCATTCCCCGTCGCTCGCGGATGATGTCCGACAACCGGTTGGAGGGCACGCCGATCTCCGCCGCCACCCGCCGGGCGCTGAGGCCGAGCGGCTTCATGTAGTCCTCCAGAAGGACTGCACCGGGATGGGTACGAACGCGTGGCATCTCCGATCTCCTTGTTATCGCTGTAGGTTTTGGTGCCTGATCAAGAGGTGAAGCATCACGCCTTAGTGGTAGTCGAGGATTCCGACGTCCTCCGGACCCTGCGCGGTCCATCGGAAGCAAATACGCCACTGATCGTTGATCTGGATGCTGTACATCCCCGCGCGGTCGCCTCTGAGAAGCTCGAGGCGATTTGCAGGTGGCGAGCGAAGATCGTCCAAGTCCGTGGCGGCGTCGAGAAGATCGAGCTTTCGCCCGGCGACGGCTTCGAATGAGTGCCATTGCCGATGACATTCGCCATCCTCGAAAAACGCCTTGGTGCGCTTGTCTGCGAAGCTCTGAATCATGATCGTGCTACGTGATACGCTTCACGTAACAACTCGCATTGGGGGGCCAAGGGACTGATGAGGGGCCTCCTTCGGTTATTCCATATATGAAGGAGTGGCCGCGTATCATGCGCGACAGGATTCAGGCCGCCGGACGTCGCCGGGTACGCGTGCGATCTTAAAACAGCCGCCTTGTGCATCGCATATTCATCCTCTCAGGCGCACGGTCCCGGCGCCTCCTGACAGGCCTGGTCCCGCGCGCCCTCGATGAACATCATTCTGATCAAGCTGTTCGCGACGGCCCTGACGCTGAGCCAGGTGACGACCCGGCCGGACGCCGTGAAGACGCAGTTCGACCCGGCGACTGACGGGCCGCAGGTGGTGCAGATCCTGCGCGACGGCTGCGCCCATATGCGCAAGGCCTTCGACATCGAGGACATCAACCTCGACGACCTCATCTCCACCGCCATGGAGGACCCCACCGCCGTGGCGGGAGCGGGGGCGCCCAAGCTCCTGCACGGGCTCGATATCGGGGAGCTCAACACGAGCTACCGGCAGTTCTGCAAGGGCGAGAGCCCGGCGAACTCGCCCTTCGACGCCGCGGCGGTCATCGCCTTCTACAACAAGGCTGCCGCCGACCTCCCGGCGGCCGAGACGTGGAAGGACCCCAAGCTCCCCGGCGTCAGCCTCATCCTCGACCGGGCAGGCAAGCGCTTCTCGGAGACCTTCGAGCCGAACGGTCGCCGCCTCGTCGTGCCCATCGCCACCGTCCCCGTGCGCGTTCAGAAGGCCTTCGTCGCCGCCGAGGACAAGCGCTTCGAGACCCATAAGGGCATCGACGAGCGCGGCGTCATCCGCGCCTTCATCGGCAATCTCGCCTCGCCGGGGCGCCCGGCCGGCGGTTCGACCATCACCCAGCAGGTGGTCAAGAACCTCATGGTGGGCGACGACGTCACCTACGAGCGCAAGATCCGCGAGATGATCGTGGCGGCACGCCTCGAGCGCATCCTCTCCAAGCCCGAGATCCTCGGGCTCTACCTCAACGCGATCTATCTCGGCCGCGGCGCCTACGGCATCGAGATGGCGGCGCGCAGCTATTTCGGCAAATCGGTGGGCCAGCTCAGCCTCACCGAGGCGGCCCTCCTCGCCGGAATGCCCAAGGGGCCGAATTACTACAGCCCCGACAAGTACCCCGACCGCGCCCGCGAGCGCCGCGCCTATGTGCTGGCCCGGATGAAGGACGAGGGCGTCATCACCGAGGCCGAGCTGACCCAGGCCGCCAACGCGCCGCTGGGCCTGGTGACGCCCGAGGCGAGCCGGCGCGATTCGGGCTTCTACGTCGTCGATTACCTCGCCCGCGAGGCGCGCACCTTCGCGGGCCTCGAATCCCTCACCGCCGCCTCCTACACGCTGCGCTCGACCATCAATGCCGGCCTGCAACGGGCGGCCGAGACGGCATTGCAGGATGGGCTTTCGGCCTACGAGCGCAGCACTGGGCGACAGGCCTACGAGGGGCCGGAATTCAACCTCGCCGAGGCGATCCGCAAGCTCGAAGGTGGTCCCGCGCCGGTGCCCGCGTCGCCGGCCGCGCCCGGGCCGAAACCCGCGGAGCCGTCCCAGCCCGCGCTGGTCAACGGCGTGCCGCTCCTCGTCGGCGGCGAAGCCAGGACCGCGACGATGACGCCGTCGCCGAAGCCGGTCGAGGTCGCCAAACCCGCCGAGGAGAAGACTGCCGCGAAGCCCGTGGAGGCGAAGGCGACCGTCCGCGCCAAGGCCGGCGATCCGAAAGTACCGGCCGAGAAACCGACTTGGCTTCGTGCCTTGCAGGCCGCTCGCCCGGTTCTCTACGACGTCCACTGGCCCCTGGCGGTGGTGCTCGATAACGGACGCAACGGCGTGAAGGTCGGGCTTGCCGACGGGCGCATCGCCAGCCTCGATCCCGGCCCGGCGCGGGGGCGGCTCCAGACCTACGACGTGGTCCGGGTCAAGCTGCGCGACGCCAAGGCCAAGACGCCGCGTGCCGAGATCCGGGTCCGCCCCGTCGTACAGGGCGCAGCCCTGGTCCTGGAGAACCGCACCGGCGCGATCCTCGCCATGGCGGGCGGCTTCTCCTATCCGGTGAGCCAGCTCAACCGGGTGACGCAGACCGTGCGCCAGCCGGGCTCGACCCTGAAGCCCCTCACCTATCTCGCCGCGCTGAACGCAGGGCTCCAGCCCAACACCCTCATTCTCGACACCGCCGTCACCCTCCCGCCGATCGGAGGCGCCGGCGATTCCTGGAGCCCGAAGAACTACGATGGCGGCGGCTCGGGCGTGACGACCCTGCGCCGCGGCCTCGAATTCTCGAAGAACCTCGTCACCGCTCGGCTGCTTCAGGGCGGCATCGCGCCGACGGCGCCCGCGAGCCTGCAGCGGATTTGTGACCTCGCCCTCGAAGCGCAGCTTTATGCGGAGTGCGAGCGCTACTATCCCTTCGTGCTGGGCTCGCAGCCGGTGCGGATGCTCGATCTCGCCGCCTTCTACGCTGCCATCGCCAATGAGGGTGCGAGGCCCGCGCCTCACGTGCTCGAAGGCGTCGAGCGCGACGGCAAGGCCCTCTACCAGCGCGGCCTGCGCGAGCCGGCGCGGATCGGATCGGCCGACCGCGTCGCCTTCTACCAGCTCAAGACCATGCTTCAGGGGGTGACCCATCATGGCACCGCCGCGGCCCTGGCTCGTATCTCCGGCATGGTGGCGGGCAAGACTGGTACCTCCGAGAACGAGAACGACGCCTGGTTCGCCGGGTTCTCCAACGAGGTCACCGTCGTCGTTTGGATCGGCTACGACAATGCCGACGGGACCCGGCGGACCCTGGGCCGCGGCCAGACCGGCGGCCATGTGGCGGTGCCGATCGCCGGCAGCATCTTCCAGGCTGCCTGGGCCAACGGCGTGTCCAAGAGCCCCTTGGCGCCGCCCAGCACGGAGGCCCGTCCCTATCTCGTCGACCTGCCGATCGATCCGCGCTCCGGCGAGCGGATCTCAGATGGCGGGTTCATGGAGCATTTCCGGCTCAAGGACGGACGCATGGCCGATACCCGCACGCGGCTCCTGCCCGGCGAGACCCGAACCGCAATGCGGCCGGATGCCGAGGACGGCGATCTTGAGGGCGTCGACCCCGATACGGAATCCCGGACAGACCCCGATCTCGACATCCTCGATACGCTCAGGCGCCGACGCGCCGAGGTCGAACCGCTCGACCCCTTCGGCGGCCGAGGCTCGGTTCAACGTGGCCGGCGCGACGCCGACGTCTACCAGCCCTGGCCGGGCGCCCAGCGCTCGCCCTTCGGCGACGAGGAGAGCTATCCGCGCGCGCGCCGCCGGGATCCGGACTATCTCTTCGGCGACGACCCGCGCTACTGAGCGCCCTTCCCCACCATCGAAGGCACAGACGTGCAAACGCAGATTCCGGCGACCCTTCTTCTCGGCCTCGTTCTGGCCACGCCTGCCGCCGCGCAGACCCCTGCCGCGCTCACCGAGCGGGTCAAGGACGTGCCGTCGATCACGGCGGCCGGGCTCTCCAGCCTCAAGCCCGGGACGATCCTGTTCACCGACCACCGCGATAACCCGTCGAACCCGGAAAGCGGCCTGATTCCCTATCTCGATTGGGGCAAGGCGCGACCGGCCGAGCGCGCGGCCCTGGCGCCCTATGCCAGCTACGCCGAGCCCGACTACACCATCACGGTCAACGGCGTGTCGAAGCCGCGCCACGAGACCCTCAAGGTCTATGTCGCGCAGGGGCGGTTCGTGTTGCCGAAAGCCCCTGGGGCCGTCGACCTCTCGTCCTACGCGACGCTCGCCTTCGTCGCGAAGATGGATCCGGTGATCAAGCACAAGGCGCTCACCCCTGCCGACGTCACCCCGACCAAAGACCCGGCCGCGGCCTTCGCCAAGCGCCCCGACCGCCCCTGGTGCGATGCCGGCACCGTCTGCATCGAGTCCCGCTACGATCTCGAGGGCAAGCTACCGCTGGGCGTCAAGCTCGCCAACAAGCTCGAGGATGGCGCGACCAAGAAGGTCGCCGAGTTCGTTTCGTTCCAGAGCGAACTACGAACCCTTCCCGCCGCCGAAGCGGCCGGATTGTCGGCCCTCACGGGCATCGAGACGCCGGTGACCGGCGGGCTCGAACAGACGATCTTCTGGGTCAACCAGATCCTGCGTTTCGGCAAGTTCCTGGCGGTGGTCCAGCCGCTGCCGGGCGACGCGGGCAAGAGCGTCGTCACCACCTACATGGCGCTGGCGATCAAGGCGGATGTGCTCGAGCGCAAGCAGGAATATGCCCGCGTGCCGGTGCTCAAGAACCTGCTGCCGGCGCAGGTGCTGATGGGCAACTCGTCCTTCAACACCGGCACCTCGATCAGCGCCGGCCTTCCGGTCTATGCCCGCAACCGCTTGGCTGCCTTCGCCGAGGCGCTGGCCAAGAACTAAGTCCCGGAAAGAACCGATTTAGTTCCCGCGGAACATGATCGATGGCAGGCTCGGCGCCGTGTACTGGCGGTTGACGTCGCGGCGGGTCTGGGTGCCGTTGGTGTTGCTCGACTGCTTGTAATTGCTCGCGTCGAAGGTTTCCGAGAAGGCGCTGCGCCCGCTCGGGCCGGTATCGGCGCTGTTGCAGGCGGCAAGGCCGCCGCACAGGGCGGCGACGAGGAGGAGGCGCAGTCGCATGACGGTAATTCCCGGCTGATCCGTTCCTCGCCGTGGTGGTGCCGCTTGGTACCCGCCGTCAACGCATGATGAACGAGGCGTCGACGGTTCCTGCGCAAGTGATGTCGCCCGGCCACGCAAAAAGAGACCAAACCACGACATCGCCGAACCGAACTGGCAGTATTCGTTGGACAGGAAGCGCTCGCCGTCTGGCGTTCTGTCCGGATTTGCGTGCAGATGGACGCAATGAGCAACGTTCTTCAATTCCGGCGTCCAACGCCCGCCGTCGCAGAGACCGACGTCGTAGCTGTCGCAGACGATCTGTTCGGGCTCCTGGACCAACTCCAGGCCCTTAGCGCCCGCGCGGCACTTATGGGGCGTCCAACCCGCGAGGTCGAGCGGACGGTTCAGAACCTGCTCGATGCCGTGACCGCAGTGGAACGTGCCCTCGATTGCCTAGGCGAGGGCGAAGAGGCGGGACAGGGCTGAACCGCCGGACGGCCTAATCCGAACGCACCATGAGGATGGCTGAATTCTTTCAGCCATTGTCTACAATAAGACTGACGGACCGCAGGCTCTGCAGTAGATCGGAGGTCATCCCTGGCCGTCTCTCATCCGATCATTCCCATCCTCATGTCCACGATTTCCCGCTTCGCCTCCGATCATGTGCCGTTCGAAGGCAACCTCCTCCTGAGGTCACTACGCGAGGATGACCGTGCCCTGATCGTCCCTCATCTCGAGGTCCGCACCTGCGAGCGCGGTGAGGTGCTGTTCGCGGCGGGGGAGGAGGTCTCGTCGATCTCGTTTCCCTGCGATCAGGCGGTGGTGACCCTGATCGTCGCCATGCGCGACGGGCGCAGCGCCGAGACGGCCACGATCGGCCGCGAGGGCGCCGTCGGCGGCGTCGTCAGTGCCGGTTGCCTCCCCGCCTCCACTTCAGCCGTGATCCAGATACCCGGCAGGGTCCTGCGCATCGATGCGGTCAAGCTGCAGGAGGCGAAGCGACGCTCCCCCGCGGTCGCCAACCTGTTCACCCGCTACGCCGACTGCCTCCTCGCCCAGGTCCTTCAATCCGTCGCCTGCAATGCCCTACATCCGATCGAGGGGCGTTGCCTGCGCTGGCTCCTGACCCTGCAGGACAGGATCGGCACTCCGGTCCTGCCGGTGACCCATGAGTTGCTGGCCGCGATGCTCGGCGTCCAGAGGACCTACCTGACCCGCATCCTCCGCAGTCTGCAGCAGCAGGGCCTGATCGAGGTCGGGCGCGGCCGAATCACCATCCTGAATCGCCCGGCCGTGGCTGAAGTAGCCTGCGAATGTCACGGCGTCGTGGTGCGGCATTACGAGGATGTGCTTGGGGCGGTCTACGGCTCGTCAGGACGGCTTATTGCCGTAGGTCCGCCTAACGAAGCCACCGCCTCGGCTGGGCTTTGATCCTGACCGACGTTCGTTTCGTCCCTGCCGCCCGCGTCCGATCGGCCGGCTTTGCCTTCAGTGAGCCAAGACGCGGACCGCTTCCTTGGTGACCGAGATCGCCTGCGAGACGCTGCAGACCGAGCCGGAGATGCCGCGGATGTTACGCGCGATGTCCGACACGGCCCCCGCAGCCACCTGCATGTTCTGGGACATGTCCTGCGTGACTACGCTCTGTTCCTCGACCGCTGCTGCGGTCGCCACCACGTGGCCCTGCATCGTCTCGACGGCTGCCCCGATCGTTCCGAGCGCCCCAACAACCTGCTTGGCAAGGGTCTGCACGCTATCGATCTCGCCTGAGATCTGCTGCGTCGCCTGCGCTGCCTGGTTCGCGAGGTTTTTCACCTCCTGCGCCACCACCGCAAAACCTCGTCCGGCATCGCCGGCCCGCGCCGATTCGATGGTAGCGTTGAGCGCCAGCAGGTTGATCTGTCCGGCGATGGTCTGGATCAACCCGACGATGCCCCCCATGGCGGCGGCGGCTTGGGAGAGTTCATGCGTGAACTGCCCGGCGGCATGGACCTGGGCGTTGGCATCATCGGTCGCCGACCGGGACTTGGACATGCTCTGAGAAATCTCGCTGACCGAGGCCGCGAGCTCCTCGGCGGCCGCCGCCATGGTCTGCACGTTCATCGCCGTCGATTCCGCTGCGCCGGAGGCGGCCAATGATTCCTCGTTGGAGCGGGCGATGGCACCGTCGATATCGCCGAAGTTCTTCTCGACCAGGCGTTGCAGGTCCGTCAGCAGCTTGACCTGTGCAGTAACGTCGGTCGCGAACTTGACGACCTTATAGGGACGTCCCTTCGCATCCAGGATTGGATTGTAGGAGGCTTCGATCCAGACCTCCCGTCCATCTTTGCTGAGGCGCTTGAACTGGCCGGCCTGGAACTCTCCGCGGCGTAGCGCAGCCCAGAATTCCTCGTATTGGGTGCTCTCCCGCATCGACGGCTCGACGAACTGGCTGTGGTGGTGCCCTACGATCTCAGAAGATGCGTAGCCCAGGACGTTCAGAAAGTTGTCGTTCGCTTCCAGGATCTGGCCATCGAGATCGAAAGCGATGACTGCCTGCGACTTGCGGATTGCGTCGATCTGCCCCTGCAGGTCCGCGTCGCGCATCCGACGGGCAGTGACGTCGGTGGCGAGTTTCACGACTTTGACGGCCTTGCCGTTTCGGTCGAGCACAGGGTTGTAGGACGCCTCGATCCACACCTCCCGGCCATCCTTGCCCAGTCGCATGAACTCCCCGGCTTGGAAGCGCCCTGCGCGCAGGTTCGCCCAGAAATCCCGATACTCTGTGCTCGCTTTGTAGGTGGGATCGACGAAGAGGCTGTGATGTTGGTCCCGGATCTCGTCGAGACGATAGCCCATCCCTTCGAGGAAACGATCGTTCGCCGTCAGGATGACGCCGTCGAGATCGAACTCGATGATCCCGCTCGACCGCGACAGAGCCTCCAGCTTGGCTTGCGTCTCTCTCGACGAATTACCCCATCCCTGAATCATGACGTCACCTAGCCTTGATTGTCGAAACGCGCCTCTGAACGTATCCATCTCTCGTTTACGCGCAGCCGACGTCGCTTTTGGCGTTCTGAGAGAAAGTTTTGAACGCCGCGACAATGATCGATAGATCGTCTACAAAAGATTGCTGAACTAGAACCATTTTTTTGCCGAACGATTGCCATGCAGGGCGGCCCGTTCTTGTACCAGCAGTGTATAGATCGGTTGGCTTAATTCAGGTCTGTCGTCTTTTCTGGAGCGCTGTCAGATCGGCGCAGCTCGAAGCGATAAGTCCAGCCTTGCCACGCTCTCCCAAGCAAGGCTTCAGACGGTCCCACCCTGTCGTGAGGCCCACCTGCCTAATCCGCGTCGATGGTTCGGCTAGACAGAATGTCCTCGGAAAGCATGGCGGTGGAGGCTTAGGGCCGATGCCTTGCCGAGGTCGAAGCCCCATGGATGATCGGCGACACCGATACTCAGAACTCGCCGTTAGCCCTCTGCACGCTCCCCGATCCGCTCGATGGTCGACGGGGCTCGACCGCTAACGTGACGTTTCTCTGTCGGATTCTGCTGAAGCCTTCCGCCCGGTCCGTATCCGTGCTCGTGCGGGCGCGTTTGTTCGCCGGGATCGGTCCGCTCGTGATGTGGTTTTATAGGTTCTTCGGCCGAACGCTGGGCTGCTGAAGTCCCGGTACCCGATATTGCCGCTGTACGCTTTTTGTTCTAGCTGAAACGCTAGCGAGCCTGGCGTGTCCCTTGCCCGCGAACAGTTGCCGACCGACATGCTGCGGCGGTGAGCACAAGCCCTTCCCATCGGCCGATACGACAGCGAAGAGACCTGCGATCCCATGGCCAAAGCCAAAGCCGCTGCGAAACAGGCCGCGGAGATCGAGAAGCTTTTCGATGGCGCTCGAGATGCGCGCGTCATCTCCGTGCGCGGCGCCCGCGAGCACAATCTCAAGAATATCGACCTGACGATCCCGCGCGATCGCCTCGTCGTCTTCACGGGCCTGTCCGGTTCTGGCAAGTCCTCGCTCGCCTTCGACACGATCTACGCGGAGGGCCAGCGCCGCTACGTGGAATCGCTCTCGGCCTATGCCCGCCAGTTCCTCGAGATGATGTCGAAGCCCGATGTCGATCAGATCGACGGGCTATCGCCGGCGATCTCGATCGAGCAGAAGACCACGTCGAAGAACCCGCGTTCGACGGTCGGCACCGTGACCGAGATCTACGACTACATGCGCCTGCTCTGGGCGCGGATCGGCATCCCGTATTCTCCCGCCACCGGCCTGCCGATCGAAAGCCAGACCGTCAGCCAGATGGTCGACCGTGTACTGGCGCTGCCCGAGAAGACTAGGCTCTACCTGCTCGCGCCGGTGGTGCGCGGCCGCAAGGGCGAGTACCGCAAGGAGATCGCGGAGTTCCAGAAGAAGGGCTTCCAGCGCCTGCGGGTCGACGGCGAGTACTATCCGATCGACGAGGCGCCGAAGCTCGACAAGAAGCTCAAGCACGACATCGACGTGGTGGTCGACCGTATCGTCGTGCGCGCCGACATCGCCAGCCGGCTCGCCGATTCCTTCGAGACTGCGCTCGAACTCGCGGATGGGATCGCCCTGCTCGCCTTCGCCGATCCTGCAGACGGCGAGGAGATCACCTTCTCGTCCCGCTTCGCCTGCCCGGTCTCCGGCTTCACCATCGCGGAGATCGAGCCGCGCCTGTTTTCGTTCAACAATCCCTTCGGCGCCTGCCCAACCTGCGGCGGCATCGGACACGAGATGCGCATCGACCCCGAGCTCGTGATCTCGGACCCAAAGCTCAGCCTGAAGCGCGGTGCCGTCGGCCCTTGGGCGAAATCGACCTCGCCCTATTACGGCCAGACACTCGACGCGCTTGCCGAGCATTACGGCTTCAAGACGACGGTTGCCTGGTCGGCCCTGCCCGAGAGTGCCCGCCAGATCGTCCTCTACGGCTCGGGCCGGGATTCGATCCGGTTCGCCTATAATGACGGCCTGCGTGCCTATACGGTGAACAAACCGTTCGAAGGCGTGATTCCGAATCTCGAGCGCCGGTACAAGGAGACCGAGAGCGACGCCGCCCGCGAGGACATCTCGCGCTTCATGAGCGAGACGCCCTGTGCCGCTTGTGCCGGCAAGCGCCTCAAGCCGGAGGCGCTGGCAGTCAAGGTCACCATGCAGGATATCGGCGAGGTCACCTCTCTCGCGGTGAGAGAAGCGCATCGTTGGTTCTCCGAACTCTCGGGCAAGCTGACGGACAAGCAGAACGAGATCGCCGCGCGCATCCTCAAGGAGATCCGCGACCGCCTCACCTTCCTCGTCGATGTCGGGCTGGACTATCTCACCCTCGCCCGCGGCTCGGGATCGCTGTCAGGTGGCGAGAGTCAGCGCATCCGCCTCGCGTCGCAGATCGGCTCCGGACTGACGGGGGTTCTCTATGTCCTCGACGAGCCCTCGATCGGCCTGCACCAGCGCGACAACGAGCGCCTGCTCGGCACCCTCAAGCGCCTTCGCGACCTCGGCAACTCGGTCATCGTTGTCGAGCACGACGAAGATGCGATTCTGCAGGCCGATTACGTCGTCGATGTCGGGCCTGGAGCCGGCATCCATGGTGGCCGCATCATCGCCCAGGGGACACCCGCCGAGGTTTTGAAGAACCCCGCCTCGATCACCGCCAAGTACCTCACCGGCGAGATGAGCGTGCGCACGCCCACTGCGCGCCGCAAGGCCCTCAAGGGCCGGCTGACGCTGGCAGGCGCGCGCGGCAACAACCTCAAGGACGTCACCGCCCATATCCCGCTCGGCACCTTCACCTGCGTTTCCGGCGTCTCCGGCGGCGGTAAGTCCACCCTCATCATCGACACGCTCTACAAGGCGGTGGCCAAAAGCCTGAACGGGGCGATGGAGCACCCGGCGCCCTTCGACCGGCTGGAGGGGCTGGAGAACCTCGATAAGGTCATCGATATCGACCAGTCGCCGATCGGACGCACGCCGCGCTCGAACCCGGCGACCTATACGGGCGCATTCACGCCGATTCGCGATTGGTTCGCAGGCCTGCCCGAGGCGAAAGCGCGAGGCTACCAGGCGGGGCGGTTCTCGTTCAACGTCAAGGGCGGCCGCTGTGAAGCCTGTTCGGGCGATGGCGTCATCAAGATCGAGATGCACTTCCTTCCCGACGTCTACGTGACCTGCGACGTCTGCAAGGGACGCCGCTACGATCGCGAGACGCTCGAGGTGAAGTATCGCGACCGCTCAATCGCCGATGTCCTCGACATGACCGTCGAGGAGGCTGCCGACCTCTTCAAGGCGGTGCCTTCGATTCGCGAGAAGATGGAGACGCTGGCACGGGTCGGCCTCGGCTACGTCAAGGTCGGCCAGCAGGCGACGACTCTGTCGGGCGGCGAGGCGCAGCGGGTGAAGCTCTCGAAAGAACTCTCGAAACGCGCCACGGGGCGCACCCTCTATATCCTCGATGAGCCGACGACCGGCCTGCACTTCCACGACGTGGCGAAACTCATGGAGGTGCTCCACGAGCTCGTCGACCAAGGCAACACCGTGGTGGTGATCGAGCACAACCTCGAAGTCATCAAGACGGCCGATTGGGTCATCGACATGGGTCCCGAGGGCGGCGACGGCGGCGGCCGTGTCGTGGCCGAAGGCACCCCGGAGCAGATCGCGGCATCGAAGGCGAGCCATACGGGTCGGTTCCTGCGAGACGTGTTGGCCCGTCGGCCCCTCCTTGAGCCCCCACGGAAGGTTCGCGGCACCGCCCGGCGCGGATGACCGCGCTGCGTCCGCTCGAGTCCGGTGGCCTCTGATTCGGGCGGGATGAGCGGTTTTTCGCCTTTCAGGGCGTCGTCCGCGGCCAAGAGGTGCTTTCGCGACGCGAGGGGGACATGCCCGACCCTCCCGCCTGGTTTGCGCAATTCTCCCGCCTCGAGGCTTAGGCAAGCGATTGAAAGCTTTGTGGTATTCTGTCGAAGACCATATGCGGTACATTGCACAACATAGGTTGCGACTTCCTCTAGATCTTAACAAGACCTTTCACTGCAGTGCATCCAAATTGCGGCTTTTGCGCAACGGTCGATTTGGAACTGCCCCGCTGGCGAGCATCCCTCTGTCTTTCGGGGCGAACCTGTAGAATAGTTCCCAGCGTTGAGACGCGACTTGGGGCCGCAAATGGGGGGCCGCATGTCAGACCGACGATCACGTCGCGACCAAGCGGCGGACGTTCGGGCCGATATGCAAGGCTGCGTCGCGGACGCTACCTGAAATCCTTGGGAAGGACAGAGAAAATGTTGAAGAACTGACTCGCCGCAGGAGCGGTGGCGCTCTCCGTCGGCATGACGGCGACGGCGTCTTTCGCCCAGACGACCACTGTTCCTGGTGAGCAGGTCGGCTTGGCCACCGGCGCTCCGCTGCCGGAGGGCATCTACGCCCTGAACACCTTCGTCTACCGTATTAACGAGAACACCGGTCCGGGCAGCGTCGACGTCGGCGTCAACATTCCGGTGCTGGTCTGGTCGACGCCGCTGGTTCCGCTCGGCGGCCGTATCGAACTGCTCGTCGCTCCTATTACCGTCTTCGCCTTCGGCAAGAACGGTGGTCCGCAGGGCGCTCGTGACCTGTCCATCAACGTCGGCACCTTCGTCGGTGGTATCTGGGCCTTCGATCTCGGCGGCAATGTCGGCGTCAGCTTGCTCGGTGGTGTCTACCTCAACGAGCTGAACGGTGACCGCGGCGTTCTCGTGAACAACGCTGGCGCTCGCATCGGCTCGCCGGTACTTCCGCAGCTCGCGTCGAACACCTACCGCGCCGGCATCGCGATCAGCTACACTGGCGACGGCTATAACCTGACCGCCAACCTGACCGGCAACTTCTACGACTCGCCGGCCACCTTCGGCGGCAACAACTTCGCCGGGACCCGTGGTCCGTTCATCATCTCCGACTCGCTCAACCTTGACCTGACCGCGACCAAGAAGTTCGGCAAGTTCGAGATCGGCGCCATCGGCTACGGTACCGTCAACCTCGACACCAGCGCCCGCAGCCTCGCCTTCAACAACCGCGGCAACTTCTCGCTCGGCGGCCTCATCGGCTACGACTTCGGACCGTTCACGGCCCAGGTTTACGCTGCTCGTACCGTCGCGACCGCCGTTCGTCGCGGTGAGACCACCGAAGTCTGGGGCCGTCTGATCGTGCCGCTGTACTCGCCGACCCCGGTCGCCGCCGTCGCTCCGGCTCCGATCATCCGCAAGTACTGATACGGCCGACCGGAGCGCTAATCTGCTCCGGCTATTTCGAAAGCTCTCTCGCCGCCGGATCCTTCAGGGTCCGGCGGTTTTCGTTTGCGTGCTGCCCACCTTCGCCGAACAGAATCTTAATGCGTGTGAAACTTTCCTCCGAGCCCCGCCGTAGAGCAGCCCATCGCCCCAAATTGGGGTCGAACACGAGGATATGTTCACGATGACCAATGCACGCCGTTCTTGGACGTCAACTGCTGCCGCTGCCGCCCTCGCCTTCTCCTTCGGTGCCGCCCTTCCGGTCGCCGCACTCGCCAAGAATCCGATGGTCGGCGGCGCGCCGATGTACGCTTCGAAGACTATCGTCGAGAACGCGGTCAACTCGAAAGATCACACCACGCTCGTCGCCGCCGTAAAGGCGGCCGGCCTGGTCGAGACGCTTTCTGGCCCCGGTCCCTTCACCGTGTTCGCGCCGACCAACGCCGCCTTCGCGAAGCTCCCGCCCGGCACGGTCGATACGCTGGTCAAGCCGGAGAACAAAGGTACTCTGACCTCTATCCTGACCTACCACGTGGTGCCCGGCACCTACACTGCCAAGGACCTGATGGCCGAGGTCAAGAAGGGTAACGGCGAGGCCCTGCTCAAGACCGCCAATGGCGGCCAGCTTCTGGTGACGTCGAAGGGCAAGAAGGTTTTCGTGACCGATGCCAAGGGCAACACCGCGACGGTGACCACCGCCAACGTGATGCAGTCGAACGGTGTCATCCACGTGGTCAACGGCGTCCTGCAGCCCTGATCACCATAATCTAAACCGCGGATATCCTGCAGACCCGATATCCGCACCACCGGTGCTCAGGTCGTAACTACGCGACTTGAGCACTTTCGATTCGGATTAGCGGCGAGCTTGGGCTGTGCGGAGAGACCTAGCAATTTCTAGCCCGCACGACTCAGCCGCTTGGCGCCGTCGAACCTGTTGAGAAAGCGCGGCTCCTTCTCGGGAGCGACCCGGATGGCGAGGTGGATGGTTCCGCCCTCCTCCTCCCGGCGGTCGAGAACCTCCGCGTTCTCGTAGAGCCAGTGAAGAGCACCGCCATCCTCGGGAGGTAGCGTTACCGCGAAGGTCGAGCGACGACGGGCGATCCGGGCCTCGATCCGGCCGGTCAGCGCGGCGAGCCCCTCACCCGTCAGAGCCGAGACCAGCACGGGAGCGTCGCTATCTCGATCGCTGCGGCCCGTGCCGCTGAGATTGAGCAGCCGCGTGCGCTCGTCGGCATCGAGCAGATCCGCCTTGTTCCAGACCTCGATGATCCGGTCGGCATGCGATTCGATGCCGAGCTCGCGCAGGACTCCCCCCACATCCTCGGCCTGCGCTTCCGTGTCGCCATGCGAGATGTCACGCACGTGCAGGAGGATGTCGGCCTCGATCACGTCCTCCAGGGTCGCCCGGAAGGCAGCGATCAGCGAGGTCGGAAGATCCGAGATGAAACCGACGGTATCGGACAGGATCACCGTCTCGCCATGCGGGAGCTTCGTCGCCCGGGCCGTTGGGTCGAGGGTGGCGAAAAGCATGTCCTCCGCCTTCACCGTCGCGTTGGTGAGGGTATTGAACAGGGTCGACTTGCCGGCATTCGTGTACCCAACAAGTGCCACGATCGGGTAGGGCACGCGGGCGCGGCTCTCGCGATGCAGGCCGCGTGTGCGCGTGACGCTGTCGAGGTCGCGCTCGATCCGGGTCATCCGCTCCTGGATCATGCGGCGGTCGGCCTCGATCTGGGTCTCTCCCGGGCCGCCAAGAAAGCCGAAGCCGCCGCGCTGCCGCTCGAGGTGGGTCCAGGACCGCACGAGTCGGCTCTTCTGATAAGCGAGATGGGCATGCTCCACTTGGAGCCGCCCCTCGCGGGTCGAAGCGCGACGCCCGAAGATCTCGAGGATCAATCCGGTGCGATCGATGACCTTGGCGCCCCATTCCTTTTCGAGATTACGCTGCTGCACCGGCGACAGCGCGCAATCCATGACGACAAGCCCGATCTCCCGGGCTTTGATCACGCCGGCCAGCTCCTCGACTCGGCCCTTGCCGAGATAGGTTGCCGGCCTGATGCGCGGCAGGGCGATGCTGATCGCCTCGACGACATCGAGCTCGATAGCGGCAGCGAGGCCCACCGCTTCGTCGAGCCGCGCATCCGTGGCCCGAGACGCGTCACTCCGGCTGCCGCTCGAAGCCGCCCGTGCAAGGTAGGGTCCCACCACGAGAGTATGGGTCGCGGCGGCGATCTCGCCTTCGGGAGCCGCCATCGCCTGGAGCCGTGCCTCGCCCGGCGTCAATATCTCTGTCATCGAGTCTTCGCGAACCTCGTCCTGCCTCAAGAGACAATGGGCCTTTACCGGCCACAGACAAGGGTTGGAGAACGACACGCGCGCACAGAGGACTCAACGGCCATCATCGCCCTGCGTCAGAGTTCGGAAGGCGACGAACCGGTATTGGCTTTATCAGCCTTCACGCCTTCTCGGGAGCAACCTCGTCCGGCTCGAACAGTTGAACGGGATGCCCGGGCATGATCGTCGAGATCGCGTGCTTATAGACGAGCTGCGAATGGCCGTCTCGGCGCAGGAGCACGCAGAAATTATCGAACCATGTCACCACGCCCTGCAGCTTGACGCCGTTGACGAGGAAGATGGTGAGCGGAATCTTGTTCTTGCGGACGTGGTTGAGAAACGTGTCCTGCAGGTTCTGAGAGCGTTCAGCCGCCATTTTTCTTGTCCTTGTTTAACCATGCAGCCCGCCGCCTGGGACGGGTTCTCTTCAATCGGGACCGCCGCGAGTCGCCCCCACGACTTTACGACAGTATCGGCAGGCGTTGCTATTACACGTGCAATGCTGGCGCGATGCAAGAGGAGGATGAGCCGATCCGAAGGGATCGGTCCCCTGCCTCATCACGAGCCGATGCCGAGGGACTTCAGCTTGCGATGGAGAGCGGACCGCTCCATGCCGATGAATTCGGCGGTGCGCGAGATGTTGCCCGAGAACCGCGCGATCTGGGCGATGAGGTACTCGCGTTCGAAGATCTCGCGCGCTTCCCGCAGAGCGAGGCTCATCAGTTTCTCACCCCCGGCTCCATTCGGCGTCGTCGGCACCAGGGCGCCGATTTCGGTCGGCAGCATCTCCGAGCTGACCTCCTGATCCGGGTCGGTATGGGTGAGGATCATCAGGCGTTCGACGTTGTTGCGCAATTGGCGGACGTTGCCGGGCCAGTCATGCGATTGCAGGACCGCCATCGCATCCTCGGCGATGCGGCGGCGCGGCAGGCCGGTTGCGCCGGAGATCTGATCCATGAAGAACGAGATCAGTTCCGGTACGTCCTCGCGGCGCTCGGATAGCGAGGGAACGCGGATCGGCACGACCGAGAGCCGGTGGAACAGGTCTTCGCGGAAGCGGCCCGATGCGATCTCCTCGGCGAGATCGCGCGAGGAGGACGAGATGATGCGCACGTCCACATGCACCCGCGTGGTGCCGCCGACGCGCTGAAAGTTCTGGTCCACCAGGACCCGCAGGATCCGGTTCTGGGTCTCGCGCGGCATGTCGGCGACTTCGTCGATGTAGAGCGAGCCGCCATGGGCCTCTTCGAGGGCGCCGACGCGCCGCACGCGGCCCTCCCCGGCTTCGACGCCGAAAAGCTCCGCTTCCATCGTCTCCGGCGTGATCGTGGCGGCGTTGATGACGACGAACGGGCCGTTCGCGCGGCTCGACGCGGCATGGAGCGTTCGCGCCGAGAGCTCCTTGCCGGAGCCGGGTGCCCCGAGGATCATGACGCGGGCATTGGTCGGGGCGACGCGGTCGACGGTCTGGCGGAGCTGGTTCACCGCCACCGATCCGCCGACCATCCGGCTCGCTTGGCCCGAGCGGGTCTTGAGGTCCCGCACCTCGCGCCGGAGCCGGGAGGTCTCGAGCGCCCGCTCGGCGACGAGGATCAGCCTGTCGGCCTTGAACGGCTTCTCGATGAAGTCGTAGGCGCCCGCCTTGATCGCCGCCACGGCGGTCTCGATGTTGCCGTGGCCCGAGATCATCACGACCGGCAGGTCGGGATGGCCGGCCTTGATCTGGTCGAGCACCTGCAGTCCGTCGAGGCGCGAGCCCTGCAGCCAGATGTCGAGGAAGACGAGGTGGGGCCGTCGCGATTCAATGGCGGCCAGTGCCTCGTCGGAGCCGCCGGCGGTGCGGGTGCGGTGGCCTTCGTCGTCGAGGATGCCGGCGACGAGGTCGCGGATGTCGGCCTCGTCGTCGACGATCAGGATGTCGGCGCTCATGTCAGGATCTCCGCGATTTCGGGGCCCGTCCGTGCGGCGCCCTTCTCATCCGTTGCGGCGGCGTGGCGCCCCCGCGTCTCATCGATGGTCTCGGCGGGTGCGATTTCGCGCGGGATGCGCATGCGCACCTGCCCGCCGCGCCCCGCCGGATTGTCGTTCAGCTCAATCCCGCCGCCATGCTCTTCCAGCACCTTGCTCACGATGGCGAGGCCAAGCCCGGTGCCGCCCTCGCGGGTCGTCATATAGGGCTCGAGGAGGCGCTGGCGTCCCTCGGCAGGGAAGCCTTTCCCGGTGTCTGTGACCTCGATCACCGCGAATCCGTCTTCTTCGACGAGGGCGACGTCGACACGCCCCTGACCGCGCTCGGCCTCGGGTACCGCCATCACCGCCTCGACGGCGTTCTTGAGGATGTTGGTGATGGCCTGCGACAGGAGCCTGATGTCGAAGGCGGCGGTGAGCGGCTGGCTGCCCTCCTCCTCGCCCTTGAAGCCGAAGGCGATGTCGGGGTGGGCCACTCGCATCATGAAGAGGTTCTGGCGCGCGATCTCGCCGAGGTCGTTCCGGGCGATGGCGGGCTTGGGCATGCGCGCGAAGGACGAGAACTCGTCGACCATCCGCTTGATCTCGTCGACCTGGCGCACGATCGTCGCGGTGCACTGATCGAAGACGTCGCGATCCTCGACGATCACCTTGCCGTATTTGCGCCGGATCCGCTCCGCCGAGAGCTGGATCGGGGTCAGCGGGTTCTTGATCTCGTGGGCGATGCGACGGGCGACATCCGCCCAGGCCGAGGTGCGCTGGGCCGAGACGAGATCGGTGATGTCGTCGAGGGTCACGACGAAGCCGCGCGCACCGCCTTGCGCCTGTTCGCTCGTGACCCGCACCGTCACCGTGCGCTCGCGCCCGTCGCGGGTCAGCTGGATCTGCTGCTGAAGGGCGCGCTGGCGGCCCTCCACGCCGTCCGGGAACAGGCTCTGCAGCTCTGGAACGACCTGCGTCAGGGACTGCCCGATGATGGCCTCGGCCTTGACACCGAGGGTGCGCTCCACGGCCGGGTTCGCGATCGTCACGAGTCCGGCCGCATCGACCCCGATGACGCCGGGCGAGACGCCCGAGAGCACCGCTTCCGTGAAGCGGCGCCGGCGGTCGATGAGATCGCTCGCCGCCATCAGGCCATCGTGCTGGCGGCGCAGCTCCTGCGTCATCTTGTTGAAGCTCTCGCCGAGATGGGCGAGGTCGCCATCGGTCTTCTTGGCCGGCACCTGCGCGTAGAAATTCCCCGACGCGACCTGGTCGGCGGCATTGATGAGCCGCCGGATCGGCGCCACGAAGCGGTTCGCGAAATTGAGCCCGAACCACACCGCCGAGAGAAGCGCGATGAGCGCGATCAGCACGAAGACCGAGGCGAAAGTGATCTGGATCGATCGCTTGAGGGAATCGTAGGTGAGGTACTCGGCCGCCGCTGCCCGCGACACGCCGGGGAACTCGATGGCGAGCTGGCTGACCTCGCGCTGTACCAGGAGCACGGCCCCGTCATAGGCGGGCATCCGCAGGAGCGCGGCGAAAACGCGGCCCTCGCTCGGCACGAGGCAGATCGGGTCACTTGATTTCGCCGCCTCCTCGAAGGCGGCGGCGGAGGGCAGGCGCCGCTCCTTGATGATGTCGATCTTGGCCCTCGCCACCACTTCGGTGGGGCCGCGCATGATCTCGGCGACCGGCAGTCCGAGCGCCGTCGCCCGGGTCGTCAGAAAAGTCTGGAACCACTCGCGGTTCACGTCGAAATTCGGTCGTGCCCGGGTGAGGTCGTCTGTGAGGATGCGGATCTCCCGTGCCAAGCTCTGGCACTGGTTCTCCTGGTAGGCGTCGGCGACCTCGACCGATTTCAGGACCACGTCGCGGACGCGGTCGGTGAAGCCGAGGGACAGTCCACGATCGATCGTCACGGCCGCCACCACCGCCAGAAGTACGGTCGGGAGGATCGCGATGAGGCTGAACAGCCCGACGATGCGGGTGTGAAGCCGCGCCACCGCCGCGTTCGCCTTGCGGGCGTGGAAGAAGACCCGCGCCTCCCACACGATGATGACGACGAGGCCGAGCACCAGGGCGACGTTGATGCCGAGAAGGGTGACGCCGACCGTGGGCGTGGGGGTCACGCGGATCACGCCCGCCAGGATCAGGAAGGTCGCAATGGCCGAGACCAAAGCCGTGGCGACGACGATCGCACCGATCCAGCCCGGCCCGCGCGGTGGGGCCTTGATCGCCGGAGCCTGCTCGGCGGCCGAACCCGCCCCCTCGCTGGAAGGCTCCGTCGGCTCGGACCGCCTGGTTTTTCGAAGCCACGCCATCCCTGATGCGTCGCCACAACAGTGTGGCGAAATTAATACGAATCAAGGTGCCGGACCGCGAAGGTCATGGGAATGGAATTCCAGCATCTGCCGTCAAACCCCACTGAATCATGCCGAAACCCGCTTCTTCGAATGGGGGGCGGTATCGGCCATAACGGACATGTGACCTGCGAGGCGCTCGATCGTGCGCCAACCTTTGCAAGGCCGAAGCGCGCCCGCTAGCGTGGCGATAATTCAAGCTGTCGATCGTCATTGGAATTCCATGCCCGATACACCCGTCTACGCCTCCGCCGCCGTCGCCGCTCCGCACCACCTCGCGGCCAAGGCTGGCCAATCGATCCTGGCGCAGGGCGGGAACGCCATCGAGGCGATGGCGGCGATGGCGGCGACGATCGCGGTGGTCTACCCGCACATGAACGGGATCGGCGGCGACGGCTTCTGGCTGGTGCGTGAGCCCGGCGGCCGGGTGCGAGGCATCGAGGCCTGCGGCCCGGCGGGCTCCCTCGCCACGATTCCGCGCTATCGCGAGATGGGCCACGAGATCATCCCCTCGCGCGGGCCCGATGCCGCCGTGACCGTGGCCGGGGCCATCGGCGGCTGGCGCCTCGCCCTCGATCTCGCGACGGCACTGGGCGGCCGGCTCCCGCTGCCCGCGCTCCTCGCCGATGCGATCCGCCATGCCCGCGATGGTGTCGAGGTCTCGCCCTCCGAGGCGCGCTACGTCCCCAAGGAGCTCGATACCCTCCACGACCAGCCGGGTTTCGCCGACGCCTTCCTCGATGCCGGCAAGCCCTGCGCGGCTGGCGTCCTGCGCCGCCTGCCGGCTCTGGCCGCGACCCTCGACCAGCTCGCCCATGCCGGGCTCGACGACTTCTACCAGGGCGACATCGCCCGCGAGATCGCCGCCGACCTCGACCGGCTCGGCGCGCCGGTGACGCGGGCCGACCTGAAATCCTATGCGGCCCGCGAGCGCGCGCCGCTCATCCTGCGCCGGCGGGATGCGGTGCTCTACAACTTTCCGCCGCCGACCCAGGGGCTCGCCGCGCTCATCATCCTCGGCCTGTTCGACCGGCTCAAGATCGACCGGGCCGAGACCACGGCTCACTACCACGGGCTGATCGAGGCGACGAAGCGGGCCTTTGCCGTACGCGACCGTTTCGTCACCGATTTCGACCGGCTCGACGGCGACCCGTCGCGCTTCCTCGATGCCGGCTTCCTCGACCGGGAGGCGGCCCGGATCGACATGGGCCGCGCGGCGAGCGTTCCCCTGCGCAATCCCGGCGAGGGCGACACCGTCTGGATGGGCGCCATCGACCACAATGGACTCGCCGTCTCCTACATCCAGTCGATCTACTGGGAATACGGCTCCGGGGTGGTGCTGCCCAGGACCGGCATCCACTGGCAGAATCGCGGCACCTCGTTCTCCCTCGACCCGAAGGCCGTGAACCCGCTGGAGCCGGGCCGGCGCCCCTTCCACACCCTGATCCCTGCCCTCGCCGCCTTCGACGACGGCCGTGTGATGTCCTACGGCAGCATGGGCGGCGACGGGCAGCCTCAGTTCCAGGCCCAGATCTTCTCCCGCTACGCCGATTACGGAATGGGCGTCGCCGATGCGGTGGACGCCCCCCGCCTCCTCTACGGCCGGACCTGGGGCGCGGAATCGCTCAGCGTGAAGGTCGAGGACCGGTTCGATCCGGCCTGCATCGCGGCCTTGCGCTCCATGGGCCACGAGATCGAGGAGCTAGGGGGCGCCTATATCGACTCGCTGGGCCATGCCGGCATGCTGGTGCGCCATTCCGGCAACGGCCGCATCGAGGCGACCCACGATCCGCGCTCGGATGGCGGCGCCGAAGGGCTCTGAGGGAATCGACCATGGCCGAGACCACCACGCAGCGCGAGTACTGGAACGGCGATGCGGGTGAGCGCTGGGCTCGCAACCAGCGCAGCATCGACGCGGTGTTCGCGCCCTTGACCGAGATCCTGTTCACGGGTGCGGCCCTGCGGCCGGACGCTCCTGTCCTCGATGTCGGCTGCGGCGCCGGCGATTGCGCGATCAGGGCGTCCCGCGTTCTCGGCGGCCGCGGCCGAGTGGTCGCCGCAGACGTTTCGGGGCCGCTGCTTGCCGTGGCGCGGGAGCGCGCCGCGCTGGAAGCCCTCGGCGGCGCGCCCATCGGGTTCATCGAGGCGGATGCTCAGACGCACGCCTTCGACAGCGCCGTATTCGAGCATGTCATCTCGCGCTTCGGTGTGATGTTCTTCGACGATTCGGTGGCGGCCTTCGCCAATCTCCGTCGCGCCCTGGTACCGGGCGGGCGCCTGACCTTCCTGTGCTGGCGGCCTTTGGCGGAGAACGCCTGGATCACGGTACCGCGGGCTGTCGTGCTGCCCCTGGTGCCCGAGCCGGAGCCCTCGCCGCCGGACGGGCCGGGCCCGTTCCGCTTCGCCGATCCGGAGGTCATCGGCGGCATCCTCGCGGCGGCGGGTTTCCTCGATATCACCGTGGAGCCGATCGATCGCGACCTGCGTCTCGGCCTCTCGGGCGGGGCGGCCACCGGCGAAGCGGCGGACTCGGCCGCGCGCTTCGTCCTCGAACTCGGGCCGGTCTCGCGCCTCCTCCGCGACCAGGACGACGAGGTCCGCGAGCGGGCACGTACCGCGGTGGCGGCGGATTTCGCGAGACGGGCCGAGGCCGGCGGGGTTCAACTCGGGGCGGCGTGCTGGCTGGTCTCCGCCATGCGGTGACGATCAGGTTCCGCGCGTCGACGCAGAGACGTCCCCGCGCGCTTTTCGGCGCCGGGGGCATGGCCCGGAAGACAGGGGGACGCGGGACGCCGCGGAACCCGGTGTCGATGTCAGCGCCGAAGGAGGTGGGCTCCCCGGCGTCCCGCGGTCGATAGCCCCGTCGCCGGGACGCCCGACCGATTTGTCGTCGCGATCTCTTTTCGCCCGTGTCCGGCCTCGACTTCTACGGCGGTGATCCGGATCTGAGCCGGTCCGTATGCGGCAGGGCGCCCGCGCCCTGCGCCTGCGCCTCCTAGTGGGCGCCTGGCATCGGTTTCTCCTTGGGGCCGCGCGGACAAGGACCATCTCCTGCCGCGTGACCTTGCGCCGGATGACGGCGCCCGGGGCGGCGGCCGACCGAGCCACCGACGCAGGAACCGCCCCGCCCCCCGAAACCCCGCCCTGGTCAGAGACGAGGCTCCCTGTCGAGACATCCCAAGGGATGCCGGGAGCGGATGGCGGGGTTGTAGGTGGGAATGAACCCACGTGTCAAGCTTTTTTTCCTATCCCTGTGCGTTGCGTCGTGTTCAGGGCGCCGACCCCCGATGGTGCGTCCCACTCGAAGGACGGCCGGCGCCCTTGCCTCAGCGGTTTGCGAGTTGTTCCACGAGGCGCGTGGCGGTCGGTCCGGACGAGGCTGGGTTCTGACCCGTGATGAGGAGGCCGTCGCTCAACACGTAAGGCTCGAAGTCTCCTGCCTTCGAGAAATGGCCGCCGTTCCGCTTGAGTTCGTCCTCGACCAGGAAGGGCACCACCTCTGTCAGGCCCACGGCCTCCTCCTCGGTGTTCGTGAAGCCGGTGACCTTCCGGCCCTCGACGAGCGGCTTGCCGTCCGGTGCCTTCGCACGGCGCAGCACGCCGGGTGCGTGACAGACGAGGGCAACGGGCTTGCCCGCTCCAAGCGTCGCCTCGATCAGGCGGATCGAGATCCGGTCTTCGGCGAGGTCCCAGAGCGGACCATGACCGCCGGGATAGAAGACGGCGTCGTAATCGCCAGGATCGACGGCATCGAGCCGAGCCGTGTTCGACAGCAGGGACGTCGCCTCCTCATCGGCTTCGAAGCGGCGGGTCTCGTCCGTCTGTGAGCCCGGCTCGTTGCTCTTGGGGTCGAGCGGTGGCTGACCTCCCTGGGGCGATGCCAGGACGATCTCCGCCCCGGCATCCTTGAACACGTAGTAGGGGGCGGCCAGTTCCTCCAGCCAGAAGCCGGTCTTACGACCTGTGTTTCCGAGCGTGTCGTGCGAGGTCAGTACCATCAGGATCTTCATTGTCGCTGTTCCTCATCAGGGGGTCCGAAAAGGCCGGCGTGCTGCGCGTCTCTTCGGTTGAACCCACCATATGGCCGCTCGACATATACAAGAAATTTATCTATCGAATTTCAGATATGCGTTCAGCAGCATAACCCGTGCGGTACGACCTCAACCTGCTGCCGATCTTCACCGCCCTCATGGAAGAGCGCAGCGTCACCCGCGCGGCCGAGCGCTTGGGAATGACGCAGCCGGCGCTCTCGAACGCCCTGGCGCGGCTGCGGACGACGATGCAGGACCAGTTGTTCATCCGCACGCGCTACGGGATCCAGCCCACGCCGATCGCGCTCGAACTCGCGCCGGTGGTCGCCGATGCGCTGGCGAGGATCGACGATGCGGTGCTCGGTCAGCAGGGCTTCGACCCCGCCGCGGCCGAGCGGCTGCTGACCATCGCGCCGAACGGTTACGCGGAGTTCGTCCTCGCTCCGGCCATCGTCGCCAGGCTCGGCGAGGTCGCTCCCGGCATCCAGCTTCGCCTCACGCCCTACGGCAACGACCTGGTCGAGACCGGAATCGTATCCGGCACGACCGCATTGGTTCTGGGTCGTGTCATCGACCCGCCGGACAATCTCGTCGTCCAGCATCTGATGGATGATGGCTTCGCCTGCGTGGTGCGGGCGCACCACCCAACGATCGGCGATACTCTCTCGCGGAAGCAGTTCGAGCAACTGAAGCACGTGAACGTGCTGCCGCCCGGCCGGCTGCGCGCCGGTCTGTTCGAGGCCCTGGATCGGCAGGAACTCCGGCGTGACGTCGCGGTGTCCGTCAGCAGTTTCCTGGCGGTGCCAGAGGTGATCGCCGTCACCGATTATTGCGCGACGCTGCCGCGCCTGATCTGCCGGCGCCTTGCGAACGACCCGCGCCTGAGGGTCGTGCCGGCACCGGTCGATCTGGGGACCTTCCCCGTCGAGATGGCATGGCATGTCCGCTATCGCCACGATCCAGCCCATCGTTGGCTGCGGGCTCTCATCGCCGACGTCGCGAAGAATTCTTCAATGGCGCATTCCTGATCTCATGGCGTGGGACCGATCTTCGGCTCTCTGGATGGGCTGCCGCGGCTCTATTTCCCTCGTCCAGGCATATGCTCTCGCAGGACCTCGTTCAGCGCGTCCGCCATCCCTCGCCTTCGCGCCGATAGGCCTCCAGCATTTCGACATCGAGGCGCAGGGTCTGGTTCACCTTCCGGTCCGGCTCGCGGGACCGGCTTGGCCGTCGGCGCGACGTCTCGGCCGCGTCCGTTCCGAACACGGACTCGATCACGGCGAGCGCCGATCCTGGCTTGCCCACCTCGTCCCGCGCCCATTCGGGAGCCTCGTCGTCCGGCCGGGACGCGACGTCATCCTCGATGCTGCTCATCTCGTTTCATAGCATTGTCGAGTGATCGGCTTAGATCTGCCGAGGCTCGCTCTTTCTCACCGCGCCGTGCGGAACACCTGAAGGTCCAGGTCCCGCACCTTCTTGCGCAGGGTGTTGCGGTTCACCCCCAACAGTTCCGCCGCGCGGATCTGGTTGCCGCGCGTTGCCGCAAGCGCCGCGCCGATCAGCGGGCCTTCGATCTCGCGCAGGATGCGGTGATAGAGACCGGGCGGGGGGAGCGTGTCGCGGTAGCCGCTGAAATAGTCGGCGAGATGCCGCTCGACGGCGCCCGAGAGGGTCTCGTTCTCGCCGGATGCCTGGCGGCGGCCGTTGGTGCCGGCCGGGGCGCTCTGGGCGAGCGGCAACGTATCGAGCTCGGCTTCGATCACCGGGCCCGTGATGGTCTCCTGCGGGTAGAGGGCCGCGAGGCGCCGGACAAGGTTCTCGAGCTCGCGCACGTTGCCCGGCCAGCGATAGCGCTTGAGCTTCTCCATCGCTTCGCCGTCGAGCTGCTTGCGGCTGAGGCCCTCCTTCTCGACGAGGACGAAGAAGTGGCGGATGAGGTCGGGCACGTCCTCGGAACGCTCGCGCAGGGCCGGCAGGCGCAGTGGCACCACGTTGAGGCGGAAGAACAGGTCCTCGCGAAAGATCCCCTGCTGGATCGAGATGCGCAGGTCCTTGTTGGTGGCCGCGATGATGCGGACATTGGTCTTGATCGGCACCCGGCCGCCCACCGTGGTGTATTCGCCCTGTTGCAGCACGCGCAGGAGGCGGGTCTGCGCCTCCATCGGCATGTCGCCGATCTCGTCGAGGAAGAGCGTGCCGCCCTCGGCCTGCTCGAAGCGGCCGGCTGAGCGGGCGAGCGCGCCGGTGAAGGAGCCCTTCTCATGGCCGAAGAGCTCGGATTCGATGAGGTCGCGCGGGATGGCCGCCATGTTGACGGGCACGAACGGGCCGGTGCGGCGACGGCCGTAATCGTGGAGCGCGCGCGCCACCAGCTCCTTGCCGGTGCCGGATTCGCCGGTGATCATCACGGTGAGGTCGGTGGGCATCAGACGGGCAAGTGCCCGGTAGATCTCCTGCATGGCCGGCGAGCGGCCCACCAGCGGAATGTCCTCGTTGCCCGGCTCCGCCCCCGCTGCGGGCGTGCCGCGGGGGCGAGAGAGCGCGCGCCCGACGATGGCGATGAGCTCCTTCAGGTCGAAGGGTTTGGGCAGGTACTCGTATGCGCCGCGCTCCGAGGCGCGGATCGCGGTCATGAAGGTGTTCTGCGCGCTCATGACGATGATCGGCAATTCGGGCCGCACCCGCTTGATGCGGGGCAGCAGGTCGAACACGTTCTCGTCCGGCATCATCACGTCGGTGATGACGAGGTCGCCCTCCCCTTGCGCGACCCAGCGCCAGAGGGTGGCGCAGTTGCCGGTCGATCGCACCTCGTAGCCGGCCCTGGACAGGGCCTGGTTGAGGACGGTGCGGATGGCGGCGTCATCGTCCGCGACGATGATGTGGCGGTTGTGCATGACGCGGCTCTACGGGTTCCAGGAATCCGGGGAGGACTCACGCCCGTCGCGGGCGCTCGACATGGGAAGCAGGAGACGGAAGGTGGTCCGTCGAGGCGCGGGGTCGCACTCGACGATGCCGCCATGGTCGCCGATGATCTTGGCGACGAGTGCAAGTCCGAGGCCGTTTCCCTGCGCCTTGGTGGTGACGAAGGGATCGAACAGGTCGGGCAGCAGGTCGGCGCTGACGCCGGGGCCGTTGTCGCTCACCGACACCTCGATCGGCAGGCTCACCCGCTCGCGCGAGCCCGGCACCTGCAGGCGCAGTCCCGTGCGGAAGGCGGTGGAGAGGGTGATCTCGCCGTCGACCGCGTCGGCCCCGATCGCCTCCGCGGCGTTCTTCACGAGGTTGAGGATGACCTGGATGAGCTGGTCGCGGTTGCTGAGGACCGGCGGCAGCGACGGATCGTAGGTCTCGACGAAGCGGATGTGCCGCGCGAAACCGGACTGCGCCGAGCGCTTCACCTGGTCGAGCACGCCGTGGACGTTGACCGCGCTGCGCTCCACGGGGCGCTCGTCGCCGAACAGCTCCATCCGCTCGACGATGCGCACGATCCGGTCGGATTCGTCGCAGATGAGGCGGGTAAGCAGCCGGTCCTCCTCGCCCGCCGATTGTTCGAGGAGCTGGGCGGCGCCGCGGATGCCGGCGAGCGGGTTCTTGATCTCGTGGGCCAGCATCGCGCCGAGGGCGATCATCGAGCGGGCCGCGCCCCGGTGGGTGAGCTGCCGGTTCATCTTGTCCGCGATGGTGCGCTCCTGGAGCATCAGCACCACGGCCTCGCCGTCGTCGCCCAGCGGCGTCGCGAAAACGTCGACGCTGCGCTCCTGGCCCGAACGCGGCTGCACCAGCTCGACGCCATATTCGCTGACGCTGGCGCGGCGGCGGCGGACATCGGCCACGAGCGCGATGACCGGCGAGGCAAAGGGAATGATGTCGCCGAGGCGCTGGCGCTGCATCAGCCGGGCGGAATGGTCGAAGAACAGCTCGGCCGCATGGTTGACGTGCAGGATGCGGTCGTCAGCGCCGATGGTGATCACCGGAAGCGGCAGGGCGTTGATCACCGCCTCGCTGGACGGGCCGGCGGCAGTGGTAAGACCCGCCGGCAGGGCGTAGGCCGAAGCGCGCGGGGGGCTTTCGCCAGCCTGTCCTGTGCCAGGGCGCTTGGGCATGCCGTCGTCGGTCATGCGGCCTCCCCGAGGGACAGGTGCCGACCGGCGAACGCCTTGCGGAGGAGGACCCGCACCTGCGCCGGATCGGTCGAGGTAAGCATCGCGGTCCGTGCCGGCGTGTCGAGGCCGCCGGCGGCGTCGGCATAGGCGGCCAGATGCTTGCGGGCGTGGCGGATACCCATGCGATAGCCGTAGAGCGCCAGCAGGCCGTCGTAATGGTCGAGGGCGATCCTCGCGCGCGCCGCCTCGTCCAGGGTCTGGACGGGGTGCCCTGCGAGCTCCGCCGCCACGGCGCCGACGAGCCAGGGGCGGCCCAGGGCTGCCCGGCCGATCATCACCCCGGCGGCGCCCGATTGTTCGAGGCAGGTCCGGGCGGTGCCCGCATCGACCACGTCGCCATTGGCAATGACGGGAATGCGCACCGACTCGACCACGGACCGGATCGCGCGCCAGTCGGCGACGCCCTTGTAGAATTGCTGCCGCGTGCGGCCGTGGACGGTCACCGCGTCGAGACCGAGGGATTCCGCCCGCCGGGCCAGTTCTGGCGCGTTGAGGTTGTCATGGTCCCAGCCGAGCCGCATCTTTACCGTGACGGGTACCGACACCGCCTCGCGCACCGCAGCGAGGATGCGGGTGGCGCCCTCGATGTCGCGCATCAGCGCCGAGCCGGCCTCGCCGCCGGTCACGGTCTTGGCGGGGCAGCCCATATTGATGTCGACGACATGGGCGCCGGCATCTTCGGCGAGGCGCGCGGCCTGTGCCATGGGTGCCGGCGAGCAGCCGGCGAGCTGGACCACATGCGGATCGATGCCGCCGCCTTCGGCGCGTAGGCGCGATTCTTCGTCGCCTTTCGCGAACTCGGCGGCCGCCACCATCTCGGAGACGACCGCGCTCGCTCCGAGCTTGCGCACAGCCCGGCGGAAGTGCAGATCCGTGATGCCCGAGAGGGGGGCCAGCAGGACCGGCGGCGCGGTTCCACGCCGGCCGGATCCGACGGTCCCGGAACCGTCGCCACCATCCTGCCGGGAGCGTAAAACGCTCAAATAATCATCAGCCCACATTCTGCACAACAAATAGACAAATCGCGCTCCGACGCAAGCGGTGCCGCCGATTTGATTTCGATCCCTCCCCCGCTTACACGACAGGCCCCGCGGGGGCACGGGAGTGAGTGTGATGACGCAGACCGCGCGGGACGCGGCGGCAGTGGTGGTCGCGGCCGGTCGCGGCATCCGTATCGGGGGGGGCACCCCGAAGCAGTATCGCAGGGTGGGCGGCCGCGCTGTCTTGACGCGCACCCTCGCCGCCCTTGCCGCGCATGATGGCATCGACCGGATCCAGCCGGTCATCGCCGCCGACGCTGCCGCGTTCTACCACGAATGCCTCGCCGACCTGGCTCCCGAGACGCGCGCCAGGATCGCCGCGCCAGTGACCGGCGGCGCGACACGGCAGCTCTCGGTCCGTGCGGGCCTCGACGCTCTGGCGCGCAGCGGAGCACCGCGCCTCGTCCTGGTCCACGATGCCGCTCGCCCTTTCGTCGACGCCCCCCTGCTCGACCGTGCGCTCGCCGCCGGGCGCGACCACGGGGCCGCCGTCCCGGGTCTGCCCGTCACCGATACGATCAAGCGGATCGAGTCGATCGGCCCCGGCATCGGACGCGTGACGGAGACACCGCCGCGCGAGACGCTGCGCGCGGTCCAGACGCCGCAGGCCTTCGCCTTCACTCTCCTGCACGAGGCCCATCGCCGGGCGGCGGAGGCCGGCCTCGACGGGTTCACCGACGACGGCGCGCTCGCCGAATGGGCCGGGCTGCAGGTCGTGGTCTTCGAGGGCGATCTGCGCAACGTGAAGATCACCCAGGCCGCCGACCTCGTCGAGGCCGACCGCGCCTTCTCCGACCCCGAAAGTTCCGCCATGACCGCTTATGTCACCCGCCTCGGCACCGGCTTCGACGTCCACGCCTTCACGGAGGGCGACCACGTCTGGCTCGGCGGCGTGAAGATCCCGGCCGATCGCGGCGTGCTCGCCCATTCGGATGGCGACGTCGCCCTCCACGCCCTCACCGACGCGCTTCTCGGCGCCATCGCGGACGGCGATATCGGCACGCATTTTCCGCCGAGCGACGAGCAATGGCGGGGGGCTGCCTCGGATCAGTTCCTGGCGCATGCGGCGTCGCTGGTGCGGGCGCGCGGCGGCAAGATCGACCATCTCGATATCACCGTCCTCGCCGAGGCCCCGCGCATCGGCGCCTATCGGGAAGCGATTCGGGCGCGAATCGCCGAGATCTGCGGCGTCCCGCTGAGCTCCGTCTCGATCAAGGCGACGACCACCGAGAAACTCGGCTTCGTCGGCCGCGCCGAAGGACTCGCCGCCCAGGCCGCCGCCACCATCCGCCTTCCGGACTCCGACCTTGCCGAGGCCGGGGCGTGATCGACGACCCCGACCTGCGCGCCAGCGCCGAAGCCCTCCTCGCCGCCTACGCCGCATCCGGCAAGCGTCTCGCCACCGCCGAATCCTGCACCGGCGGCCTCGTGGCTGCCCTGCTGACGGCAATTCCCGGCTCCTCGGCCGTGGTCGAGCGCGGCTTCGTCACCTACTCGAACGAGGCCAAGACGGAGATGCTCGGTGTACCGCCCGGTCTCCTCGCCGCCCATGGTGCCGTGAGCGAGGCTGTGGCGCGCGCGATGGCGGAAGGCGCGCTCTCCCATTCGAAGGCCGATGTCGCGGTGGCCATCACTGGCATCGCCGGCCCAGGGGGCGGTGGCGGCGAGAAGCCGGTCGGGCTCGTGCATCTCGGGCTGTCTTCGCGCGGCGCTGCCCTGCGGCACCTGGAGCGCCGCTACGGCGATCTCGGGCGCGACATGATCCGACGGCTTGCGGTAGTGGAGGCCCTTGGTCTGCTGAGCGCCGGCCTCGAAGCGTCTTGATCATCCCGGAAGCTGGGCCGGCGAGTCCCCCCGACCCGCAACGGGAAGGAGTGAGCCCGTCCGGACCTGGCATCGACGGTGCTCACGCCGCGCCGTAGACCCGGTTCGCCCTCGCCTCGAAGGCGTCGGTGAACTTGCGGAAGGCGCGGTCGAACATCGTGCCCATGAGGAGGCCCAGCGTCCGGCTCTTGAATTCGTAGGTGATGAAGAAGTTCACCGCGCAGGCGCCGCCCTCGGCCTCCTCGAAGGACCAGCGATTCTCCAGGTGCCGGAACGGCCCGTCGATGTATTCGGCCACGATGCGGCGGCCCGTCGGATCGAGGGTGACGCGGGTGGTGAAGCGCTCGTGGATGGCCTTGTAGCCGACCGCCATCTCGGCGACGCAGATCTCTGTCGCGTCCGGCCCCGGCTGGCGGCGCAGGACGCGCAGCGACTCGCAGAGCGGCAGGAATTCGGGGTAGCGCTCGATGTCGGCCACGAGGTCGTACATCTGCTGCGCCGAGTGGCGCACGGTGCGGGTGATCCGGAAGGAGGGCATCGGGACTCAGGCGGTGTGAAGCTGAGCGAGGCGCGCCGCCTTCAGCCTTGAGAAATCCTCGCCGGCATGGTGCGAGGAGCGGGTCAGGGGGGTCGCCGAGACGAGGAGGAACCCCTTGGCATAGGCGGTGGTCTCGAAGCCCTTGAACTCGTCGGGCGGTACGAAGCGGATCACCTCGTGGTGCTTCTTCGTCGGCTGCAGGTACTGGCCGATGGTGAGGAAGTCGACATCGGCCGAGCGCAGGTCGTCCATGAGCTGCAGCACCTCGTGGCGCTCCTCGCCGAGACCCACCATGATGCCGGACTTGGTGAAGATGGCGGCGTCGAGCTCCTTCACCCGCTGCAGCAGCCGCACCGAGTGGAAATAGCGCGCGCCGGGGCGCACCGTGAGATACCGGCCCGGCACGGTCTCGAGGTTGTGGTTGAACACGTCGGGGCGGGCGGCGACCACGACTTCGAGGGCGCCGTCCTTGCGCAGGAAGTCGGGCGTCAGGATCTCGATGGTGGTCGAGGGGCTGAGCCGGCGTATCGCCCGGATGGTGCGGGCGAAATGCTCGGCGCCGCCATCCGCGAGGTCGTCGCGGTCCACCGAGGTGATGACGACGTGGTGGAGCCCGAGCTTGGCCACGGCCTCGGCCACCTTCTCGGGCTCGGCCTCATCGAGGCCCTCGGGGAGGCCGGTCCGGACGTTGCAGAAGGCGCAGGCCCGCGTGCAGGTGTCGCCCATGATCATGAAGGTGGCGTGCCGCTTCTCCCAGCACTCGCCGATATTGGGGCAGCCCGCCTCCTCGCAGACGGTGACGAGGCCGTTCTCGCGCACGATCCTGGCGGTCTCGGCCCAGGCCGCCGAGCCGGGCGCCTTGACCCTGATCCAGTCGGGCTTGCGCTGCACCGGCGTGTCGGGGCGGCGCGCCTTCTCGGGATGGCGCGGCCGGCGATCGTTGCTGAGAAGGTCGAGGACGAGCGCCATGCCACCCACTTGCGGGCGCGGGGATCGTGCGCCCATCCGCATCAGTTAAGGCTTCGGGCGCGTCCCCGCAAACCCGGCGTGACCCGGCGCCGCGCTCAATATCGCCCGCGTATGGCCCGGTAGATCGTGATGATCAGGATCGCCCCCAAGGTGGCCGAGAGGAGATTGCGCCAGAAGCCATAGATCGGGATGTTGAGCTTCTGGGCGAGATAGTTGCCGATGAGGCCGCCGAGGATGCCCATGACGATGTTGGCGAAGAGGCCCATCTCGGCGGAGGTGAATTTCTCGGCGAGCCAGCCGGCCAGCGCCCCCACGAGGATCGCCATGAAGAAGCCCATGCCGGGTTGTCCGAGCGCGCCGTAAACCTGTCCGTCCATGTCCCGAGCCTCCCGCCCGGCTCGCTCCGGGCAGAAGCGACTTATCGTCGGCTCGCGGCGGGTCGCAAGGGGGCTCTCCCCGACCGAAATCCGATCGCCGGAATCTTTCTTCCGGCAGCGCGCGCAAACACGAAACGGTGTGTCGGTGTCGTCGTCTCGAGAGGCGAGCGCATTATAATGCCTTGGTTGACTACCGACGGGCCGCAGCAAGGCAATGATGACTATTTCTAGTATTATTCTATCAACGATATTGGAATTTTATCGAGACGTGGCCTGGTCGCAACGCTGCGTACTTTTTAGCACATAACAATTGTGAAGATGTTGATAACCCTTTGTTTACCCTCTTGTTACGCTGCAACGCAGTGGCATGGTGGGCTGGCGATTGGGAGTGTCCACGGTGAGCCGAATCCTTCTGACGGGCGCGACCGGATTGATCGGGGGCGCCGTGCTCCACCGGGCACTGACGAGCGGGCAAGCGAGAGACCGGGACCATGAATGGGTCTGCCTGGTCCGGGCCCCTGACGCGGAGGCCGGGCGCCAGCGCATCGCCGCCCGGCTCGGTCGCTTCACCAACCCGCTGACGGCCCAGCGCCTTGCCCAGAGGGTGGAGGTCGTTGCGGGAGACTTCACCCAGGCCGACCAGATCGCCAACCCGCGGCTCGATTCGATCAATCAGGTGCTGCATCTGGCCGCCGACACCTCGTGGTGGGCGCAGGAGAAAGTGCATAAGACCAACCACGACGGCACCTTGGCCCTGGCCCGACGCGCCTCGCGGATGAAGGGCCTGACCCGCTTCCTTCATGTCAGCACCGCGATGATCTGCGGCGGCGAGCCGCCCCACCTCGTCGACGAGACGCTCTATCCCCGGCCCGAGACCAACCACCTCGTCCATTACAGCGCGTCGAAATCGGTGGCCGAGATGTCGCTGGCGGCGCAGTTCGCCGACCTGCCGCTGGTGGTGGCGCGTCCCTCGATCGTCGTCGGGCACTCCACCCTCGGCGCCCGCCCGGGCGCCAGCATCCTCTGGGTGGTGCGGGCCTGCGACAAGCTCCGCCTGCTCTCCTGCGATCCCGAGGGCGCCATCGACATCGTACCGAACGACTGGGTCGCCGACACCCTGGTGGCGATGCTCGACCGGCCCGAGCTCTCCCACAAGGTCTACCACCTCTCCGGCGGGCAGGAGCATTGCACACGCTGGGACGCCCTCGCCCGCGCCTTCGAGGCGGCCGATCCCGAAGGCGGCGAGCGCCGTTACGAGCGCTTCGAGGCCACCGACCGCGCCCTGCTCCAGGAGCGCTTCGGTGCGGTGTTCGGCCTCGACGAGGCGATCAAGGTCGCGATGATGCGGGCACTGCAGGCCTACTACAAGTTCTGCGCCCTCAACGTGACCTTCTCGAACCAGCGTCTCATCTCCGACGGTTTCGCGCCGCCCCCTGCCCTGCCGACCTATCTCGGCCGCTGCCTCGAGACCTCGAGCGAGATCGTCGACCAGTTCCACGAGGATTTCGGCAACTACGCCCCCGGCCAGGCGCCGCGGCGCGAGGCGCCCGCGCGCAGGGGCCCGGCCCGCCGGGTCGCCGCGCAGGCCCCGCTCACCAAGACGGGCTGAACGACACGCCGACGCGGGCGAAGCGAGGCCGGGAGCCAAACCCGGCCTCCCGGCTTATCTCGACGACGGACGCCTGATCGGGCGCCAGCGGAGAGACGCCCATGCGCACCGGAACGAAAATCGGCCTGTCGGCCCTGGCGGTTGTCCTGCTCGGCGGGGCGGCCTTCATCCGCTTCATCGTCTATCCGGAGAGCGCCAGCCTCGAGGTGGCACAGGGCACCGGCGCGAACCCGACGCTGCCCAAGCCCAACCCGACGATCATGCCGACGGTGAACATCGCCCGCGTCAAACGCTGGACCAATGGCGCCAAGCCGCAGGCCGCGCAGGGGCTGCAGGTCGCGGTCTATGCCGAAGGGTTCGACCATCCCCGCTGGATGCACCTTCTGCCCAACGGCGACGTGCTGGTGGCGGAGGCCAACAAGCCGAAGACCGACGACCCCTCCACCGGCATCGCCGACTGGGTCGCCGACAAGGTGAAAAGCATGGCCGGGGCCGGCGTACCGAGTCCGGACCGTATCGTGCTCCTGCGCGACAAGGACGGCGACGGCACGGCCGAGGAGCGGCACGTCTTCCTGAAAGGCCTGCATTCGCCCTTCGGCATGGCGCTGGTCGGGGGCGACCTCTATGTCGCCAATGCCGACGCATTGGTGAAGGTGCCCTATCAGGCGGGCCAGACCGAGGTCACCGCGACGCCCGAGAAGGTCGTCGACCTGCCCGCCGGCATCAACCACCACTGGACCAAGAACGTCATCGCGAGCCCGGACGGCCAAAAGCTCTTCATTACCGTCGGGTCGAACAGCAATGTGGGCGAGAACGGCTTGGAGCTCGAGAAGGGCCGCGCCGCGATCTGGGAATACACGATTCCCGCCAAAGGCATGCGCGAATACGCGACGGGCCTGCGCAACCCCAACGGCCTCGCCTTCGAGCCCAAGACCGGCGCCCTCTGGACGGCGGTGAACGAGCGCGACGAAATCGGCAGCGATCTCGTGCCCGACTACGTCACCTCCGTGCAGGAGGGCGGCTTCTACGGCTGGCCCTACGCCTATTGGGGAAAGCATGTCGACGAGCGTGTGCAGCCGCCCCGGCCCGACCTCGTCGCCAAATCGATCACGCCGGACTACGCGGTGGGCACCCACACCGCCTCGCTCGGCATCGCCTTCTCGATGGGCTCGCAGTTGCCGGAGGCCTGGAAGAACGGCCTGTTCGTGGCCCAGCACGGATCATGGAACCGCCGCCCGAAGAGCGGCTACAAGGTGATCTACGTCCCCTTCCAGGACGGCAAGCCGGCAGGCCAGCCGGTGGACGCGCTCACGGGCTTCCTCAACGGGGACGAGAAGGCGCTGGGGCGCCCGGTGGGCGTGATCCTCGACAAGACGGGCGCGTTGCTGGTCAGCGATGATGTGGGGAAGGTGATTTGGCGGGTTAGTGGGGTGAGCGGGACGCAGTGAATATGCCCGCTTCAGAAGAAATTGTTCATAGCGGATATCTATACATGTCCACTCAATTCGACGGATTCTATGCTGGATACCTATCTTCCATATCAGAAAATGCCTTGACACTTTTGATTTTTAAAAGTGGCGTAGTAGCTGGTACGGACGGGTCGGCGGATTATGATGGTGCTTACAAATTGATCACTCTCAATCAAACGATCAGTTTGAATATAAATGTATTTGTGCATCAATCCGGAACTACTATTCTTGGGCAAACGGTTGGACCGGAAGGACTGAGATTTACAGTTGATATACACCTTCCAACAGATTTTATGGTCCGAGACTTTATTGAAATTAAAACCCAGTTTGGACCAATAAACGCTAGATTCAAGAAAATTCGTAATTTGGGTAGTCTAGAATGATCGACGCCAGTGTAATTGCAGCGTTTCTGAGCTTTTTGGCAACTGTGTTTGCGGCGTATGCTACTTGGAAAGGTCCAGTCAACGCAGCGAAATTGGCCGAAACGATGAGGAAAGACGCAGAACAAAAAAGCGAAGTTCGCAGATTAAAAAATCTTGTCTTCTACTCTTTGATGCAAGAACGATCAACTTTATATTCGATTGATGGCGTCAGGGCTCTAAATCTAATAGACGTTGCTTTCATTGACAACAAAGAGGTAAGGGAATGTTGGGTTGATCTTCATAGTTCGTTTAATGCATCAAATAACTTGAACCAATTTAGTCAAGACGAGAGATTAAAAGCTCTTCTGAAAGCGATTGCTAAGGATTTGAATTTGGTTGAACATCTTCGATCTGATGACTTTTCCCGTGTATACTATCCTAATGCGTTAGCACAGGAAAACGCTATTAAAAATCTTGAAAGGGACGCGGCTTTCACAAGATTATCAGGGCAATCTGCGTCTACGAACACCGTGGACCAATATAAATCGCCTTTTCCTCCGCGACCTGCCCCTGAGTAAACGTGAAATAGTATTTTTAAAACAACGACTTTACACCAGTTTAGTTTTACGCATCTGTAAAAGTATTTCAAGTTTCATTCGAAATACGCAGTGCCCCAAGCGCAATCTCAGGATTCGTCTGCACAATCGTCAGCAGTGACCGCGCGGCCGGATCGAGGGCAACCCGCCCCTGCTCCCAATTCCGCCACGTCCCGACAGGAATGCGCAAGGCGTCAGCCATCTCCTGCTGCGTCAAGGCCAGCCTGATGCGCAGTGCCTTCGGCGGCACGACCTCCCGCACGGTCTCGGGTAGGAACATGTCGCCATAACCGTCCTCGGCTTTATGGCGGCGGATATCCTCGTCGGTGGTCGCGTCGAGCTTCGCCCGATCGACGGTCGAGGCGCGCGTCCGAAGATCGTTCAGGCTCATCTTTGCCATAACAGGCGCTCCTCCCTGTCGGACGACCAAGCCGTGATGATCCGGCGCACGGTTCCGCGGTCCGTGTAGACCACCGTATAGAAATCACCGTCGAACTCGCCGACCGCGATCATGCGGACCTCACCGCCGTAATCGCGCGTGTCCTGCCATTCGACGGTCCTGCCGAGGAAGACGCCGATCGCGTCGGCGAAGCCGAAACCCCGCACCGCCTGGACGACCTCGTCCTTGTCGTCGTCCCAATCGAACTCCGTCGGGGAATATGCGCTAGCAGCGTATTTCACGCAAGGCTGCCCTGAGGGTGTTCTACCACTTCGGTATGAACACACGCGCAGGCTGTTCCCCCTACCGCTCTCTGCTGCGCCGGAACGCCGCATCCCGAGGCTGCGTTGACGTCCGCGTGCGAACGCCACCATCAGGGAGAGAAACAATGAACGTCAAAACGCTCCTCGTCGCCGGCACGATCGTCCTCGGCTCCGTCGCCGTCGCGGCGGCCGGCGGTTCCGGGACCAGCCGGTCGGGCACCTCGAACAGCACGGGCGCGAGCGATGCCGGGTCGGGCTCCTCGCCGGGTGCTGCGGGTAGCGGACCCTCGACGGGCAACACGAGCCGTTCGGGAACCACGAACAGCACGGGCGCCAACGATGCCGGCTCGGGCTCCTCGCCGGGCGCGTCGGGCAAGGGCGCCCCTGCGCCGACCCGCTAGCCGGGTGCCGAGGCGTGAGGCCGGGCCGACGCGAGCCTCTGCCTCACGCTTCACGAGGGACGCCCGGACCGGGCTCGGCCGGGGATGCCGTTCCTCATGCCAACGGAAACATCCGCGTCACTCCCGGTGTTGCCTCTCGTAACATAGGAGCCACCATGAAGACGCTGATCCTCTCCACCTGTGCCCTGGCACTCTCCTCCTTCTTCCTCGTCCAGATGAGCACGGAGGCCGATGCGCGCTCTCGCACCAAGAAGCGCGGCATGGGCGTGACAAGCAGCCAGAACGTCACCGGCGGTCGCAGAAGCATCGGCGATTCGGCCGTGGGCGGTAATCTCAACCAACCTTCGCGCGGCGGCCGCAGCACCGGAAGCACCGGCGGCGCGAGTGGCTCCGCCGGGGGATCGTAACGTTCCCCGGCAGGTTCCGCGCCTGCCTGAGGGCGTTCGATGAAGTGACGATCGCGGCGTCGTCGGCGCGGCCGATAGAGGGCAATGGCGAGCCGAAAAGCATCTGCCATTGCCGCAACAGCGAGGGACGGGCCGCGCGGTCTTCGGCTGTCCGCAACGGAAGCCGAGAACCGCCGTCCTAGGCTCTCGCCTGATGGTCCGGAGGACAGCATGAGGACGTTGATTGCTCTGTCGGCCCTGGCGATGCTGTTCGGCACGCCTGCCCTCGCCCAGCACGGGACGCCGTCGCCTGCATCGCGGGGTCCCGTCGATCCTGGCGAAACCTCAGCGCCCGGCCAAGCCAATGCCAGCGGTTGCGACCGGAACGTCGCTGTCGCCCCCGGCCCGACCGCCTCGCCCTCCGATCGTACCGGCTCGGTTGCGGGATGCCAGCCGAGGGAGCCGTCGCATCCGGTGGCACCGGGCAAAGGCAGCGGTGCCGCCCGTCAGTGATTCAGGCGCGACACGGCCGGTTCGGGATCGAGCAGCGCCCCGCCTGCCGGCTTCTCATGTGTCACGACCGGATCGCGGGCGACGAGAACCTCCCGACGCACGAGCGTCCATCGAGCACGCTCGGTGCCCGCCGCCCTGGCGTCACGGTGGCGATCCAGATTAGCGAAGCCGGGCAGACAATCCGCGCGCGGCGCCCCAGCATCACGGTATTTGTCGTGAGAAGCCCATCATCGCCGCATGAGCCAGCGACGGGCTACCCGAGAGAGAGTACAGGCGCCTGATCTGCCTGGGTTGCATGGCCGCGCCAACCTCGATGCCGTATCACACCAGAATGTCGACGGCCCGCTTCTGCGACGCCGGAAGCGGAATCTCGCTCTCCGCTTCCCGCGTTTCGGCATCCACCGACCTGCCGATCTCCACGGTGATGCTCCGCTTTGCGCCCCCCGCGCCTTGGACGTTCTCGTCGCGGGCGGTCTCGTTCCTCGCCGACTGCAGCATCTCTGTCGCCCTTACGAGGCCGACGGCATTGATGGACATGGTGATCGTCATGATCGGATCCCCCTTCATGGGTATCTCACCATGGCGGGACTGAAGCGGAGATTTCGCAAAACGCTCGAATTGCCGGGATCTGCAATCCAGTTGCGTGAGTCGTGTCAGGATTTTGCGAAGCCGCGAGATGTGCCGGTTGGGCCAACGACCCTATCGGTCGCAGCCGATGCAAATATCCCGCACGACCCGCTGACGCATCGGGCCGGTGCGCTGGTTCGGAAGCTCGCCGCCGAGAACCTCCGCGCGAGGGCGGGATGGCGGGACGTTTCGCTCGACGACGGGCGCCGGCCGACCCGCAGGCGCCTCCCCGCCGGGTGTCAGCGCCATGTGCTGTGCCGAGGCCGGCGCGCCACCGAGGGCGAGGCCGAGCAGTGCAGCCGGAAAGGCAGTCCGGAAGGCCAAGGACGTCTCCTCGCTTACCCGACGTGACCCGCTGGGCGATAGGCCTTCGGCAGCCTGCGCGATGCAGCGGGTCGGGCGCCTCCTTACGAAACGATCCGACCCGCCGGCGAGATCCCGATCGCCTTATGGGGGCGGAAGGCGACCGGGTGACGCGGGGACGAGTTTCATGCGGCGACTTTGCCGGAATGTGTCCATCGGGCAGAGCCAACCCTTGCCGTGTGGCGCCGCACGTAGGGACGCTGCTCACGGTTCGGCGCGAGCCCGCGGCTCCAGAGAGGGCCGTCGCGCAGGTCGTCCGGGTTCACGGCGGACCGCCGGCTTGCAACTCCGGTGGCGTGTCGGCCGAATGATCAGATGGCGGAGCAAGCGTCACCGTCGGTCGCGGCATCGTCTAGCGTCGGGAGTGAACCAGGCGACCTCATGCACGCCTTACGATGGCACGGACATCCCGAGACATCGACAGTGCGAAAATAACAAAAGCTAATCAACACGATCGAGTAATTTTCGACAAATGCGGTGATGTCCTCGAGTTCAGCCGAAAGGATTCAGAACTCGGAAAGAGCTGCGCTCGCATCGTCCTGATGCGGGAGTAAAGCGTATGTATCGACAATGGCAGACATTGAGAGAGAACAGCCAGGGCAACGTCCTACTGCTGTTCGCGTTGCTCCTGCCGATCCTGATGGCGGCGAGCGCGGCAGCCCTCGACTACGGCGCGGTCGTCAAGCGGCGAGGGGAATTGCAGCGCGCCGCCGACACCGGCAGCATCTCGGGCGTGAACACATTTAAGCTCGCCAATGCCGACGACGCGGCCGCCATTCGCGCGGCCGTCTCGGTGACGACGTCGCAGGCAGCCGCGCAGGCGCCCCAGGGGACTTCCACCCGCGTCTCGGCCGAGGTCCTGGGCAACCATTCGAGCGTCCGGGTCAACGTGAGCGAGACCGTTCCGCTCACCTTCGCCAAGCTGCTGCCCATCCCCGAGATCGTCCTGACCGTCAATGCCACCGCCAAGCTGGTAGGCACGACGCGACTGTGCCTGCTGGCGCTCGATACGAAAGCCAAGAAAGCCTTCAGCGCGGAAAAGAACGCTCGGCTCGCAGCCCCGGACTGCTCGATCTACTCCAACTCGAAGAGCCAAGAGGGCATCAGCGCCGGTGATGGTGCCGTTGCCACTGCGCTGACGATGTGTTCGGCTGGCGGTTACAAGGGCACCAGCATGAACTTCGTGCCCCCTCCTGCAACCGACTGTCCGCCGCTCAAGGATCCGCTGGCTAGCCGGGCGTCGCCGCCTATCGGATCCTGTATCGTCCTTGGCGGTTCGGCCAACGTGAACGCCGCCGATCCGACGAAGCCGGTCAAGATTGTGAAGGGTGTCTACACGCTGGATCCTGGCACGTATTGCAACGGCCTGGAGATCACGGACGGCGCGCTCGTGACATTGCGGCCGGGCGTCTATGTGATGTTGAACGGCGCCCTGGTGGTCAAGAAGAAGGCCGCGATGGCGGGCGAGAACGTTGGCTTCTTCTTTACCGGGGACAAGGGCGGCTTATTGTTCGACAAGGACAGCATCATCAGCCTGACCGCACCTAAGGACGGTCCGATGGCAAGCCTGCTCTTCTTCGAGCAGCGATCTGTCGTCAGTCCGGCCGCTCCCCCGGAACCCGATGGCCTACTGGGCACTGTGCCTGTACCTCCTGCACCGCCGACGGACACGCCTCTGCGTCAGTACCGGATCATCAGCGACAATGCCCGCATGCTTCTCGGCACAATCTATCTGCCGGCAGGCCGTCTTGTCATCGATGCGAAGAACCCTGTCGCCGATCAGTCCGCCTACACCGTTGTCGTAGCGCGGCTGGTCAATCTGTACGAGGGGCCCAACCTCATCCTCAACGCACGCTACGGCAGCAGCGACATCCCGTTGCCGGAGGGTGTCGGACCAAGTTCGGCCGATACGATCCTCTCGCATTGAACGGTGTCAGCCGTTCGCCTTGCAACAGCTTGAGGAGGGGTTGGATCAAACCGTCTGACGGGTATCGGACGCGAAAGAGTTTCGGGGACCACTTTTACCGGGTGCGCGTCTGAGATCGCAGAGCAGGCAACGACACCCTTCACCGTGTCGTCGGCCTCTGGGTGGGCCGAGACCTCGGCATCTCCATCGGAACCTTTCACGGCTGCGGGCAGAGTGAGATCGTAGCCGCCGGCGAGGGGACGGACGGTCGAGCCGCTTCTTGCAGGCTTTGGTTCAACCGCATCGTGGAGACATTGAGCCGTCCCACCCGCAGCCTCGACAAACGCACTCGTCATTGGTCGGTCGGGCATTTGCTGCTGCTCTCCGCAGCGTGCCCCGGCGTGACTGTCACAAGCCACCTGCGACATCCGCAATGTAAACCTGAACCATTCATCGGCGGGGCGGCGCGTGAGACGCCCGCAGCATCACGCGACACGGCATGCCTCGCGCCGCCTCAACTAAAGGTGCCTGATCAAT